>NZ_JBIBUK010000002.1:453953-951010 GCF_043079345.1 Streptomyces sp. NPDC015220 | reverse complement strand
GGTTGATAGGCCGGATCTGGAAGCACGGTAACGTGTGGAGGTGACCGGTACTAATAGGCCGAGGGCTTGTCCTCAGTTGCTCGCGTCCACTGTGTTGGTTCTGAAACCACGAACAACCGTCGTAGCCTTGCTGCGGCTCCGGTTGTCAGTTTCATAGTGTTTCGGTGGTCATAGCGTGAGGGAAACGCCCGGTTACATTCCGAACCCGGAAGCTAAGCCTCACAGCGCCGATGGTACTGCAGGGGGGACCCTGTGGGAGAGTAGGACACCGCCGAACAAATTTTGAGGAAAACCCCGCACCTTATGGTGCGGGGTTTTCTGCGTCTAGGCTCCTGGTATGCGCTATGACCTCGTCATCTTCGACAACGACGGTGTTCTCGTCGACAGTGAGCCGATCTCCAACCGGCTGCTGGCCGCCTATCTCACCGAGCTGGGACACCCCACCTCCTACGAGGACTCCATCCGCGACTACATGGGGTCCGCGATGCACCGGGTCCACGACCTCGTCCTGGAGCGCACGGGCCGGCGGCTCCCGGACGACTTCGACGACGTGTTCCACGCCCGGGTCTTCGAGGCGTTCGAGCGGGAGTTGAAGCCGGTGCCCGGTGCTGCCCACGTACTGGAGAAGCTGACCCTGGACGGCACGCCGTACTGCGTCGCCTCGTCCGGAAGCCATGAGCGGATCCGGGTGGGGCACCGGACGACCGGACTCGACAAGTGGTTCGACGACGCCCGCGTCTTCAGCTCGGAGGACGTCGGACGCGGCAAGCCGGCGCCGGACCTCTTCCTCCATGCCGCCGAGCGGACGGGGGTCGCACCCGACAGATGCGTCGTCGTCGAGGACTCCGCGCTGGGCGTGCGGGCTGCCCGCGCGGCCCGGATGGACGTGTACGGGTTCACCGCCATGACACCCGCCGACCGACTCACCGGAGCCACCCGACTCTTCACCGACATGGGCGAGTTGGCTGACCTGCTGGCATGAGGGCGGGCATGACCGGGACCACCGGCGGGCACTGACATTTGTCATGCGGACCTCCGGACGATCGTTCCTACCGGCGGACCCCGCCCGGCGGCGAAGCTGGGGGCATGACGAAGAACACGGGGGCCCAGGGCCGGAGCGACGACCACCAGAACCCGAGCATGCTGGACAACCTCAAGCCGCTGATCGTGGACGTGGCGGTGCCGCTCGGCTCTTACTACCTCCTCAAGGAGGCCCTGGGGTTGAGCACCTTCGCGGCGCTCGCCTGGAGCAGTGTGGTGCCGGCCGTGCGGACCGGGTGGAGCGCGGTCACCGAGCGGCGGACCAACGGGCTCGCCCTGCTCATCCTCGTCGTGAACGTGGCCGGGCTGCTGCTCAGCTTCGTCTCCGGCGACCCGCGGCTGATGCTGGCCAAGGACAGCGGTGTCGGCAGCGTCGTCGGCATCGGGATCCTGGTCTCGGTGGCACTCGGCAGGCCGATGATGACCGCGGGCATGAAGCCCTTCCTGGTGAGGGGCGACGCGGCGAGGGAGGCGGCCTGGCAGCGGCTGCAGTCCGGTACGACGGACGGCTCGGCCGTGTTCCGGTCCAAGGAGCGGGCCTTCTCCCTGGTCTGGGGCGTCGCGCTGCTCGGCGAGTGCGTCGCGCGGGCCGTGGGCGCGTACACACTGCCGGTGGACACCATGGTCTGGCTGGGCTCGGTCGTCATGGTGGCGACGCTGGCGGTCACCTGGGTGGTCAGCGGTGGCCTCGCCGCCGCGCCCCTGATGGGGCTGCTCGACGCCGAGGTGAAGAAGGGCGAGGCGGCCGGGCGGACCGGGACCGGCATCGAGGAGTTCGCCCTCGCCCAGTGAGACCCGGCCAGGCTCGGTGAGGCGAACGGGCGGCCGGACAGGCGCCAACCCGGTCCACCGGCCATCGCCCGGTCACTGGTCGACGCCCGGTCCACCGGTCAGTGGTCACCACTCGTCCGCCCGGCCGCCCATCAGTGCCGGCCGTCCGGCCGACTGCCCGACCGGACGGAAAAGTTGAGTGGAATTCACCTTTACCGGAATCTACCCACAGGTAGCCCGGGGCCCTACGCTCGCCGCCATGACAGAAGTGCTGCGGCGCGGCAGGGCCTCGTTGGCGTTCGGGTTCTTCGCCCAGGGCGTCGCCTTCGCACTGCTCGTGACGCGTATCCCGGCGATCCAGGTCCGGTACGGCATCAGCGGCGGCCTGCTCCCGGTGTTCCTGGCCGCCGTGCCGATCCTCGCCGGCGCCGGCAGCGTGACGACCGAACACCTGGTGAAGCGAGTGCGGCCCAGCCGGGTGCTGCGCTGGTCCCAGCCCGTGGCGCTGCTGGCCCTGCTCGGCGTCGGGGTCGGGGACCGGATCGTCTGGGCGGGCGCGGTACTCGCCGTCTTCGGGCTGGCCGTGGGCGCGCTGGACGCGTCGATGAACATGCTCGGTGTGAGCCTGCAACGCTCCTACGGCCGCAGCATCATGCTCAGCTTCCACGCCGCCTACAGTCTCGGCGGAATCGTGGGCGCCTCGCTGGCCTGGGCGGGCGCGCACTGGCACCTGGCGCTGTGGGTGTCGTACCTGCCGGTGGTGGCGGTGCTGCTGCCGGCGGTGCTCGTGGGGAGCCGGTGGTACGTCGACGCGGCCCCCTCGGCCGGGCCCGTGGAGGCCGGCGCGGCAGGAGGCGAGGGTGCGAACGGGACCGGAACCGTCGTCTTCAAGGTGCTCCTGCCGCTCTGCCTGGTGATGACCTTGGCGTACATCGGGGACTCGACGGTCTCCAACTGGAGCGCCAAGTACCTCAAGGACACGCTGGGCAGCTCCGAGCAACTGGCGACCGTGCCGTACAACGTGTACATGGTCACCACCCTCTTGGGGCGGGCCATCGGGGACATGGGGGTTCGGCGGCTCGGGGCGGTGACGGTCGTCCGGCTGGGCACGCTGGTGGCGGCGCTGGGGTTCGCGGTGGTGGCCGTGGCGCCCGGGGCCTGGGTGGGGATGCTCGGGTTCACCCTGCTGGGGCTGGGGCTGTGTGTGCTGGTGCCGCAGACGTTCGCGGCGGCCGGCCGGTTGTTCCCGGGCGCCTCCGACGCGGCGATCGCGCGCCTGAACATCTTCAACTACGTGGGCTTCCTGATCGGCTCGCCGCTCGTCGGCGCGCTCGGCGACGCGTGGAGCTACCGCGGGGCGATGCTGGTGCCGATGGTGTTGGTGCTGGTGACCCTGGGATACGCCGGCTCGTTCGCGGCCCGGCCGGACCGATACGGTGGCGGGCATGAGCGGCCGCGCACAGCTGATGTGGGACGAGGCAGTAACGGGGTATGACTTCGGGCCGGACCACCCGATGGATCCGGTCCGCCTCGCCCTGACCCGGAAACTGGTCGGCGCCCTCGGGCTGGACCGCGAGGTGAGCGTGGTCGCGGCCAGGCCGGCCGGGGAGTCGACGCTGCGGCTGGTCCACCGGGAGGACTACATCGAGGCGGTGAAGGCCGCGTCGGCGGCTCCGGCGACGGCGGACGGGACGTACGGGCTCGGGACGCTGGACGATCCGGCCTTCGCCGGGATGCACGAGGTCTCCGCGCTGATCGCGGGCCAGTCGGTCGGGGCGGCGGAGGCCGTGTGGCGGGGGGACGCGTCGCACGCGGTGAACTTCACGGGCGGGCTGCACCACGCGATGCCGGGGAGCGCGTCGGGGTTCTGCGTCTACAACGACGCCGCGCTCGCCATCGCCCGGCTCCTGGAACTCGGCGCCGAGCGGGTCGCCTACGTCGACGTCGACGTACACCACGGGGACGGTGTGCAGGCGGCGTTCTGGGAGGACCCGCGGGTGCTGACGATCTCGCTGCACGAGCATCCCCGGACGCTGTTCCCGCAGACCGGGTGGCCGGAGGAGACGGGCGCGGCGTCCGCGGAGGGCTCGGCGGTGAACGTCGCGCTGCCGGCCGGGACCGGGGACGCGGGATGGTTGCGGGCGTTCCACGCGGTGGTGCCGGAACTGATCGCGGACTTCCGGCCGCAGGTGCTGGTGACGCAGCACGGTGCCGACACGCACTTCGAGGATCCGCTGGCCCACCTCGCGGTGTCGCTGGACGCGCAGCGCGCGGTGCAGGTGGCCTGTCACGACCTGGCGCACGAATACGCCGGCGGGCGGTGGGTCGCGCTGGGCGGGGGCGGCTACGCCGTGGTGGAGGTCGTGCCGCGCTCGTGGACGCACCTGGTGGGGATCGCGGCGGGACGGCCGGTGGCGCCGGAGACGGTGATCCCGGAGAGCTGGCGGCAGGAAGTGTTCGCGCGGACACGGCAGTTGGCGCCGATGCGGATGACGGACGGACGGTGGCCGGTGTCCTGGGGCGACTGGGAGGCGGGGTACGACCCGGCCGACCGGCTGGACCAGGCGATCCTGGCGACGCGGCGGGCGGCGTTCCCGCTGCGCGGGCTGCTGGCGTAGCCGGTCCGCCGCATCGCAGGTTCGGACGGTCCGCCGCATCGCAGGTTCGGTCGGGGGCGCGAGGGCCGTCGGTTCGGCCGGTCCGCGGGGACGTCGGTCCGGGCTGTCCGCGGGGGGACGCCGGCTCGGCCGGGCTGCCGGTGTGGCGGGTGCGGGGTGTGTTCGCCGCTCGCCTTACGCCGACCGTGCGGTGTTTCCGTGTTCGTGCCCCGCGGGCGGGCGGTGTCCGCCACCATCGGCCCGTGTTGAGCACCTCCGCACTGCGCGACCATCTGCTCGCCGCCCGGCTGGCCGGGCCCGTGGCCACGACCCGGGAGGCGAGCCTGCGCAGTTACCGACTGTTCGCGGCCCGGGATCCCCGTGCGCTGATCGGGCTCGATCCCGAGCGGTCCTGGGGGCAGCGGGATCTGATCGAGCTGATGGCCAGGAAGTGCGGGGTTTCGGCCGATCCTCGGCACACCCTCGGCCATGATGTGATTGACCCGGAGCTGACCCTGAGCGCACTGGGGGCCTTCGCGGACCGGCTGGGCGCGGCCGCCCGGCGCGGCGCCGCGGTGCTCCTCGGCACCGGGCACCCGCACCGGCTGCTGGGTTTCTACGCCGCGCTGGCGGACGCCTTGTCGGCGGCGGGATGTACTGTCCTCACCCCGGCGCAGGGTCGCTGTGTCGACATATTGACCCGGTTCGGTCTACGCACACACCGCCTCGACTACGTACGGGGAGTAGGGCTGGTGCGGCTGTCCGGCGCCGAACACCCCGGTTGTGAGCCGGGCGCACACACGCATTCGCCGCTGCCGGTCCGGCTCGCTCTCGACGCGGCCGCGGACGCCGGCGGGCCGCTGCCCGAGCTGGTGATCGGGGACCACGGCTGGGTCTGCGGAGCAGGTCAGCTGGGGTTGGAGGCCATGGGGCCGGCCGATACGGACGACCCCGCGCTGTTCGTGGGTCAGGCGGAGGGGCGCGTGTCCGTCGTGGTGCCGCTCGATGACGCCGTGCGGGCCGCCTACTACCGCCCACTCACCCGCTACGTACTCAATCGAGCGTGTCTGTCACAGTAGGCCGCCGATGGGTGCACCTCTTCCCCACTTGCATCACCCGCCCCTAGTCTGGGGAGTGAGCACGCAGCGACGAAGAGTCACCGGAAGGGGAAGCCGGTGGCCGTCGAGTGCGGAAGGTGCAGGTGTGTCATGGCTGCAGCTGGCGAGAGGCCTCTCAACGAGGTTCAGTTCCTTACCGTGGCGGAAGTCGCCTCGGTGATGCGAGTGTCGAAGATGACCGTGTACCGGCTGGTGCACAGCGGTCATCTGCCCGCGATCCGGGTGGGGCGTTCGTTCCGCGTCCCGGAGCAAGCGGTTCACGAGTACCTCCGCGAGAGCTATGTGGGGGTGGAAACCGCCTGACGACGACCGGGAGGGATCCGCACCGGGCCGCACGGCCGGTTTGGGCCGTACGGGCCGTACAGGGCAGCGCCGGGTCCCTCCGGACTCCTCGATTAACGGCCTCAGCACTCGGGCGGGTAGGCTAGCCCCTCGTAGGTCGTGTGGGCCCATGGCGCCCAAACACCGAGTGATGAGAAGTGAGCGAGGGTAGTCGTGGGCTCTGTTATCAAGAAGCGGCGCAAGCGGATGGCCAAGAAGAAGCACCGCAAGCTGCTGAAGCGCACCCGCGTCCAGCGTCGCAACAAGAAGTAGTGACGCCGGTCGCCACGTGTTAGTGCGCGACATCGCGAGAGCGTGTCCGTGGCCCCCCACCGCATCCGGTGGGGGGCCACGTCGTTCCGCCCTCCGTGTCGTCCGGCGGCGCGGCCACGGCCGTGACGTCCCGCAGTCGGCGGCAATCACAGCGCAACATGGAACCGATAGGTTGGCCGCACACGGGGAACGCGGCAGGAACCAGGTGCTGGAAGAAAGGCGCTGATCTTGGGACAGGTCGTGCTCGTGACCGGAGTGGCCCGTCGGCTGGCCGGCCGGTTCGTCCGGCGGATCCAGCGGGACCCGCAGGTGGACCGGGTCGTCGCCGTGGACGTGGTCCCACCCGAGCACCACCTGGGCGGCGCCGACTTCGTCCAGGCGGACATCCGGCAGCCCACCATCGCGCGGGTGCTCGCCGAGACGGGCGCCGACACGGTCGTCCACATGGACGTGACCGGAACCGCGCTGGGCGGCGGGAGCCGGGCCACGGTCAAGGAGACCAACGTCATCGGCACCATGCAGCTGCTCGGCGCCTGCCAGAAGTCCCCCAGCGTGCGGCGCCTGGTGGTGAAGTCCAGCACCAACGTGTACGGCTCAGCGCCCCGGGACCCGGCGGTGTTCACCGAGACCACGTCGGCCAAGTCCCTGCCCAGCGGCGGCTTCGCCAAGGACGCGGTGGAGGTCGAGGGGTACGTGCGGGGCTTCGCGCGGCGGCGGCCGGACGTGGCCGTGTGCGTGCTCAGGTTCGCCAACATCCTCGGGCCGACGGCGGACACCCCGCTCGCCTCCTACTTCTCGCTGCCGGTCCTGCCGACGGTGTTCGGCTACGACCCGCGGCTTCAGTTCGCGCACGAGGACGACGTGATCGAGGTGCTGCGGATCGCCTCGCACGAGGCCCGGCGCGGCACGCTCAACAGCGGCACGTTCAACATCGCCGGCGACGGCGTGCTGCTGCTCTCCCAGTGCGCCAGGAGGCTGGGCCGCCCCACGGTTCCGCTGCTGCTGCCGGCGGTCACCTGGGCGGGCTCGATGGTGCGTACGCTGGGAATGACGGACTTCTCACCGGAGCAGATCCGACTGCTCACCCACGGCCGGGTCGTGACCACGGACGAGATGCGCGGGACGCTGGGCTTCGCGCCCCGGTACACGACAGCGGAGACCTTCGCGGACTTCGTCCGCAGCCGCGGCCCCGGACTGCTGCCGCCGGAGACCCTCGCGGGGGCCGTGGACCGGATCGCCGCGCTGTCCCACCGGGGCAGCGGTCACCCCCCGACGCAGAGCGCCAACTGAGGAGCGCAGCACGATGGCGGACGCCAAGGTCATTCCGTTCGACGACGACCGGTCCCGAGGGGGCGCGGGACAGCGGCCGGTGCGGCGCCGGAGCACGGGGAGCCGGCGCCCCGGCGGGGGCGAGCCCGCGATGGTGGGCGAGGTGCAGCCGCTGCCGGGCAGGGCGGCGACGCACGAGGACGGACCGGCGCCGGCGGGTGAGGCCGCCGCGGGGCCCTCGGCACGGCCACCGCGGAGCCCGGACGGGAGCGGGGGCGTGGACGCCGCTCGGGGCGGGCTGGAGCGGCGGGTCGCGAGCGGTCTGTCGTTCCTGCGCCGCCGCCTGACCGGCGAGTACGAGGTCGACGACTTCGGCTACGACGCCGAACTGACCGACCAGGTCCTGATGTCCCTGCTGCGGCCGGTGTACGAGAAGTACTTCCGGGTCGACGTGAAGGGCATCGAGAACATCCCGAAGGAGGGCGGCGCGCTGATCGTCGCCAACCATTCGGGCACGCTGCCCCTGGACGGCCTGATGATGCAGGTGGCCGTCCACGACCACCACCCGGCCGGCCGCCACCTCCGTCTCCTCGCGGCCGATCTGGTGTTCGTGCTGCCGGTGGTGAACGAACTCGCCCGCAAGCTGGGACACACCCTCGCCTGCGCGGAGGACGCCGAACGGCTGCTGGGCCAGGGGGAGCTGGTCGGGGTGATGCCGGAGGGCTTCAAGGGCATCGGCAAGCCCTTCGGCGACCGCTACAAGCTGCAACGTTTCGGCAGGGGCGGTTTCGTCTCCACGGCGCTGCGTCAGGGCGCGCCGATCGTGCCGTGCTCGATCGTCGGGGCGGAGGAGATCTACCCGATGATCGGCAATGCCAAGACGCTCGCCCGGCTGCTCGGTTTCCCGTACTTCCCGCTGACGCCGACCTTCCCGTGGCTGGGTCCGCTGGGCGCGATTCCGCTGCCGACCAAATGGACGATCCAGTTCGGCGAGCCGATCCCGACCGACGGTTATCCACCGGAGGCGGCCGAGGACCCGATGCTGATGTTCAACCTGACCGACCAGGTCCGCGAACAGATCCAGCACACGCTCTACAAGCTGCTGGTGCAGCGCCGCTCGGTGTTCTTCTGAGTCCTGCGGCCCGGCGCGGTACGGGACCTGCGGCCGGCGGCCCGCGCGTCCCCCGGCCGGTCTTCTCCCGAGTTGTGCGCGGCGGTACGACGACCGGGGCGCCCCTCGGGCAGAGGGGCGCCCCCGTCGTCGTGCGTCCGCTCCTACTTCGCGTCCTCCTGGTCGATGCCGAGGCCCGGCAGCAGGCCGGGGAGGAGGGGCGGGATGGTCACGTCGGGGCCGCTGGTGGGCGACTTGCCGGCGGGCGGGGAGGTGCTGCCGCTGGGCTTCGGCGGGTCGAGCAGGCCGCCGGTGGTGCCGCCGATCAGTCCGTCGCCGCTCTCGCCGCCGGATGCGGCCGACTTGCTGGGGCTGCCGCTGCCGGAGTGGTGGCCGCTCGACGGGGTGCCACTGCCGGAGTGGGACGGAGCCGTCCGGCCGGGGTGGGCGGACGGACCGGGGCCGGTGCCGTGCCGCTCGCCCTCACCGCCGCCGGGGGCGGTGGGCTCGGGGAGCAGCGACTGCAGCGGGGCGACCTCTTCGTCTATGGCGGCGAACACCGACGACACCTGCTCACTGACGTCGCCGAGCTGCACGGGCAGTCTCTGGCGCAGGGCGCCCCAGGCCTCGCGGTGGGACCGGGAGAAGGCGGAGAGCGCCTGGATGGGGCCCAGGGACTCGGGGTCGCGTTCGTACGCCTCGTGCAACAGGCGGTGGCCCTCGGCCGCGTCGTGCCGCATCCCGGACAGGGTGCGGCGGATCTCGCGGACGGACTCGTGGTCCAGGTTCCCGCCGCGGTCGCGCTCCATCAGCCGGCGGGCCTCGCCGAGGCGGGTCGCGGCCAGGTCGAGATAGGCCTGCCCCTGCTCGTCCGCACCGTCGGCCAGGTAGTTGAGCTTGAAGTCCTCGATGCCGCGCTTGAGGCCGTACAGGGAGTCACCGGGGAGGGCGTCGGAGCTGGCGGCGGCCACTCCGCCGAAGGCCCCAGCGGCCACCCCGACGCTGAGCCCGCCCGCCGCCAGGCCCTTCGCCAGCCGCGAACGCGGCCGCAGTTTCCCCAGGCCGCTCGCCCGGTGGGCACCGCCCGCCCGGTGGGAGCGCTGACCGGGCAGCGCTGAAAGGCCACTCGCCTCGCCCGCGGCGGTGCCCTCCTGGAGCATGGCCTCCATCGCGGCCACCAGTCGGGCCCGCTGGACGACCTTGACCTCGGGGTCCAGCTCCGGCCGGGGCAGCGCACCGAGACCGGTGGCGAGGGCCAGGAGCCGGCCCCGCTCGGTCCGTTCCGGCGCTGCCGGGGCCGGTTCCGGTCCTTCGGACTGCTCGGCCGCCGCGCCCTGGTCGGACAGCTCCTCCAGGGCCTGGGCGAAGGCGTTCGCCCGCCGGTGCGCCGATACGTTCGCGATCACTGGCGGCACCTCCTCTCGTCATGACGGTCGACTCCCCAGGGGTCCTGAGGGTTGCACGCCCACGACCGCTGCCACCCGATCGAGTGATCAGCGTGGGCCAAGGCGTGACCGCAGGGAGCCTGTATCCCGCACAACGAGCGGCTCGGCACTTCGGTTACGGACGCCCGGGGTTCGAATCGGGAAGTCAACGTACCGCTGTCGAAGGGGAGTTGGCGGCCGCCCGGCGGACACGGTCAGCGGGCGTCGTCCGGGAGGAGACGGGCGAGGGTGCGCACGGCCCGGTACTGGAGGGTCTTGATGGCGCCCTCGTTCTTGCCCATCACCCGGGCGGTCTCCGCGACCGAGAGGCCCTGCAGGAAGCGGAGCGTGACGCACTCCTGCTGCTGCGGGTTGAGCCGTCGCACCGCCTCCAGGAGCGCGGCGTTGGACAGCGACTCCAGGACCGAGTCCTCGGGGGAGCGCTCGACCTCGTTGGCGTCGAGCATCTCGCCGGTGGTGACCTCCAGCCGGAAGCGGCTGGACTTGAAGTGGTCGGCGACGAGGTTGCGGGCGATGGTCACCAGCCAGGCGCCGAAGTCGCGGCCCTGCCAGGTGAAGGTCCCGATGCGCCGCAGGGCCCGCAGGAAGGTCTCGCTGGTCAGGTCCTCGGCGGTCGCCTTGCCGCCGACCCGGTAGTAGACGTACCGGTACACGGTGTCGCTGTACTGGTCGTAGAGCCGGCCGAAGGCCTCGGCCTCGCCGGCCTGGGCACGCTCGACGAGCTCCATCATCCGGGCGCTGTCGCTGTCCGCGGCCGGCCGCCGGACGGTGGCCGCCGCGGCCGGGCGTCCCCGTCGGCCGGACGTCCGGCCGTCGCCGGACCGCCGCCCCTCGACCACGGCGCTGCGCGCGGGCCCCTGCTCCATGCCGTCGGCCAGCGCGTAGCACGGGCCGACGGGTGCGGCGGTGGCGAGGGCGGGGCTGGCGTACGCGGTGGGGACAAGACCGCGCAGCAGGTCCAGGACAGCGGCGCGGAGCGTAGCCAGGCCCGAGGCGTCAACCCCGACGTGTGGGTACACGGGACTCCCAGAGGCAGAGCTTCCATCACGTGCAGTGCGGAACCGTTCACCCGTCATGGCGACGGAGAGATACCGGTTTGCGTCTGAGGAGAATAACGCTTCGTGCAGGGCCTGCTACACCGAGTTGCTCAAATCATCGAATGCGTCGCTTCCGTAACCGATTGACGCCCGTTTGAGTGCCTCAGAGTGACCGTTTGCCGATCGATTCGGTCCGGGTTCGGATTGGGTCGCGGGCGTGTTGTGGCGATGTACCGCCAAGGGGGGCGGCCAGGGCCTCGGGCGGGTGTGTTCGGCCGTCCGACCGGAATCCGGCTGCGCCGTGCGGCCGTGACCGTCGGTGCGCGTGGGGTGACCGGCCGGGTGTGCCGGAACGGCGGCCGTGGCGGTGCGGCGGCCGTGGCGGGCCCCGCGTGAGGACCGGGACCGGGCGGAGCGGCGGGCCGGGTGCTGACGCGGTGTCACGCGCGTGGCGTGGGGCCCTGCGGCCGGCCCCGCGCGGTCGTGGCCCCGCCGGGCGGTGCGGAGCCCGCGGTCGGGGCGGGCGTGGCGGGCGCCGCCTCCCGCGCCCGGTGCGGGGGCGCGTTCCCGCGGGGGTGCTGTGGGGTGCGCGTGCGCCCCGGGCCCCGTGCGGTGCGTTACCGGCGTCGCCGGTGCAGTGCGATGGCCGCCGCGGTGCCGCCGGCGACCGCGCCGACGCCGGCCGCCGCGGGGATGCCGACCTTCGCCGCCTTGCGGCCGGTGCGGTAGTCGCGCAGCCGCCAGTCCATCTCCCGGGCGTGCCGGCGCAGCTTGGCGTCGGGGTTGATGGCGTAGGGGTGGCCGACCAGCGACAGCATGGGGATGTCGTTGTGCGAGTCGCTGTAGGCGGCGCACCGGGAGAGGTCCAGGCCCTCCGCCGCCGCCAGGGCGCGCACCGCCTCCGCCTTGGCGGGGCCGTGCAGCGGCTCGCCGACGAGGCGGCCGGTGTAGACGCCGGCGACGGACTCGGCCACCGTGCCCAGCGCTCCGGTCAGGCCGAGGCGGCGGGCGATGACCTGGGCGATCTCCACCGGTGCGGCGGTCACCAGCCACACCTTCTGGCCGGCGTCGAGGTGGGCCTGCGCCAGCGCGCGGGTGCCCGGCCAGATCCGCTCGGCCATGTACTCGTCGTAGATCTCCTCGCCGATCGACTTCAGCTCCGAGACCCGGTGGCCCTTCACGATCGACAGCGCCGAGTCGCGGACGTCCTGCATGTGCTCGGGGTCCTCGACGCCGGCCAGCCGGAACCACGCCTGCTGCCAGGCGAACCGGGCGAGGTCCCGGGTCTCGAAGAACTTCCGTTTGTACAGGCCCCGGCCGAAGTGGAACAGCGCGGCGCCCTGCATGACGGTGTTGTCCAGGTCGAAGAAGGCGGCGGCGCGGTCGTCCCCGTGCACCGGGAACTCCGGCTCCTGGGCTTCGGCCGGGGCGTCCGCTTCCTGTTCCAGCCTGGACTTGCGCGCTGCCTCCGCCGAGGCCTCGCCTGCCAACACGCTCCGCGCCGTGGCGGAGCGCCTACGGGGGGTGAGCCATCCGAGAGCGGCCATGGCGTGAGCATAGCCAGTCTGTTCGGAAGTTCCGGAGCCGTGAGGTTCGGGGGCTGTGAACTCTCGGCGAAGGGACGCTGCGGGAGGGGCGGCCGGCGGAGCGGCGGAAGGTCGCGCGGCAGGGCGGCGGCGGGCCATGCGGCGGGGCGACAATGACCGGCATGAGTCCCCTCTTCCGCCGCAAACCCTCCGCGCCCCAGGACCGGCTCGTCACCCTGGTGCGCAAGCCCGGCTGTCATCTGTGCGACGACGCCCAGCTCGTCGTGGAGAAGGTCTGCGCCGAACTCGGCGTTCCCTGGGAGCAGAAGGACATCACCGAGGACCGGGAGCTGCACGACCGGTACTGGGAGCAGATCCCCGTCGTACTGATCGACGGTGAACAGCACACCTTCTGGCGGGTGAACGAGGAGCGGCTGCGCAGGGCGCTGGCCGGCTGACCCGCCGCACACCCGCCCCTTGACGGCCGGCCACCCGTCGGCGACCCGCCGGGGGGCCGCGCCCGGCGGCGACCGGTCCACCGCTCGCGCGTCCGCCGGCCCGCCGGCGTCGGCCGCTCGGCCGACGGCCGTGGATCACTGACTGACCGACGAGTACAAAGTGGCCGAAATTAGCTTAGGATCGACGGCGGCTTGGTCTCGGGGGCGGGGATCGTAGAGGAGAGTGTGCGGTTTTGCCCCCAACAAGTAAGGAACGCGTTCGCGGGCGTTCCGGTTCAACGACGGAGCGCCGAGGGTGCGTGACCCCGGTCACGTTGGCCGGGCAAATCGGACACCATCTTTGTGCACGCGTTCACAAAGACATAGCCTGCATTCGACGGGGCGGTCCGGGAACGTATGACCGCCCGAAGCCCCGCTCTACCCGCAGGAGCACCGTGGCAACTGGCCGAACTCACCGACCGGCGACCCGTAGCCGAGGAATTCCCGAGGCCACCGTCGCCCGCCTTCCGCTGTACCTCCGAGCCCTGACCGCGTTGTCGGAGCGCTCGGTCCCCACGGTCTCCTCCGAGGAGCTCGCGGCCGCGGCGGGGGTCAACTCCGCGAAGCTGCGCAAGGACTTCTCCTACCTCGGCTCCTACGGGACCCGCGGTGTGGGCTACGACGTCGAGTATCTCGTCTACCAGATCTCCCGCGAACTGGGCCTGACCCAGGACTGGCCGGTTGTGATCGTAGGCATCGGCAACCTCGGCGCCGCCCTCGCCAACTACGGCGGTTTCGCCTCCCGTGGCTTCCGGGTCGCCGCGCTCATCGACGCCGACCCCGCGATGGCCGGTAAGCCGGTCGCCGGGATCCCGGTCCAGCACACCGACGACCTGGAGCGGATCATCCAGGACAACGGCGTGTCGATCGGCGTGATCGCGACCCCCGCGGGCGCCGCGCAGCAGGTCTGCGACCGGCTCGTCGCCGCCGGGGTGACCTCCATCCTGAACTTCGCGCCGACCGTGCTGAACGTCCCCGACGGCGTCGACGTGCGCAAGGTCGACCTCTCCATCGAGTTGCAGATCCTCGCCTTCCACGAGCAGCGCAAGGCCGGCGAGGAGGCCGCCGCCGACGGCGCGCTGCCCGCCGCCGGAGCCGCTGCCGCCGCCCGCAAGGCGGCCGCGGACCAGGGACCCGACGGGGACGTCCCCGCCGTGATGCCGGCATGAGCCTCCTCGTCGTCGGACTGAGTCACCGCAGTGCCCCGGTCAGCGTCCTGGAACGCGCCTCGCTGAGCGAGGACGCCCGGACCAAGCTGCTCCTGGACACCGTGGCCACCGAGCCCGCCACCGAGGGCGCCGTCCTCGCCACCTGCAACCGCATCGAGCTGTACGCCGACGTGGACAAGTTCCACGCCGGTGTCGCCGAGCTGTCCACGCTGCTCGCCCGGCACAGCGGGGTCGGCCTGGAGGAACTCACCCCCTACCTCTACGTGCACTACGAGGACCGGGCCGTCCACCACCTGTTCTCGGTGGCCTGCGGCCTGGACTCGATGGTCGTCGGCGAGGGCCAGATCCTCGGCCAGATAAAGGACTCGCTGGCCCGTGCGCAGGAGCTGCACACCGCCGGACGGCTGCTGAACGACCTGTTCCAGCAGGCCCTGCGGGTGGGCAAGCGCGCCCACTCCGAGACCGGCATCGACCGCGCCGGGCAGTCCCTGGTCACCTTCGGCCTGGAGCAGCTGTCCCAGGGCGCCGACGTCCAGGACTGGGCGAACGGCAAGCGGGCCCTGGTCATCGGCGCCGGTTCGATGTCGTCCCTGGCCGCCGCCACGCTGGCGCGCGCCGGGGTCGCCGAGATCGTGATCGCCAACCGCACCCGGGAGCGCGCCGAGCGGCTTGTACGGATTCTCACCGAGGGCGACGACACGAACGTGCTGGCCCGCGCGGTACCGATGGACGCGGTGCCGGCCGAGCTGACACGTGCAGACGTCGCCGTCTCCTGCACCGGCGCGACGGGACTCGTGCTGAGCGCCGGGACCATCGCGGCGGCGGTCGAGGGCCGCACGGGCGCGCCCGCCGCCATGTCGGAGACCGAGGACCAGGGAGCCGGCAGCGGCCGGACGGCGGCGCGGACGGACGTGCGCGAGACGCCCCTGCCGCCCACCACCGTCGGTGCCGAGGAGGGCTGCCCGCTCGACCTGGCCACCGTGGAACCCGGCTTCTCCCTGCTGGGCGAGTCCGCCGTCGCCGGCATCGACGCGGCCACGCTGGAGCAGCACGGCACCTGGGTGGACGGAGGCACCTCCCTGCTCGAGCGGCGGCGGGAGCCCGGGACCGACACCGCCGCCGACGCCGAGCTGATCACCGCGCTCGCCGCGACCGCGGCCACCGTCGGCCGCATCCCGGAGCGCCGCAGGCCCGAGCCGGTCGCCGCGCCCCCGCGTCCCGAACCGGTCCTCTTCGTCCTGGACCTGGCGATGCCGCGCGACGTCGACGCGGCCGTGCACCGGCTGGCCGGGGCCCGCCTGGTGGACATCGAGTCGCTGGCCGAGGCCTCCGCCGACGCGCCGATGGCCTCCGACGTCGACCAGGTCCGCCGTATCGTTTCGGACGAGGTCGCGGCCTTCGGGGCGGCCCAGCGGGCGGCGCACATCACGCCCACCGTCGTGGCGCTGCGCACCATGGCCGCCGACGTCGTGACCAGCGAGATCGCCCGCCTGGAAGGGCGGCTGCCCGGCCTCGACGACAAACACCGGGCGGAGATCACCCAGACCGTGCGGCGCGTCGTGGACAAGCTGCTGCACTCGCCGACCGTCAGGGTCAAGCAGCTCGCGGCCGAGCCCGGCGGCGCCGGGTACGCGGACGCGCTGCGCACCCTGTTCGACCTCGACCCGGAGACGGTGGCCTCCGTCTCCCAGGCCGGGAACGGCAATGACAAGACCGACGACTTCGCGAAGAACGGCAAGAACCGAGGGCCAGCATGACTGAGAAGGCACTGAGGCTGGGGACCAGGCGCAGCAAGCTCGCCATGGCCCAGTCCGGGCAGGTGGCGGATGCCGTGAGCCAGGTGACCGGACGGCCCGTCGAGCTCGTCGAGATCACCACCTACGGCGACACCTCCCGCGAGCACCTGGCACAGATCGGCGGCACGGGAGTGTTCGTCGCGGCACTGCGCGAGGCGCTGGCGCGGGGCGAGGTGGACTTCGCGGTTCATTCGCTGAAGGACCTGCCCACCGCGCAGCCCGACGAGCTGTTGCTCGCCGCCATACCCAGGCGCGAGGACCCGCGCGACGTGGTCGTCGCCCGGGACGCGCTGAAGTTCGCCGACCTGCCGCGCGGGGCGCGTGTCGGCACCGGCGCGCCGCGCCGCATGGCCCAGCTCAACGCGTACGCCCGCGCGCACGGCCTGGACATCGAGACGGTCCCGATCCGGGGCAACGTCGACACCCGCATCGGATACGTCCGCAGCGGTGAGCTGGACGCGGTCGTGCTGGCCGCGGCCGGCCTGAACCGGATCGGCCGGATCGACGAGGCGACCGACTTCCTGTCGGTCGACACGGTTCTGCCCGCCCCCGGCCAGGGGGCCCTGGCGATCGAGTGCACCGCCGCCAACGCGGACCTCGCCGCCGCGCTCGCCGAGCTCGACGACCCGTTCACGCGGGCCGCCGTGACCGCCGAGCGATCACTGCTCGCCGCCCTGGAGGCCGGTTGCAGCGCCCCTGTGGGCGCGTTGGCCGACCTTCCCCCACTCTCGGCTCCGCTCGAGCGGGGGGACTCCCATGCCGACGGGCAGATTGTCAAGGAAATGCGCCTGCGCGGCGTCGTCGGCACGACCGACGGCTCGACGCTGGTGCAGCTGTCCACCACCGGTCCCGTGCCCCTGACGCACGATGAGGCGATGGCGTTCGGTCGCGAACTCGCCACCGAGATGCTCGCCCAGGGCGCGGCCGGTCTGATGGGGGAGCGAGCACATTGAGCCCCACCACCCTTTCCGCCGGTCCGGAATGCGGGCACGTCACCTTCCTCGGTGCCGGACCCGGAGATCCGGGACTGCTGACACTGCGCGCCGTCGAGGCGCTGGCGAGCGCGGACGTCCTCGTCGCCGAGCACGAGGTGCTCGACGTCGTACGCACGCACGCCCGGCAAGGCGTCGCCGTCGTGCCCACGGACACGGATCCTTCGAACCCTGTTCCGGGCACGGGCACGCCTCAACTCACGGTTGTCGATGGCACATCGGCAACCGTCGGGGTCCCCGCCAAGCGGGATGCCGCACATCTTGTCATGGAGGCCGCGCGGGGCGGCAGGCGGGTCGTCCGTGCGGTGACGGGGGACCCGGGACTCGACACGGACGCCGCCGCCGAGATGCTCGCCTGCGCCGCCGCCGGGGTTCCCTTCGAGGTGGTTCCCGGCATCGCCAGTGCCGTCGGCGTGCCCGCGTACGCCGGTGTGCCGCTGCGTGACGCCGAGGGCGCCGACGTGCGGTTCGTGGACGCCCGGACGGCCTCCGGCCGCTGCTGGACCGAGGTGGGCGCCTCCGACGGCACGGTCGTCGTCTCCACGACGCTGGACTCGGTGGCCGCCGCGGCCGGCGAGCTGGTGTCGGCCGGCCGCAAGCCGGACACCCCGATGACGGTCACGGTCGCCGGTACGACCACCCGCCAGCGCACCTGGACGGCTACCCTCGGCACGGTCGCGCAGACGCTGAAGCAGGCCAAGGTCCTGCCGTCCCCGGACGGCGGCCGCCCGGTGATAGCCGTGGTCGGCGAGCGCAGTGCCGCCGCGCAGCGCGACCAGCTGTCGTGGTTCGAGTCGAAGGCGCTGTTCGGCTGGAAGGTCCTGGTGCCGCGCACCAAGGAGCAGGCCGCGTCGCTCTCCGACCAGTTGCGGTCCTACGGCGCGGTCCCGCACGAGGTCCCCACGATCGCCGTGGAGCCGCCGCGCACGCCGCAGCAGATGGAGCGCGCGGTCAAGGGCCTGGTAACGGGCCGCTACGAGTGGATCGCGTTCACGTCGGTCAACGCGGTGAAGGCGGTCCGCGAGAAGTTCGAGGAGTACGGCCTCGACGCGCGCGCCTTCGCCGGGATCAAGGTCGCGGCGGTGGGCGAGCAGACGGCGAAGGCCCTGATCGCCTTCGGCGTGAAGCCGGACCTGGTGCCGAGCGGCGAGCAGTCGGCCGCCGGGCTGCTGGAGGACTGGCCGCCCTACGACCCGGTCTTCGACCCGATCGACCGCGTCTTCCTGCCGCGCGCCGACATCGCCACGGAGACGCTGGTGGCGGGTCTGATCGAGCTGGGCTGGGAGGTCGACGACGTCACGGCCTACCGCACCGTCCGCGCCTCGCCGCCCCCGGCGGAGACGCGTGAGGCGATCAAGGGCGGCGGCTTCGACGCGGTCCTCTTCACCTCCTCCTC
Source organism: Streptomyces sp. NPDC015220 (assembly GCF_043079345.1). NCBI lineage: Bacteria > Bacillati > Actinomycetota > Actinomycetes > Kitasatosporales > Streptomycetaceae > Streptomyces > Streptomyces sp. NPDC015220. Next base: position 932,651 of record NZ_JBIBUK010000002.1, on the reverse strand, counting down.
CACGGTCCGGAACCTGGTCGGGATCGCGGGCAAGCCGCACAACGTGACGGTGATCGCCTGCATCGGTCCGGCGACCGCGAAGACGGCGGAGGAGCACGGCCTGCGGGTCGACGTGATGGCCCCCGAGCCGTCCGTCCACAAGCTGGCCGAGGCGCTGGCCGACTTCGGCATGCGCCGCCGCGCCGCCGCCGTCGAGGCCGGCGACCCGGTGACGCGGCCGAGCGAGCGCCGTCCGGGCGCGCGGAGGCGTCGCTCGACCACCTGAGGCCGCGGAGAGGTGGCGGAACGTGCCCCAGGGCACGTTCCGCCACCTCGCGTTTCCGCTCCCGAGCTCCGGAGCGGGCGGGCGGAGGCGTGGGGCGCGGCGGGCGGTCGCAGGCCTGGGCGCGATGGACGGTTCCGGGCCGGCCGCGGCCCCGGACGCGAGGGTGGCGGGCCTGAGTCGTGGCCCGAACGCGTCAATGCCGCGATAGGCATAACGCCGCGTTATGGCCAAGTGTGAGTACCGCGTTCACCGTTCCGGTGCGATCTTCGGGCATGTCCATGACTACGTGCGCCTTCGGGCGGCGGTCGTCGTGGGCGCGGCCGGTCAGGCCGTTGTCCCCCACAGGTACGCGTCCGACCGACGCGTCTTCCCGGATCGAGGAACCTTGCGCATATCAAGGCTCGTGCCCGCTCTCGCCGCGGCGGCGGTCTCCGTGCTCGCACTTCTCGCCCCCACCGCCACCGCGGCCCCCACCCTCCCCAAGGCCCCGGAGCCCATCATCGGCGGCGGTTACGCCTCCAGCGGCCCCTGGGCGGCCCGGCTCTACTCGAACGGCCAGGAGACCTGTACGGCGACGATCATCGCCCCGACCTGGGTCCTCACCGCCAAGCACTGCGTGGCCGGCGGCGCGCTGTCGTTCCGCATCGGCAGCCTGGACCAGTACAGCGGCGGCACCACGGCCAACGGCGTCCAGACGTACACCCACAGCGCGGACCTGGCGCTGGTGCGCCTCGACCGCTCGGTGTCGACGACCTACGCAAGCCTCGGGCAGCCCGGCACGGTGCGGGTCGGCCAGAGCGTCCAGGTGTACGGCTGGGGCGCAACCTCCCAGTGCGGCTCGGAGATCAACTGCCAGTCCCGCTACCTGAAGGTCGCCAACGTCCAGGTCACGAGCGGCTGCACCGACGCCTACGGCGGCTCCGCGATCTGCGCCTACTGGGGCAACGGCATCACCGCCGGCGGTGACTCGGGCGGCCCGATGATGGCGAACGGCGTCCAGGTCGGCGTCGCCTCCACCAGCGACCGCCAGGCGAACACGGCGTACACCAACGTGACGGCGTACCGCTCCTGGATCCAGTCGATCGCGGGCGTCTGATCCGCATCCGCCTCCCGGCGGACAACGGGCCCCCCACCGCGTGCGGGTGGGGGGCCCGGTGCGTCCTCAGGTCAGGGTGGTGACGCAGAACGGGTGGCCGGCGGGGTCCAGGAGGACGCGCCAGCGGTCGGGGGAGGGCTGGTGGTCGGGCCTGGTCGCGCCCAGGGTCAGCATGCGGGCCTCGGCGGCGTCCAGGTCGTCGACGCCCACCTCGATGTGGGCCCGCTTCTCCTCGGCGGGGTCCGGCCAGGTGGGGCGGCGGTAGTCGGCCAGGCGGTTGAAGCCCAGGCCGGGGGTGCCCTCCTTGGCGAGGAAGACGAAGTCGTCGGAGGCGAAGGCGACGGGCAGGCCGAAGACGGCGCCGTAGAAGCGGGCCAGCTCGGCGGGGTCGGGGCAGTCGAAGGTGACCGCGGCGTAGCGGAACGCGGGGGTCTCGGTGCTCGTGCTGTTCTCAGCGCTCATGGGGAGCACGCTAGGACCCGACCCGGACAGTTCCGGTCCTGGTCGTGGAGTCCCTGTGGAAGACTCCGGAAGCGTGATCAGCGCGTCCGCCCGCCTGCTGCGACTGCTCGCCGTACTGGCCACCCGCCCGTCCTGGACCTGCGCCGAGCTGGCCGGGCGGACCGGGGTGACGGAGCGGACCGTGCGGCGGGACATCGCCAGGCTCCGGGAGATCGGCTACGCCGTCGAGTCCGATCCGGGGCCGTGGGGCGGCTACCGGCTGCGTGCCGGGTCCCGCGTGCCGCCGCTGATCCTCGACGACGAGGAGGCGCTCGCCGTGGCCGTCGGGCTGCGCGAGACCGCGCTCAGCGGCGCCGCCGGCGGCGACCAGGCCGCGCTGTCGGCGCTGCTGAAGCTGCGCCAGGTGCTGCCGGGCCGGGTCGCCGACCGGCTGGCCGGGGTGGACGCCGCCTTCGTGCACACGCCCCGCCCCCACGAACCGCAGATCACCGCCGGGCTGCTGCTGGAGCTGGCCGCCGCCTGCCGGGCCGGCGAGCGGGCCCGCCTGTCGTACCGCGACCGGGAGGGCAGGGCCACCGTCCGGGACGTCGACCCGTACCGCCTCGTGCACACCGGACACCGCTGGTACCTGGTCGCGCGGGACGTGACGCGCGGTAAGTGGCGCACCTTCCGCGCCGACCGGGTCGAGCGGTTGCAGGGCGTCGGGCAGCCGGTGGAACTGGCCGACCCGCCCGACCCGGCCCTGCTCGTCTCCCGCAACACCGCGACCGGCCCCTACCCGCTGTACGCCACCGTCCGCCTCCCCGTCGGCCTGGACCAGGCCCTGCGGCTGATCCCGTCGACCGTCGGCGCCCACCGCCCGGAGGGCCCCGACGCCACCGTCGTCGACGTCGGCGGCCCCGACCCGGACGGCCTCGCCCGCTATCTGCTGAGCCTGGCCACGCCGTTGCGCGTCCTCACGCCCGACTCCGTCCGGCGGGCCCTGCGCCGCCGGACCCGGGAACTCCTCAAGGCCCTGGACGACGAGGAGGGCGCCCGGGGCGGCGGCGGGGCCGGCGCCGGCACGTCCGACTCCGCGTCGGCAAAGGCATGAGGCGGGCGGGCGTAGCGTAGAGGACATGACGAAGTACGGATCCTTCCCCGGTACGCGTCCTCGTCGGCTGCGCACCACCCCCGCCATGCGCCGTATGGTCGCCGAGACCCGGCTGCACCCGGCGGACCTCGTCCTGCCCGCGTTCGTGCGGGAGGGCGTGAGCGACCCGGTGCCGATCGCGGCGATGCCCGGGGTCGTGCAGCACACGCGGGACAGCCTGAAGAAGGCGGCCGCGGAGGCGGTGGCGGCCGGGATCTCCGGGATCATGCTGTTCGGCGTTCCGGAGGAGGCCAAGAAGGACGCCGCCGGGACGGCCGGGACCGATCCGGACGGGATCCTCCAGGTCGCGCTGCGCGACGTGCGGGCGGAGGTCGGGGACGACCTCCTCGTCATGTCCGACCTGTGCCTGGACGAGTTCACCGACCACGGGCACTGCGGAGTCCTCGACGCCGAGGGGCGGGTCGACAACGACGCCACCCTGGAGCGGTACGCCGAGATGGCGCAGGTCCAGGCGGACGCGGGCGCCCACCTCGTCGGGCCCAGCGGGATGATGGACGGGCAGATCGGCGTCGTCCGCGACGCCCTCGACCAGATCGGGCGCGAGGACGTCGCCGTACTCGCCTACACCGCCAAGTACTCGTCCGCCTTCTACGGGCCCTTCCGGGAGGCCGTCGGCTCCTCGCTGCGGGGCGACCGCAAGACCTACCAGCAGGACCCGGCGAATCTGCGCGAGTCGCTGCGTGAGCTGGCCCTCGACCTGGAGGAGGGCGCCGACATGGTGATGGTCAAGCCGGCCGGGCCCTACCTCGACGTCCTCGCCCGGGTCGCGGACGCGGTGGACGTGCCGGTCGCCGCCTACCAGATCTCCGGCGAGTACTCGATGATCGAGGCCGCCGCGGAGAAGGGCTGGATCGACCGGGACCGGGCGATCCTGGAGACGCTGACCGGCATCAAGCGGGCCGGGGCCCGCAACATCCTCACCTACTGGGCCGTCGAGGCGGCGCAGAAGCTGGTCTGAGCCGCGGCCGTCCCGGCGCCCGCCCGCGTCGGCCGGTCGTGGGCGCACGGCCGGTCCAGCGACCTCGACACCGAGGACGGTCCCTCGTCCCGTACGCCCTGACCGTCACGGCAGCCCGTGAGGGCGGCGCAGGCGGTGAGCACGAGCGCCGCGGCGGCGATCAGTCGGGCTCGGGCGGTGCGTGCGGGCATGGGGTCCCCCTGTGGACGAGCGCGAGCGAGTCGCGTGGAGTAAGGCCGTGGGCGGGCCCACGGTTCGCGGCCGGGCGGCCGCGCGGTCGGACGGCCCCGCGCCGCGGGTGCCGGTGAGCGCGGGGGCCGTGCTGGTTGAGCGCGGGGGCCGTGCTGGTGGAACCCCTGTGACCTGCTGGGACGCCGTCCCGTTGCGGCACGCCCGGGACGTTCGGCGCCTCGGTCAGAAGTCGGCGGCGGGGCCCATGGTGCTCTCCCAGTACGTCACCGTCAGGTTGTCGTCGACGTAGACGCTCTTGGCGGGCAGGGGCACCGTGGCGATCGAGCCGTCGTCGAACGGGATGGTCAGCCTGGTGACGGTGTGGCCGTTGTCCCCGTCCCCCGACAGCAGGACGCCCGCGTACCCCGACTCGCCGGGCGCCAGTGTCGTCACCGCCTGGGGCTTGGTCGCCTCGGCCACCGGCGGCACCGACTGGGCCTCACCGAAGCGGGCCGCCGGGTAGGCGGGCAGCATGCACACCTTCGAGCCGGTGTTGGTCGCCGTCAGCAGCAGGTGGTTGATGGGGCGGGGCACCGAGGTCGCGGTGATGCGCAGGTTCACCACGCCGCACTTGGCGAGCCTGCCCGAGGACGCGCCGGTCTGGGAGCCCTTGCCGGCGCCACCGGTTCCGTCCGCCGCGCCGCCGGTCCCCTTCGAGCCGCCGGCGCCGCCCGAACCCCCGGTGCCGCCAGAACCGCTGGAGCCCGAACCGCTGGAGCCCGCCGTGCCGGCTCCGCCGCCCGAGCCGGCGGAGCCGGTACCGCCCTTGGCGGCGTCCTGCCCCGTGGAGCCGCCGCCCTGCGAGGACGGCGCGTCGGAGGACTGGCCGCCCGGTGCGACCGCGGCGGACGAGGGGCCCGCGCCGTCGGTGTCGGTGCCCCCGCAGGCGGTCAGGGACAGGGTGGCGAGCGAGAGCGCGGCGGCCGCGAGGAGGCGGGTGCGGGTCCTGCGGGCGGCGCTCACGGTACGTGCGGACATGCGGTTCCCCCGTATGAGGTGAAGGATGAGGAGCCGCTCGACCGGGTGGTTCCGGGAGCGGCGTGCTTGGCGGTCAACAGCTTGTGGGAGGATCCGTCCCAGGGGCCAGCGGCGCGGGGACACGCGGGACGACGGAACACCCAAATAGGGTCTGACCTGGGAGAACGGCATTCCCCTGGAATGCCGGCCGGGGACGCGGGGGAGGGAGAGACGGTGGCGGGGGACGGCTTCGCGGAACTGCTGCGAGAGCTGAAGGAACGGTCCGGGCTGAGCTACGGGGCGCTGGGCAAGCGCCTGCACATGAGCGCGTCCACGGTGCACCGGTACGTCAGCGGCGACGTCGTACCGACGGAGTACGCCCCCGTCGAACGGCTGGCCCGCATCTGCCGGGCCACGCCCGAGGAACTGCTCGAACTGCACCGCCGCTGGGTCCGCGCGGACGCGCTCAGGGGGGTGAAGCCCGCGGAGAGTGCGGCCGGAGCCGGAGCGGGCCCTGGCGACTCGGCCGACGAACAGGTGGTCCCGCCGGCTGCCCGGCCGGAGGCACCGACGGTGCCCCGGCCCAAGGGGCCGACCGGGGCAGAGCCGGCCGCCGAGCCCGGTCCGCGGCCGGAGTCGCGGCCACGCCCGGAAGCGCTGCCGGACCCGGAGCCGGGGCTCGTACCCGAGCCGGGGCCCGGTCCGGACGCGGGGCGCGATCCGGGGCCGGAGCCCGGGCGTGAGCTCCGGCCCGAGGGCGGTCCCGGACCCGCCGCCATGTCCACCCGCGCCTTGGATCCCGCCCGCGATGCCGCTCCCCGGCCCCGTCGGGCGTCCCGGAAGCGGTCTGCGGCGCTGCTCGCCGGGGCCGGGATCGTGACGGTCGCCGTGGCCACGGCGCTCGTCGTGAACCTGGTGCCGGGGCACGCCGACGGGCCGGCCCATGACGCCGACGCCGCCCGCCAGGTCGCCGCGAGCGCTCCCGCCACCGCGTCCGCACCGCACGCCGGCCCGTCGGCCGGTACGACGAGGAGCGCCTCCCCGACGCCGCCCGGGACGAGGACCGCACCGGCGAGCGGCACCGCCTCGCCCCGCGGCACCCGGGCCGCCGGTCCCTCCGGCACCGTGTCCGACCGCGCGGTCACCACCCGGGCGCCCGCCGTGCCGGTCACGGTCGCCACCACCCCCTACTACTGGGATCAACCCTGTGACCAGGACTTCCTGGTCGACCGCAGTCCGCGGAACGTGCCGCCGCCGCCCACCCAGCAGGACGCGGTCGGCTGGACCACGGCGCTCGGCGGGGTCGCCGCGGACCACCAGATGGTCGCCCTCACCGTGCAGGGCACCGGCGCGCAGACCGTCGTACTCCAGGCGCTGCACGTGCGTGTCGTCCGCAGTGACGCACCGCTGACCTGGAACAAGTACGCGGTGGGCGTCGGCTGCGGCGGCGGAGTGCAGACCGCGTCCTTCGACGTGTCGCTCGACCTGGGCAACCCCCTGGTGAACCCGATCGCCGGGCAGCGCGACTTCCCGTACAAGGTGAGCGAGTCCGATCCCGAGGTGTTCTACGTCAACGGGCACACCAGCGGGCACGACGTCAGCTGGTACCTGGAACTTGACTGGTCGAGCGGTGGCCGGCACGGCACCCTACGCGTCGACGACCACGGCCGGCCGTTCCGCACCAGCGGCTCCCAGAAGTCCTACTACGGCCATCCGCTGGGCGGCAACGAATGGGTGCCGTACTCCGGCGAGTGAGCTTGCCGGTCGCGGCCTACCGGGCCGGGTTTCCCCGGTGGGCGCCGTCAAGTCGCCCCGGCGGCTAGGTTGTTGGCGATCAGTCGAACCTCTCAGGGAGGCGCCCCATGCCTGGTGATGCCCTCGGCCACGACTCCTCCGAGCCGAGAAGGAGGATCGACGCCGGCAGGCCGCACCCGGCACGGGTCTACGACGTCTTCCTCGGCGGCAAGGACCACTATCCGGTGGACCGGCAGGCGGCCGCCGCGGCCATCGCCCACAACCCCGGCGGCTTCCTCACCGCCCGGCACAACCGTGACTTCCTGCGCCGGGCGGTCACCTCGCTGGTGGAGACCGAGGGCGTCCGGCAGTTCCTGGACATCGGCACCGGGCTGCCCACGGCCGAGAACGTCCACCAGATCGCCCAGCGGATCGACCCCGGGTCGCGGGTGGTGTACGTCGACAACGACCCGGTGGTGCTCGCGCACGCGCGTGCCCTGCTCACCAGCGGCCCCGAGGGGCGTACCGACTACGTGGACGCCGACCTGAGAGATCCGGCGCGGATCCTCGAACAGGCCGCGAAGACCCTCGACTTCGACCGGCCGATCGCGCTGAACCTGGTGGCGGTACTGCACTTCATCGAGGACGAGGCGGCCTACGGCATCGTCCGGGAACTGCTGGCCGCGCTGGCCCCGGGGAGCTGGCTCGTCCTGAGCCACCTGGCCGACGACCTGAACCCGGGGGAGACCGTCAAGGTGGTGGAGTCGTTCAGGAAGAGCGGGCTGACCTTCGTGCTGCGGTCGCGGGACGGCGTCGAGCGGTTCTTCACCGAGAACGGGCTGACGCCCGCCGAGCCGGGCGTGGTCCCCGTGAACCACTGGCGGCCCGACGGCGCGGCGCCCGTCGTGCGGGCGCCCCACCCCGAGTACGCCGCCTCCCTGGAGCTCATCGACCGGATCAGGTACCACGACATCAACGGCGTCACGGACGAAGACGTCAGCGTGTACGCGGCCATCGCCCGCAAGCCCTGACCGGACCCGACCGAAGGAGCGGACCCATGTCCCGTGGCTCCTACCTCGCCGCCCTCGACGACATCGAGAAGGTCCGCCACCAGGACATCAACGACGTGACGGACGCCGACATCAACGTGTACGCGGCGCTGGGCGGCAAGCCGGCCGGCTGAGGGCGGCGGCGGGACGGCGATCCCCGCCGCCGCGTCGATCCGGCGGGGCGCTCCCGCGCAGCGCCGCGTACACGTTGATGTCGGGGACGGGTGGCCCCGCGTCCCTCGTGACGGCGCGGCTCCGGCGGGGCGCACCACCGCATCCAGGCCGGCGAGTGGGCCGGCCGCCGCGGAACGGCCGTCCGCCACGACATGCCACGGCCCGCCCCCTCCCGTCGGGGAGGGAACGGGCCGTGTGCCGGTCCGGGAGGGCTCAGAGCCGCTCGGGCGTCCGGATGCCCAGCAGGGCCATGCCCTGGTGCAGGGTGCGGGCCGTGACGTCGCACAGGAAGAGGCGGTTCTCGACCTGGGCCGGCGTCTCGGCCTTCAGGACCGGGCACTTGTCGTAGAAGGTCGTGTAGAGGGAGGCCAACTGGTAGAGGTACGCCGCCAGCTTGTGCGGGGCGTACTCCGCGGCGGCCTCCCGGACCGTCTCGGCGAACGCGTCCGTGTGCAGGCCCAGCGCGCGCTCCGCCTCGGTCAGTGCCAGCTCCGGATGGGCCACCGGGCCCCTCTCGCCGGCCTTGCGGAGGATGGACTGGATACGGGCGTAGGCGTACTGGAGATAGACGGACGTGTCGCCGTTCAGCGAGACCATCTGGTCCAGGTCGAACTTGTAGTCCCGGTTCGCCGACGTCGACAGGTCCGCGTACTTCACCGCGCCGATGCCCACCTGGGCGCCCCGCTCGGCGATCTCCTCCTCCGAGAGGTCCTGCGCCTTCTCCCGGACGACCGTCGAGGCGCGGTCGATCGCCTCGTCGAGGAGGTCGACCAGGCGGACCGTCTCGCCCTCACGGGTCTTGAACGGCTTGCCGTCCTTGCCCAGCACCGTGCCGAAGGCGAGCTGGTACGCCGTCACGTCGTCGTTCAGCCAGCCGGCCCGCCGGGCCGTCTCGAAGACCATCTTGAAGTGCAGGGACTGGCGGGCGTCCACCACGTACAGCAGGGTGTTCGCCTTCAGGTTGAAGACGCGGTCGCGGATCGCCGACAGGTCGGTGGCCGCGTAGCCGTAGCCGCCGTCGGACTTCTGGACGATCAGCGGGACGAGGTTGCCGTCCGGGCCCTTGATGTCGTCGAAGAAGACGCACAGGGCGCCCTCGGAACGGACCGCCACCCCGGACTCCTCCAGGAGGCGGCAGGTCTCGGCCAGCATGTCGTTGTAACCGGACTCGCCGACGATGTCCGCGTCCTGGATCTCCATGTCCAGCTTCTCGAAGACGGAGAAGAAGTAGATCTTCGACTCGTCGACGAACTTCTGCCACATGGCGAGGGTCTTCGCGTCGCCGGCCTGGAGGTCGACCACCCGGCGCCGGGCGCGGGTCTTGAACTCCTCGTCGGCGTCGAACAGCTTGCGCGCGGCCTTGTAGAGGCGGTCGAGGTTCGACATCGCCTCCTCGCCGCTGACCTCGGACGCCTTGTGGTCCAGCTCGTGCGGGTGCTCGTCCAGGTACTGGATGAGCATGCCGAACTGGGTGCCCCAGTCGCCGATGTGGTGCCGGCGCACCACGTTCTCCCCGGTGAACTCCAGGAGCTGCACCACCGAGTCGCCGATCACCGCCGAGCGCAGGTGGCCGACGTGCATCTCCTTCGCCACGTTCGGCTGGGCGTAGTCGATCACCGTGGTGCCCGGGTGGTCGGTCTGCGGCACGCCGAGCCGGCCGGCGGGGTCGGCGGCGCGCGCGGCGAGGTTGTCCGTGATCGCCCGGTCGGTGACCGTGATGTTGAGGAAGCCGGGGCCGGAGACCTCGATGTCCTCGATCAGGTCACCGGCGCTCACCTGGGCGACGACCCGTGTCGCCAGCTCCCGCGGGTTGGCCTTCGCCCTCTTCGCCAGCGCCAGGATCCCGTTGGCCTGGAAGTCCGCCCGGTCGCTTCGTCGCAGCAGCGGGTCCGCGTCGGCGCTCTCCGGCAGGGCTGCCGAGAGGGCGTTCGCGAGGCGCTGGTGGACGGCGGACGTGAGGGACTGGACCGAGGCCATAGGAAGGGGTGCCGTTCTCCTCGTGGGGATGGATAGTCCCGGCCAGTATCCCACGCGGGGTAAAGGGAATTTTCCGGTCGCGGACCCAACCGGGTGGCGTCGGGGCCCGTCCAACGCGGTGAGAAGGCGTTTTCGTGCTTGCCGCCCCGCCTGGGACAATGGAGCGGTCAGCCGTGCGACCGCACCGGCTGTGCACGGAGAAATTCAGGGAAAGAGGACGTGCCGATCGTGGGTCAGAGCACCGAGACCACCGACTGGGTCTCCCGTTTCGCGGATGAGGTCATCGAGGAATCGGAGCGCCGGGCCCCGGGCAAACCCGTCGTCGTGGCGTCCGGGCTGTCGCCGTCCGGCCCGATCCACCTCGGCAACCTGCGTGAGGTCATGACCCCCCACCTCGTCGCCGACGAGGTCCGCCGGCGGGGCCACCAGGTGCGGCACCTGATCTCCTGGGACGACTACGACCGGTACCGCAAGGTCCCGGCCGGCGTCCCCGGCGTGGACGAGTCGTGGGCCGAGCACATCGGCAAGCCGCTGACCTCCGTGCCGGCCCCCAAGGGCTCGGCGTACGCGAACTGGGCCGAGCACTTCAAGGCCGCGATGATCGAGTCGCTGGGCGAACTGGGCGTGGAGTTCGACGGCATCAGCCAGACCGAGCAGTACACCTCCGGGGCGTACCGCGAGCAGATCCTGCACGCGATGCGGCACCGCGGCGACATCGACGCGATCCTCGCCCAGTACCGCACCAAGAAGGCCCCGGCGAAGAAGCAGCAGCAGAAGCCGGTCGACGAGGCCGAGCTGGAGGCCGCCGAGGGCTCGGGCGCCGCGGCCGAGGACGACGGCAGCTCGGGTTCGGCGGGCTACTTCCCGTACAAGCCGTACTGCGGCAACTGCGAGAAGGACCTCACCACCGTCACCGCCTACGACGACGACTCCACCGAGCTGACCTACACCTGCACGGTGTGCGCCTTCTCGGAGACGGTCCGGCTGGAGGAGTTCAACCGCGGCAAGCTGGTCTGGAAGGTCGACTGGCCGATGCGCTGGGCGTACGAGGGCGTGATCTTCGAGCCGAGCGGCGTCGACCACTCCTCGCCGGGCTCCAGCTTCCAGGTCGGCGGCCAGATCGTCGGGATCTTCGGCGGCGCGCAGCCCATCGGGCCGATGTACGCCTTCGTCGGCATCTCCGGCATGGCGAAGATGTCGTCCTCCCGCGGTGGCGTGCCCACCCCGGCCGACGCGCTGCGGATCATGGAGCCGCAGATCCTGCGCTGGCTGTACGCCCGGCGCCGGCCGAACCAGTCCTTCAAGATCGCCTTCGACCAGGAGATCCAGCGGCTGTACGACGAGTGGGACAAGCTGGCCGCCAAGGTCGCCGACGGTTCCGCGCTGCCCGCCGACGTCGCCGCCCACACGCGCGCCGTGGGCACCGCCGCCGGTGAGCTGCCGAAGACCGCCCACCCGCTGCCGTACCGCACGCTCGCCTCCGTCGCCGACATCACCGCCGGCCACCGGGACCAGGCGCTGCGGATCCTGTCCGAGCTGGACCCGGCCAACCCGCTGGCCGACCTGGACGAGGCCCGGCCCCGGTACGACCGGGCCGAGGCGTGGATCAACACCTACGTCCCCGCCGACCAGCGCACCATCGTCCGCGACGAGCCCGACACCGAGCTTCTGAAGTCCCTCGACGAGGCATCCCGGCAGTCGGTCCGGCTGCTGCTCGACGGGCTCGCCGAGCACTGGTCCCTCGACGGCCTCACCCATCTCGTCTACGGCGTGCCGAAGGTCCAGGCCGGCTTCTCCGCCGACGCCACGCCCAAGGAGCTCCCGCCGGAGATCAAGACCGCCCAGCGGACGTTCTTCGCGCTGCTGTACCACCTGCTCGTCGGCCGTGACACCGGCCCGCGCCTGCCCACGCTGCTGCTCGCGGTGGGCCAGGACCGGGTGCGGACCCTGCTCGGGGAGTAGCCGGCCACGGCCCCGCGAAGGCGCTGACGACGAAGGGGGCGCCCGGTGAAAACCGGGCGCCCCCTTCGTCGTACCCGCGCCGGGTCAGGCGATGTGGTCCTCCTCCAGCTCCGCGTTGAAGCGGTTGGTGAAGCGGTTGACCATGCGCTCGGCCTCGCGCGCCGGCAGCCGCCTGCCGAACGTCGCCTCCACGTCGTCGCTGAACTGGCCGGGCGTGGGGTAGCTGCCGTTGATCGACTTGCGGAAGACCTGGTAGTAGTCCTCCTCGCCGGGCTCCGCGTCCGGCGAGCCGCCGCCCTCGCCGAGCTCCCGGGTGCGCCCCGGGACGACCGGGATCGGGAAGCTGCCGGTCTCCTCCGGAGAGGGCTCCTGGACCGGAGGCTCCTCCTCGTACTGGTCCCGGTACTCCTCGGCCTGCCGCTGCTCCTCGTACCACTGGGCGTACTGCTCGGCCGGGTCGTAGGTGGGGTCGTAGCCGCCCTGGTACTCGATCCGGCGGGCGGTGTTGAACCACGGGCTCTCGTCGGTCCCGGGGGCGGGCCCCGGGTCGGGCTCGGGCTCGGGACCGGTCTTGGGGGCGGACTCGGCGGCGGGGCCCGGCTGCTCCGGGTGCGGCCGGCCGGCCAGTTCGGGGCGCTGCCCGGCGGCCGGCGCCGGCTGCCGCGGGACGGGCGCGGCGGCCGCCGGGGCCGCGGCGAGGGGAGCGGCCATCACCGCCGGAGCCGGAGCCGGCGGGAGCAGCGCCGGCTCGATCCCGGCCGCCGCCAGGCCCGACGGGGCCGTCTCGGCCAGCGGCACGCCGTAGCGGGCCAGCCGCAGCGGCATCAGGGACTCCACCGGGGCCTTGCGGCGCCAGGCCCGGCCGAACCGGGACCGCAGCCGCGCCTGGTAGACGAGCCGTTCCTGCTCCAGCTTGATGACCTGGTCGTAGGAGCGCAGCTCCCACAGCTTCATCCGCCGCCACAGCAGGAACGTCGGCACCGGCGACAGCAGCCAGCGGGTGATGCGGACGCCCTCCATGTGCTTGTCCGCCGTGATGTCGGCGATCCGGCCGACCGCGTGCCGGGCCGCCTCCACCGCGACCACGAACAGCACCGGGATCACCGCGTGCATGCCGACGCCCAGCGGGTCCGGCCAGGCGGCGGCGCCGTTGAACGCGATCGTCGCCGCCGTCAGCAGCCACGCCGTCTGACGCAGCAACGGGAAGGGGATCCGGATCCAGGTCAGCAGCAGGTCCAGGGCGAGCAGGACGCAGATGCCGGCGTCGATGCCGATCGGGAACACATAACTGAAGTCCCCGAAGCCCTTCTTGATGGCGAGTTCGCGGACGGCCGCGTACGAACCCGCGAAGCCGATACCGGCGATGATCACGGCGCCCGTCACGACCACGCCGATGAGTACCCGGTGCATCCGAGTCAGCTGCAGTGGCCCGGCCACTCGTACTCCCCTCCCCTTGCGTGTTGTTGCGCGCAACAGAGTGGCACATCCGTCCGAGGGGCGGATGGCCGGATCCGGGCCCGCCCCGTGCGGGAGCCGGCCCGGGAACCTGTCGGCGCGCCCGGCCGGCGCCCGGTCAGTGCTTGACGACGGCGTTGGACACGGAGCCCGACGACGACTTGGGGGCGGACGGCGAGGCACTCGCCGACTCGCCCCCCTTCGTCGCGGACGCCGACGGGGAAGCGGGCTTCCCGGACGAGGAGGCCGAGGGCGAGGAGGAGTCCGGCGAACCGGCGCCGCCGTCCCCGTTCGCCTTCTTCACCGAGGCCACCACTTCCTTGGCGGCCTTCTGGGCGTCCTTCGCCAGGTCGTCGGCGTCCGGGGCCGAGTCACCGGCCAGGCCGGCGCCGTTGTAGTCGAGGGTGACCACCACGTTCTCCACCCGCGCCACGACCGTCTGCTGCTTGAAGGTGCCTTCCTTCTTCTTCAGGTCGTAGCGCACCGCCGTCGCCTCGTCGCCCGTCCCGGACACCGGCTGCGACTTCGCCTTCTTCGCGCCCGCCACGGACATCGCGTCCTGCACCTGCTTGCGGTAGTACACCTGCGCCTGCTCGTCGCCCGCGCCGCGCGAGGCGTCGGAGTCGAAGCGCAGCAGCGAGACGTTCAGCCAGCGGTACTGGGAGCCCTTCACGCCGTTGTTGTCCAGGCCGTTCCACGAGCAGCTGGAGCGTGCGGAGACATCGCTGGAGGTGCCCTCCTTGGCGGACTTCGCGCCCTTGGGCACCAGATCGCCCAGCGTCTTGCCCGACAGCGTCCGGCACGCCTCGGGGAGCTTCGCGTACGCCGCCGGCGGCACGGTCGGCGAAGCGCTCGGGCTCGCCGAGTCCTTGGCCTCGGCCGACGCGGTCGACTTCGCGCCGTCGCCGGAACCGGAATCGGAGCCTGAGTCCGAGGAGCAGCCCGCGGCCAGGAACAGTACGGGGACGGCCGCCGCGCAGACAAGGACGCGGTTCAGACGCTTCGCTCGCGGGTCACTGCCCCACCGCCTGAACGGCGTGGGACGTTCCCCCAGGTCTCGCTGGGCTGCTCGCTGCATGGTTCCTTCACTCATGACGCTGGTGGCTCGTGGTTCCTGCGGTCGGGGATCGGGTCCGAGGGGCCACGGTACGCGGTGCGACAGGTGTGCGGTCTTCCGTCCCCGGCTTCGCGCCACGGCGCCAAGTACCGTGCGGGAGACGTCAACCGCCCAGCGAGTCCGCCAGTCGGGCCGCCAGTTTCCGTGCCTTGTCCTGCATTTCCTTGCTGTCCGGGAGCACGCCGACGGCGGCCGGCTGTTCCTCGTACTGAATGGTCACGATCACGTTCGACGTGCGGAACGCCACAGTCACCGTGCGCTGCTTGGCCGTCGACCCGGAGCTGCTGAGCGCGTCGTCGAGGAACGCCTCGTCGCCGAGGTCGTCGAGCAGGCGGGGCTGGAGGTCGGTGGTGTCCGTACCGGACGCGGAGGAGGACGCCGGGGGCGACGAGGAGGACGAGGGGGTGGGCGCCCCGGGGGAGGAGGGCGTGCCGCCGGAGGCCGGCCCGGAGCCGGCGGCGGTCGTGGTCGTCGTGGCGGTGGCGGGGGGCTCGGGCAGGTCGGCGGCCGCGCGCTTGGTGGCGAAGACCGACTCGGCCTGACTGTCGTCGCTGACGGAGTTGTCGTAGGAGACGACCCGCTCGAAGTCGACGTGGAGGCGGTCGGTGGCGTCCGTGGCGTCCACCTTCCAACGGCAGCCGACCTTGCGGTCGGTGTCGTAGGTGAGCGTCGCCTCGCCCTCGTACGCCTTCTCCCGCTGGTCCACGTCCGTGATCTGCCTGACGCCGGGCAGCAGCGAGTCGAGGGTGCCGTGGCCGACCGCGCCGCAGGCCTCGGGGAGCGTGCGGTACCTGCCCGGCTGGGCCGCGGGCGCCGCGGTGCCCGAGCCGTCGTGGTTGGCGTTGTCGGTCTCGCCGCCCTTCGACGAGCCTTCGGTGCAGCCGGCCAGCAGCAGCGCCGCGAGGCACGCGGCCGCGCCGGATACGTACGCCTTCCGCAGCACGGGCAGGCTCCTCTCGACGGTCGTCCCGTCCGCCGGCTTCTCCGGGGTCCGGTGGTCCGGTGTCCCCGCCGGTTATTCGCTTGCCGGGCGGGGGCGTCTCCTGGGGACAATGTCTATCGCACGCACTGCCGTGGACGCCGGTCCGATGTCCTGTTTCGTCGACCTTGGCGCCGGTATTGCGATCTGAGACTTCTGAACTTTTCCGGGGGAATGAGGGCGATATGTCGTACGTGGAGATGCCAGGCGCGAAGGTACCCATCCGCATGTGGACCGACCCGGCGGCGGTCGAGGGCGTGGCGCTGGAGCAGCTCCGCAACGTCGCGACCCTGCCGTGGATCGAGGGCCTGGCCGTGATGCCCGACGTGCACTACGGGAAGGGCGCGACGGTCGGCTCGGTCATCGCGATGCGGGGCGCGGTGTGCCCGGCGGCGGTGGGCGTGGACATCGGCTGCGGGATGTCGGCGGTGCGGACGTCGCTGACGGCGAACGACCTGCCGGGCGACCTGTCGCGGCTGCGCTCGAAGATCGAGCAGGCGATCCCGGTGGGGCGGGGGATGCACGACGACCCGGTGGACCCCGGGCGGTTCCACGGTCTGGCCACCGCGGGGTGGGACGGGTTCTGGGGGCGGTTCGACGGGGTGGCGGAGGCGGTCAGGTTCCGGGCGGAGCGGGCCGTGCGGCAGATGGGCACGCTGGGCTCGGGCAACCACTTCGTCGAGGTGTGCACGGACGAGACCGGCGCCGTCTGGCTCATGCTCCACTCCGGTTCCCGCAACATCGGCAAGGAACTCGCCGAGCACCACATCGGCGTCGCCCGGAAGCTCCCGCACAACCAGGACCTGGTCGACCGCGACCTCGCGGTCTTCGTCTCGGACACCCCGCAGATGGCGGCCTACCGCAACGACCTGTTCTGGGCCCAGGAGTACGCGAAGTACAACCGCACCCTGATGATGGCGCTGCTGAAGGACGTAATCCGCAAGGAGTTCAAGAAGGCGCGGCCGGCCTTCGAGCAGGAGATCTCCTGCCACCACAACTACGTGGCCGAGGAGCGGTACGACGGCATGGACCTGCTGGTCACCCGCAAGGGCGCGATCCGCGCCGGCTCCGGCGAGTACGGGATCATCCCCGGCTCCATGGGCACGGGTTCGTACATCGTGAGGGGTCTGGGCAACGAGAAGTCCTTCAACTCCGCGTCGCACGGAGCCGGCCGGCGCATGAGCCGCAACGCCGCCAAGCGCCGCTTCTCCACCAAGGACCTGGAGGAGCAGACGCGGGGCGTGGAGTGCCGCAAGGACTCGGGCGTGGTCGACGAGATCCCGGGTGCCTACAAGCCGATCGAGCAGGTCATCGACCAGCAGCGGGACCTCGTCGAGGTGGTGGCGAAGCTGAAGCAGGTGGTGTGCGTGAAGGGCTGACCCGCGCGGTCCCGGGCCGGGAACCCCGCCGGCCCGGCGCCGCCGCCGACGCCCGGGAGGCGCGGGCCACGCGTTCACCGGTGGGCTGCGCTGCCGGGCGCCTGGCCGGGCCGCTCGCGGCCGGCCCCGTGGGTCACTTAGCGTGCCGCACGGGGCCGGCCCCGTGGGTCACTTAGCGTGCCGTACCGCGTAGATCATCACGAACGCCACGATGTGGATGCCGAAGAGGAAGTAGCCGAGGTAGTACCAGACGTACCGCTCGCGCTTCTTCTCCAGGGCGAGGCGTTCGCGCTCCGCCGTCCGGTCCGTCCGCGGCGCCGGTCGCGCCTGTTCCGCCCGCTCGGGGCCGTCCGCCGGCATCGTCGTCACCGCTCCCGGTGCACCTTGGTGTTCGACGCCTGGGCCCGGGGGCGTACCACCAGGAGGTCGATGTTGACGTGGCTGGGGCGGGTCACCGCCCAGGTGATCGTCTCCGCCACGTCGTCGGCGGTCAGGGGCTCGGCGACGCCCTCGTAGACCTTCGCCGCCTTCTCCCGGTCGCCGCCGAAGCGGGTCAGCGCGAACTCGTCCGTCCTGACCATGCCGGGGGCGATCTCGATGACCCGGACGGGCTGTCCGACGATCTCCAGGCGCAGCGTCTCGGCGAGGACGTGGGCGCCGTGCTTGGCGGCGACGTAGCCCGCGCCGCCCTCGTAGGTGCCGTGGCCGGCCGTCGAGGAGACGACCACCACGGTGCCGTCGCCGCCTGCGACCAGCTTGGGCAGCAGGGCCTGGGTGAGGTTGAGGGTGCCGATGACGTTCGTCTCGTACATCGTGCGCCAGTCGGCCGGGTCGCCGGTGGCGACCGGATCGGCGCCGAGCGCGCCGCCCGCGTTGTTGACGAGGACGCCGACGGTCCGGAACGCGGTCGCGAACTCGTCGACGGCGGCGCGGTCGGTGACGTCGAGCTGGTAGGCCGTGGCGGCGTGGCCGGCCGCGTTGATCTCCTCGGCGAGCGCCTCGATGCGGTCCTTGCGGCGGGCGGTCAGTACCACGCGGTAGCCGGCGGCGGCGAGCTGCCGGGCCGTGGCGGCGCCGATGCCGCTGCTCGCACCGGTGACGACGGCGATGCGGGAGGCGGCGGACGGTGCGGCGGTGGCCATGGGCTGCTCCTCGAAAGTATCCGGCTCGGCTCCGCCCAGCGTAGGTGAACGTCAGCCGCCGTTCCTCGGCGCCCACATGATGACCGCCATGCCGGCGAGGCAGACCAGCGCGCCGGTCACGTCCCAGCGGTCCGGGCGGTAACCGTCGGCGGCCATGCCCCACAGGATCGAACCGGCGACGAAGATCCCGCCGTAGGCGGCGAGGATGCGGCCGAAGTGGGCGTCGGGCTGGAAGGTGGCGACGAAGCCGTAGGCGCCGAGCGCCAGGACGCCGCCGGCCGCCCACAGCCAGCCGCGGTGTTCGCGTACGCCCTGCCAGACCAGCCAGGCGCCGCCGATCTCGAACAGCGCGGCGACGACGAACAGGGCGGCGGAACGGAGGACCGTGGACATGGAGGAAGCTTCGCACGCGCCTTCGGCACCCGGTCCCGGGCGCGGCTTCCGGCTGTCGGTCCCGAGCGTCGTCGGTCCCGGCCGTCGGTCCCGGGCGTCGTCGGTCCTGGGCGTCGGTTCCCGGGCGCCGGTCCGGGGACGGCGCTTCGGGCTGTCGGTCGCGGCGGCCGGTTCCGGTGTCCCGCCTCGGTGATCCTCCTCGGCGGGCGGACTCGGTGGCGGCCGGGGGAGGCGGGCGGCTCGCTCGCTCGGACGGAGCCGGTGGCCGGTGGCCGGTGGCCGGGGGACGACGGCGGGGTCGGGCGGGGAGGTGCGGAATAGCTTCGGGCGGGCGACGGTTCTGTGGGTATAGTTGAACGGTCAACAATTTGGAGGGTGAGCGACCATGCAGTTCGGGATCTTCAGCGTCGGCGATGTCACGCCGGACCCCACCACCGGCCGTACGCCGACCGAGCGCGAGCGGATCAAGGCCATGGTCGCCATCGCGCTGAAGGCCGAGGAGGTCGGCCTGGACGTCTTCGCGACCGGCGAGCACCACAACCCGCCGTTCGTGCCGTCGTCGCCGACCACCATGCTCGGCTACATAGCCGCGCGGACCCAGAAGCTGATCCTCTCCACCTCCACCACGCTGATCACCACGAACGACCCGGTGAAGATCGCCGAGGACTTCGCGATGCTCCAGCAGCTGGCCGACGGCCGGGTGGACCTGATGATGGGCCGCGGCAACACCGGGCCGGTCTACCCGTGGTTCGGGCAGGACATCCGGCAGGGCATCAACCTCGCCATCGAGAACTACGCCCTGCTGCACCGGCTGTGGCGCGAGGACGTCGTCGACTGGGAGGGGAAGTTCCGTACGCCGCTGCAGGGCTTCACCTCGACGCCCCGCCCGCTGGACGGCGTGCCGCCGTTCGTCTGGCACGGTTCCATCCGCTCCCCGGAGATCGCCGAGCAGGCCGCGTACTACGGCGACGGCTTCTTCCACAACAACATCTTCTGGCCGGCCGACCACACCAAGCGCATGATCGAGCTGTACCGGTCCCGCTACGCCCACTACGGGCACGGCACGCCCGAGCAGGCCATCGTCGGCCTCGGCGGGCAGGTGTTCATGCGGAAGAACTCCCAGGACGCGGTGCGCGAGTTCCGCCCCTACTTCGACAACGCCCCGGTCTACGGCCACGGGCCCTCCCTGGAGGACTTCACCGCCCAGACCCCGCTGACCGTCGGCTCCCCGCAGCAGGTCATCGAGAAGACCCTGTCCTTCCGCGAGTACGCCGGCGACTACCAGCGCCAGCTCTTCCTGATGGACCACGCCGGACTGCCGCTGAAGACCGTCCTGGAACAGCTCGACCTGCTCGGCGAGGAGGTCGTCCCGGTGCTGCGCCAGGAGTTCGCCAAGGGCCGCCCGGCCGGAGTGCCGGACGCGCCGAACCACGCCTCCCTGCTCGCCGTCCGGGACAGCGGGAAGAACGGCAACGGCCGGCACGAGCAGGCCGGCGACACGACGGAAGAGGTGAGCGCCGTATGAACCGCGGGAAGCTCGTGGTGGTCTCGGCGGGACTGAGCGTCCCGTCCTCCACCCGCCTGCTCGGCGACCGGCTGGCCGCCGCGACCGCCGCGCACGCCCCGGCGGACGTCCAGGTGATCGAGGTGCGCGACCTCGCCGTCGAGATCGCGCACAACCTCACCAGCGGATTCCCCGGCCCGGAACTGGCGGCCGCGCTGGACGCGGTGAGCGCGGCGGACGGGCTGATCGTCGTCACCCCGGTGTTCTCGGCGTCGTACAGCGGACTGTTCAAGTCCTTCTTCGACGTGCTCGGGGCACGGGACAAGGACGCGCTGGCGGGCAAGCCGGTGCTCATCGCCGCGACCGGCGGCACCGCCCGGCACTCCCTGGTCCTGGACCACGCCCTGCGCCCCCTCTTCTCCTACCTGCGGGCCGTGGTCGTCCCCACCGGCGTCTACGCCGCCTCGGAGGACTGGGGCGCGGAGGGGCTGCCCGAGCGCGTGGAGCGCGCGGCCGGGGAACTGGCGGCGCTGATGACCGGGCTGCCCGGCCGGGCGGCGGACCGCCGCGGCGGGACGGACGGCTTCACGGTGGTCCCGTTCGAGGAGCAGCTCGCCGCCCTGCGGACCTGACCGGCGACGACGAGAGGGCTACGGGCACCCGGCCGCGGTTGCGCCCGACACGGTGAGAGCCGGGTAAAAAGGGTGATCGTAGGCCCGCTCGCCCAGGTCACGGCGGCGTGGCCTTGGCAGACTGGTCGGGTGCCCCAGACTGTGCTGCTCGCCGAAGACGACCGTGCCATCCGCCACGCCCTGGAGCGGGCGCTGACCCTGGAGGGCTACGAGGTGACGGCGGTCGCCGACGGGGTCGAGGCGCTCGCCCAGGCCCACCGCACGCCGCCGGACGTCCTCGTCCTCGACGTGATGATGCCGGGGATCGACGGACTCCAGGTCTGCCGGGTGCTGCGCGCCGAGGGCGACCGAACCCCGATCCTCATGCTCACCGCCCTGGTCGAGACCGCCGACCGGATCGCGGGCCTGGACGCCGGCGCCGACGACTACGTCGTCAAGCCGTTCGACGTCGAGGAGGTCTTCGCCCGGCTGCGCGCCCTGCTGCGCCGCACCAGCCCGGTCGGCGCCGCCACGGCGGCCGCCGCCGTGGAGCAGGCGCCGGCGAAGGGGCCGCAACTGCCCGAGCGGCAGGTCGAGGCGGCCGGTATCCGCATGGACCTTCAGGCCCGCCGGGTGTGGCGCGGACCCCGGGAACTGGAACTGACCCGCACCGAGTTCGAACTCCTCGAACTGCTGGTCCGCAACGCCGGGATCGTCCTCGACCACTCCACCATCTACGACCGCATCTGGGGCTACGACTTCGGCCCCGGCTCCAAGAACCTCGCCGTGTACGTCGGCTATCTGCGCCGCAAGCTCGACGAGCCGGACGCGCCGCAGCTGATCCACACCGTCCGCGGCGTGGGTTACGTGCTCCGGGAGGACTGAGTGGGCCGCCTCGCGCGGCTGCTGGACCGACCGCGGCCCGGGCTGTCCTCGCTGCGGACCACGTTCGCGGTGACCTTCGCCGTGGTGACCGCCGTCGTCACCGTCGTCGTCGGCATCCTGTCGTACAACTCCGCCGCCCGGCTGGTGCGCGTGGACCAGCAGTCGGTGTTCACCCAGGTCGTGCAGGACGTGCAGGACGAGGTGCGGCGCTACGCCCGGACGCCCGAGGACTTCTCCTCCTCCCGGCCCGGGCACGAGGTGGTCCGGCCCAGCCGCACCGACGTCCAGGTCCTCGGCGACCGCGGCCAGATAGTCGACCACGGCAGCCCCCCGCTCCCCGTCACCGCCGCGGACCGGGCCACCGCGGCCGCCGCCCGGGCCGGGAAGACCGTCGAGTACAGGGACGTGGTCGTCGCCGACGACGTGTACCGCATCGCGACCGTCGCGCTCGGCGACGGCCGGGGCGCCGTCCAGGTCGCCCAGGAGTTCAGCGACACCGAGGACCTGCTGCGGGCGCTCCAGCAGCGGACGCTGATCCTGATGGGCGCCGTGGTCGTCGCGGCCGGCCTGTGCGGCTGGTGGCTGGCCCGCCGCATCACCCGGCGGCTGCGCATCCTCACCGCCGCCGCCGAGGACGTCGCCCGCACCCGGCGGCTCGGCGTCGACGTCCCCGTCACCGGCTACGACGAGGTGGGCCGCCTCGGCCGCTCCTTCGACCGCATGCTGGGCCGGCTCGCCCAGTCGGAGGAGGACCAGCGCCGCCTGGTGCAGGACGCCGGACACGAACTGCGCACCCCGCTGACCTCGCTGCGCACGAACATCTCGCTGTTGCGCCGCATCGACGAACTGCCGCCCGCCACCCGTGAGGAACTGGTCGCCGACCTCTCCCAGGAGGCCCGCGAACTCACCGACCTGGTCAACGAACTGGTCGACCTGGCCGCGGGCCAGTCGGACACCGAGCCCCCGCAGCGGGTCGACCTCGCCGACATCGCCGAGGACGTGGCCGGCCTCGCCCGGCGCCGCACCGGACGCGTCATCGTGGTCCGCGTGAGCGGCGACACCAGCACCGACGGCCGGCCGGGCATGCTCCAGCGGGCCGTCTCCAACCTCGTCGAGAACGCCGCGAAGTTCGACCGCGGCGGCACGGCGCCCATCGAGATCGCGGTCTCCGGCCCGGCGCGCCCCGGTACCGTGCGCGTCGAGGTCCTCGACCGCGGGCCCGGCATCGCCGAGGGCGACCTGATCCGGGTCTTCGACCGCTTCTACCGTGCCGCCGACGCCCGCTCGCTGCCCGGCTCGGGCCTCGGCCTGTCCATCGTGCGCGAGGTGGCGATGGCCCACTCGGGCGCGCCGTTCGCCTTCCGCCGCCCGGGCGGCGGGGCCGTCATCGGCTTCACGGTGGGGGTCGAAGGGGAACGGGAACGCGGCCCCGGGCACGGGCACGGGCATGGCCATGGGCACGGGTATGGCCATGGGCTCGGCCACGGGCACGGCCACGGGCACGGGCACGGCTCCCATGACGGTGGGGGGACGTCGGGCGGGACCCGTGGCGGGGCTTGAACCGCCGATGCGGAAGGTGCGGCGGGGGAAGCGCCCCGGCCGCAAGGTACGGCAGGGGGCGCGGGCGTCCCGGCGGTACGGGTCCGGGTCCGGCCGGCGTCGCCTGGACCATGACCTGCGAGCGGGCCTGATCCCCCCCGCTCGGCCGATCAGTCCGATCAGTCCGGTCAGTCCGGTCAGTCCGGTCAGTCCGGTCAGTCCGAGCAGGCCGATCAGTCCGAGCAGGCCGATCGGACCAGGCCGGACGACGATGCGCGGTGGGGATGGGGGAAGCCGGTCAGCCGGTGGCGCCGACCCCGCTGTCCGCCGGGCGCGACTCCTTGCGGCGGGCGAACGAGGGCAGCGCCGGTGGGGTGAGGAAGCCCTCGGCGCGGGCGCTGGCGATGCCGATGCGCGGGATGTCGGCGCTCTTGGCGAACAGCAGGAAGCGCGGCTCCCAGACCGGCCGGTACTTGGCGTTGGCGCGGTAGAGGGACTCGATCTGCCACCAGCGGGAGAAGAAGGTGAGCACCGAACGCCACAGCCGCAGCACCGGTCCGGCGCCGAGCCGGGCCCCGCGCTCGAAGACCGAACGGAACATCGCGAAGTTCAGCGAGACCCGCCGGACCCCGATCTCACCGGCGCGCAGCAGCAGCTCGACGACCATGAACTCCATCAGCCCGTTCTCGCAGTCCCGGTCGCGGCGCATCAGGTCCAGGGAGAGCCCCCGCTCGCCCCACGGCACGAAGCTGAGCAGCGCGCGCGGCACGCCGTCGGCGTCCCGGCACTCCAGCATCACGCAGCGGCCGTCGGCGGGCTCGCCGAGCCGGCCCAGCGCCATGGAGAAGCCGCGCTCGGTGGCGCCGTCGCGCCAGCGGTCGGCACGGTCGACGAGCAGGGCCATCTCGTCGTCGGGGATGTCCTCGTGACGGCGGACGGTGACGGTGTAACCGGCCCGGCGGACCCGGTTGTGGGCCTGCCGTACGACGCGCATGGCGCGCCCCTCCAGGCTGAAGTCGGCGACGTCGACGATGGCTTCGTCGCCCAGTTCGAGGGCGTCCAGGCCGTGCCGGGCGTAGATGGTTCCGGCCTCCTCGCTCGCACCCATGACGGCGGGCGTCCAGGCGTGCCGGCGGGCCTCGTCCAGCCAGGCGTCGATCGCGCCGGGCCAGGCCTCGGGGTCGCCGATCGGGTCGCCCGAGGCGAGGCTGACACCGCCTACGACGCGGTAGGTGACGGCGGCCTTGCCGGTGGGGGAGAAGATGGCGGCCTTGTCGCGGCGGAGCGCGAAGTAGCCGAGGGAGTCGCGCTCCCCGTGCCGGTCGAGCAGTTCGCGCAGCCGCTTCTCGTCCTCGTCGGTGAGCAGGGCGCGGCCTCGGGGCGAGCGGAAGCAGGCGTACAGGACGAGGAGGAAGGTGGCCGCCATCAGGACGTTGATGGCGATGTCCACCCAGCGGGGCGCGTGCACGGCGGGGACGTGGTCGGCGAGCGGGCCCACGCTGATGCCGCGCAGCAGGGTGTAGGCGATCTTGTCGGTGAGGGCGGCGCCGGCCGGTGCCTTGTTGGTGGCGTCGACCAGCCAGGTGCCGAGGCCGCAGCTGACGAGGATGCCGACGGCTCCGACGGCGAGGGCCAGCTTGGGGTTGGAGCGGTCGCCGATGGCGTTGAACTCGCGCCGGCCGACCAGCAGCGCGGCGACGAACAGGCCGGTGAGCGCGGCGGAGAGCCAGTTGAAGAGGTGGTCCTGGAACCGGTCCTGGGTCAGTGCGGCGAGGTAGAGGGCGAACAGGGGGCCGGCGAGCAGCAGGTTGAACGCCCAGGCCGCGCGTTTGCGGCGGCGCATCACCATGGCGAGGAACAGTGCGAGCGCCGCCGAGACCAGACCGGCGGTGGCCAGGTACGGGGTGAAGAACTCACCGCCGTTGTGCTCGTGGACCTCCTCGCGGAACGGCAGCGAGAGCACCGCGACGACGTTGAGCACCGCGAGCAGCCGCAGGTACCAGACGGTGGCCGCCGCGGCCCGCTTGCGTAGCCGGGGGCCCGGGGAGCGGCGATCGGAGGCGCGGGTGTCGCGCTGCGGAGGAATGACGACCGACTGTTGAGCGGGCATGGGTGACACGTCACCTCGAAGCGGGCCGGTGAAACCGGCGGAAGTGGTGGGAACGGAGCGAGCGGGGGCGGACAGCCGAACGCGCGGTCCGCCGCACGCCGTTGTCGCCGACCCTACAGCCCGTAGGGTAACGGAGCCGGGCGGGCCGCCCGCCCCCACTTTCGCGGGAGAAGGTAAGGAACGGTGACGGAGGCGCTTACCCGTGCCGAGGGGTGATCCCCGCCCGCGCCGAGGGCGGCACTCGCTCGCGTCGGCGGGTGGCGCCGCGCCTGCTCGGCGGGCTCTGCGTCTGCTCGGCGGGCTCTGCGCCTACTCGGCGGGCGCCGCGCTCGCGAGGCCGGTGCCGGCCGGGCCGGGGTGGTCCGACCCGGTGTGGTCCGAGCCGGTGTGGTCCGGGGTGGTGGCGGGATCGGGGTCGGCGGTGTGGTTCGGGGTGTTGTCGGCCGAGTCCGGATTGTCCGAGTGGTTCGGGGTGGTGCCGGCCGGGCCCGGGTTCGCGTCGTGGTCCCCGGTGGTGCCGGCCGGGTTCGCACGGTCCCCGGTGGTGCCGGCCGGGCGGGGGCCGTGGGCGGCGGAGGCCGCCGCGCGTCTGCGGGGGGCCGTCAGCAGCCACACCAGGTTCCCGACCGCCGCGCCGGCCGCCATGGTGGCGACGATCACCCCGGCAGTGGCGAAGCCGTTGTTGAACAGACGCGGCCGGGGGTTGAGGATGTGCAGCCCGAAACCGCACAGCTGGTACACCCCGACGGCCGCGATCGCCAGGCTCACGACGAGCACCGCCACGGTCGGCCCGAGCCCGCCCTCGGTCTCGTCGCCGGGCAGGGCGCCGGGCCCCGGACAACGCGCTTCCCGCATGGATCCCCCGTCGACAGGTTGAATGGCGAGCCGGACCCTACAGTACGTAGTGCCGTACCCGCGGACGAAACCGGGCGTCGCCGATCCGGGGCCCCCGGTCGCCGACCCGCCTCCCGGAGGCAGGGACGGAGGTCGCGTCGGCGTTCCCGAGAGGCCCCCGGCGCCCCCGGTCGCATCCGGCGAATCCGTGCACACGCGGGGTGTGACCGAGCGGTGCCGCGGACCGGAGGACGGCCGGGCGAAGACCGCGGAACACCGCGATACCACCCGCCCGGCCCAGTTACGTCCCGGAGCCGATGAAGCGGGACGTTCCGGCTCCTAGCGTTGCGAGTGAGGCGTCAGCGGCGACGGACGGCGCCGGAGTCCCAGAGAGAGGACGCCCATGATCGACGCACAGCGGCTGACCAAGCGATACGGGGAGAAGACGGCCGTGGACCGGCTCGACTTCGCCGTGCGGCCGGGCACCGTGACCGGCTTCCTCGGGCCCAACGGCGCGGGCAAGTCGACCACCATGCGCATGATCGTCGGGCTGGACGTCCCGACGAGCGGTTCCGTCCAGGTCAACGGTCGGCGCTACGCCCGGCACCGGGCGCCGCTCCAGGAGGTCGGCGCGCTCCTGGAGGCGAAGTCGATCCACCCGGGCCGCTCGGCCTACAACCACCTCAGGGCGCTCGCGCTGACGCACGGCATCCCGCGCCGCCGGGTGGAGGAGGTCATCGAGCTCGCCGGACTGGGCAGCGTGGCGAGGAAGCGGGCCGGCGCCTTCTCCCTGGGCATGGGCCAGCGGCTCGGCATCGCGGCGGCACTGCTGGGCGACCCGCAGACGGTGATGCTGGACGAGCCGGTCAACGGCCTGGACCCGGAGGGCGTCCGCTGGATCCGCGATCTGCTGACGTCGCTCGCCGCCGAGGGCCGGACGGTGTTCGTCTCCTCCCATCTGATGAGCGAGGTGGCGCTGGTGGCGGACCACCTGATCATCGTGGGCCGCGGCCGGCTGCTGGCCGACACCACCGTGCGGGACCTGGTGCGTCGGGCCGGCGGGGACACGGTGACGGTCGCCACGCAGGACCCGGCCCGGCTGCGGGACGTGCTGGCCGGCCCGGGCGTGGACATCACCGGGCGGGTCGGCTCCGAGGAACTCCAGGTGACCGGGGTGACCGCGCGCGAGATCGGGCTGAAGGCGGCGGAGCACGGCATCGCGCTGTTCGAGCTGACCACACGGGCGGTGTCGCTGGAGGAGGCGTTCATGGAGTTGACCAGGGACGCTGTGGAGTATCACGGCTCCAGGACCGGAGCCGGGAACACCGGAGGCGCCGGGGGGACGGGCGCCGGGGGTGGCGGAGGCAGCGGGGGGACGGGCGCCGGGGGTGGCGGAGGCAGCGGGGGGACGGGCGCCGGGGGTGGCGGAGGCAGCGGGGGGACGGGCGCCGGGAGCACGGCGAACACCCAGTCCCTCGGGGAGACGGCATGAGCACCCTCACCGCCGCCACCGAAGCCTCCGCGGCAGCCCCCGCGCGTCCCGTCCACCGGGTGACCGGCCGCCGGGTGCTGGCCTCCGAGTGGGTCAAACTCTGGTCGCTGCGCTCGACGTGGATCACCCTCGGGCTGGGAACGCTCTTCCTGGTCGCCTTCGGACTGATCGCCTCGGCCCGCTACCGGTCCGGGCTCGGCACCGGCCGCATGGAACCGGACTTCGCCCGCTCGACGGCCCTGAGCCTGTCCCTGTTCGGCACGAACTTCGCCCAGCTCGCCCTCGGCGTCCTCGGTGTCCTGGTCATGGCGGGGGAGTACTCGACCGGGGCGATCCGCTCGACGCTGGCGGCCGTGCCGCGCCGGCTGCCCGTGCTGTGGTCCAAGGCGGCGGTGTTCGGGCTGGTCGTGCTGGTGGTCGCGACGGCGGGTACGTTCGCCGCCTTTCTCCTCGGCGGTCGCGTCGTCTCCGGCACACCCGCCGCGATGGGGCCGACCCATCCCGGGGTCGTGCGGAGCCTGCTGGGCGCCGGTCTCTACCTCGGCCTGGTCGGGGTGATCGGCATCGCCCTGGGCGCCCTGCTGCGGTCGGTGGCCGGGGGCATCTCGGTCCTGGTGGCCACCCTGATGCTGATTCCCGGGCTGGTCTCCCTGCTGCCCGGCACCTGGCACGACCGCGTCGCCCCCTACCTGCCGAGCAACGCGGGCCAGTCGATGTTCGCCCTCACCCACGACACCGCCACCCTGTCGCCCACGGCCGGACTGCTGGTCTTCCTCGGCTGGACCGCACTCGCGCTGGCGGGAGCGGCGTACCGCATGGCGCGCGGCGACGCGTGACCGTGCACCACGGCGACGCGTGTCCGTGCACCACGGCGACGCGTGTCCGTGCACTACGGCGACGCGTGACCGCGTGCGCCGTGCCCGGGTGATGTCCGCGACCGCGGGCACGGGTGCGGGTGCGAGCACGGGTGCGGCGCGGTCGTGCCCCCTGGGTCAGTACACGCCCGCCCGGGCGGCGGCGAGGGCGGCGGCGGCCGCGCGGTCGGCCGCCGCCTCGTCGAGCGGTTCGCCCGTGTTGAGCATGCCGTAGTAGAGCGGGGCCGAGACCGCGCTCACGACCGCTCTGGAGTCGGTGCCCTCGGGCAGTTCCCCGCGCGCGACGGCGTCGGTGACGCACCCGGCCCATTCCCCGACGCGCACGGCGTAGAAGCGGTGCAGCGCCTCGGCGGTCTGCCGGTCGCACAGCGAGGCCGCGATCAGGGCGCGGAACAGCCGGCCCTGGCGCGGGTCGGTCAGGGTCCTGACGACGAGGCGGGCGTTGGCGCGCAGATCCTCTTCGATGCTTCCGGTGCGCGAACGCGGCAGCGACTGGGCGGCCATGTCCTCCAGGAGGTCGGCGGCGAGCGCGGCGGGAGTGCCCCAACGGCGGTAGACGGTCGTCTTGCCCACCCCCGCCCGGCGGGCGATCTCGGCCAGGTCGAGCCCCTCGAACCCCGTCGCGGCGAGGGCGTCTCCGGCCGCCTCCAGGACGGCTTCCCGCACCCGTGCGGTCCGTCCGCCGGGCCGCACGGTGCCCGGGGCGGCGGAGGGTGCTGGAGGTGCCGTCCCGCTCCTCGCGGCGGTGGTCGGTCCGGTGGGCTCGGCTGGGGACGGCGGAGTGGGGTCGCCGGGTGCGACGGACATCTAATCGGTACTCCTGTTCCATTAATTCGACGGACGGTGCTACTGTCACCATCGTAACGGAACTGGAGACCCATTTGACGGTTCCGGGTCGCTCGGCATGTGCGGGAGCGCCGCTTCGTGGCGCCGCCCGCACGGCCGCGCCCTCCCCGGCCGCCCGTGTGATCGGAAGGAACCCTCCCGCCATGTCTACGACAGCTCCGACACCCACGGGCGGCTGCCCGACACCCACAGACACGCCAGCGGTCACAGACAGGCCAGCGGTCACAGACAGGCCAGCGGTCACGGACACTTCGACACCCATGGGCCTCGCCACGGCCACCGCGCCCGGAACCGTCCCCGGCCGGCGGCTCACCGGACGGCTGAAAGTGGTCCTCGCCGTTCTGCTGGTCGCGCAGTTCATGCTGGCCGTCGACTTCTCCATCCTGAACGTCGCACTGCCCGAGATCGGTGACGGGCTCGGTTTCTCACTCGGCGGCCTCCAGTGGATCGCCACGTCCTTCGCGCTGTGCGCGGCGGGCTTCACGCTCTTCTTCGGCCGCGTCGGCGACCTGGTGGGCCGCAAGCGCATCTTCCTGGCCGGCCTCGCCGTCCTGGGGGCGGCCTCCCTCGCCGGCGGGCTCGCCACCTCACCCACCGTGCTGATCGTCGCCCGGATCGCCCAGGGCCTGGCCACCGCCGCCGTCACCCCGGCGGGCCTGTCACTGCTCACCACCTCCTTCCCGGAGGGACCGCTGCGCGAGAAGGCGCTCGGCCTCAACGGGGCCCTGATGTCGGCGGGGTTCACCACCGGCGCGGTCCTGGGCGGCGTACTGACCGATCTGCTCTCCTGGCGCTGGTCGTTCTTCGTCAACGTGCCGGTCGCCCTCGCGGTGCTGCTCGTCGCCCCGGCTGTGATCAAGGAGTCCCGGCCCGTCGAGCGTCCCCGGCTCGACCTGCCCGGCGCCCTGAGCGTGACCCTCGGACTGCTCGGCATCGTCTACGGCTTCGCCCGGGCGGGCGAGCACGGCTGGACGGACGGCTCCGCACTGGCCGGCCTGCTCGGCGGCGCCGTACTGCTGGCCGTCTTCTGCCTCGTGGAGCGCCGGGTCCCCCAGCCGCTGGTCCCGCTGCACGTGCTGCGACGGCGGACCGTGGCCTGGGGCAACGTCCTCGGTCTGCTGGCGTTCGTGACCGAGACCTCGCTGGTCTACCTGCTCACCCTCTACCTCCAGAGGACACTCGGCTTCTCCGCGCTGATGGCGGGCGTCTCCTTCGGCGTGCTGGGCCTGGGCACCGTGGCCGGCGGGATGCTCGCCCCCAGGGTGATCGCCCGCGGCTCCACGCTCACCGCTCTGGTCGCCGGCGGCCTGATCCAGACCGTGTTCACCGCCGTCCTGCTGCTCCTCGGCGACAGCGCGAGCTGGATGTGGCTGCTGCTGCCCGCCACCTTCTTCGGCGGCGTCGGCAACATGCTCGTCATCGTCGGCTTCATGGTCACCGCCACCTCCGGGCTGCCCGACCGGGAACAGGGCCTGGCGACCGGCCTGGCCACCATGTCCCAGCAGATCGGCATCACCATGGGCACGCCCGTCATGTCCGCGATCGTGACCGCCACCGCGGGAGGGGCCACCGCCGCGACGGCGACGGCCGGAGCCGTCCTGCACGGCGTCACCGTGGCCATCGCCGTCAACGCGGCCCTGGTCCTCCTGGGCGTCCTGATCGCCGCCCTCTTCCTCCGCGGCCGCCGCACACCGACCGGCGCCTGAACCGCCCGCCGGCCCGCCCGCCGGCGGACCGTGCCCGTCCCCGGATCGGCCGTACAGATCGGGCACGCCCGGTGACCGCGGCGGATAGTGGTTGCCGGGACGGTGTCCCGGCGCGACCCGCGGCGCGGCCCAAGAGGCCCGGCGCCCGCTCCACGGCCGCCCGTCCCGTGCGGGACAGGTGCCCGGGCAGGTGGGCGTCGGACCGCGACGGCAGGGCCGGGCCCGCTCCGGCCCGGTCCCGGCCCGGGCGGCGCCGGGGCGCACGACGTTCACGTCACATGCCGGAGGAGTACGCCATGGCCCCCGACGCAGAGCCGCCACCGGACCACGCGGCGGGCGGCGAGCGCTCCGAGCTGGAACAACTGAGGGCACGCGTCGCCGCGTTGGAGTCCGGCCGGGCCGCACGGGCCCCGCACCACCGCTGGCGCGCCTTCTTCTCGGCGCTGCTCGTCGTCGTCGCCTGCGTCCTCGCCCCGCTCGCGGCGGTGGCCGCGTGGACCGCCTCCCAGGTGGACGACACCGACCGGTACGTCGCGACGGTGGCCCCGCTCGCCTCCGATCCCGCCGTCCAGGCGGCCGCGGCCAACCGGGTCACCGACGTGGTGATGCAGCACCTCGACCTGCCGGTCCTGCTGGAGGGGGCCGCGCCCGCCGACAGACCGCGCCTGGAGAAGGCGCTCGGCACGCTGGCGGGCCCCCTGGAGAACGCGGTGCGCGGATTCGTGCGGAGCAGGGCTCAGGACGTCATCGCCTCCGACGTGTTCCAGCGGATCTGGGTCGACGCCAACCGCCGGATCCACGCCGCGGTCGACAAGGCGCTGACCGGTGGCGGCGGCGCGGTGCGGGTCGGCAACCAGTCCGTGACCATCGACCTGGCCCCGGTCGTGGACCGGGTCAAGCAGCGCCTCGTCGACGAGGGCATGGCGGTCGCGGCGCGGATCCCGTCGATCCACACCGACTTCACCGTCCTGCGCTCCGACAGCCTCGGGAAACTCAAGACCTACCTCCGGGTGCTCCGGATCGCCGGGGTCTGGCTGCCGGTGCTGGCGGTGCTGCTCGTCGCCGCGGGCGTGCTGCTCTCCGTGCACCGCCGGCGCGTCCTCGTCGCCGCGGTGCTCGGCGCCGCGTTCACCATGCTGCTCCTCGGCCTCGGCCTCACGGTCTTCCGCGAGGTCTACCTGAACGCCCTCCCGGACACCGTCTCCCAGCCGGCGGCCGGGGCGATCTACGACACCCTGGTCCGGTTCCTGCGCACGTCCGTGCGGCGGGTCGTGGCGCTCGCCGTGGTGATCGCGCTGGCCGCCTGGCTGACCGGCCGGGGGCGCCGGGCGACCTTCGTGCGGGAGGCCTGGCGGTCGGGCATCCGCGCGGTCCGCGGCGCGGCGGACCGCGCGGGGTTCCGGGCGGGTCCGGTCGGCCCCTTCGTCCATCGCCGCCGGGCCTGGATCACCTGGATCCTGATCGCCGCGGCCGTCGTGACGTACCTCCTGTGGAGCTACCCCTCGGGGTGGGTGGTCCTCGCCATCGCGCTGGTGCTGCTGTTCGCCATGGCGTTGGTCGAGTTCCTCGGCGAGCCGGCCGGACCGGTCGGGCGGGCGGCGCCGCCGGCCTCCGGCCCCGAGCCGGGGGCGGCCTCCACGGTCGGCTGAGGTCGGCGCGCGCGGGAGAGCCATTTCGTTCGTTGGGCGATCGAAGTTCACGCCGAGGTACCCGGTCGGGAAAGACGGCGGCGGGAGGATCGTCGACACCGCGGCCGGCCGGTCGACCACGCGGTCGACCACGCCGTGCCGCTCGCCGGACGCCGGGGAGGAGCGGTCGGCGAAGGCCCGCGGGGTGGGGCCGCCGGGGGTTCGATATATTTACGCACGGTCGTGCATGACTCCCGTGCCGGCCGTCGGCGTTCCTCGGGGAGGGCGCGGTTCGGTCCTCCTGGTGAAGGTCTCGTCCGTCACCTGGGGGCAGGGGGGAGAAGCTGGTGCAGAACCACGGTGCGGCGCCGAACCTGTGCCGGGCGGTGGACCTGATCGGTGAGGCGTTCGCCGAACATCTCGTCCTCGACGCCCTCGGTGTCCTCGATGTCCTCGACCACCGAGGGCGCCGCCACGGCGGGCCGGCGGGACGTGGCCGGAGCGGTCCGGCGCCCACGCACGCGGGCGCGCGCGGGCGCCCCCGACGAGTGAGGGCCGGCGACGGGCCCCGTGTTCCGGTCCGGTCGAAGCCGCCCGGGGACCGGCCGGTGCCCGGGCCGTCGCCGTTCGGTCGCCGGTCACCGGAACGCCCCTCGCCGGGGAACGCTCCGGCGCGGCGCTCACACCGGCCCGCCCGGCCCTGTGCGGTGGGGTTAACCGCAGGCGATCGGGCGCGGAGACACCGGCGTAATGATCGGTTCGTACGGTCGTGAGGGACGGGATCGGACCGAGCAGAACAGGGGAGGCGCCGGTGGCCGCGCCGGGCTCGCGGAGCGAGGGCACGACGAAGGTGCGGACGGTCTGCTCCTACTGCGGGGTGGGCTGCGGGATCGTGCTCGACGTCGGCGAAGGCCCGGACGGACGGCGTACGGTCCTGCGGGCGACCGGTGACAAGGAGCACCCGGCGAACTTCGGCCGACTGTGCGCCAAGGGCGCGACCACCGCGGACCTGCTCGCCGCGCCCGGCCGGCTGACCACCGCGCTCGTCCGGCCGGACCGCGGCGAGGAGCCGAGGCCCGCGCCGCTCGCGGCCGCCGTCGCCGAGACCGCCCGCCGCCTGCGCCGGATCGTCGACGAGCACGGCCCCGACGCGGTCGCCCTCTACGTCTCCGGGCAGATGAGCCTGGAGGCCCAGTACCTGGCGAACAAGCTG
Organism: Streptomyces sp. NPDC015220; assembly: GCF_043079345.1. Classification (NCBI taxonomy): domain Bacteria; kingdom Bacillati; phylum Actinomycetota; class Actinomycetes; order Kitasatosporales; family Streptomycetaceae; genus Streptomyces; species Streptomyces sp. NPDC015220. The sequence goes on along the minus strand of NZ_JBIBUK010000002.1, from coordinate 898,925 downwards.
GCCAAGGGCTTCCTGCGGACCAACCAGATCGAGTCGAACTCCCGGCTGTGCATGGCCAGTGCCGGCACCGGTTACAAGCTGTCGCTGGGCGCGGACGGGCCGCCCGGCTCGTACCAGGACTTCGACCGGGCCGACGTCTTCCTCGTCATCGGCTCCAACATGGCCGACTGCCACCCCGTCCTCTTCCTGCGGATGATGGACCGGGTGAAGTCGGCGGGCGCCAAGCTGATCGTCGTCGACCCGCGCCGCACCGCCACCGCCGCCAAGGCCGACCTGTTCCTCCAGATCAGGCCGGGCACGGACCTCGCGCTCCTCAACGGGCTGCTGCACCTGCTGCACGCCGACGGCCACACCGACCCCGACTTCATCGCCGCGCACACCGAGGGCTGGGAGGCGATGCCCGCCTTCCTCGCCGACTACCCGCCCGCGACCGTCGCCGCGATCACCGGCCTCCCGGAGGAGGACATCCGCGAGGCCGCCCGGCTGATCGGCGAGGCGGGGGAGTGGACGAGCTGCTGGACGATGGGCCTCAACCAGTCCACGCACGGCACCTGGAACACCAACGCCCTGGTCAACCTGCACCTCGCCACCGGCAAGATATGCCGTCCCGGCAGCGGTCCCTTCTCCCTCACCGGCCAGCCCAACGCCATGGGCGGCCGCGAGATGGGCTACATGGGGCCGGGGCTGCCCGGACAGCGGTCCGTGCTGGTCGACGCCGACCGGGAGTTCGTCGAGGAGCTGTGGGAGCTCCAGCCGGGCACCCTGCGCGCCGACGGCTCCGGCCGGGGCACCGTCGAGATGTTCCGGCGGATGGCCGACGGCGACATCAAGGCGTGCTGGATCATCTGCACGAACCCGGTCGCCTCCGTCGCCAACCGCAAGACGGTCATCGAGGGCCTGGAGGCCGCCGAGTTCGTCGTCACGCAGGACGTGTTCGCCGAGACGGAGACGAACGCGTACGCCGATGTCGTACTGCCCGGCGCGCTGTGGACCGAGACCGAGGGCGTCCTGGTCAACAGCGAGCGCAACCTCACCCTCGCCCGGCCGGCCGCCGACCCGCCCGGCGAGGCGACGGCGGACTGGCGGATCATCGCCGCCGTGGCCCGCGCCATGGGTTACGAGAAGGGTTTCTCGTACGACAGCGCCGAGGAGGTCTTCGAGGAGATCAAGCGCGCCTGGAACCCCGCGACCGGCTGGGACCTGCGCGGGGTGAGCTACGACAGGCTGCGGTCCACCCCGGTGCAGTGGCCGGCGGCGAGCGCGGACGGCGCCGACCGCAACCCGGTCCGGTACGTCGGCGAGGACGGCCGGCCGATCTTCCCGACGGCCGGCGGCCGCGCGGTCTTCCACGCCCGGCCGCACGTCCCGGCGGCCGAGATGCCCGACGACGACTACCCGTACGTGCTCAACACCGGTCGGCTCCAGAACCAGTGGCACACCCTGACGAAGACGGCCAGGGTGGCCCGGCTGAACAAGCTGGACCCCACCCCCTTCGTGGAGCTGCACCCGCGGGACGCGGCCGAACTGGGCATCGGCGAGGGGGACTCGGTGGAGGTCGCCTCGCGGCGCGGCCGGGCCGTGCTGCCCGCGGTCGTCACCGAGCGGGTGCTACCGGGCTGCTGCTTCGCGCCGTTCCACTGGAACGACCTGTTCGGCGAGTACCTGAGCGTCAACGCGGTGACCAGCGACGCCGTCGACCCGCTCTCCTTCCAGCCCGAGTTCAAGGTCTGCGCGGTCTCGCTGACCAGGGTGGCCACCCCGGTGACGGTACGACCGCCGGCCCTGGTGGCCGCACCGGCGACGGACCCGCCCGCCGCTACGGGGCCCGCACCGGCGCCCGTCCCGGGTCCCGCGGGCGCCGCGTGGCCGGCCGTCCTCGCCACCGCTCCCGCTCCCGGCCCGTTCGGGCTGGAAGCCGCGCCGCCGCCGGCCCTGGCCGAACCCGAGCGCCACTACCTGACCGGCTTCCTCGCCGGCATCCCGTTCGGCGGCCGGGGCGTCCCGGTGCTTCCGCCGGACGCCCCGTTCAGCCCGCAGCACGCCCTGTGGGTGAACGGCGTGCTGGCCGGCATGTACTCCAGGACCGGGGCGACGCCCGCCACCGCGCACCTCCCCGCCGGCTTCCCGCGGCCGGCCGGCCCGGCCGCGGACGTCGCGCCCCGCCCGGTCGTGGTCCTCTGGGCGTCGCAGACCGGCAACGCCGAGGAGTTCGCGGCCGGCGCGGCGGACCGGCTCACCGCGGCCGGCCACCCCGCCTCCCTCATGCCGATGGCGGAGGCGGACCCCGCCGCGCTGCCGTCCGACGCCGATCTGCTGCTGATCACCAGCACCTTCGGGGACGGTGACGCCCCGGACAACGGCGCCGGGTTCTGGGACGCCCTCGCCTCGGCCGGCGCCCCGCCCCTGACCGGCAGGCGCTACGCCGTCCTGGCCTTCGGCGATTCCTCCTACGACGACTTCTGCGGCCACGGCCGCCGCCTCGACCGGCGCATGGCGGAGCTGGAGGCCGTACCGCTGGCCCCGCGCACCGACTGCGAGCCGGACTACGAGACCGAGGCCGGAGCCTGGCTCGACCGGGTGCTCGCCGCCTTGCGGAACCCGGGGCACCCGCCCCCCGGCGCGGCCGCGGACCCGTCCTCCGTCCCGCCCCTCACCCCGGTCGCCCGTCCGGCCCCCGGCGCGGCCGCGGACCCGGCCACCGGCCCGGCCGCGACCCCGGCCCCCGCCGCCCCGGCGACGGCCCGGCCGGGCCGCCCCGCCCTCGTGACCGCCCGTCTCACCGGCAACCGCCTGCTGAGCCTGCCCGGAGCGGGCAAGGAGGTCCGGCGCTTCACCTTCGACACCCGGGACAGCGGCACTCCGCTCGGCTACGAGACCGGGGACGCCCTGGCGGTGCAGCCGGTCAACCGGCCGGAACTCGTGGCGGAGTGGCTGGCCGTCACCGGCCTGGCGGCGGACGCGCCCGTCCAGCTCGGGAACGCCGGGGAGCTGCCCCTCGCCGAGGCCCTGCTGCGCCATCTGGACATCACCCGTATCACTCCCGACCTGCTGCGCTTCGTCGCCGACCGCGCGCACGACCCGCGCGAGCCGCGGAAGTTGCTGCGCACGGACAACAAGGGCGAGCTGGCACGGTGGTCCTGGGGACGTCAAGCGGTCGACGTGGTGGCCGAGTTCGGCGTCCGGGCCGCGGCGCAGGAGTGGGCCGACGTCCTGGGACGCCTGCAACCCCGCCGGTACTCCATATCCTCCAGCCCGCTGACCGACCCCCACCTGGTGTCGCTGACGGTCTCCGTCGTCCGCTACGAGAACCGGGACGGCCGCCCGCGTCAGGGGGTGTGCTCCCCCTTCCTCGCCGACGCCGATCCCGGCACCCCGGTGCCGGTCCGCGTCCAGCGGGCGCCGCACTTCCGCCCGCCCGCCGACCCCGCCACCCCCGCGGTGATGGTCGGCCCGGGCACCGGCATCGCCCCCTTCGTCGGGTTCCTGGAGGAACGCCGGGCCCGCGGCCACCGCGCCCGCAACTGGCTGTTCTTCGGCGAACAGCACCGGGCGACCGACTTCTACTACGAGCAGGAGCTGGCCGCGTTCCGGTCCGGGGGCACGCTCACCCGGCTGGACACCGCCTTCTCCCGCGACCGGCGCGCCAAGGTCTACGTCCAGGACCGGATGCGCGAACACGGTTCGCTGCTGTGGTCCTGGCTCCAGGACGGCGCCCACTTCTACGTCTGCGGCGACGCCTCCCGCATGGCCAGGGACGTCGACCGGGCCCTGCGGGAGATCGCCGCCCTCCACGGCGGGCTGGACGAGGCCGAGGCGGCGGCCTACGTCAAACAGCTCGCCGCCGACAAACGCTATGCGCGCGACGTGTACTGAGCACGGCCGGCCGGCCGGCCGGCCGGGCGGCCGGGTGGGCCGGCCGTGCTCAGGCGAGGTAGGCGTGGGTCTGGGCCGCCTTGACCGCCGCCCACACGGTGGCCCCGGGCCGCAGGTCGAGTTCGGCCGCGGCGACCGTGGTCAGGTCGGCGGCCAGGGGCAGCTCGCCGGTGAGGTCGGCGCGTACCCGGTCGCCGTGGGTCTCCAGGCCGGCCACCTCGCAGCGCCAGAGGTTGCGGGCGCTGGAGCCGGTGGGACGGTCCCGGTGCAGGGTCACCGCGCCGGGCGGGAAGGCGACGAACACCGGGCCGGTGAGGTCCTCGGTGGTCGTGATCTGGGGGCCGCCGTCCACCCGCACCGTGTGTCCCCGGGCCTGCCCCCGGTAGAGGTTGAGCCCGACCAGCCGGGCGATGTAGTCGGTGCGCGGGTGGCGGGCGATGTCCGAGGGGGCGCCCTCCTGGACGACACGGCCGTCCTCCACGACGACGAGGCGGTCGGCCAGGACCATGGCGTCCAGCGGGTCGTGCGTGACGAGCACGGCGACCGCCTCGAAGTCGGCCAGATGGCGGCGGAGCTGGGCGCGGACGTCTAGGCGGGTCCGGGCGTCGAGGGCGGCGAGCGGCTCGTCGAGGAGCAGCAGCCGGGGACGGGTGGCCAGGGCGCGGGCGAGGGCGACGCGCTGGGCCTGCCCGCCGGAGAGCCGGCGGGGCTTGGCGGACGCGTGTTCGGCCAGACCCATCCGCTCCAGCCACGCGGCGGCCTGGGCCCGGGCCTCCGCCTTGCCCACGCCGTGGCAGCGCGGCCCGAAGGCCACGTTGTCCAGCGCGGACAGGTGGGGGAAGAGCAGGTAGTCCTGGAAGACGACCCCGACCGGGCGGGACTCCGGGGGCGTGCGGTCCAGCTCCACGCCGTCGAGCAGGAGCCGGCCGGCGGTGAGCGGGACGAGTCCGGCCAGGGCCCGCAGGGCGGTCGTCTTGCCGGCGCCGTTGGGGCCGAGCAGGGCGACCACCTCGCCGGGCGTCGCGCTCAGCGTGACGTCGAGGCGGAAGGAACCGCGTTCGACCACCAGGTGGGCGTCGAGCCCGGCACCGGGCCCGCCGGGAGTGCCGGCCGTCGCCCGCCGGTCCACGGTGTCCTTCTCGGTGCCGGTCATGAGGCGGCCGTCCAGCGGTCCCGCAGCCCCGCGAGCACCGCGATCGAGACGGCCAGCAGCACCAGGCTGAGGGCGATGGCCGCCTCCGGGTCGTTCTGGAGGGCGAGGTAGACGGCCAGGGGCATGGTCTGGGTACGGCCGGGGAAGTTGCCGGCGAAGGTGATCGTCGCGCCGAACTCGCCCAGTGCCCTGGCCCAGGCCAGTACGGCGCCGGCCGCGACGCCGGGGGCGATGAGCGGCAGGGTGACCCGGCGGAAGGCGGTGAAGCGGGAGGCGCCCAGCGTCGTGGCGGCCTCCTCGTAGCGGGGGTCGGCGGCGCGCAGCGTGCCCTCGACGCTGATGACGAGGAACGGCATCGCCACGAACGCCTCGGCCACGATGACACCGGTGGTGGTGAACGGCAGCGTGATCCCGAACCAGGAGTCCAGCGACCGTCCGACGACTCCGTTGCGTCCGAGCGCCATGAGCAGGGCCACACCGCCCACCACGGGCGGCAGCACGAGCGGCAGGGTCACCAGGGCGCGTACGAGCCCGCGCCCGGGAAACTCAACCCGGGCCAGCAGCCAGGCGAGCGGGACCCCGATCACCAGGCTCACCGCGGTGGCCGCGGTCGCGCAGACCAGGGACAGCCGGAGCGCCTGCCAGACCTCGGTGCTGGTCAGCAGGGCGGGCATGCTCCGCCAGGGCGCCCGGACGAGCAGGGCGACGAGCGGGAGGACCAGGAACGCCAGGCCGATCAGCGCGGGCAGGAGGAGCGGCAGCGGGGCGCCGCCGCGGACACGGCGGCGCCGCGGCCCACCCGTGCGGGGGTCGGCCGCGGCGCCGGTCTTCTCGAACGGGGTCACGGCTTGAGGAACCCGGCCCCGCTCAGCACCCGCTGGCCCTCGGGGGACCGCACCAGGGCGATGAACGCCTTGGCGGCCGCGGTGTTCTCGGCGTCCTTGAGCAGGGCGATCGGGTAGTCGTTGACGGCCTTGGCCGACTCGGGGAACTCCACGCCCTCCACCTTGCCACCCGCGGCCTTCACATCGGTCCTGTAGACCACCGCGGCGTCGGCCTCCTTCAGCACCACCTTGTTCAGGGCGGACTTGACGTCCTCCTCGTAGGAGGCGGGGGTGAGCTCGATGCCGCTGCCGTCCAGCGCCTTCTGGGCGGCGGCACCGCACGGCACCGTCCTGTCGCACAGCACGACCTTCAGGTCCGACTTGGCGAGGTCCTTCAGGGAGGCGATCCTGTCCGGGTTGCCCGGCAGGGTGGCGATCTCCAACTGGTTGCGCACGAAGGTGGCGGGCGTGCCGGCCGCGGCGCCCTTGTCCGTGACGATCTTCATCGTCTTCGGGCTGGCGGCGGCGAACACGTCCGCCGGGGCGCCACCGGTGATGCCGGCCGCGAGGCTGTCGCTGCCGCCGAAGCTGAAGGTGACCTTGGTCCCCGGGTGCTGCTTCTCGAACTCCTTGCCCAGCGCCGTGAAGCTCTCCTTCAGCGATGCGGCGGCGAAGACGGTCACGGTGCCGGACACCTTGTCCGGCGAGGCGGAGTCCGACTTCGCGGGGGAGCCGGACTTCGCGGCGGAGTCCGAGTCGGAGGACGAGCAGGCGCTCAGGGCCAGCAGCGCGGCGGCGCCTGCGCCGGCCACCTGAAGCATCCGGCTGGTCCGGCGCGCGGAACGGGTCATCACGGGTCCACTCCCTCAAGGTCCTGACGGACCCATCTCTGGTCCTTACGGACTCATCTGCGGTCCTGACGGACTCGGCTTACGGTCTTTGCGACGACCACGTCGGTCGACTTGAACGCGGCAACCGCCGGAGCAGCGGGCTCCGGGAAACCGGTCGCGGTCCGGGAAGCCGGTGGGCTCCCCGCTCGGCCCGGTCCAGTCGCCGGGCGCGGGCCGCGAGGGCCGGCCGGGGGGTGGTCCGGCGGCCCCGTCCCGTCGTGACCGGCAGTGGTTCCCCGCCGTCGACCGGACGCCTCACCGTGTCGGCGCCGCCGCCGGTCAAGGCGGCCGCGTCCCTGGATCCGGTAGGTGTGCACACGCCGATGATAGTGCCGCAGATGCGAGGGAAAAGTCTCTCGTCTTATCGCATCAGCCCGATCTTCGAAGCGGCAGGCTGGTATGTGCGTTTGTACGGGGCCGGTGTCCGGGTACGGTTCCCGCGGAGGTGATAGCCCGTGAGCCAGTCCCTCGCAGACGCCGGTACGGCCGTCGGCCCGGTGGCGGAACTCGTCCTCGACGGCGACCTGGGCCGTCCGGCCCGTCTGACCGTGTCCGACCTTCTCGTCTGGCCCCAGCACCGGGCGCAGGTCGCGTTCGAGTGCGCCACCAGCGGCGTACAGCACCACCGCTTCACCGGACCGCTCCTGCACGACGTCCTCAACGACGCGGGGCCCGTCTTCGACCCGGCCCGCCGCAAGGACCGCCTGCGCTTCGTGATCGCCGTACGAGGCGCGGACGGCCACCACGCGGTGCTGTCCTGGGCGGAGATCGACCCCGACTTCGGCCGGGCCCCGGTCCTGCTCGCGGTCACCTTCGACGACACCCCGCTCGACCGCGCCGGCTCCCAGTTGGTCCTGCCCCAGGACCGCTGCGGGGCCCGGTACATCAGCGGCATCCAGGCCATCCGGGTGGACGGGGGGTACGCGGCCTGGACCTGACGGCGGGACGCGCGGAGCGGCGCGCCGGGCGGGAGTCCGGCGCCTGCCGCGCGCGGCCGTGCCCGCTACACGCGGCCGTGCCCTCTCCGGCCGGTCACGGCCGCGTCGCGCGGGGCCGGCCACACCCGTTCGCGGGTCAGCGGCGGCTCGGTGAAGCGCACACCGGTCGCGTCCCGCAGGGCGTTGGCGAAGGCGGGGGCGACCGGGTTGAACGGGCTCTGGCAGGACCGGCCCGGATCCCCACCCGTGCCATGACCTCGTCCACCGCGAGCGCCGTGACGGTCCCGCTGAGCGCAGTGTGCCGTCGAGACCGGGCTTCGCCGCCGGGCAGGAAGTGCCGGCGGATGTGCATGACGCTCACGAGCGAGTCGTGCGGGCCGGGTTCGACAGCCGTCCCGTGTCCGGCTGACGGCTACTCGGTCCCGAAGGGCCTTGACCACGACCGCGTACCTCGGTGAGTCGGCGAAGGGTTGCTGTGGCTGAGGCCGTGGCCTGTTCGGCCTCCCCCTGGTGGAGCTGGGCGGAGGGCGGGCTGGGCGGTCGCGAGGGCTCTGTCGTGTCGGAAGGCGCCATCGATGCGCCCCGGCCGCCTCTCGTCCCCCTCCGGCACGCAAAAGGGCGGGGCCCGAAGACCCCGCCCGATCCACGGGAAACCCCGGCTCAGGGCCACACCAGGCAGTACGGCTGATGCCCCGCCTCGTGCAGCCGGTGGCTGAAGTCCTGCCACTCGTGCAGCAGTTGGTAGACGTTGAAGGCGTCCCTGGGGCCGCCGCGGTCCGGGACGGTGGACCAGATGAAGGCGGCCGCGCCGACCGCTTCCTCGCCGATGTCGCGGAGGGGGTCGACGACGGTCATCGGGAGTTTCACGACCGCGTAGTCGGGGTGCAGGACGACCAGTTCCAGGGGCGGGACCTTGTGCAGGGGGACACCCTCGATGCCGGTCAGCACCATGGCGGCCATCGTCTCCGGCTTGATCTTGGTGAACATGCCGTTCATGCCGAGCTCGTCGCCGCCGAGTTCCTCGGGGCGCATCGAGATCGGGACGCGGGCCGCGGTCGCGCCGTCGGGCGCGCCGAAGTACTTGTACGTCACCCCCACCCGACCACCATTCCCGCTCCCGGCCCGAAGGCGGTCGGCCCGGCGGTCGATCCGGCGATCGACGCGCCGGTCGAGCCGCTCGGGCTCACCCGGTACGCCCTGTTCCTGACGTGTTTCGGCCGCTTCCTCCGCCTCGCGCCGGTGCCTTCCCCGCCGGGCACGTCGAGGACCCAGGTCGTCAGTCCCCTCGCCCAGTCCGCCACCGCGATGCATATCTCCACCCGACTGCTTTTCTAGGACGCGTGGCCCCCGCCGCGCAACCCGATCATCGTGTCAGTGACCTCCCCCACGGCCGCACGCCGAAACGTACGCCGAAACATCTGCCCGCGGGATCTTCGCGGCCCTCGAGACGACGCTGACACGACTCTGACACGACCCTTCGCCCTGTCCGTACGTACGAGAAGGCCAGTTTCTCAGATGGGCGGCGTGGAATCCGCTTCTTCCGCCTGCCGACGGACCGGGGTCACCCGTACCGCCCCCGAGGAGGCGCCCCGGGCGGGCCGCGTCCGCCCCGCTCCCCTCCCGGGCCGCGGAGCCCACTGGCCTACCCTGAACAGGTCAGTGCCCACCGGATTTATGAGAAACCGCCGAGAAATCGGAGAAGTCGCAGGTCATGAGCGAACTGCCATATCCATACGAAGCCCCCGTCTCGCAGGCGCTGTTCGACCGTGCGGCGGCCGTCACGCCCGGCGGCGTGAACTCGCCGGTGCGTGCCTTCCGCGCCGTGGGCGGAACGCCCCGGTTCATGGTGTCCGGCAGCGGCCCGTACCTGACGGACGCCGACGGGCGGGAGTACGTCGACCTCGTGTGTTCCTGGGGGCCGATGATCCTCGGGCACGGCCGGCCCGAGGTGATCGCCGCCGTGCGGGAGGCCGTCTCGCGCGGCACCTCCTTCGGAACGCCCGGTGAGGGCGAGGTCGCGCTCGCCGAGGAGATGGTGAACCGGGTCGGGCCGCTGGAGCAGGTGCGGCTCGTCTCCAGTGGCACCGAGGCCACCATGTCCGCCATCCGGCTCGCCCGCGGGTTCACCCGGCGGACCAAGGTGATCAAGTTCGCCGGGTGCTACCACGGGCACGTCGACTCGTTGCTCGCCTCGGCCGGGTCGGGCGTCGCCACCTTCGCGCTGCCCGACACGCCGGGCGTCACGGGCGCCCAGGCCGGCGACACGATCGTGCTGCCGTACAACGACCTCGACGCCGTGCGGGCCGCCTTCGCCGCCCACCCGGACGAGATCGCCTGTGTGATCACCGAGGCCTCGCCCGGCAACATGGGCGTCGTCCCGCCGCTGCCCGGGTTCAACCAGGGGCTGAAGGACATCTGCCGCGGCAACGGCGCGCTGTACATCTCCGACGAGGTCATGACCGGGTTCCGCACCAGCCGCGCCGGCTGGTTCGGCGTCGACGGGGTCGAGCCCGACCTGATGACCTTCGGGAAGGTGATGGGCGGCGGGTTCCCGGCCGCCGCGTTCGGCGGGCGCGCCGACGTCATGGCGCACCTGGCCCCGGCCGGGCCGGTCTACCAGGCCGGCACCCTGTCCGGGAACCCGGTCGCCACCGCCGCCGGGCTCGCCCAGCTCCGGCTGCTCGACGACGCCGCCTACGTCAAGGTGAACGCCGTCTCGCAGCGGATCCAGGCCATGGTCTCCGAGGCCCTGACCAAGGAAGGCGTGGCGCACACCCTGCAGAACGCCTCCAACATGTTCTCGGTGTTCTTCACCGACCGGCCGGTGCGCGACTACGACGACGCCAAGGCGCAGGAGTCGTACCGCTTCACCGCGTTCTTCCACGCGATGCTGGCGAACGGCGTCTACCTGCCGCCGTCGTCCTTCGAGTCCTGGTTCGTCTCCACCGCCCACGACGAGCAGGCCCTCCAGCGGATCGCCGACGCCCTTCCGGCGGCGGCCCGGGCGGCTGCGGAGGCCACGGCATGAGCGGGAACCGGGACAGCAAGGACATCACCGTCGTCCACCTGATGCGGCACGGCGAGGTGGAGAACCCGACCGGGGTGCTGTACGGGCGGCTGCCCGGCTACCACCTCTCGGACCTCGGCCGGCGGATGGCCGAGCGGGTCGCCGAGCACCTCGCCCCGCGGGACATCACCTACGCGGTCGCCTCCCCGCTGGAGCGGGCGCAGGAGACGGCGACGCCGATCGCCAAGGCGCACGGGCTCGACCTGGACACCGACGAGCGGCTGATCGAGGCGGAGAACGTCTTCCAGGGCAAGACCTTCGGCGTCGGTGACGGCGCGCTGCGCCGGCCCGGGAACTGGAAGCACGTGGTCAACCCGTTCAAGCCGTCCTGGGGCGAGCCGTACATCGATCAGGTGGTGCGCATGATGGGCGCGCTGAACGCGGCGAAGGACAAGGCGCGCGGGCACGAAGCGGTGCTGGTGAGCCACCAGTTGCCGATCTGGATCGTGCGCTCCTACGTCGAGCGCCGGCGGCTGTGGCATGATCCGCGCAAGCGGCAGTGCACACTCGCCTCGCTGACGACGTTCACGTACCAGGGCGACCGGATCGTCTCCGTCGGCTACAGCGAACCGGCCCGGGATCTGGTGCCGGCTCATCTCCTCGCGGGCGCCAAGCCGGTGAAGGGGCAGGGCAAGGCGTTCGGGGCGTAGCGCGCCCGGGGACCTGCCGCCGGACCCCCGCCCGGCCCGCCCACCGGGTGGACGTCGGGCGCCCGACGGCAGGACCTACCCCACGGAGCGTAAGGACGCCGTAAGCCCACGGTCACAAACGAACAGTTTCCATGTGTTTGTTGTGAAATTCATATCCATTCGCGCAACCTTCGTGTCCGTCGCGGCCTCTGAGTGGGTGACCACATCACAGGACGTGACGGATCGGGGAACTCATGCGCACCTTCTCCCGGAGGGGAATGCTCGGCCTGGGCGCGGGCACCGCGGCAGCCGTCGGGCTCGCGGGCTGCGGCGCTCTCAAGTCTTCGGACGGCTCGGGTCACGCCGGCGGTTCCGGTTCGGGCAAGGGTTCGCACGGCAAGGGCACGCAGGCCCCCGCGCGCCTCATCGGCGACGGCTCGACCTCGTTCACCGGCAAGCAGCCGCGCCAGCCCGCCAAGCCGACGCCGCTGGAGCCCGGTCAGACCCCGCCGCAGTTCGTCGTCTTCTCCTGGGACGGGGCCGGCGAGGTCGGCAACGGCCTCTTCCCGCGCTTCCTGGACCTGGCCAAGCAGCACGACGCGCACATGACCTTCTTCCTCTCCGGGCTCTATCTGCTGCCCGAGGGCAAGAAGCGGCTCTACGACCCGCCGAACAACCCGCGCGGCGCCTCCGACATCGGCTACCTCACCGACGAGCACGTCAAGGCCACGCTCACCAACGTGCGCCGGGCCTGGCTCGAGGGCCACGAGATCGGCACCCACTTCAACGGCCACTTCTGCGGCGAGACCCACGGCTCGGTCAAGTGGTGGACGCCGCAGCAGTGGCGCAGCGAGATCGACCAGGCCAAGTCCTTCGTCAAGCAGTGGAAGACCAACACCGGCTGGCACGACCTGCCCGCCCTGCCCTTCGACTACGACAAGGAACTGGCCGGCGGCCGTACCCCCTGTCTGCTCGGCCAGGACCACCTCCTGCCCACCGCCCGCGAGCTGGGCTGGCGCTACGACGCCTCCTCGCCCGGCGGCCTCCAGGTGTGGCCGGTGAAGAAGCTGGGCATATGGGACCTGCCGTTGCAGCAGATACCTTTCCCCGGCCACTCGTTCCAGGTCCTCTCGATGGACTACAACATGCTCGCCAACCAGTCGGTGAACTCCACCAAGGCGCCGCCCGCCAACTACCCCGGCTGGCGACAGCAGTCCGCGCAGGCCTACATCCAGGGCTTCGAACGGGCATATCAGACAAACAGGGCGCCATTCTTCATCGGCAACCACTTCGAGCAGTGGAACGGCGGGATCTACATGGACTCCGTCGAAGAGGCCTTCAAGCACATCGTGGCGGAGCGGGACAAGGGCGCGGACGTGCGCCTGGTCTCCTTCAAGCAGTTCGTCGAATGGCTGGACGTGCAGAAGCCGGAGATGCTCGCCAAGCTGCGCACCCTCGGGGTCGGGCAGCAGCCCGCCGGCGGCTGGAAGGCGTTCACGCAGGACACCGCCGCCGGCGCCGGGACCGGCAAGGGCACCTCGGGCACCGCCTGAAATGCGGTTTTCCGCCCGCGAGGGGGGCGGGCAAGATCCCCGGAACAGGCATGCGAAACTTTTCACATGAGTGCCGTCAGCCGCGCCCCCCAGTGCTCGAACCGGGCGAACCGCACGTCCAGTCCGCACCGCACGCGCAGGAGCCGTGTCCGTGGCCGCGCCGCCCTGCTCGCCGCCGGGACCGCCGCCCTGGCACTCGCCCTGTCCGCGTGCGGCTCCGGAGGCACCACCGGCGGCTCGGGCAACACCAACTTCATCACCGGCTCCGACGGCATCGCGACCGTGAAGAAGGGCGAACGCAAGCCCGCCCCCGACCTCTCCGGCAAGACCATCGACGGCAAGCGGCTCGACATCGCCTCCTACAAGGGCAAGGTCGTCGTCCTGAACGTCTGGGGCTCCTGGTGCTCGCCCTGCCGGGCCGAGGCGCCCAACCTGGTCAAGGTCGCCGAGGACAACGCCGGCAAGGGCGTGCAGTTCGTCGGCATCAACACCCGCGACACCAGCACCCAGCCGGCCATCCAGTTCGAGAAGCACTACGGTGTGCCGTACCCGAGCCTGTACGACCCCACCGGCAAGCTGATGCTCCGCTTCAAGAAGGGCACCCTCAACCCGCAGCTCATCCCGACCACGATCATCGTCGACCGGGACGGGAACATCGCGGCGCGCGCCCTTCAGGGGCTCAGCGAGGAGAAGCTGCGCAAGATGCTCGACCCGGTCGTCGCGGAGAAGTGAGCCGTCGTGCTACTGGCCGCAGCCACTGACACCAACCACACGGTCTTCAGCGGAGCCCTGCTGCTCGCGCTGCCCGTCGCCATGCTCGGCGGACTCGTCTCCTTCTTCTCGCCGTGCGTCCTGCCGCTCGTGCCCGGCTACCTGTCCTACGTGACGGGTGTCACCGGCACCGACCTGGGTGAGGCGCGGCGCGGCCGGATGACCGCCGGCGCCTCCCTCTTCGTCCTCGGCTTCTCCGCCGTGTTCGTCTCCGGCGGCGCCCTGTTCGGATACTTCGGCCAGAACCTCCAGGACCAGAAGGGCCCCCTCACCAAGGTGCTGGGCGTGCTCATGATCCTCATGGGTGTGTTCTTCATGGGCCTGATGCCCTGGCTGACCCAGCGTGAGTTCCGCTTCCACAGGCGGCCGAGCACCGGCCTGATCGGCGCGCCGCTGCTCGGCGCGCTGTTCGGCATCGGCTGGACCCCGTGCATCGGCCCGACGCTCTCCGCCGTCCAGACGCTCTCCTTCCAGCAGGCCAGTGCCGGGCGCGGCGCCCTGCTGACCGTCGCCTACTGCGCCGGGCTCGGCATCCCGTTCGTGCTCACCGCGGTCGCCTTCCGCAAGGCGCTCGGCGCCTTCGGCTGGGTCAAGCGCCACTATGTCTGGGTGATGCGCATCGGCGGCACGATGATGATCGCGACCGGTGTGCTCCTGCTCACCGGCGCCTGGGACCGGCTGGTGCAGGAGATGCAGACCTGGTCCGACGGCTTCACTGTGGGGATCTGATCCATGAGCAAGACGACAACGGGTGCGAGCGCCGACGAGACCCCGGCCGCCCCGCCGCCCGGCGAGGACGACCTGGGCGCCGCCGGTTCGCAGCTGTCCACCGCCCCCGCGGAGACGTCCGTCCCCGGCTCCTTCGGCGGCAACCGGGCCCCGGGCCTGGCCGGCCGGCTGGCCTGGACCGGCCGGGAGATCCTCGGCTGGGTCCGCTGGTTCTGGCGGCAGCTGACCTCCATGCGGGTCGCGCTGCTGCTTCTGTTCCTGCTCTCCCTCGGCGCCATCCCCGGCTCGCTGATCCCGCAGACCGGCAGCGACGCGATGAAGGTCGAGGCCTTCAGGCAGGCCCACCGGACGCTCGCGCCGGTCTACGACAGGCTCGGCCTGTTCCACGTCTACAGCTCGGTGTGGTTCTCCGCGATCTACATCCTGCTGTTCGTCTCCCTCATCGGCTGCATCGTGCCGCGCACCTGGCAGTTCGTGGGCCAGCTGCGCAGCCGCCCGCCGGGCGCGCCCAAGCGGCTGAGCCGGCTGCCGGCGTACGCCACCTGGCGCACCGCCGCCGAGCCCGAGGAGGTCCGCGAGGCCGCGCTGAAGGTCCTCAAGCAGCGCCGCTTCCGCGCGCACACCGCGGGTGACGCCGTCGCCGCCGAGAAGGGCTATCTGCGCGAGGCCGGCAACCTGGTCTTCCACATCGCGCTGATCGTCATGCTGACCGCCTTCGCCTGGGGCCAGCTGTTCAAGACCGAGGGCAACAAGCTGATCATCGAGGGCGACGGCTTCGCCAACACCCTCACCCAGTACGACGACTTCAAGTCGGGCAACCTCTTCAACGACGACGACCTCGTGCCGTTCAGCTTCAACCTGAAGAAGTTCACCGCCACCTACGAGCGCACCGGTCCCAACAAGGGCACCCCGCGCACCTTCGAGGCGGCCATCGACTACAGCGTGGGCGCCGACGGCAAGGACCAGCACAAGATCGTCAAGGTCAACCAGCCGCTGGAGATCGGCGACGCCAAGGTCTACCTCGTCAGCCACGGCTACGCGCCCACCGTCACCGTCCGCGACGGCAAGGGCGACGTGGTCATGCGCCAGGCCGTGCCGATGCTGCCGCTGGACTCCAACGAGACCTCGCAGGGCGCCATCAAGGTCTTCGACGGGTACCGGAACGCGCAGGGCAAGGTGGAGCAGCTCGGCTTCTCGGCCTTCTTCGTGCCGACCTTCGCGGGCGCCGGCAAGGGCACGATGTTCTCCCAGTTCCCCGCGCTGGACTTCCCCGTCCTGGCGCTGGGCGGCTACCACGGCGACCTGGGCGTCGACGCGGGCGTCCCGCAGAACGTCTACCAGCTGGACACCAAGAACCCGAACCTGAAGCCGTTCAAGGACGCCAAGGGCAACATCTCCAAGGCCCGGCTGCTGCCCGGCGAGACCATGGAGCTGCCCGGCGGGGCGGGCTCCATCACCTTCGACAAGGACATCAAGGAGTGGGCCGGCTTCCAGGTCGTCCAGCAGCCCGGCACCGGCTGGGCGCTGACCGGGGCCATCGCCGCGATCGCCGGCCTGGCCGGCTCCCTGTTCATCCAGCGCCGCCGGGTCTGGGTGCGGGCGGTGTGCGGCGCGGACGGCGCGACGGTCGTCGAGGTGGCCGGCCTGGGCCGCAGCGAGTCCGCGAAACTCCCCGAGGAGATCGGCGCCCTGGCCGCCCTCGTCCACGACAAGGCACCCACACAGACCGACGCCGCCCCCGACCGGGAGCCGGACGCCGATACCCCCGTACCCGTCGAAGGGGCTGAGAAGAAGTGACTCTCGCCGCCGCAACCGAGCTCGCCACGGCGACCAACGAACATCTCGCGCACATCAGCAACACGCTGATCTACTCCGCGATGGCCGTCTACACCCTGGCCTTCTTCGCGTACATCGCCGAATGGCTGTTCGGCAGCCGCAGCAAGGTGGCCCGTACCGCCGCCGCGCTGACCGCCAAGGAGGACGCGCCGGCCAAGGCGTCTGTGGCGGTGGCCGTGAAGTCCGCCGGGGGCACCGCCGTGCTGGAGCGGCCCAAGGTCGTCGTGCGGTCCGCCGCCGGTTCCCGCGACGTGCCCGACGGGCCCGGCGCTCACGGCGGCGACGTCCAGGGCGACCTGTACGGGCGGATCGCGGTCTCCCTCACCGTGCTCGCCTTCCTGGTGGAGCTGAGCGGCGTCGTCACCCGCGCGGCCTCCGTGGAGCGGGCGCCGTGGGGCAACATGTACGAGTTCAACATCACCTTCTCCACGGTCGCGGTCGGCGTGTACCTCGCGCTGCTCGCCCTGAAGAAGAACGTGCGCTGGATCGGCCTGTTCCTCACCACCACGGTCCTGCTCGACCTGGGCCTCGCGGTCACCGTCCTCTACACGGCGAGCGACCAGCTGGTCCCGGCCCTGCACTCGTACTGGCTGTACATCCACGTCTCCACCGCGATCTTCTGCGGCGCCGCGCTCTACGTCGGCGCGGTCGGCACCCTGGCCTACCTGTTCAAGGACTCCTACGAGAACAAGCTGGCCGGCGGCGGCAAGCCCGGCTCGTTCGCGACCTCCGTCCTGGAGCGGCTGCCCGCCTCGGCGACCCTGGACAAGTTCGCCTACCGCATCAACGCGGCCGTCTTCCCGCTGTGGACGTTCACGATCATCGCGGGCTCCATCTGGGCCGAGTCGGCCTGGGGCCGGTACTGGGGCTGGGACCCGAAGGAGACCTGGGCCTTCATCACCTGGGTCGCCTACGCCTGCTACCTGCACGCCCGCTCCACCGCCGGCTGGAAGGGCCGCAAGGCGGCGTACATCGCGCTCATCGCCTTCGCCTGCTACCTGTTCAACTACTACGGCGTGAACATCTTCGTGGGCGGTAAGCACTCCTACGCGGGCGTGTAGCGCCCCCGGCGGCCGAGGCCGGTTCCCGTGACCCCCGGGTCAGGGGAACCGGCCTCCGCCGTGCCACGGCCGCCTTCCCGGACCGGGCCGCGGCACGTGCGTCCGCACCCGTATGGAGTCAGGCTGGTGTCATGACCGGATCCATCGAACAGGGCACCAGCCAGACCCACGGGAACACGCACCTGCTCCACTTCCGGGTACGGCTTCCCCGGCCCATGGAGAAGGTCTGGCCGGTGCTGACCACACCGGAGGGGCTGGCGGGCTGGTGCACCGCCGCCGACGAGCTCCAGCCCCGGCTGGGCGGCGCGGTCAGCCTGCGCGACCTGGGCGACGGGCGGATCACCGCGTGGGACGTCGACCGGGTGGCCGAGTACACGGTGGGGGACGGCGACCGGCTCCGTTTCCACCTCGAACGGGACGGCGAGGACGGCTCCGTGCTCCGCTTCACCCGTGAGTTCGAGGGCGAGGGCGAGGGCGAGGGCGAGGGCGAGGGCGAGTCGGAGGCGGGCTGGCGGGAACGCTTCACACGTCTGATCGATCAGGTGCGGGGGCAGCCGTAGCCGGGGGCTCGGACATGGCCGGGGCGGGTGCTCGGTGGCGGCCGGCCGCCACCGCCGTCGGCACCGGGCCGTGGACGGGCCCGGGACGCCCGGACCACGCGGCGCCCGGGGGCCCGGGGGCACGGGAGCTCGGGAGCTCGGGGGCACGGCAGCCCGGGTGCGCGGGAGCCCGGGTGCGCCGCGGGAACTACTCGCCGATGTCCTCGTTCCACAGATCCGGGTGGGCCCTGACGAACTCCCGCATCAGCGCCGCGCACTCCTGGTCGTCCAGCAGCACGATCTCCACGCCGTGCCGGGCCAGCCAGTCGTGGCCGCCGTGGAAGGTCGCCGCCTCGCCGACCACCACCCGGGTGATGCCGAACTGGCGCACCAGTCCGCTGCAGTACCAGCAGGGCGAGAGCGTGGTCACCATGGTCGTGCCGCGGTACGACCGCTGCCGTCCCGCGGCGCGGAAGGCCGCCGTCTCCGCGTGCGTGGCCGGGTCGCCGTCCTGCACCCGGCGGTTGCGGCCCCGGCCGAGGAGGGTCCCGTCGGCTCCGTACAGGGCGGCCCCGATGGGGATGCCGCCCTCCGCCAGCCCGGCGCGGGCCTCGGCCACGGCGGTGGCGAGCCATGCGCGTGCCCGTTCCTGGTCCATGCCCTCACTGTGCGGGCGCGCCCGCCGCCCGGCAAGTGTGCCCCGTACGGGCGGAGGCGCCGGCCGGGTCCGAACGCCGGCCGCGCCGGCGTGGACGTCGGCCGACGGTGTTCCGCGCCGGGTCGGTCAGGAACCCAGCAGCGCCAGAACCCGGTTGACCGCCTCGACGACGGGCTGGCCCACCGCTCCGACGGTCGCGGCGATGCCCGCGACGGCCATCAGCGCCCGGTGCCGTTCCTGCGGCGGCACGGCCGGGTCGGCGGTGATGTCCGGCAGGGAGTCGTCGATGGCCCGCGCGCTGGCCGACGGGACGCCGGCCCGCAGCTCCCGCACGAGCTCGACGAGCTCGCGGACCGCGGCCTCCAGCTCTGGGGAGGCGGACTCGGCGGCGGGGGGCGCCTGGTTCTTGACCATGCCGGTGTTGCCGCGTCCGCCGTTCATGGTGACGCTGTCGCCGAAGTAGTAGTTGTCGCCGCTCATGCCTTCGTCATCCCCACGTTGCCGGTGCCGCCGAACATGTTCACGCTGTCGCCGAAGTAGTAGTTCTTCGGGTTGACCAGGAGGCGTTCCACCCGGACGTGGAACTCCGCCTCGGGGTTCTCGATCGCCTGGACGACGCTGCCCACGAGCTGGTCCAGGTACTGGGGGGCGGGGCTGGTCACCAGCGCCATGGACGGGCCCGACGTCTCGACGGCCAGCACGTACTGCGAGGCCGCGCTCAGCACGCCCACCAGCTCCACCAGGCTCAGCACGATCGCCGCCACGGAGCCCAGCCAGACGAGCGTGACGATCGTGCCGGCCGCGTCCTGGCTCGCGATGCTCGTTATGCCGCCCAGGATGGTGAGGGCGAACGCCACCGACAGGATGATCGCGAGGCGCTTGAGGAAGCGCATGGTGGCCTCCCACCGCCTGGGCGTGAGGACGAAGGTGTGGACCCGGGTGATGTTCTGCAGCGGATAGGCCGCCCCGCCCACCCACAGCAGCCTCTTGCTGACCCGCAGGTCCACCATGTTCGACGGCGGGTGGACGGGCGGTGGCGGTATGTCGTAGTGGCTCGGCGGCTCGGGTCTGTCCATGCGTCCCCCTGGTACATGAGCGGTGCTCATCACTGAGTGGAACCCATTAACTACGGCCAACCGGTCACCGTGCAACTCGAATGCCGTCGCGAAGTGCGTTGCGGGACAGGAGGGTTGGGGACAAATGCTGTCATGGCGTCAGGTGGCCGGGCGACCGGTCCGTCACCGGCGTCGGGAACTCGACCGCGCCGGTGCGGGCACCCGTCCGACGGTGGCCCCGGCCGCCCCGGTGAGGCCGGACCCGGCGGTCGCCGGCAGGGTCGCCGGGCCGTCGAGGGCCCTGGCGAAGGCCCGCCCGGTCGGGGAACGGAGGGCGGCCGGGTCCGCTCGCGCCGTGCCTGCGCGCGGACGGCCACGGCGCCCCGCTCCCTGGGGGCGGCCCCGGTGACAGGTCGGGGGTGGGCGGTGGAAGATACTGGGACACATGGCTTATGACGATCTTCGCTCCCTGCTGAGGGCGCTGGAGCGCGAGGGCGACCTGAAGCGCATCAAGGCCGAGGTGGACCCGTACCTGGAGGTCGGGGAGATCGTCGACCGGGTGCAGAAGTCCGGCGGCCCCGCGCTGCTCTTCGAGAACGTGAAGGGCTCGGCGATGCCGCTGGCGATGAACGTCTTCGGCACCGACCGGCGGCTGCTCAAGGCGCTGGGCCTGAAGTCGTACGGGGAGATCAGCGAGAAGATCGGCGGGTTGCTGCGGCCCGAACTGCCGCACGGCTTCGTCGGCGTGCGCGAGGCGTTCGGCAAGCTCGGCGCGATGACGCACGTGCCGCCGCGCAGGGTCAAGGAGGCTCCCGTACAGGAAGTCGTCCTGCGCGGCGAGGACGTCGACCTGGACGCCCTGCCCGCGCTGTTCACCTGGCCGCAGGACGGCGGGTCCTTCTTCAACCTGGGGCTCACCCACACCAAGGACCCCGAGACGGGCGTCCGCAACCTCGGGCTGTACCGCCTCCAGCGGCACGACCGGCGCACCATCGGCATGCACTGGCAGATCCACAAGGACAGCCGCAACCACTACCAGGTGGCCGCGCGCCGGGGCGAACGGCTGCCGGTCGCCATCGCCTTCGGCTGCCCGCCCGCCGTGACGTACGCCTCCACCGCCCCGCTGCCCGGCGACATCGACGAGTACCTGTTCGCCGGGTTCATCGCGGGCAGGCGGATCGAGATGGTGGACTGCAAGACGGTGCCGCTCCAGGTACCGGCCAACGCCGAAGTGGTCCTGGAGGGCTGGCTGGAGCCCGGGAAGACGCTGCCGGAGGGCCCGTTCGGCGACCACACCGGCTTCTACACCCCGCAGGAGCCCTTCCCGGCGCTGACCATCGACTGCGTGACGATGCGCAAGCGGCCGCTGCTCCAGTCGATCGTCGTGGGCCGGCCCCCGACGGAGGACGGCCCGCTGGGCCGGGCGACCGAGCGCTTCTTCCTCCCCCTGCTGAAGATCATCGTGCCGGACATCGTGGACTACCACCTGCCCGAGGCCGGCGGTTTCCACAACTGCGCGATCGTCTCCATCGACAAGAAGTACCCCAAGCACGCCCAGAAGGTGATGCACGCCGTCTGGGGCGCCCACATGATGTCGCTGACCAAGCTGATCGTGGTCGTCGACGCCGACTGCGACGTGCACGATCTGCACGAGGTGGCCTGGCGCGCCCTCGGCAACACCGACTACGCCCGTGACCTCACGGTCGTCGAAGGCCCCGTCGACCACCTCGACCACGCCTCCTACCAGCAGTTCTGGGGCGGCAAGGCGGGTATCGACGCGACCAGGAAGCTGCCCGAGGAGGGTTACACCCGTGACGGCGGCTGGCCGGAGATGGTGGTCTCCGACCCGGATACGGCGGCGAAGGTCGACCGCCGGTGGAAGGAGTACGGCCTGTGAGTTCCGCGTCCGCCGCGATCCCGCAGCCGGGACGTACCAAGGCGTTCCTGCGCCTGGTGATGATCGAGCACTCCGTGTTCGCGCTGCCCTTCGCGTACATCGCCTCGCTCACCGCGATGTACGAGTGGGACAGGAGCATCCACTGGGCCAGGCTGCTCCTGGTCACCGTGTGCATGGTGGGGCTGCGCACCTTCGCCATGGCCGTCAACCGGATCATCGACCGGGAGATCGACGCCCGCAATCCGCGCACCGCCCGCCGCGAGCTGGTGACCGGCGCGATGTCGGTGCGGCACGCCTGGACCGGCGCGCTGATCGCCCTGGTCGTCTTCCTGGCCGCCGCCGCCGCGCTCAACCCGCTCTGCCTGGCCCTCGCCCCCGTCGCGGTGATCCCGATGGTGGTCTATCCCTACGGCAAGCGGTTCACGAACTTCCCGCAGGCCATCCTGGGTCTGGCCCAGGCGATGGGACCGATCGGCGGCTGGCTCGCGATCAGCGGCGAGTGGTCCTGGAAGGCGGTCATCCTGGGCCTGGCCGTCGGCGTCTGGATCGGCGGCTTCGACCTGATCTACGCCTGCCAGGACGTGGAGACCGACCGGAGGATCGGCGTCAGGTCCGTCCCGGCCCGCTTCGGCATCCCGGCCGCGATCTGGGGCGCGCGCGGCTGTCACACCGTCACCACCGCGCTGTTCGTCTGGTACGCCCTGGCCACCGGCGCCGGCGTCTTCTTCTGGCTGGGTCTGGTCGTCGTCGCGGGCGCCTTCGTCTACGAGCACACGATCGTCCGCCCGCACGACCTGTCCCGCCTCAACCGCGCCTTCTTCAGCGTCAACGGTTTCATCGGCATCGCCCTGTTCGTGTGCGCGCTGCTGGACCTGCTGGTGCGGGGGCTGACGGTCTGAGTCCCCGCGGTTCGCGCCGTGTTCCCTCCCGGTTCGGATCATGAGCGCCGCCGGATAGGCTCGACATCATGAAGCCAGGAGAAACGCAGCGCACGCCTTGGATCGTGGGGGTATCCGGAGCGTCCGGCACGCCCTACGCGGCCGCGGTGCTGCGCGCGTTGCTCGACGCCGGGGAAAGCGTCGACCTGGTGGTCAGCCGGGCCTCGCGGCTCACCCTGCTCGACGAGACCGGCATCTCCTTCCGGGACGCCCACTGGCGGGACGACCTGCGCGAATGGCTGTCCCTCGGCGCCGACGGCAAGCCCGGCACCTTCGACGTCGACATCACGGGGGTGCGGCACTGGAGCGCCGGCGACCTGGCGGCCGGGCCGTCCTCGGGGTCGTACCCGGCTAAGGGCATGCTGATCGTGCCCGCCTCGACGGCGTGCGTGGCGGGGGTCGCGCTCGGGCTGTCGAAGGACCTGCTCCAGCGGGCGGCGAGCGTCACCCTCAAGGAGCGCAGGCCGCTGGTCGTGACCGTTCGGGAGACCCCGCTGAACGGTCCGACGCTGCGGCACCTGGTCGCACTGGACGAAGCGGGCGCCACCGTCCTGCCCGCCTCGCCCGCCTTCTACGCCGGCGCGACGCACATCCAGCACCTGGTGGACTTCGTCGCCGGCCGCGCCCTCGACACGGTGGGCGTACCCCACCGTCTGTACCGCCGCTGGGAGGGCGAACTGGGCGGCGGCTCCGCTCCTCAAGCGAACGAGTGATCGAAACCGTCGGCCCGAGCAGTGAGCAGTACCAGCACCACCTTTGACACTTCAAGAACTTCTGGGGTCCCTCGCCGGATCCCTCCAGCGGAAGGCTTCGAACGCATGGACGCGGTGGACAGGCAGCTCATCCAGGCCCTGAGGGAGAACGGCCGGGCCTCCTACGCGGAGCTGGGGCGCCTCGTCGGCCTGTCGGGGCCGAGCGTCACCGACCGCATCAACCGGCTGGAGGCGGCCGGTGTCATCACCGGTTACCGCGCCACGGTGGACGCCGCCTCGCTCGGTCTCGGCGTCACCGCCCTGATCGGCATCTCGCTCTCCGACGCCGCCGACCACGAGGACGTGGCGCAGCGGCTGAAGGACCTGCCCGAGATCGAGGACTGCTGGTTCATCGCGGGCGACGACTCCTTCATGCTCAAGGTCCGAGCCGCGGACGTCGACGGCCTGGAGCGGATCATCCGGCGGCTGTCCGGCACCAAGGGCGTCTCCCGCACCCGTACCACCATCGTGCTGTCCACGAAGTGGGAGAACCGGGTGGGTGAGCTGCCCGAAGAGGTCTGACGGTCCAGGCGTACGGTTTACGCAGTCTCCCGAGAAAGAGGTATGGGTATGGACGTCGGGCTCAAGCGCGAGCTGGAGGAGAAGGTCCGCTCCGGCGAGCGGCTGACCCGCGAGGACGGCATCGCGCTGTACGAGTCGGACGACCTGGCGTGGCTGGGCGGCCTCGCGCACGAGGTGCGCACCCGCAAGAACGGCGACGTGGTGCACTTCAACGTCAACCGTCACCTCAACATGACGAACGTGTGCACCGCGTCCTGCGCCTACTGCTCCTTCCAGCGCAAGCCGGGGGAGAAGGACGCGTACACGATGCGCATCGAGGAGGCCGTCAAGCTCGCCAAGGCGATGGAGTCGGAGAACCTCACCGAGCTGCACATCGTCAACGGGCTGCACCCGAACCTGCCCTGGCGCTACTACCCGCGTTCGCTGCGCGAGCTGAAGGCCGCGCTGCCCGAGGTGTCGCTGAAGGCGTTCACGGCGACGGAGATCCACCACTTCGAGACGATCAGCGGCCTGTCCGCCTCGGAGATCCTCGACGAGCTGATCGACGCCGGCCTGGAGTCGCTGACCGGCGGCGGCGCCGAGATCTTCGACTGGGAGGTCCGGCAGCACATCGTGGACCACCGCACCCACTGGGAGGACTGGTCCCGGATCCACCGGCTGGCGCACGAGAAGGGCCTGAAGACCCCGTGCACCATGCTCTACGGCCACATCGAGGAGCCCCGCCACCGCGTGGACCACGTGCTCAGGCTGCGCGAGCTGCAGGACGAGACCGGCGGCTTCCAGGTCTTCATCCCGCTGCGCTACCAGCACGACTTCGTCGACCTGAAGGACGGCAAGGTCCGCAACCGCCTCCAGGCCCGTACGACCATGGCGACGGGCGCCGAGGCGCTGAAGACCTTCGCGGTCTCGCGGCTGCTCTTCGACAACGTGCCGCACGTCAAGGTGTTCTGGGTGATGCACGGGGTGCAGACCGCGCAGCTCGCGCTCCAGCACGGCGCCGACGACATGGACGGGTCGGTGGTCGAGTACAAGATCACGCACGACGCGGACAACTTCGGCACGCCGAACAAGCTGACCCGCGACGACCTGCTGGAGCTGATCCGCGACGCGGGCTTCCGCCCGGTGGAGCGCAACACGCGCTACGAGATCATCCGCGAGTACGACGGCCCGGAAGCCGGGCGCCGCGAGTCGCCGCAGCCCATGCGGGTCTGAGGCGACGGTGAGCCGCCGTGCCGGGCGGGTACCCGTCCGGCATGGCCACCACCAAGGCGTCCTCCGGGGCGCCCGAGGACGCCTACACCGCCGGGCCCTTCGTGCCCGAGGGGGCGGGTCTCGCGGAGCTGCGTGAGGCGGCCGCGGGCTGCCGGGGCTGCCCGCTGCACCGGGACGCCACCCAGACCGTGTTCGGCGCGGGCGACACCGGCGCCCGGGTGATGCTCGTCGGCGAGCAGCCCGGCGACCAGGAGGACCGGCAGGGCAGGCCGTTCGTCGGGCCGGCCGGGAAGCTCCTCGACCGGGCCCTGGCCGAGGCGGGCATCGATCCGGGCGAGGCGTACGTCACCAACGCGGTCAAGCACTTCAAGTTCACCCGGGCCGAGCCGCGCAAGCGCCGGATCCACAAGGCGCCCAGCCTGCGCGAGACGGCCGCGTGCGGGCCGTGGCTGGCGGCCGAACTGGCCCTGGTCGAGCCCGAGCTGATCGTGGTGCTGGGCGCGACGGCCGGCAGGGCCCTGCTGGGCTCGTCGTTCCGGGTGGGCGAGGTGCGCGGAACGGTGCTGGAGCGGGAGGTCCACGGACGGCCGGAGCTCCTGGTCCCGACCGTGCACCCCTCGTCCGTGCTGCGCGCCGAGGACCGTGAGGGCGCCTACCGGGGGCTGGTGGCGGACCTGGAGGTGGCGGCGCGGGCGCTGACCCGCTGACCGGGTGGATCTCCCCGGCAGGACGCCCCCGCGTAATGGATACGATGGCCACATGCCCCTTACTTTCACGCTGGACCCCTCCGT
Organism: Streptomyces sp. NPDC015220; assembly: GCF_043079345.1. NCBI lineage: Bacteria > Bacillati > Actinomycetota > Actinomycetes > Kitasatosporales > Streptomycetaceae > Streptomyces > Streptomyces sp. NPDC015220. Next base: position 873,237 of record NZ_JBIBUK010000002.1, on the reverse strand, counting down.
CGACCGTGTCCTGCGCGACGGCATCCTCGACCTGTGGACCGATGTGACGGACGCCGGCGGCGCGGTCGGCTTCGTGCCGCCCGCGCCGCGGGAGGCGATACGCGCGGAGCTGGTGAAGCACTTCGTGGCGATGGCCGAAGGCCGCGCCCGGCTGCTGGTCGGCCACGACGAGGAGGGGCGGGTCGCCGCGGCGGCCTTCCTGACGTCCAACACCCACCGGCTGATGACCCACTGGCTGTGGCTCTACACGGTGATGGTGCACCCGCGCCACCAGGGCAGGGGGTACGGGCGGGACCTGCTCACGGCGGCGGCCGACGCGGCCCGCGGCATCGACGGCATCGAGGCGATCCGGCTCACCTGCCGCGGCGGCCTCGGCCTGGAACGGTTCTACGCCTCCTGCGGCTACAAGGAGGTCGGCCGGGTGCCCGGCGCGATCCGGGTGGCGCCGGGCGACGACCGTGACGACGTGTTCATGCTCCTGCCGCTGACCTGAGGCTTCGGCGGGCCCCGGCACCCGCCTGCATGATCGGCCGCCGGGCGTGCTTCACTGGACGGTGCCCCTTTGGCCTCCTTCGGAACGGAAGAGTGGATTGAGATGCTCCGCTACACGCTGATGCGCCTCGGGATCTTCGTGGGCTGCTTCTTGGTCGTCTGGGGCCTCGTCTACTCCGGCATCGCCCCCCGTGGCCTCGGGAACTCCAACGGTCTGTGGATCGCCCTGCTCGCGCTGGTGATCTCGGCCCCGATCAGCTTCGTCGCCCTGCGCAAGGAGCGGGACCGGGCGTCGGTGCAGGTCGCCGCGCGGGTGGACAGGATGAAGGCGAACATCGAGGCCAACGCCGGCGCCGAGGACCTCGCAGACGACCGGGCCCGGGCGCAGAGCCAGGCGTCCTGACGACGTGATCCGGCCGTTCCGGGCCGTCCGGCCGTAATGCGCCGGTCGGCGCGGTCGCGGCCGGCGCCGCGAACCGTAGGCTTGCCCGCATGGGTGCCGTGAAGACCAGGCGGATGCCGAGGGCGGTTCGCGAGCAGCAGATGCTCGACGCCGCCGTGCGGATCTTCGGCAGGCGCGGCTACACGGCCGCCTCGATGGACGAGATCGCCGAACTGGCGGGTGTCTCCAAGCCCCTGGTCTATCTGTATCTGAACTCCAAGGAAGACCTCTTCAGCGCGTGCATCCGGCGGGAGGCGGGCGCGCTGACCGAGGCCGTCCGCGCCGGGGTGCGCCCCGGCCTGCCCGCCGACCGGCGGCTCTGGGAGGGGCTGCGGGCCTTCTTCACGCACACCGCGCGGCACCCGGACGCCTGGGCGGTGCTGCACTTCCAGGCCCGCACCCACGGTGAGCCGTTCGCGGCCGAGGTCGCCGCGATGCGCGAGGGACTCGTCGTGTTCGTGACGCGGCTGATCGCCGTGGCCGCCCGGGAGGCGCACCAGGACCCCGACCTGCCCGAGCACGAGGTCGCCGGACTCGCCGAGGCCCTGGTCGGCGCCGCGGAGTCGCTGGCCGACTGGGCCAACACCACCCCGGGCGTCACGGCCCACCAGGCGGCGGCCACCTTGATGAACTTCGCCTGGGCCGGCCTGGGCGAGCTCATGGCGGGCCGGCCGTGGACGCCTCCGGCCGAGAACTAGGGCCGCGGCAGGCTCGTCCGCCCGTCGCGACGCCCGGCACGCCTTCCCCGGGCTCTTCGAGCGGGGGCCCGCTCGCCGCACCGGGCATGGGCCCGAGTACGCCCGGTACGAGGACTTCCGGCCCGCGTGCCCCCGGGCTCTTCGAGCAGGGGGCGCCCCGGAGAGCACGCACCGGGCGCCGCTCCTCGACGGGCGGACGTCGCCCGCGAAGGCGCGGGACCTCAGGCGGTGAGCGGCAGCACCTCGCCCGTCAGGTGGGTGCGGAGTCCGTCGGGCGTGCGCAGCTCGAAGCGGCCGGTGTCGTCGGCGGCGAGGACGACCTCGCACGGCAGCGGCACCGGGGCCCGGAACCGGGCCCGGACCAGGGCGGCCTCCGGGGCGCCGCGCACCGCGAGACAGCGGGCCACCGTCCACATCCCGTGCGCGATCGGCCGGGGGAAACCGAACAGGCGGGCGGTGAGCGGGTGCAGGTGGATCGGGTTGCGGTCCCCGGACGCGGCGCCGTAGCGGCGGCCCAGGTCGGCGGCGATCCGCCACCGGCCGGCCTCGGCGAGCGGCTCGCGCCGTTGACCGGGAGGTTCGGCCGTACGGCCCTCGGTGCGGTGGCGGGCCAGGTAGGTGCTGGTCGACTCCCAGACCACGCTCCCGTCCGCGCGCAGCTCGGTGACGACGGTGGCCTCCGTGCCCCGCCGGTGCGGCGACAGCCCGGCGACGCGCACGGCCAGTTCGTACGCGTCCGGCACGGGCAGCGCGCCGTGCCGGGTGATGTCGATCGAGGTGTGGACCAGGCCGAGCAACGGCAGCGGGAACTCACCGGCGCTCATCAGCCGCATGGCCGACGGGAAGCCGAGCACGTGGGGATAGGTGATCGGCAGCGTCCCGGCGCCGGCCGGGAATCCGCACACGCGCTCGTAGGCCGCCAGCCGGGCGAGGTCGGCCCGCACGGACGGCAGCACGAGCCGGGTGCGCGGGAAGGGGGCGTCCGGGCGGGGCCGCTTGAACGGCGAGCGCAGGGCGCCGCGGGCGAGCGACGGGGCCAGGGCGGGAGCGCGGGTCAGGACGACGGACGAGGGCCCGGCGGCCGGGGGAGCGGAGTCGGGGCCGGTCACGCTCTACGCCCCCAGCAGGCTCTGGCCGCAGACGCGGACGACCTGGCCGTTGACCGCGCCGGAGGCGGGATGGGCGAGCCAGGCGGTGGTCTCGGCGACGTCGGCGGGCAGACCGCCCTGTGCGAGGGAGTTCATGCGACGGCCCGCCTCGCGGATGAACAGGGGGATCGCGGCCGTCATCCTCGTCTCGATGAATCCGGGGGCGACCGCGTTGACCGTCACCCCGTGCTCCGCCAGCGCGCGGGGCGCCAGGCAGCGGACCAGACCGGCGATCCCGGCCTTGCTCGCGCCGTAGTTGGTCTGGCCGGCGTTGCCGGCCAGACCCGCGATGGAGGCGGTGGCCACGATCCGGCCGCCGGGCCGCAGCGTGCCGGCCGCGAGCAGCGCGTCGGTGCTGCGCAGCACGCTCGCCAGATTGACCTCCAGCACCGAACTCCAGCGCTCGGCGGGCATGTTGACCAGCCGTCGGTCGCGGGTGACGCCCGCGTTGTGGACGAGCACGTCCAGCCCGTCGGGCAGCGCGGCCGCGATCCGCTCGCCCGCGTCGGCGGCCGTGATGTCGAGGGCGAGGGCGGTGCCGCCGAGGCGTTCGGCGACCCGGCGGGCGTCCTCCTCGGCCGCCGGGACGTCCAGCACGACGACCCGGGCTCCGTCCCTGGCCAGGGTCTCGGCGACCGCCTCGCCGATGCCGCGCGCGGCGCCGGTGACCAGGGCGGTGCGTCCCGCCAGGGGGCGGTCCCAGTCGTCGGGGGCGGTGGGTTCGCGGGCGTCGGTGTGGACGACCTGGCCGCTGACGTAGGCCGACTTGGGCGAGAGCAGGAACCGCAGGGTGGACTCGGCGGCCCGCGCGTCGGTGAGCCGCAGCAGGTTCACGGTCCTGCCCCCGCCGATCTCCTTGCCGAGCGAGCGCGAGAAGCCCTCCAGGGCCTGCTGGGCGGCGGCCTGGTGGTGGTCGGCGGGGTCGAGCGGGGCGCCCAGCACGAGCACGCGGCCGCTCGCGGCCACCGACCGCACGACGGGGTGCAGGGCGGCGTGCACCTCGCCGAGCGCGCCGACGTCCCGGACCCCGGTGGCGTCGAGGACCACGGCGGCCGGGGAGACTCCGGCCGCCGGGCCCGGGGAGCCGTCGGCCGTCCTGGCCGCGGGGAGCCCGGTGCGGGCCAGGACGGGCGCCAGGTCCAGGTCCGACTTGCCCGCCGTGAGGTGCAGCAACGGGCCGTCGAGCCGCGGATGCCGGGGCGACCAGCGGCGCAGGGCCGCGGGCTGCGGCAGGCCGAGCCGGCGGGTCAGGAAGCGGCCGGGCGTGGTGCCGGTGAAGCTCAGATAGCGGTCGGCCATGTGCCATCTCCCCACAGGTTCACATTTGCTGACTCTCAAGTAAGGTTACCGTCGGTAAGACTACGTCACGGTTGAGGAGCAGGTCGAGATGAGTCCCCTTGAGCCGCCTCGGGCCCGCCGGGTGGCGGTCGTCGGCGGGACACGCGTCCCGTTCGCCCGCTCCGACGGCCCCTACGCCACCGCGTCCAACCGGCAGATGCTCACCGCGGCGCTCGACGGCCTCGTCGCGCGGTACGAGTTGACCGGGCCGGGCGCTGTGGGCGAGTTCGTGGCCGGCGCCGTCCTCAAGCACAGCCGCGACTTCAACCTCGCCCGCGAGACCGTGCTCGGCTCCGGACTGGACCCGCGAACCCCCGCGTACGACGTCCAGCAGGCCTGCGGCACCGGCCTTCAGGCGGTGATCGCCGCCGCCAACAAGATCGCGCTGGGGCAGGGCGAGTCGGCCGTCGCGGGCGGCGCGGACACGGCGAGCGACGCACCGCTGGGCGTCAACGACCGGCTGCGCCGGATCCTGCTGGAGGCCCGCCGGGCGAAGTCGCCCGGCGGCCGGCTCAAGGCGCTCGCGAAGGTGCGGCCGGGCCACCTCGTCCCCGACATCCCGCGCAACGCCGAGCCGCGCACCGGCCTGTCGATGGGCGAGCACGCCGCCGTCACCGCCCGCGCCTGGGGCATCGGCCGCGAGGCGCAGGACGAACTCGCGGCCGCCAGCCACCAGCGGCTGGCGGCCGCCTACGAGCGGGGCTTCTTCCAGGACCTGGTCGTTCCGTTCCGCGGTCTGGCCCGCGACCAGAACCTCCGCCCCGGCTCGACGGCCGCGAAACTCGCCGCGCTCGGACCGGTGTTCGGCCTGGACCAGCCGAACCCCACCATGACCGCGGGCAACTCGACCCCGCTGACCGACGGCGCGGCGACCGTGCTGCTGGCCTCCGAGGAGTGGGCCCGGGCCCGCGGCCTGGAACCCCTCGCCTATCTGACGGCCTACGAGACGGCGGCCGTGGACTTCGTGCACGGGGACGTGGCGGACGGCGAGGACGGGCTGCTGATGGCGCCGGCGTACGCGGTCCCCCGGATGCTGGAGCGCGCCGGGCTGGGCATCGAGGACTTCGACCTGATCGAGATCCACGAGGCGTTCGCCTCCCAGGTGCTGGCCACCCTGGCCGCCTGGGAGAAGCGGGGCCTGGCCCCGGTCGACCGCGACCGCCTCAACGTCGCCGGCTCCTCCCTCGCCACCGGCCACCCCTTCGCGGCGACGGGCGCCCGGATCGTGGCGACCCTGGCCAAACTGCTCGCCGAGCGCGACGGCCCCGGACGCGGACTGATCTCCGTCTGCGCCGCGGGCGGCCAGGGCGTGACGGCGGTCCTCGAACGCCCCTGACGCGCGTCCGGCCCGGCCGGTGGCCGGGACGACGCGCCCGGCGAGCACCGGGACGGTCGCCGGAGGGGCACGTGGCCGCCGTCCGGGGCCCTCCTCGAAGGAGCGCGCCGACCGGCTCCGGGGCCACCCGCTCCGGCGGCCGAGCGGCCGCGGAAGGCCGGCCGGCCGGACGCCGGACCGCCCGCGCAGGGCTCGCCCGGGCACGGTCCGGCGCGCTGGGCCCCTCGGGGACAACTGCACATCCCCGGCCCCGGACCACCTCCCGATCCGCCCCGAACCCGCACGCACCCCCCATGAGCGCGCCGTACGATCCCGGTTGCAACCGGCGGTAACCCCGCGGGCCCGCACAGCCGCGCACCTCCGGTGAACGACCCGGTACGCACCGCGCGTACCCCATGCGGCGGAGCAGTGCGCAGTGCGCGACTGGCCTGCCGCAGGCCTCAGGAGCTGCCATGCCCATCTCTTACTCGTCCTCGCCGATGCCGCCCTCCTCCGCCGTGCCGCCGTTCACCGAGGAGGGGCTCCTCGACCCCGACGCCGGCCCGGTGCTCGCCGAACCGGAGATCCGGCGGCTGGACGGTGAGGTGCGGGAGGCGTACACGCCCCCGCTGGTGGCCCGGGTGACCCACGGCTCGCTGGCCGACCTGCCGTTCGAGAACGCGCAGGCCGACCCCGGACTCCGCGTGCTGAGCCGCCGGGGCGCGGACGGCCGGTGGACGGACGTCACGGCCGAGCTCTTCGCCCGGCAGGTGCTGGCCCTGGCGAAGGGCCTGATCGCGGAGGGACTGGTCCCGGGCGACCGGATCGCGGTCATGGCGCGCACACGGTACGAGTGGACGCTGCTCGACTTCGCCGCCTGGGCGGCGGGCCTGGTCACGGTCCCCGTCTACCCCACGTCCTCCCTCTTCCAGACCCGCTGGATCCTCCAGGACTCCGGCGCGGTCGCCCTGGTGACCGAGACGGCCGGGCAGGCGGCGGCCCTCGGTCCGGAGCGCGACCGCCTGCTGGGCCTGCGCCACATGTGGGTGCTGGACAGCGGACACCTGGACCGCCTGGCGGAGCGGGGCGCGACGGTCCCGGACCAGGAGGTCGACGTGCGCCGGGGCGTCCTGGGCCCCGACACCCTGGCCACCCTGGTCTACACGTCGGGCACCACCGGCCGTCCGAAGGGCTGCGCGCTGACCCACGGCAACTTCCTGGCCGAGGTCGACAACGCGATCGAACTCCTCGCCCCGGTCTTCAAGGGCAAGGGGAGCGATGAGTCCGCCACGCTCCTCTTCCTGCCCCTGTCGCACGTCTTCGGCCGCATGGTGGCGATCGCCTGTGTCCGCGCCGGGGTACGGCTGGGCCACGCGCCCAGCCTGAACGCGCAGGACCTGCTGGCCGACCTGGCGAGCTTCCGGCCGACGTTCCTGCTGGCCATCCCGTACATGCTGGAGAAGATCTACAACAACGCGCGGGCGACGGCCGAGCGCGGCGGCCGGGCCGCCGTCTTCGACCGCGCGGCCTCGGTGGCCCGCCGCTACGGCGAGGCGGTGGAGGCCGGACAGCGCGGCTCCGGGCCCGGCCCCGGCCGTTCGCTGAGGACGGCGCGCGCCTTCTACGACCCCCTCGTCTACCGCCGCATCCGCAACGCCCTCGGCGGCCGGCTGTGCCACGTCATCTCCGGCGGCTCCCCGCTGGGCCGCCGCCTGGCCGCCTTCTACGCCGGTGCCGGCATCGAGATCTACGAGGGCTACGGGCTGACCGAGTCCACCGGCGCGGCGACGGTGACGCCCCCGCACCGGCCCCGGCTGGGGACGGTGGGCCGACCGCTGCCGGGCACCCGGGTGCGGATCGCCGCCGACGGCGAGGTGCTGCTGAGCGGTGGTCAGGTGTTCCGCGGGTACTGGGACCCGCATGCCGGCGGAGTGGTCCCGGCGACCCACGAGGGCTGGTTCCCGACCGGGGACATCGGGCGCCTCGACGACGAGGGCTACCTGACGATCACCGGCCGGAAGAAGGAGATCCTGATCACCGCGGGCGGCAAGAAAGTAGCCCCCGCCCCCCTGGAGGACTGGCTCCGCTCGCACCCCCTGATCTCCCAGTGCATGGTGCTGGGCGACGGCCGCCCCTACGTCACCGCCCTGATCACCCTGGACGCGGACGGCATCACCCACTGGCGCCGGATGAACGGCAGACATCCGGTGCCCCTGGAACTGCTGACCGACGACCCCGAGCTGGCGGCCGTCCTGCAACGGGCGGTGGACGAGGCGAACAAGCTGGTCTCGCGCCCCGAGTCGATCCGCCGTTTCGCCGTCCTCCCGGTGGACTTCACCGAGCGGGCGGGGCATCTGACCCCGTCGATGAAGCTGCGCCGGGCGGCGGTGCTGCGGGACTTCGCGCGGGAGGTGGAGGCGCTGTACGCGCGGTGAGCGCGGGCGGCGGCGGCGGCGGGCATCGCGGGGCCGGCGGCGGTGAGCATCGCGCGGCCGGCCCCGCCGCGGGTTTTCCGGGGAAGCGCTCCGCGCGGTCGCCCGGCGACGGCCTTGCGGAAGGCGCGGGCGGTCGCCGGGAAATCGGTGTCCATGTCCGTCATGGGGTGGGTTCCGGCGAAACCGCCGACGGCCGGGCCGTCCTTTCGCGGACAGCCGGACACCTGGGGCGGGGATACCCGGACGCACGGCCGTGCGGACGCGCCGCTGCCCTCATGCGCGGATGGCCGGGCACCCCGGTGAAAGAGTTCGTCGAGAATTCACCCATTCATCCGACGGCCGGGACCGGAAACCGGCCGGCCGGAAAAGGCAGGAGCCCCGTCGCCGGACGGCGCGGGGCTCCTTGGGTACTGCAATCAGATCGGTTACTGCGCGCGGGACGCTCAGACCGGGGTGACGTTCTCCGCCTGCGGGCCCTTCGGGCCCTGGGTGACGTCGAAGGACACCTGCTGGTTCTCTTCGAGGGAGCGGAAACCGGTCGCGTTGATCGCGGAGTAGTGGACGAAGACGTCGGGGCCTCCGCCTTCCTGGGCAATGAAGCCAAAGCCCTTTTCGGCGTTGAACCACTTCACGGTTCCGGTAGCCATAAGCCCTCCTTGGGCTCAAAGGGTCGCCCTGCTCCAGAACCTGCAAGTGTGATAACGAGATCGCCGCACAACTGCATACGTCTGAAAACGACCAGAGCCCGCGGTTACATGCTCCGCAGGCTCTGTACTGCAAGGGAAACCAAAACTGCAACTTGCTCGTGAGCCTAGCATGCGGGCACCGGAAAGCAATAGAGGTCAAGATCACTTCACCCGGATGTTTGAAGGCTCTGGTGAGAGCTTGACGTAGAGCGTTCGTCAGAAGTCGACCGGCGGGGCGGCCGAGCGGGTGAGGGACGAGAGCGACAGGGGTGAGGAGGGGGGCGGCCGCGGGGGTGGCGGGGGGAGTCCTCCGGCCGGGGTCTAGTCTCGCGATGTGGACAATTCTCGCACCCGGCCGCGCGTCGGCCACATCCAGTTCCTCAACTGCCTGCCCCTGTACTGGGGGCTCGCGAGAACCGGCACGCTCCTCAACCTCGAGCTCACCAAGGACACCCCGGAAAAGCTCAGCGAACAGCTCGTGCGGGGTGACCTCGACATCGGGCCGATCACCCTCGTCGAGTTCCTCAAGAACGCGGACGATCTGGTCGCCTTCCCCGACATCGCCGTGGGCTGCGACGGCCCGGTCATGTCGTGCGTGATCGTCTCGCAGGTCCCGCTGGACCGGCTCGACGGGGCCCGGGTGGCCCTCGGGTCGACCTCCCGCACCTCCGTCCGCCTCGCCCAGCTGCTGCTCGCCGAGCGGTACGGGGTGAACCCGGACTACTACACCTGCCCACCGGACCTGAGCCTGATGATGCAGGAGGCGGACGCCGCGGTCCTCATCGGGGACGCGGCCCTGCGCGCCAACCTGCACGACGGCCCGCGCTACGGCCTCGACGTCCACGACCTGGGCGCCCTGTGGAAGGAGTGGACGGGCCTGCCGTTCGTCTTCGCGGTCTGGGCGGCCCGCCGCGACTACGCGGAGCGGGAACCGCTCATCACCGGCAGGGTGCACGAGGCGTTCCTGGCCTCCCGCGACCTGTCCCTGGAGGAGGTCGGCAAGGTCGCCGAGCAGGCGGCCCGCTGGGAGGCGTTCGACGAGCGGGTCCTGGAGAAGTACTTCACCACCCTCGACTTCAGCTTCGGCGCCCCGCAGCTCGCGGCGGTCGCGGAGTTCGCCCGGCGGGTCGGCCCGACGACCGGCTTCCCGGCGGACGTGCGGGTCGAACTGCTCCAGCCCTGACGCCGCGCGCGACGGCCGCCCTCCGGCGCCGCCCTGCCGGGGAGGCCCGAGGACGGCGCGGGGGCAAGGGAGGGACGGCACGCGGCCGTTCACGCGTGACGAGCCCACCGCCGTGCGGCCGGTCCGGGGCCCCGCGGCACGGGCCGGGCCCCGGACCGGCCGGGGCGCGGCCTGGCGTCGGCCCGGCGAAGGCGCTGGCGTAGGCTGGTTCGGTCCGTCCACGACCTTTACGAACCTTGCGAAGGGGACGCCGGTGACCGAGAAGGCCGACCTCACGTCTGTTGATGTCACAGCCGTCCTCGACCGTGCCGCCGCGGGCGGGCGGATCACCCCCGAGGAGGCGCTCGACCTCTACCGCCACGCGCCGCTGCACGCGCTGGGCGCCGCCGCGGACGCCGTGCGCCGCCGGCTGTACGCGGGCACCGAGCACATCGCGACGTACATCATCGAGCGCAACATCAACTACACCAACGTCTGCGTCACGGCCTGCCGGTTCTGCGCCTTCTACGCCGCCCCCAAGGACACCGACAAGGGGTGGACGCGCGACCTGGACGACATCCTGCGCCGCTGCGCCGAGACCGTCGAGCTCGGCGGCACGCAGATCATGTTCCAGGGCGGGCACCATCCGGACTACGGCGTGGAGTACTACGAGAAGCACTTCGCGGCCATCAAGAAGGAGTTCCCGCAGCTCGTCATCCACAGCCTGGGGGCGAGCGAGGTCGAGCACATGGCCCGGATCAGCGGTGTCACGGTCGAGGAGGCCATCACCCGCATCCACGAGGCCGGTCTCGACTCCTTCGCCGGCGCCGGCGCCGAACTCCTGCCCGAGCGCCCGCGCAAGGCCATCGCCCCGCTGAAGGAGTCCGGCGAGCGCTGGCTGGAGATCATGGAGACCGCGCACCGGCTGGGCGTGGAGTCCACCTCCACCATGCTGATGGGCACCGGCGAGACCAACGCCGAGCGCATCGAGCACCTGCGGATGATCCGGGACGTCCAGGACCGCACCGGCGGCTTCCGCGCCTTCATCCCGTACACCTACCAGCCGGAGAACAACCACCTGAAGGGCCGGACCCAGGCCACCCTGTTCGAGTACCTGCGGATGATCGCCATCGCCCGCCTGTTCCTCGACAACGTGCGGCACATCCAGGGCTCCTGGCTGACCACCGGCAAGGACGTCGGCCAGCTGACCCTGCACTACGGCGCCGACGACCTGGGCTCGATCATGCTGGAGGAGAACGTCGTCTCCTCCGCCGGGGCCAAGCACCGCTCCAACCGGATGGAGATCATCGAGCTCATCCGGAGGGCGGGCCGCGTACCGGCCCAGCGCTCGACGACGTACGAACACCTCGTCGTCCACGACGACCCGGCGAACGACCCGGTCGACGACCGCGTGATGTCCCACATCTCGTCGACGGCCATCGCGGGCGGCACGGCCCACCCCGAGCTGAAACTGCTGGCGTCCAACTGAGCGCGCCTTGCTGACGATCCACGCCGACTCCAGGGGGCACGCCCTCGCCGTCGAGGGGGAGCTGATCGCGGCCGCGGGGCCCGTGGCGGAGCTGACCGCGGCGCATCCGCGGGCGCGCGTGCGCACCTGGCCGGGCATCCTCGGCCCCGGCTTCGTCAACCTCCACGGCACGGAGCTGCTGGAGGAGGCGTACCACCCGGACCCCCGGGAGGCCGACGACCTCGGCACCGAACCGCTGACCGGCGCCGCGCTCGCCGCGCTCGCGCCCGACGACGTCCGCTGGGGCGCGAGCGCACGCCGCGGTGCGCAGCGGATGCTGGCGCACGGCACGGTCGCGGCGGCCTGCGAACCGCTGCGCAACCGTGCGGTGCGGGACGCGGTACGGCGTACCGGCCTGCTGGTCGTGGACCGGCCGGGGCGCCCCGGAGGCGTCCCCTCACTCGACCCGCTCGCTTCCGGCCTGCCGCCCCGGACCGCGCCCGCGCCCGGCCGTGGCTCCGCCGCCCGGTTCGCGGTGTTCGACGTCCGCGACGAGGCGGAACTGGCCGAGCGGGGAGCGGGGACGTGCGTGGCGACGGTGGTGGCGGGCCGCCTGGTGTTCAGACGCCGCTGAACCCGCGCCGGTTCACCCCGAGAACGCCCGCCCGAACGCCCCCGGGCTCTGCTCCACCCCGCTGCAGTCGGTCGCCGCGTCGCTCCCGGACGACCCGCCCCGCGCGCACCGCCGGTCGCGGAAGGCGGACCACATCGACACCCAGGCGATCTCCTTCTCCCGCGCGAACGCCCTTACCCGCGCCGCGTTGAGGAGCGTGAACGTCTCACCGGAGACGTCGTTGACGCCGATCATCGAGGTGAGCGCCATGCCCCGCCAGGCCGCCGCGTCCGAGAGCCCGAAGACCTTCTTCAGCTGGGCGTGCGCGGCCGTCGCGGCGGTGACGGCGTAGTCGCCCATGTCGCCGGTGTACGACTCGCCGTAGTTCATGGTCATGAGGTTCACGGTGGAGACCTGGACGTCGTACTCGTTCGCCGACGCCAGCAGCGCCAGGCCGTCGGAGTCCAGTCCGGCGGGCATCACGGGCACCGTGAAGGAGACCTCCAGGTCCGGCCGTTCCCGCTGCAACCGCGCGATCGCCCGGGACCGCAGCGCCACGGAGGCGGAGTCGCCCAGTCGGCCGCCCTCGATGTCGAAGTCCGCCTGGGCGGAGCCGGCCGCGTCCAGGGCCCGTTCGTACGCCTGCGCGAGCGCGGACACGCTGCCGCAGACCGCCGCCAGCTCCTTGCCGGAGGCCCCGCCGAAGGAGACGCGCACCGTGGCGCCGGACTTCTTCAGCGCCGCGATCCGGGACTTCACCGCGGTGTCGCCGATGGCGTGGTCGCCGTTCCACTTCGGCACGCAGCCGCTGCCGTCGGAGATGACGAAGGCGAGGTTGTACGTCGTCGGGGAGCCCGCGGAGTCGGTGCCGGACGCCGTCGTGGCGCTGACGTAGGGGGCGTACGAGGTGGTCGTGCCCGCCGCCGCGGAGGGCGGGGCGCCGGCCGCGGCGGACGTCCGGGGAGCGGTGGGCGCCGCGGCCGAGGCGTCGCCGGAAGCCGAGGAGCAGCCCGTGAGGGCCAGGGCGGACAGGCAGACGAGCCCGGCCGCCGGCTTCCGGAGACTCCTCATCGCGCATGCACCAGCTCTCGTGATTTCCGCCCCGGAATCGGGACGTGACAGGCTTTCGGACTGGAAACGTCTCACATTCGGCCGGGATCCGGAGAGTGATGAACGGCACGGACCATACTTGGACGAAGTCGCTCCAGTAGGGCCAACAAGTCGACCGGAAAGGGCGGTTAAGGGTTTTCTCCGTCGCCCGGTCGACGTCCTGATTCGCTGATTCTCTTGGCAAAGGGACAGGTTTCCCCGGTTTTCATGGTCGGCTCACAAGAAACCCGGAGCCGGAGGCACAAAAAGCCTCCCTAACATCCGGGGAATGCATTCCGAGCCTGCCCATCCCGTCCTGGAGAGCCGTGCCGCCGCCCGGCGCGGGCACCGTCGCGAACGCGGCGGCCGACCCGCCGAGGGGCCCGTCTTCGTCGACGTCTCCGGACGCCGGTCGAAGGTGCTGCGCCGGGTCGGTCTCCTCGTCGGCTTCGTCTGCCTGGCGTACACGGCCGTGCTCGGCGCGGCCTTCATGGGATGGGGGACCTCGCTGAACCCGTCCTCGCTGCTGCCCTTCGGCGGCGACCGGAACGGCGCGGGCGACCCCGGCGGCTTCCGGCCGCGCGACGGTGCCGTCCGGCCCGCGGCGCCGTCCGGCGCCACGCCGTCGGCCGCGGCCACCGGGTCCGCGCCGGCGCCGCCCGCGGGCGCCGCCGCCTCCCCCTCGTCCACTCCCGCCTCCGCGTCCGCCGTCGCGGTCGCCGACTGACCGGAACCCAGCCTGCTCATGACCACGACGACGCCCTCCCGCGGCCGCCGGCGCGCTCCCACCCGCATCGAACGGGCGGCGGGCAGGGCCGCGGCCCTGCAGAAACCGCGAGTCGTCCTCGCCCTGCTCCTGCTGCTGGCACTGACCTGCGTGATGCTGCTCGACGGCTATCTGCGCGCCGAGGTCGGCGGTGACGAACGGGTCCGCACCGAAGCCTCCTCCAGCCAGGTGCCGGAGCGCGTCCTCGACGGCGGTCCGATCCTCACCTTCCAGGGCGGGCGGGCCACCACGGTCTCCGTGCCGGACCGGACGATCGCGCTCACCTTCGACGACGGCCCGAACCCCACCTGGACGCCCCAGGTCCTGCGGATCCTCCGCAAGTACGACGTGCCCGGCACGTTCTTCCTGGTCGGCTCGATGGTCTCGCGCTATCCGGACCTCGTGCGGACGATGGTCGAGCAGGGAAACGAGGTCGGCGTCCACACCTTCACGCACGTCGACCTGTCGTACCAGAGCGATTCCCGGATCAGACGCGAGATCGAGCAGACCCAGCTCGCGCTCGCCGGTGCGGCGGGCATCACCACCACGCTGTTCCGGGCGCCGTACTCCTCGGAGACGGACGCCATCGACGACTACAGCTGGCCCGTCTACCAGAAGCTGGGCGAGGACGGTTACACCAGCGTCTTCGTCGACACCGACAGCGACGACTGGAAGCGGCCGGGCGTGTCGAAGATCGTCCGGTGGGCGACGCCGAAGGGGACCGAGGGCGCCTCGGTGCTCTTCCACGACGCCGGCGGCGAGCGGTCGCAGACGATCCAGGCGCTGCCGCGGTACATCGAGAAGATGCGGGCGAAGGGCTACACCTTCACCACCATCAGCGGGGTCATGGAGAAGCAGGACAAGCGGGCCGGCACGGCGTCCGGAGTCCGGAGTGCCCCCGCCGCCGTCACCGGCACCACCGCCGCCTCGCGCCTCCAGGCCGCCCATCACAAGGCCACCGGCACCACCCTGTACGAGGGCAAGGCGCTCGTCCTCGCCGTCGCCGTGGCCGAGTGGACGGTGCCCGCCCTCTCGGTGGGGCTGGCCGTCGTGGGCGTCGCGGTCCTGGGCCGCTTCGGCATGATGCTGCTCCTGGCCAGACGCCACCACCGGCGGCGCAACGAACGCCGCTTCGGCTGGGGGCCGCCGGTCACCCGTCCGGTGAGCGTGATCGTCCCGGCGTACAACGAGAAGGAGTGCATCGCCAACACCCTCGGCTCGCTGGCGCGGAGCACCCATCCGATCGAGATCGTCGTCGTCGACGACGGCTCGACCGACGGCACCGCCGAGATCGCCGAGTCCCTGGGCCTGCCGAACCTGCGCGTCGTCCGGCAGGAGAACGCGGGCAAGCCGGCCGCGCTCAACAACGGCGTGCGACACGCCCGTCACGACATCGTCGTGATGATGGACGGCGACACCGTCTTCGAGCCGGACACCGTGCGGCAGCTCGTCCAGCCCTTCGCCGACCCGGAGGTCGGCGCGGTCGCCGGAAACGCCAAGGTCGGCAACCGCGGCACGGTCATCGGCGCCTGGCAGCACATCGAGTACGTGATGGGCTTCAACCTCGACCGCCGCATGTACGACCTGCTGCGCTGCATGCCGACGATCCCCGGCGCGATCGGCGCGTTCCGGCGGGAGGCGGTGCTCCAGGCGGGCGGCATGAGCGAGGACACCCTCGCGGAGGACACCGACATCACCATCGCCATGCACCGGGCGGGCTGGCGGGTCGTGTACCAGGAGCACGCGCGCGCGTGGACGGAGGCGCCCGGCTCGCTGGGGCAGCTCTGGTCCCAGCGCTACCGCTGGTCCTACGGCACCATGCAGGCGCTGTGGAAGCACCGGAAGTCCCTCACCGACCGGGGGCCCTCGGGCCGCTTCGGGCGGGTCGGCATGCCGCTGGTGGTGCTCTTCCAGGTCGTCGCCCCGCTCTTCGCCCCGCTCATCGACGTCTTCACCGCCTACTCGATGGTCTTCGTCGACTTCCGGGCGGCGCTGCTGGCCTGGCTCGCGGTGCTGGGTGTGCAGCTCACCTGTGCGGCGTACGCCTTCCGGCTGGACCGCGAGAAGTACCGGTACCTGCTGATGATGCCGCTCCAGCAGCTCGCGTACCGCCAGATGATGTACCTCGTCCTCATCCACTCCTGTGTCACCGCCCTCACCGGCGGCCGGCTGCGCTGGCAGAAGCTGAAGCGCACGGGCGAGGTCGCGACCCCGGCGGGGGCGAGCTGATGGGCGCGCACCGCGCAGGGGCCGTCCGGCCCGCCGGCCCGGCCGGGCCCACGAGCGGGGACGCCCTCCCGGACCCGGACCGGCCCGGGGCGCCGGGGCCGCGTCCCGCCGGGCGGGACCGCTACTTCGACGCCCTCCGCGCGGCCGCCCTGGTCCGTGTCGTCGCCTACCACACCTTCGGCTGGGCCTGGGCCGGGCTGGTCTTCCCCTCCATGGGCGTCATGTTCGCCCTGGCCGGCACGCTGATGGCCAAGTCCCTGGAGCGGCCCGCGCCGCAGGTGGTGCGCGGCCGGCTGCGCCGGCTGCTGCCGCCGTTCTGGTTCTGGGGAGTCTTCGTGGTGGCGGCGATGCTGGTCCACGGCTGGGTGCCGGGCCGGCGGATCGTCTACTGGGTGGTGCCGCTCGGCGACCCGCCCGGCGACGCGTGGGGCGAGCAGGCCTGGGAGATCCTCTGGTACCTGCGGACCTACCTGTGGTTCGTCCTGCTCTCCCCGCCGCTGCTGCGCCTCTTCCGGCTCGCCCCGGTGCCGGTGCTGCTGCTGTCCCTCGCGCCGGTCCTGGTGCTGAACTTCCTCTGGGCCGGTCCGGACAACCGCTTCGGCAGCGCCCTGTGGGACCTGTCGACGTACCTCTTCTGCTGGATCCTCGGCTTCGCGCACCGCGACGGAGTGCTGCGGCGGACGCGGCCGGCCGTGGTGGTCGCCGCGTCGCTCGCCGCGCTGGGCTACGGCGGCTGGTACGCGTTCGCGCACCGGGCCGGGGCGGGCACCTACGACCTGGACGAGATCCCGCTCGCGCAGGCGTTCTGGTCGGCGGGCTTCGTCACGCTGCTGATGTGGGCCAAGGCACGCTTCCGGATCGACTTCGCCCGGCTCGCCCGGTTCCGGCGGCTGGACCGGGTCGTCACCGTCTTCAACGCGCGCGCCGTGACCGTCTACCTCTGGCACGAGATCGCGCTGGTCCTGGCCGTCCCGCTGATCGACCGGCTCTGGGACGTGCCCGCCTTCGAGAAGTACCTGCCGCTGGACAGCCAGTGGTTCCTGTTCGGCGTCGGCTGGGTCCTGATCCTGGTGTTCGTGCTGCTGTGCGGGTGGGTGGAGGACGTGGCGGCGCGGAAGAAGCCGAGGCTGCTTCCGTGACGCCGCACCCCCGCCTGCCACAATGGCCCGGTGACCCGCGCATCCCTGGAGAAGCAGCCGCACGAAGTCGCCTCGATGTTCGACGGCGTGGCGGAACGGTACGACCTGACCAACGACATCCTGTCCCTGGGACAGGACCGGCGGTGGCGCAAGGAGGTCGCCAGAGCGGTCGACGCCCGGCCGGCGCAGAAGGTCCTCGACCTGGCCGCGGGCACGGCCACCTCGTCCCTGCCCTTCACCCGCGCCGGAGCCTACGTCGTCCCCTGCGACTTCTCCCTCGGGATGCTCCGGGTCGGCAAGCGGCAGCACGCCTGGCTGCCCTTCACGGCCGGCGACGCGACCCGGCTGCCGTTCCGGGACGACTCCTTCGACGCGGTCACCATCTCCTTCGGGCTGCGCAACGTACGGGACTTCGACGCGGCCCTGCGCGAGATGCACCGGGTGACCCGGCCCGGCGGACGGGTGGTGATCTGCGAGTTCTCGCACCCGACGTGGGCGCCGTTGCGCACCGTCTACACCGAGTACCTGATGCGCGCCCTGCCGTCCGTGGCCCGGGCGGTGTCCTCCAACCCCGACGCGTACGTGTACCTCGCCGAGTCCATCCGCGCCTGGCCCGACCAGGCGGCCCTGGCCGAACGGCTGCGCGGGGCGGGCTGGTCGAAGGTGGCCTGGCGCAACCTCAGCGGCGGGATCGTGGCCCTGCACCGCGGCTTCAAGCAGGGCTGACCGCGTACGGGTCGCCCGGTTCGTCGAGTTCGCGCCGCGCGCCGCCGGCGGGCGGCCCCGGCACCCGCGGCTCACGGACGCCTCCGCCGCCCTCGCCCGGCCCGAAGCCGAACCACACGTACACCATCGACTCCCGCGGCACCTCGGCTCCGGGCCGCGGGTACTGCCGCACCACGTGGTCGACGGCGGCGGAGTGGAGGTCCGGGCGGTCCGGGGCGCTGAGGAGCAGGCCCCGCGCCCGGGCGGTCTCCCGCGCGTCCACGGCCATCAGTCCGACCAGCCGCGGCACGCGCACTCGAGGTCTTCTGGGTGTCGGGTACACGGACGTCACCCCCAGCGGTACCGGGAAGGGTAACCGGCCGGAGGGCCCTTCCGGAAGCGTCAGATGTCTTTCCGTGACATCCGGCTACCCAAAGTGGTCGCTCCGGGCCCTCGCGGACCGGGTCCGCCGCCGCGGTCCCGCAGCGATCCCGCCTCGGCCGCGCCGGGACTCAAGGTGCGCGGTCCGGCCCTTCGGCCGGGTGATCAGGCCCGCTGAATAGACTGACCGTGTCCAGTGCCGGTCGGCACGCACTTTTGAACCTTGGGGAGATCCCGCCGTGACCGTCGTGACTGAGCCCCTCTCCGAGTCCTTTACCGGGAACACCGCCGATGTGATCGTCGTGGGCGCGGGGCCGGCCGGTTCCACCACCGCGTACCACCTCGCCCGGGCCGGTCTCGACGTACTCCTGCTGGAGAAGACCGAGTTCCCCCGCGAGAAGGTCTGCGGCGACGGCCTCACCCCGCGTGCCGTCAAGCAGCTCGTCGCGATGGGCATCGACATCTCGGAAGAGGCGGGCTGGCTGCGCAACAAGGGGCTCCGCATCATCGGCGGCGGCGTCCGGCTCCAGCTCGACTGGCCCGAACTCGCCTCCTTCCCCGACTACGGACTCGTC
Organism: Streptomyces sp. NPDC015220; assembly: GCF_043079345.1. NCBI lineage: Bacteria > Bacillati > Actinomycetota > Actinomycetes > Kitasatosporales > Streptomycetaceae > Streptomyces > Streptomyces sp. NPDC015220. The sequence goes on along the minus strand of NZ_JBIBUK010000002.1, from coordinate 854,556 downwards.
CGCAAGCGCGACGACTTCGACGAGCAGCTCGCCCGGCAGGCGCAGAAGGCGGGCGCGCGGTTGTACGAGCGCTGCAACGTGAGCGCACCCCTCGTCGACGACCGCACCGGCCGCATCACCGGGGTCAAGGCGAAGCTGGGCGAGGAGAAGCGCGAGGTCACCTTCCACGCGCCGCTCGTCGTCGCCGCCGACGGCAACTCCACCCGGCTGTCCCTGGCGATGGGCCTGCACCGCCGCGAGGACCGCCCGATGGGCGTCGCGGTGCGCACGTACTTCAACTCGCCGCGGCACGACGACGACTACCTGGAGTCCTGGCTGGAGCTGTGGGACCGGCGCGGCGCCCAGGACCGCCTCCTCCCCGGCTACGGCTGGATCTTCGGCATGGGCGACGGCACCTCCAACGTGGGCCTCGGCGTGCTCAACACCTCGGCCTCCTTCAAGGAGCTGGACTGGCGCGAGATCCTCAAGGCATGGTGCGCGTCGATGCCGGAGGACTGGGGCTACACCCCGGACAACATGACCGGCCCGATCCGCGGCGCCGCCCTGCCCATGGCCTTCAACCGCCAGCCCCACTACACGCGCGGGCTGCTGCTCGTCGGCGACGCCGGCGGCCTGGTGAACCCCTTCAACGGCGAGGGCATCGCCTACGCCATGGAGTCCGGCCAGCTCGCCGCCGACATCATCGTCCAGGCCCACCGGCGCGCCACGCCCGCCCAGCGCGAACTCGCCCTCCAGCGCTACCCGCGCGTCCTGAAGGACACCTACGGCGGCTACTACACGCTGGGCCGCGCCTTCGTGAAGCTCATCGGCAACCCGAAGGTCATGCAGATCGCCGCCCAGCGCGGGCTGACCCACCCGGTGCTGATGAAATTCACCCTCAAGCTGCTCGCCAACCTCACCGACCCGACGGGCGGCGACGCGATGGACCGCATCATCAACGGCCTGAGCAAGGTGGCGCCCAAGGCGTGAGCGCCGCCGGGGCACGACTGCGGGGCCGGTTCGGGAACGAGCCGGCCCCGCGGTCGTACCCGGGGCCCGGTGTCCGCGCCGGCGCGGGCCGGCCCCGGCCCTGAGCGGGTCTCGCCCCCTGCGGACGGACCCCGTTCGGTTCCGGGCCTGACCGGTGGCGCCGTCCGGGCGGGCCGGGTGGGACGGGCCGACCGGGAACGCCGGAAGGGCCGCTGCCCCGAGAGGCTGCGGCCCTTCACCCCGTACGGCTCTGTGCGGCGCCTCAGAGCACCCGCACCGCGCCGGTCGGCGGGTCGTACGACAGCGGCCTCTCCACGACGCCGGACGAGGGGTTCTGCGCGCCGACGAACATGCCGTCACCGACGTACACCGCCACGTGGTACGCGCTGCCCGCGCCGCCCCAGTAGAGGATGTCACCCGGCTGGAGGTTGGACAGCGACACCTGGGTGCCGGCCGTCGACTGGTCCTGGGAGACGCGCGGCAGGGAGACGCCCACCTGCTTGAAGGCGGTCTGCACCAGGCCGGAGCAGTCGTACGAGGACGGGCCCGTGGCGCCGGGAACGTAAGCCTTGCCGACCTGCGACTTGACGAAGGAGATGACCGCGGCGGCCGAACCGGTCGCCGTGGAGCCGCTGGTGACGGTGGTGTCACTGGAGCTGGAGCCGGTCGAGGTGCTGGTGCTGGTGCCGGTGCCGGTGCCGCTCGTGGAGACGGCGAGCGTGGTGCGCTGGGTGGTGCGCGAGGCCCGCTCCGCGGCGGCCTTGCGAGCGGCGGCCTCGGCGGCCTTCTTCTCGGCCTCGGCCTTCTTCTTCGCCTCGGCCAGGTCGGACTTGGCCTGCTTCGCGGCCTTCACGGAGGCCGCGTCACGCTCGGCCTGGAGCTGGTAGTTCGCGGCGGCCTGCTGCGTGGCGTCCGCGGACTGGGCGACCTGGGCGGCCAGGTCTGCGGTGAGCGTGGGCAGTTCGAGCGTCTGGGTCACCGGCTCGGCGGCGTTCGCCGACGAGGCCGAGGCGCCGGCCACTGCCAGGGTGCCGAGGACGCCACCGGCAACTCCGGCCCGCATCGCGATTTTGGACGCGCTACGGCGGGGCTTCCGGTGGCTGCGTATGTGAGCGGTGTGGGACATGAGAACAACGGGTACCAGGGGCTCCTTCATATCTTCAAGAAACGTGTCCTGCGCCACATTTGCCCGACGGGGTGTCCGAACCCCGGGCGTGTCGCTCTTTATTGACGCCGTAACGGACATTCGGGGCACTGATGATCATGCCTGTGATCATGGTCTTTCGTTGTTTAGTCCGAATTGCCCCACGCCTACCATTGGTTGAGACCGTTGGCCAAGCCCGGTTCTCAGGGTCCTCTCATGGATGTGGCGGAGGTCACGGAACGGTCACCGTGCCGCCATGCGTCCGCGCGACGCGCCCGCCCGCCGCCGGATGGACCGCCTTGTCCGTTTCATAAGCCGAAAGCACGTTTGCCCCACCAGTCCCACCGTTAACAGCTCCTGAAGCGGCCTCGCGGACCTGCGGAAGCGCCCTCCGGGGGCGGGTCCGCGCGGCCCGGACGGTGCGGAGTGCCCGGAAGCCGCGACTCGGCGGCCGACCCGGCGGCCGGCTCGGCGAGCTTGAGGGCGCAGGGCTCGGCGGCCCGGGTGGTGGGGTCCGCGCGGGGGCGGGGGGCGGGACGTCGCGGGATGGCCCGGGCCCGGCTCCGAGGACGCCTCGGAGGTGGATCGGGGAGGGATCGCGGGAGGGCTCGCGGGCGGGGGAGGAGCTTGTGAAGGGGTGAACGTGTCCACTTCCCGTTCCAGCGTCCCTCCGATGTGTGAAAAGCAGCCCTATATCAAGGGCTTGACGTCACCCGCCACTTTGCGCCGGACGCCGGTCATCTGATATTGCGCACCTGCTCCGACCTGCAAAGACGAGGTCAAATGTCACCGTTCGTGATCGCTCGTGCGCTTCCCGTGCGAAGATCGCAGCTCATCCGACTTCATGATCCTTCGTCAGGTGGTGGAGATCACAAAGCTTGTGGAATACCCCGTGTCGCAGATCACAGAGCGTCGGGCATAAGATGCGTGGCAGTTGGGCTTGTGACCTGCTTCACATGTTCGCGATCTTCGCCGGGACGGGCGGGGACGACGGGACGGATGAGGCTGCTGTGAGCCCGCAACCGCCAGCAGTCAGTGCCGACTGAGAGGAGCGAGGAGCGGTGAACGCTTATGCGCCCATCCTCGTACTGGGAGCCCTCGGGGCAGGCTTTGCGATCTTCTCCGTGGTCATGGCCACGCTGATCGGACCGAAGCGGTACAACCGCGCCAGGCTCGAGGCGTACGAGTGCGGTGTCGAGCCGACCCCCACGCCGGCCGGCGGCGGCCGCTTCCCCATCAAGTACTACCTGACGGCGATGCTCTTCATCGTCTTCGACATCGAGATCGTCTTCCTCTACCCCTGGGCCGTCACCTTCGACGCCCTGGGTGTTTTCGGGCTCGTGGAGATGCTGCTCTTCGTGCTCACCGTCTTCGTCGCGTACGCGTACGTATGGCGGCGCGGCGGCCTGGAATGGGACTGAGGGGCCATATAAGACATGGGACTCGAAGAAAAGCTGCCGAGCGGTTTCCTGCTCACCACCGTCGAACAGGCCGCGGGCTGGGTGCGCAAGGCGTCCATCTTCCCGGCCACCTTCGGCCTCGCCTGCTGCGCGATCGAGATGATGACCACCGGCGCCGGCCGTTACGACCTGGCGCGCTTCGGCATGGAGGTCTTCCGCGGCTCGCCCCGGCAGGCGGATCTGATGATCGTGGCCGGCCGGGTCAGCCAGAAGATGGCGCCGGTCCTGAGGCAGGTCTACGACCAGATGCCCAACCCCAAGTGGGTGATCTCCATGGGCGTCTGCGCCTCCTCGGGCGGCATGTTCAACAACTACGCGATCGTCCAGGGCGTCGACCACATCGTCCCCGTCGACATCTACCTGCCCGGCTGTCCGCCGCGCCCCGAGATGCTGATGGACGCGATCCTCAAGCTCCACCAGAAGATCCAGTCCACCAAGCTCGGCGTGAACGCCGAGGAGGCGGCCCGCGAGGCGGAGGAGGCGGCGCTCAAGGCCCTGCCCACGATCGAGATGAAGGGGCTGCTGCGGTGAGCGACGCGAACGGCACCCATGGCGCGGGCGGCGCGAACGGTTCCGCGAACGGGGTCAACCCCGAAACGGACCTCGCCGCCGACAACCTCCCCGGCCGGCGCGGCCAGGGCGGTGAGGAGATCCGCGTCCAGCGCGGCATGTTCGGCGCCGCCAACGGCGGCGACACCTCTGGCTACGGCGGCCTGGTCCGCTCGGTCCGCCTCCCGGGGCCGTCCGGCCGGCCCTACGGCGGCTGGTTCGACGAGGTCGCCGACGAACTCGAGGGCGCGCTGGAGGAACAGGGCCTGCTGCCCGAGAACGCGATCGAGAAGACGGTCGTCGACCGCGGCGAACTCACCTTCCACATCGAGCGCGAGCACCTGGTCCGCGTCGCCCGCACCCTGCGCGACGACCCCGCCCTGCGCTTCGAGCTGTGCACGGGCGTCAGCGGCGTCCACTACCCGCACGACAAGGGGCGGGAACTGCACGCCGTGTACCACCTGCGCTCGATCAGCCACAACCGGCTGATCCGCCTGGAGGTCAGCGCCCCCGACGGCGATCCGCACATCCCGTCGCTGGTCGCCGTCTACCCGACGAACGACTGGCACGAGCGGGAGACCTGGGACTTCTTCGGGATCGTCTTCGACGGTCACCCGGCCCTGACCCGGATCATGATGCCGGACGACTGGCAGGGCCACCCGCAGCGCAAGGACTACCCCCTCGGCGGCATCGCCGTCGAGTACAAGGGCGCCCAGATCCCGGCTCCGGACCAGCGGAGGTCGTACTCATGAGCACGCACACCCCCTCCTCCGCCCACCAGCCCCCAGCGGACCCCTTCGCGGCGCAGGGGTCTCCCCGCGAGACCACCGAGGGCACCGTCTACACGGTCACCGGCGGCGACTGGGACGAGGTCGTCCAGTCCGCGGCCCGCGCCGACGACGAGCGCATCGTCGTCAACATGGGCCCCCAGCACCCCTCCACCCACGGAGTGCTGCGGCTGATCCTGGAGATCGAGGGCGAGACCGTCACCGAGGCCCGCTGCGGCATCGGCTACCTGCACACCGGCATCGAGAAGAACCTCGAGTTCCGCACCTGGACGCAGGGCACCACGTTCGTGACGCGCATGGACTACCTGACGTCCTTCTTCAACGAGACCGCCTACTGCCTGGCCGTCGAGAAACTGCTCGGCATCGAGGAGCAGATCACCGAGCGCGCCAAGATCATCCGGGTGCTCCTGATGGAGCTGAACCGGCTCTCCTCGCACCTGGTGTGCATCGCCACCGGCGGCATGGAGCTCGGCGCCACCACGGTCATGGTCTACGGATTCCGTGACCGCGAGATGATCCTCGACATCTACGAGCTGGTCACCGGCCTGAGGATGAACCACGCGTACATCCGGCCCGGCGGACTCGCCCAGGACCTGCCGCCCGGCGCGGTGGACCAGATCCGCGAGTTCGTGAAGAAGATGAAGAAGAACCTCCCGGAGTACGACAAGCTCGCCACCGGGAACCCCATCTTCAAGGCCCGGCTGCAGGACGTCGGCTACCTCGACCTGGCCGGCTGCATGGCCCTCGGCGCCACCGGCCCGGTCCTGCGCTCCACCGGCCTGCCGCACGACCTGCGCAAGACCCAGCCGTACTGCGACTACGAGACGTACGACTTCGACGTCCCCACCGCCGACTCCTGCGACGCCTACGGCCGTTTCCTGATCCGCGTGGAGGAGATGCACCAGTCGCTCAGGATCGTCGAGCAGTGCCTGGACCGGCTCCAGCCCGGCCCGGTCATGGTCGCCGACAAGAAGATCGCCTGGCCCGCCCAGCTCGCCCTGGGCCCGGACGGCCTGGGCAACTCCCTCGACCACATCAAGAAGATCATGGGCACTTCCATGGAGGCCCTGATCCACCACTTCAAGCTGGTCACCGAGGGCTTCCGGGTGCCACCGGGTCAGGTGTACGCGGCGGTGGAGTCGCCCAAGGGCGAACTCGGCGTGCACGCCGTGTCCGACGGCGGCACCCGTCCCTTCCGGGTCCACTTCCGCGACCCGTCCTTCACCAACCTGCAGTCCATGGCGGCGATGTGCGAGGGCGGCCAGGTCGCCGACGTCATCGTCGCCGTCGCGTCCATCGACCCCGTGATGGGAGGCGTCGACCGGTGACCACCTCTTCTTCGGAGCGGGGCGTCAGCCTGGGCATGCCCGAACTGCCCGCGCCCGGCTACCCGGACGACGTCCGCGCCCGGCTCGAGCGGGACGCGCACGAGATCATCGCCCGCTACCCCGACTCCAGGTCCGCCCTCCTGCCGATGCTGCACCTGGTGCAGTCCGAGGAGGGGCACGTCACGCGTACCGGGATGCGGTTCTGCGCGGACGTGCTCGGCCTGACCACGGCCGAGGTCAGCGCCGTCGCCACCTTCTACACCATGTACCGGCGCAAGCCGAGCGGCGACTACCAGGTGGGCGTCTGCACCAACACCCTGTGCGCGGTGATGGGCGGCGACGCCATCTTCGAGACCCTCCAGGAGCACCTGGGCGTCGGCAACGGCGAGACCACCGACGACGGCAAGGTCACCCTGGAGCACATCGAGTGCAACGCGGCCTGCGACTTCGCGCCGGTCGTGATGGTCAACTGGGAGTTCTTCGACAACCAGACCCCGGCCGGCGTCCGGCGGCTGGTCGACGACCTCCGCGCGGGACGGCCGGTGACACCGACCCGCGGCGCGCCGCTGTGCACCTTCAAGGAGACCGCCCGGATCCTGGCGGGCTTCCCCGACGAGCGGGAGGGGGCCGCCGACGCCGGCGGCAGCGCCGGGCCCGCCTCGCTGGCGGGCCTGCGCCTGGCCAGGGGAGAGACCGCGCCCGCGCGCGTGGTCCATCCCCGCGAGGGCGGCCCGCACGACGAACCGCGGGACGCCGCGGTGCACGAGCCGTCGCCCACGGAGCACCTGAGCTCCCACGACGCGCCGCAGGACACATCGGCCTCCGACCCGTCCCACGCCGCGGGACCCGTCGCAGAGGAGGGGGAGTGATGACATTGTCCACGGAATACGGGGGCGCCTCCCAGCCGGAGGCCGGAGGAGGGTCGAGCCCCGAGAAGCTGCTCGCACCCGTGCTGTCGGCCTTCTGGGACGAGGACCGGTCCTGGACGCTGGACGTGTACGGCAGGCACGGGGGGTACGAAGGACTCCGCAAGGCGCTGGCCATGTCCCCGGACGACGTGATCGCCTACGTCAAGGAGTCCGGTCTGCGCGGGCGCGGCGGCGCGGGGTTCCCGACCGGGATGAAGTGGCAGTTCATCCCCCAGGGCGATGGAAAGCCGCACTACCTGGTCGTCAACGCCGACGAGTCGGAGCCGGGGACCTGCAAGGACATCCCGCTCCTGTTCGCCAACCCGCACAGCCTCGTCGAAGGCATCGTGATCGCGTGCCACGCCATCAGGTCCTCGCACGCGTTCATCTATCTGCGTGGTGAGGTCGTCCCCGTGCTGCGCCGGCTGCACTCGGCCGTACGCGAGGCGTACGAGGCCGGTTACCTCGGCAGGAACATCCTGGGCAGCGGACTGGACCTCGACATCACCGTGCACGCCGGCGCGGGCGCGTACATCTGCGGCGAGGAGACGGCACTGCTGGACTCGCTCGAGGGCCGTCGTGGCCAACCGCGGCTCCGTCCCCCCTTCCCCGCCGTCGCGGGCCTCTACGCGTGCCCGACCGTAGTGAACAACGTCGAGTCGATCGCGTCGGTTCCCGCCATCCTGAACAACGGCAAGGAATGGTTCAGGTCGATGGGCAGCGAGAAGTCCCCGGGCTTCACGCTGTACTCGCTCAGCGGCCACGTCGCGAGCCCCGGCCAGTACGAGGCCCCGCTCGGCATCACCCTGCGCCAGCTGCTCGACATGAGCGGCGGCATGCGGCCCGGGCACCGGCTGAAGTTCTGGACCCCGGGCGGCTCCTCGACGCCGATGTTCACCGACGAGCACCTCGACGTCCCCCTCGACTACGAAGGGGTGGGGGCAGCGGGTTCCATGCTCGGCACCAAGGCGCTGCAGTGCTTCGACGAGACGACCTGCGTGGTGCGGGCGGTGACCCGCTGGACCGAGTTCTACGCCCACGAGTCCTGCGGCAAGTGCACGCCGTGCCGTGAAGGGACCTACTGGCTCGTGCAGTTGCTGCGGGACATCGAGGCCGGCAAGGGCGCCATGGCCGACCTCGACAAGCTGAACGACATCGCCGACAACATCAACGGCAAGTCCTTCTGCGCCCTCGGCGACGGAGCGGCCTCACCGATCTTCTCCTCCCTGAAGTACTTCCGCGAGGAGTACGAGGAGCACATCACGGGCCGCGGCTGCCCCTTCGACCCGGCCAAGTCGACGGCCTGGGCGGACCAGCACACGGAGGTGCCCGCATGACCGTGACCACCAACGCCCCCTCCTCGGGCGGCGAGGCGGCCCTCCCGCCGGAAGACCTCGTGACGCTGACGATCGACGGCGTGGAGATCAGCGTGCCCAAGGGCACCCTGGTGATCCGGGCCGCCGAGCAGCTCGGCATCGAGATCCCCCGGTTCTGCGACCACCCGCTGCTCGACCCGGCCGGCGCCTGCCGCCAGTGCATCGTCGAGGTCGAGGGCCAGCGCAAGCCCATGGCGTCCTGCACCATCACCTGCACCGACGGGATGGTGGTCAAGACCCACCTGACCTCACCGGTCGCCGAGAAGGCCCAGCACGGTGTGATGGAGCTGCTGCTCATCAACCACCCGCTGGACTGCCCGGTCTGCGACAAGGGCGGCGAGTGCCCGCTGCAGAACCAGGCCATGTCGCACGGCAACGCCGAGTCCCGCTTCGAAGGCAAGAAGCGGACCTACGACAAGCCCGTCCCGATCTCGACGCAGGTGCTGCTGGACCGCGAGCGGTGCGTGCTGTGCGCCCGCTGCACCCGGTTCTCCAACCAGATCGCCGGCGACCCGATGATCGAGCTGGTCGAACGGGGTGCGCTGCAGCAGGTCGGCACCGGCGAGGGCGATCCCTTCGAGTCGTACTTCTCCGGCAACACCATCCAGATCTGCCCGGTCGGCGCGCTCACCTCCGCGGCGTACCGGTTCCGCTCCCGCCCCTTCGACCTCGTCTCCTCGCCGTCCGTGTGCGAGCACTGCTCGGGAGGCTGCGCGACCCGCACCGACCACCGGCGAGGCAAGGTCATGCGACGGCTCGCCGCCGAGGACCCCGAGGTCAACGAGGAGTGGATCTGCGACAAGGGGCGGTTCGCCTTCCGCTACGCGCAGCTCAAGGACCGGCTGACGACGCCGCTGGTGCGCGACCCCGAGGGCGAACTGGTGCCGGCGTCCTGGCCGGAGGCGCTGGAGATCGCCGCCCAGGGGCTGCTCGCCTCGCGCGGCCGGACCGGCGTCCTCACCGGCGGCCGGCTCACCGTCGAGGACGCCTACGCGTACAGCAAGTTCGCGCGCGTGGCGCTGGACACCAACGACATCGACTTCCGTGCCCGCGTGCACAGCGCCGAGGAGGCCGACTTCCTGGCCGCCCGCGTCGCCGGCCGCGGCCGGGACGTGAACGGCACGGGCGTCACGTACACCGATCTGGAGAAGGCGCCCGCCGTCCTGCTCGTCGGCTTCGAGTCCGAGGAGGAGGCGCCCGGCGTCTTCCTGCGGCTGCGCAAGGCCTGGCGCAAGCACGGGCAGCGGGTGTTCGCGCTGGCCACGCACGCCACGCGGGGCCTGCTGAAGGCGGGCGGCACGCTGCTGCCGGCCGCGCCCGGCACCGAGACCGAGTGGCTGAACGCGCTGGCGAGCGGCGTCGGGCTGGAGGACACCGGCAGCCAGGCCGCCCAGGCGCTGCGCGCCGAGGGCGCGGTGCTCGTCGTCGGCGAGCGGCTGGCCTCCGTGGCGGGCGGGCTCAGCGCCGCGGTCCGGGCCGCGTCCGCGACCGGGGCCCGGCTGGTGTGGATCCCGCGCCGGGCGGGCGAGCGCGGCGCGATCGAGGCGGGCGCGCTGCCGTCGCTGCTGCCGGGCGGCCGCCCGGCCACCGACCCGCGCGCACGGGAGGAGGTCGCGGCCGTCTGGGGCGTGGCCGAGCTCCCGCACCGCTACGGCCGCGACACCGGCGAGATCGTCCGGGCCGCGGCGGACGGCGAACTCCAGGCGCTGCTCGTCGCCGGTGTGGAGATCGCCGACCTGCCCGATCCGGCCCGCGCGCGTGCCGCCCTGAGCGAGGTCGGCTTCCTGGTGTCGCTGGAGCTGCGGCCCAGCGAGGTCAGCGAGCACGCCGACGTCGTCCTGCCGGTCGCGGCCGTCGCCGAGAAGGCCGGTTCCTTCCTGAACTGGGAGGGCAGGGTGCGCTTCTTCGAGGCCGCGCTCAAGCCCGACCAGATGACCCGCCGTCTGGCCCCCAGCGACCTGCGGGTGCTGCAGATGCTGGCCGACACCATGGATGTGCACCTGGGCCTGCCGGACCTGCGGACCGCGCACGCCGAGCTGGACCGGCTCGGTGCCTGGACCGGGCCGCGCGCCGCCGACCCCGCGGAGAGCGCGGGGGCGCTGCCCCGGCCGGCCGCCGGGGAGGCCGTCCTCGCCGGCCACCGGCTACTCCTCGACCACGGCGTCCTCCAGGAGGGCGACGAGGCGCTCGCCGGCACCCGGCACGCCGCACGCGCCCGTCTGTCGGCCGCCACGGCCGCCGAGGCCGGGGTGGCGGACGGCGGGGCGATCACCGTGACCGGTCCCGACGGAGCGGTCGAACTCCCGCTGGAGATCACCGACATGCCCGACCGGGTGGTGTGGCTCCCGCTGAACTCCGTCGGCGCCGGAGTCGCCTCCGACACCGGTGCACAGCCCGGCTCCCTCGTCCGCATCGGCCCGGCGACGCGCGCGACCGGGGCCCCCAAGGAGGTGGAGGCATGAGCCCGTACCTCGCCGCGGAGAACCTCTCCATGTTCGGCACCGACCCCTGGTGGCTCGTGGTCGTCAAGGCGGTGTTCTGCTTCGCCTTCCTGATGGTGACCGTGCTGTTCTCCATCGTCTGGGAGCGCAAGGTCGTCGGCTGGATGCAGTTGCGCATCGGCCCCAACCGGAACGGCCCCTGGGGCATGCTCCAGTCGCTGGCCGACGGCGTGAAGCTGATGCTGAAGGAGGACCTCGTCGTCAAGCGCGCGGACAAGGCCGTCTACGTCCTCGCGCCGATCGTCGCGGCCATCCCGGCCTTCATGGCGATCGCGGTGATCCCCTTCGGGCCGGCGGACAACGAGATCTCGGTGTTCGGCCACCGCACGGCGATGCAGCTCACCGACCTGCCGATCGCGATGCTCTACGTCCTCGCGGCCGCCTCCGTCGGCATCTACGGCATCGTCCTGGCGGGCTGGAGCTCCGGTTCCACCTACCCGCTCCTCGGCGGTCTGCGCTCCTGCGCCCAGATGATCTCGTACGAGATCGCCATGGGCGCCGCGTTCGCCTCGGTGTTCCTGTACTCCGGATCGATGTCCACCTCGACGATCGTCGAGCAGCAGCACGACCGCTGGTACATCCTGCTGCTGCCGGTCTCCTTCGTGCTCTACATCGTCACGATGGTGGGCGAGACCAACCGGGCACCCTTCGACATGCCGGAGTCCGAGGGCGACCTGGTCGGCGGCTTCAACACCGAGTACTCGTCGATCAAGTTCGCGATGTTCATGCTCGCCGAGTACGTCAACATGGTCACGGTCTCGGCCGTGTCGACCACGCTCTTCCTGGGCGGCTGGCGGGCGCCCTGGCCGATCAGCACCTTCTGGGAGGGCGCCAACCACGGCTGGTGGCCGCTGCTCTGGTTCGTGATCAAGGTGCAGCTGCTGCTGTTCTTCTTCATCTGGCTGCGCGCCACGCTCCCGCGCGTCCGCTACGACCAGCTCATGAAGCTCGGCTGGAAGGTGCTCATCCCGGTCTCCGTGGTCTGGCTGATGCTCGTCGCGACCGTGCGGACCCTGCGCAACCAGCACTACGACTTCGCCGACATCGCCCTCTACGTGGGCGGCGGCGTACTGGCCCTGCTGGTCCTGTCCTTCGTCGCCGACATGTTCCGCGAGAAGGCGAAGACGGCCGAACCGCCCGCCGCCCGGCCCGCCGCGTTCGACCCGATGGCCGGCGGTTTCCCCGTTCCGCCGATGCCGGGACAGGAACTGCCGCCGGTGCCCAGGCGCCGCCCGCGCCGCGAGCGGGAGCTGATTGTCAGTGGCGGGCCGGACACTGTCAGTGACGGATCTCTGGATGGAAAGGAGGCGTCCGATGGCTGAGGAGCCCAAGGAGACCCAGCCCGGTTTCCTGAACCCCGTGGGCGGCTTCGGCGTGACCTTCAAGGCCATGTTCAAGAAGCGGCTGACCGAGCAGTACCCGGAGCAGAAGAAGACCACCGCTCCGCGTTTCCACGGACGGCACCAGCTCAACCGCCATCCGGACGGCCTGGAGAAGTGCGTCGGCTGTGAGCTGTGCGCCTGGGCCTGCCCCGCCGACGCCATCTACGTGGAGGGCGCGGACAACACCGACGAGGAGCGCTACTCGCCGGGCGAGCGGTACGGCCGCGTCTACCAGATCAACTACGCCCGCTGCATCCTGTGCGGCCTGTGCATCGAGGCGTGCCCCACGCGCGCGCTGACGATGACCAACGAGTTCGAGCTGGCCGACTCCAGCCGCGCGAACCTCATCTACACCAAGGAGCAGCTGCTCGCCGGCCTCGAGGACGGCATGGTCGACACGCCGCACGCCATCTACCCCGGGACGGACGAACAGGACTACTACCGGGGGCTGGTGACCGAGGCCGCGCCCGGCACGGTGCGCCAGACGGCCGTCTCCCAGGGCGAGTCCCCCCAGGACGCGTCCGCCGCCACGGGTGCGGACGAGCCGGCCTCCAAGAAGGTGATCGGCCGATGACCGCACAGCTCGCCGCCTACACCACCTCCACCGGTGAGGCCTTCCAGTTCTGGGTCCTCGGCACCGTCGCGGTGATCGGCGCCCTGTGCACCGTCTTCATGAAGAAGACCGTGCACAGCGCGCTCTGCCTGGCCGGCACCATGATCGTCCTGGCGGTGTTCTACCTCGCCAACGGCGCCTACTTCCTGGGCATCGTGCAGATCGTCGTCTACACCGGCGCGATCATGATGTTGTTCCTGTTCGTGGTGATGCTCATCGGCGTGACCGCCGCGGACTCCCTCAAGGAGACCATCAAGGGCCAGCGCTGGCTGGCCCTGGCGTGCGGTCTCGGCTTCGGCATCCTGCTCTTCGCGGGCATCGCCAACGCCTCGCTGAAGGACTTCGCCGGAACCGGCAGGGCGAACGCCAGCGGCAACGTGGAGGGACTGGCCTCCCTCATCTTCACCAAGTACGTCTACGCGTTCGAACTCACCGGCGCCCTGCTCATCACGGCCACCATCGGCGCCATGGTGCTCACCCACCGCGAGCGCACCGAGCGCGCCCGGACCCAGCGCGAGCTGTCCGAACAGCGTGTGCGCGAGGGGAAGCACCTGCCGCCGCTGCCCGCGCCCGGCGTCTACGCCCGGCACAACGCCGTGGACATCGCCGGTCTGCTGCCCGACGGCACCCCCTCCGAGCTCACCGTCAGCAGCACGCTGCGCGAGCGCGGCCAGATCCGTGACGTCTCGGCCGAGGCACTGGGCGAGCTGAAGGCCCTGGAGCAGCGTGCCGAGGAACGTCTGGAGCGCACCGGGAGCGAGCCGGTGACCCGCGGGAAGCGGCCCGAGGAGGCGTCGAAGTGAACCCGGTCAACTACCTCTATCTCGCCGCTCTGCTGTTCACGATCGGCGCCACCGGCGTGCTGATCCGGCGCAACGCCATCGTGGTCTTCATGTGCGTCGAGCTGATGCTGAACGCCTGCAACCTCGCGTTCGTCGTCTTCTCGCGGATGCACGGCAACCTCGACGGCCAGATCATCGCCTTCTTCACGATGGTCGTCGCCGCAGCGGAGGTCGTGGTCGGGCTCGCGATCATCGTGTCGCTGTTCCGCTCCCGCCACTCGGCCTCGGTCGACGACGCCAGCCTGATGAAGCTGTAAGGGGTCGGAAGAATCGTGGAGAACCTGATTGCGCTGCTGATCGCGGCGCCCCTGCTCGGAGCGGCCGTCCTCCTGGTCGGCGGCCGGCGGCTCGACGCGGTCGGCCACTGGCTCGGCACCCTGCTCGCGGCCGTCTCCTTCGGGATCGGCCTGGTCCTCTTCGCCGACCTGCTCGGCAAGGGGGCCGAGCACCGGACCATGGTCCAGCACCTGTTCAGCTGGATCCCGGTGGCCGGCTTCCAGGCCGACGTCACCTTCCGGCTCGACCAGTTGTCGATGACGTTCGTGCTGCTGATCACGGGCGTCGGCTCGCTGATCCACCTGTACTCGATCGGGTACATGGAGCACGACGAGCGGCGCCGCCGCTTCTTCGGCTATCTGAACCTGTTCCTCGCGGCGATGCTGCTGCTCGTCCTCGCCGACAACTACCTGCTGCTGTACGTCGGCTGGGAGGGCGTCGGTCTCGCCTCCTACCTGCTGATCGGCTTCTGGCAGCACAAGCCCAGCGCCGCCACCGCCGCGAAGAAGGCCTTCCTGGTCAACCGCGTCGGCGACATGGGCCTGTCGATCGCGATCATGCTGATGTTCACGACCTTCGGGACCTTCGCCTTCGGCCCGGTCCTGAGCCACACGGGCGGCACCGGCGAGGGCAGGCTCACCGCCATCGCCCTGATGCTGCTGCTCGCCGCCTGCGGCAAGTCCGCCCAGGTGCCGCTGCAGTCCTGGCTCGGGGACGCGATGGAGGGCCCGACCCCGGTGTCCGCCCTCATCCACGCGGCCACCATGGTCACCGCGGGCGTCTACCTGATCGTCCGCTCCGGAGCGATCTTCAACGCCGCGCCCGACGCCCAGCTCGTCGTCACCGTGGTCGGTGCGGTCACGCTGCTGTTCGGTGCGATCGTCGGTTGCGCGAAGGACGACATCAAGAAGGCGCTGGCCGGCTCGACGATGTCGCAGATCGGCTACATGGTGCTGGCCGCCGGCCTCGGCCCCATCGGCTACGTCTTCGCGATCATGCACCTGGTGACCCACGGCTTCTTCAAGGCCGGGCTGTTCCTCGGCGCCGGTTCGGTCATGCACGGCATGAACGACGAGGTCGACATGCGCAGGTACGGCGGCCTGCGCAAGTACATGCCGGTCACGTTCATCACCTTCGGCCTCGGTTACCTCGCCATCATCGGTTTCCCCGGCCTGTCCGGCTTCTTCTCCAAGGACAAGATCATTGAGGCGGCCTTCGCCAAGGGCGGCACCGAGGGCTGGATCCTCGGCGGAGCGGCCCTGCTGGGCGCGGCGATCACGGCGTTCTACATGACGCGCGTGATGCTGATGACGTTCTTCGGCGAGGAGCGCTGGAGGAACCGGCCGACCGCCTCTCCCGCGGAGCCCGGTGTGGAACCGGCCGCCGAGGAGCGCGGCGCCCATGCCGAGCCGCACCCGCACGAGTCGCCCGGGGTCATGACGATCCCGATGATCGTGCTGGCCGTCGGGTCGGTCTTCGGCGGCGCGTTCTTCAGCATCGGCGACCGCTTCCTGCACTGGCTGGAGCCGGTCACCGGGCACAGCGAGGGCGACTCGCCGCTGAGTGCCGCGGTGATCACCGGCGCGACCATGGTGTGCCTGGTGGCCGGCGTCGCCATCGCCTGGGCCCAGTACGGCCGCAAGCCGGTCCCGGCCGTGGCCCCGCGCGGGTCGCTGCTCACCCGGGCCGCCCGGCGCGACCTGCTCCAGGACGACTTCAACCACGTCGTCCTCGTCCGCGGCGGCGAGCACCTCACGCGTTCGCTGGTGTACGTCGACCACACCCTGGTCGACGGTGTCGTCAACGGCACGGCGGCCTCGATGGGCGGCCTGTCCGGGCGGATGCGCCGGCTGCAGAACGGCTTCGCGCGTTCGTACGCGGTCTCGATGTTCGGCGGTGCGGCGCTGCTGGTCGCCGCGACCCTGCTGATGAGGGCGGTCTGATACCGATGTCCTTTCCCCTGCTGACAGCGACGGCGGTGCTCCCGGCCCTCGGGGCCGTCGCCACGGCCGCCGTACCTGCCGCGCGGCGCGCCGCCGCCAAGTGGCTGGCGCTCCTCGTCTCGCTCGCCACGCTGGCGCTGGCCGTCGTCGTCCTGGTCCGCTTCGACCCGGGCGGCGCCCGCTACCAGCTCACCGAGTCCCACTCGTGGATCGCGGCCTTCGGGGTCAGATACGAACTGGGCGTGGACGGGATCGGGGTGGCGCTGGTCGCGCTGACCGCCCTGCTGATCCCGTTCGTCGTCCTCGCGGGCTGGCACGACGCCGACACCTCCCCGGGCTCTCGGAGCCGTTCGGGCGGGGAAGGCGCCAAGGAGAGCGGCCGGCCTTACCACTGGCGGCCGACGCAGGGCTTCTTCGCGCTGATCCTGGCCGTCGAGGCGATGGTGATCGTCTCCTTCGAGGCCACCGACGTCTTCCTCTTCTACGTCTTCTTCGAGGCCATGCTCATCCCGATGTACTTCCTCATCGGCGGCTTCGGGGACCGTGCCCACGAGCACGGGGAGGAGGCGGCGTCGACCCAGCGGTCGTACGCGGCGGTGAAGTTCCTCCTCTACAACCTGGCCGGCGGTCTGATCATGCTGGCCGCGGTGATCGGCCTGTACGTGGTCGCCGGGAACTTCTCGCTCACCGAGATCGCGCACGCCCGCGCCAGCGGCTCCCTGCACATGGCCACCAGCACCGAACGGTGGCTGTTCCTCGGCTTCTTCTTCGCCTTCGCGGTGAAGGCGCCGCTGTGGCCGCTGCACACCTGGCTGCCCAACGCGATGGGGGAGGCCACCGCCCCGGTCGCCGTGCTCATCACGGCGGTGGTCGACAAGGTCGGCACCTTCGCGATGCTCCGCTTCTGCCTCCAGCTCTTCCCCGAGGCCAGCAAGTGGGCCACGCCGGTGATCCTCGTGCTGGCCGTGATCAGCATCATCTACGGGGCGCTGCTCGCGGTGGGCCAGCGGGACATCAAGCGCCTGATCGCGTACGCGTCGATCTCGCACTTCGGCTTCATCATCATGGGCATCTTCGCGATGACCAGCCAGGGCCAGTCCGGTGCGACGCTCTACATGGTCAACCACGGCATCTCGACGGCAGCGCTCCTGCTGGTCGCCGGGTTCCTGATCTCCCGGCGCGGCTCCCGGCTCATCGCCGACTACGGCGGCGTCCAGAAG
The DNA here is from genome assembly GCF_043079345.1 of Streptomyces sp. NPDC015220. Taxonomy (NCBI): domain Bacteria; kingdom Bacillati; phylum Actinomycetota; class Actinomycetes; order Kitasatosporales; family Streptomycetaceae; genus Streptomyces; species Streptomyces sp. NPDC015220. Next base: position 837,257 of record NZ_JBIBUK010000002.1, on the reverse strand, counting down.
GTCGCGCCGGTACTGGCCGGGACCTTCCTGGTCGGCGGACTGGCGACCCTGTCGCTGCCGGGGCTGGCGCCCTTCGTCAGTGAGTTCCTGGTCCTGGTCGGCACGTTCACCCGGCATCCGGCCATCGGCGTCATCGCCACCCTCGGCATCGTGCTGGCCGCGCTGTACACCCTCGTCCTCTACCAGCGGACGATGACCGGCCCGGTGAAGCCCGAGGTCTCGGCCATGCCGGACCTGCGGGTGCGCGAGCTGGTGGTGGTGGCGCCGCTGATCGTGCTGCTGATCTTCCTGGGCGTCTATCCGAAGCCCGTCACGGACATCGTCAACCCGGCGGTCAAGCAGACCATGTCGGACGTACACAAGACCGACCCCAAGCCCGCGGTGGAGGCGGCCAAGTGAGCGCAGCAGCCGTCCACAGCCTGTGGACAACAGCGGCCGACCCGATCTCGAAGATCGACGCGCCGAAGATCGAATACGGGCAGCTCTCGCCCACCCTGATCGTCGTCGGCGCGGCGATCGTGGGGGTGCTCGTCGAGGCGTTCGTCCCGCGCAGGTCCCGCTACTACGCGCAGGTGTTCGTGTCCGCCGTGGCGCTCTGCGCCGGCTTCGCCGCGGTGATCGCGCTGGCGGCGGACGGGTACGGCACCACCAAGGCGCACATCGCGGCGATGGGCGCCGTCGCCGTCGACGGCCCGTCGCTGTTCCTCCAGGGCACGATCCTGCTGTCGGGCCTGGTCGGCCTGTTCACCTTCGCCGAGCGGCGGCTGGACCCGGCGGCGCACGGCAACCGGGTCGACTCCTTCGCCGCCCAGGCGTCGTCCGTGCCGGGCAGCGACGGCGAGCAGGCCGCGGTGAAGGCCGGTTTCACCACGACCGAGGTCTTCCCGCTGCTGCTCTTCGCCGTCGCCGGCATGCTGGTGTTCCCCGCGGCGAACGACCTGCTGACGCTGTTCGTGGCCCTGGAGGTCTTCTCCCTCCCGCTCTACCTGCTGTGCGCGCTGGCCCGCCGCAAGCGGCTCATGTCGCAGGAGGCCGCGGTCAAGTACTTCCTGCTCGGTGCGTTCGCCTCCGCCTTCACCCTGTTCGGCATCGCACTGCTGTACGGCTACGCGGGCTCGGTGTCGTACGCGACGATCGCGCGGGTGGTCGAGGGGAACGTGCCGAACGTCGACCCGGCGCTCGCCAACACCATGGGCAACGACGCGCTGCTCCTGGTCGGCACCGCGATGGTCGTCATGGGCCTGCTGTTCAAGGTGGGCGCGGTGCCGTTCCACATGTGGACGCCGGACGTCTACCAGGGCGCGCCGACCCCGGTCACCGGGTTCATGGCGGCCGCGACCAAGGTGGCGGCGTTCGGCGCGCTGCTGCGGCTGCTGTACGTGGTGCTGCCGGGGATGCGCTGGGACTGGCGGCCGGTCATGTGGGGCGTGGCTATCATCACCATGCTGGGCGGTGCGATCGTCGCGATCACCCAGACCGACATCAAGCGCCTGCTGGCCTACTCGTCCATCGCGCACGCCGGCTTCATCCTCGCCGGTGTCATCGCCACCTCGAAGGACGGCGTCTCCTCCGTCCTCTTCTACCTGGCCGCGTACTCCTTCGTGACGATCGGCGCGTTCGCCGTGGTCACGCTGGTGCGCGACGCGGGCGGCGAGGCGACGCACCTGTCGAAGTGGGCCGGGCTGGGCCGCCGCTCGCCCCTGGTGGCGGCGGTGTTCGCGGTGTTCCTGCTGGCCTTCGCCGGCATCCCGCTGACCTCCGGGTTCGCCGGGAAGTTCGCCGTGTTCAAGGCCGCGGCGGAGGGCGGCGCGGCTCCGCTGGTGGTGATCGGTGTGATCTCGTCCGCGATCGCGGCCTTCTTCTACATCCGGGTGATCGTGCTGATGTTCTTCAGCGAGCCGCGGCCGGAGGGCCCGACGGTGGCGGTGCCCTCGCCGCTGACGATGACCGCGATCGGCGTGGGCGTGGCGGTCACGGTGGTCCTCGGCGTGGCCCCGCAGTACTTCCTGGACCTGGCGAACCAGGCGGGGGTCTTCGTGCGCTGAGCCGGTCCGCCTCCGCGCCCCGCGGCTGCCCGGCGCCTCCGACAGCGGAGGGCCGGGCAGTCGTATGTACGGATGTCCGGTCCAGCGGCCTGTGGACAACTCCCGGGGCTGTCGGCGCGGACCCCTATCGTTGAGGCAGTGGTCGAGGGACGACGTACGGGGAACGAGACGATGAGCGGGACGGGTGGTGTCACCGAGATGCCAGTGACGGACAGCGAGGCGCTGGCCACGCTGCGCCGGGTCTTCGGATACGAGGCATTCCGGGGCGAGCAGGAAGCGGTCATCGAGCATGTGGTGGCGGGCGGCGATGCCGTCGTCCTCATGCCCACCGGTGGCGGCAAGTCGCTGTGCTACCAGATTCCGGCCCTGGTCAGACCCGGTACGGGCATCGTGGTCTCGCCGCTGATCGCGCTGATGCAGGACCAGGTGGACGCCCTGCGCGCGCTGGGCGTGCGCGCCGGCTTCGTCAACTCCACTCAGGACTTCGACGAGCGGCGCGTGGTGGAGGCGGAGTTCCTGGCGGGCGAGCTGGACCTGCTCTACCTGGCGCCGGAGCGACTGCGCCTGGACGCCACGCTCGACCTGCTGTCCCGCGGCAAGATCTCCGTCTTCGCCATCGACGAGGCGCACTGCGTGTCCCAGTGGGGCCACGACTTCCGCCCCGACTACCTCGCGCTGTCGCTGCTCGGCGAGCGCTGGCCGGACGTGCCCCGCATCGCCCTCACGGCGACCGCCACGCACGCCACGCACCAGGAGATCACCCAGCGGCTGGGCATGCCGCGGGCCCGGCACTTCGTGGCGAGCTTCGACCGGCCCAACATCCAGTACCGGATCGTGCCCAAGGCCGACCCCAGGAAGCAGTTGCTGGCCTTCCTGCGCGAGGAGCACCCGGGCGACGCGGGCATCGTGTACTGCCTCTCGCGGAACTCGGTGGAGCGGACGGCTGAGTTCCTGACGGGCAACGGCATCGCGGCGGTGCCCTACCACGCGGGCCTGGACGCGGCCACCCGCGCCGCGCACCAGTCCCGGTTCCTGCGGGAGGACGGCCTGGTCGTCGTCGCCACGATCGCCTTCGGCATGGGCATCGACAAGCCGGACGTACGCTTCGTCGCCCACCTGGACCTGCCCAAGTCGGTCGAGGGCTACTACCAGGAGACCGGCCGCGCGGGCCGGGACGGACTGCCGTCCACGGCGTGGATGGCCTACGGCCTGAACGACGTCATACAGCAGCGCAAGCTGATCCAGTCCGGCGAGGGCGACGAGGCGTTCCGCCGTCGGGCCGCCGCCCACCTGGACTCGATGCTCGCGCTGTGCGAGACGGCCCAGTGCCGCCGCGGCCGGCTCCTCACCTACTTCGGCCAGGACCCGGACCCGGCCGGCTGCGGCAACTGCGACACCTGTCTGACCCCGCCGGAGACCTGGGACGGCACGGTCGCGGCCCAGAAGGTGCTGTCGACGGTGGTCCGGCTGCAGCGCGAGCGGGGACAGAAGTTCGGGGCGGGACAGATCATCGACATCCTGCTCGGCAAGCGCACCGGCAAGGTCATCCAGTTCGACCACGACCAGCTCTCCGTCTTCGGCATCGGCGAGGACCTGACCGAGGGCGAATGGCGTGGCGTCGTGCGGCAGGCGCTGGCCCAGGGCCTGCTCGCGGTCGAGGGCGAGTACGGCACGCTGGTGCTGACCGAAGCGAGCGCGTCGGTGCTGCGCGGCGAACGGGAGGTGCCGTTGCGCAAGGAGCCGAAGCGGCCGTCCGCGGCCCGGCAGGGCGCCTCGCCGTCCGCTTCGGGACGGGCCAGGGGCAAGGCCGTCGCGGCCGAACTGCCGGAGGAGCTCCAGCCCGCCTTCGAGGCCCTGCGCGCCTGGCGTGCCGAACAGGCCCGCGAGCAGGGCGTCCCGGCGTACGTCATCTTCCACGACGCGACGCTCCGCGAGATCGTCACGGCCTGGCCCACGTCGGTGGCGCAACTGGGCACGGTCGGCGGGGTCGGCGAGAAGAAGCTGGCCACGTACGGCGAGGGTGTCCTCGGGGTGTTGGAGTCGCTGGGCGGGCCGTCCGGCTCGGGGACGGCCGACCAGGACGAACCGGAGCCGGAGGAGTGGCCCGAACCGGACCCGGAGCCCGAGCCGGACTGGACATGAGGCCCCGCGCGGCCCGGCCCGGCACCTGATCAGGGCGGCCGCGGTCCGGCGGCCGCGTCCGGCCGCCGGGCCCGGGTGGCGGACCGCAGGCGGCCCGGACGGACGGACACCGGCCTCGGACCAGGGCGTCCGGGTAATGCCCCCGGGCGATGGCGTCCGGGGACCGGCTCACCGGGCGGCGGCGACCGGCGCGAGCTCACCGGTCCGGGGCGACCGGGTGTCCGTCCCCCGGGCGCAGGCGTCCGGGGACCGGCTCGTCGTTCCGGTGTGATCGGGGACCGACTCACCGGGCGGCGGCGACCGGCGCGAGCTCACCGGTCCGGGGCGACCGGGTGGTGACCTCCAAGTGTCCGTCCCCCGGGTGTAGGCGTCCGGGGGGCGGCTCACCGGGTGACCGCGACCGGGTATCCGCCGGGGCGAGGGCGCGAGCGACCGGAGCCGGCGGTCGGTCACATGGCCCGCGACGCGTACGCCCTGACGTCCGCGTCCGAATCCGCCGTGGCGGTGGCCAGGGCGGCGCGGGCGGCATGCGAGCCGGTGTGCCGGGCCAGGGCCAGGACGGCGGCCTTGCGGACGTCCGCGTTGGGATCGGCGAGCGCCTTGGCCAGAGCCGGCACGGCGGTGTCGGCGTCCGCGGCGGACAGGGCTGTCGCGGCGCCCGCCCTGACCTGCCAGGCCGGGTCGTCCAGGGCCGCCACGGCGCGCCCGGCCGGCGCGGGCGGGCACCCGGCGGCGCCCAGCGCCTCGAACGCCGCGCCGCGCACCAGGGCGTCCGGGTCCTCGGTCAAGCCCACCAGCGTGGTGGCGGCGAGGCGCCCGCCGTCCACGCCGGCCAGGGCCTTGGCCACCGTGACGCGGACCTCGCGGGACGGATCGCCGGCCGCGCGCGTCAGCGGCTCGACGGCGTCGACCGAGACCAGGGCGCGCACGGCCTCGATGCGCACGGCCTGCTCCGGGTCGGCCAGGGCGGCGGCGAACAGCTCGGCGCCGCCGAGGCGCAGCGCGCGCAGCACGTCCAGGGCGGCGGCCCGGACCACCGGGTCGGGTCCGGCCAGCGCCTCGGTGAGACCGCCGCGCAGGGCGGGGTCGGGGGGCAGGGTCTCGACCAGTTCCCGCAGGGACGCCGCCGCGGCGGCGCGGACGTCGCCGTGCGGGTCGCGCAGTGCTTCGGCGAGGGCGGCGCCGGTTCCGGCCGGCACGGTCTCGGTGAGCACACCGACCGCGGCCCGCCGCACGTCGGCGTCGGGGTCGGCCAGATAGGGGCGCAGAGCGGTCAGCTCCGGCGCCTCGTCGGCCAGGGCGACCAGTTCCAGGAGCCGTGCGGAGGCGGCGCCGGAGTCCCGGGTGACCGGAGCGACCGGAGCGACCGGGGCGACCGCCGGGCCGGGGGCCGCGGTGCCGGGCGCGGGGGTGCCGCCGAGCGGCGCGGGGGCGGCGTCCCGGGACCCGGCGGTCGCCACGTCCTCGGCGTGCACCTCGCCCAGGTGCCGGGAGGGACCGCCCACGGGGGCGAAGCCGTCCACCGGCACCAGATAGGGGGCCACCGGGCGAGCCGTGAACTCCATCGCACCGGAGGGGGACTTGCGCAGATCGAGATGGTGGAACCAGGACGCGTCGTCGCGCCGCGGATGGTCGAGGCGGTCGTGGTAGAGGCCCCAGCGGGACTCCGTGCGGGCCAGCGAGGCGCGGGCGGCCATCTCCGCGCAGTCGCGGATGAAGGTGACCTCCGCGCAGCGCATCAGCTCGTGCGGGGTGCGCGCGCCCATCGAGGCGATGTCGGCCCGCATCCGTTCGAAGGCCTCCAGGGCGAGCGACAGCCGGGCGCCCGACTTCGGCGGGGCCACGTAGTCGTTGACGAGGCGGCGCAGCTTGTACTCGACCTGGGTCTGCGGCGGACCGTCGGGGTTGCGCAGCGGGCGGTAGACCAGCTCGTGGGCCGCACGCAGCTGGTCGCCGGGCAGTTCGCCCCGGTAGGGGCGGTACCGGGCCGCGTCCTGGCCCGCCAGCTCCCCGAAGACGAAGGCGCCGATCATGTAGTTGTGCGGCACACAGGCCAGGTCCCCGGCGGCGTACAGGCGCGGGACGGTGGTCCGCGCGTGGTCGTCGACGCGGACGCCCGAGGCGGAGTGGCCGCCGCACAGGCCGATCTCGGAGATGTGCATCTCCACGTCGTGGGTGCGGTAGTCGTGGCCGCGGCCGGAGTGGAAGGTGCCGCGGGTGGGACGTTCGGTGGAGTGCAGGATCGACTCCAGCGCCGAGACGGACTCCTCGGGCAGGTGGCTCAGCTTCAGGTAGACCGGTCCCCGGTCGGAGGCGACCTCCGCGGCGAACTCCGCCATCATCTGGCCGGACCAGTAGTCGGAGTCGACGAACCGCTCGCCGTGCCGGTTGACCTGGTAGCCGCCGAAGGGGTTGGCGACATAGGCGCAGGCCGGGCCGTTGTAGTCCTTGATCAGCGGGTTGATCTGGAAGCACTCGATGCCGGTGAGCTCGGCGCCGGCGTGATAGGCCATGGCGTAGCCGTCGCCCGCGTTGGTCGGGTTCTCGTAGGTGCCGTACAGGTAGCCGGAGGCGGGCAGGCCCAGGCGGCCGCAGGGGCCGGTCGCGAGGATCACCGCGCCCGCGCGCACGACGACGAACGCGCCGGTGCGGGTGTGCAGGGCGGCCGCGCCCACCGCCCGGCCGTCCTCACCGGCCGTCAGCACCCGGACCGGCATGAGGCGGTTCTCGATCCGGATGCGCTCGCGCATCTCGCGTCGCCGCAGCTGCCGGTACAGGACCTTCTTCACGTCCTTGCCCTCGGGCATCGGCAGCACGTAGGAGCCGGAGCGGTGCACCTGCCGGACCGCGTACTCGCCGTGCTCGTCCTTCTCGAACTTCACCCCGTACGACTCCAGTCGCCGCACCATGGCGAAGCCGCGGGTGGCGGTCTGGCGGACGGTGGACTGGTCGACGATGCCGTCGTTGGCGCGGGTGATCTCGGCGACGTAGTCGTCGGGTTCGGCGCGGCCGGGGACGACCGCGTTGTTGACGCCGTCCATGCCCATGGCGAGCGCGCCGGAGTGCCGGACGTGCGCCTTCTCCAGCAGCAGCACGTCGGCGCCGCGCTCGGCGGCGGTCAGGGCGGCCATGGTGCCGGCGGTGCCGCCGCCGATGACCAGGACGTCGCAGGTCAGTTCTTCGGCGTCGGTGAGGGCGGGGATCTCCACCTGGGGGCCTTTCAGATACCGAGGGAGGACAGGACGTCGCGCCTGAGGGCCGTGCGCGCCGGGTCGTCGTGGGCCGCCCGCTCACGCGGACGCGGCACGTCGCGCACGGCGAGCAGGCGTCCGGCGCCGAGCAGCGCCACGCGGTCGCCGAGGAAGAGGGCCTCGTCGACGTCGTGGGTGACGAAGACGACCGTCGCCCCCGTGCCGTTCAGCACGTCCACCAGCAGGTCCTGCATGCCGGCGCGGGTCTGGGCGTCGAGGGCGCCGAACGGTTCGTCCATCAGGACCGCGCGGGGGCTGCCGGCCAGCGCGCGGGCCAGTTGGGCGCGCTGGCGCTGCCCGCCGGAGACACGGTGGGGCAACTTTCCGGCCTGCTCAGCCAGTTGGACCCGGCCCAGCCAGGACTCGGCCCGGGCGCGCCGCTCGGTGCGGGGCAGGCCCGCGATGGCCAGCGGGAGTTCGACGTTGGCCCGCAGGGAGCGCCAGGGGAGCAGGGCGTCCTCCTGGAAGACCAGGGCACGTTCGGCGGCGGGCGCGGTCAGCGGCCGCCCGTCCTCGGTGACCGTCCCGTCGAGGGGCGGCAGCAGACCGGCCAGGGTGCGCAGCAGCGTCGACTTGCCGCAGCCCGAGGGGCCCACGACGGTGAGGATCTCGCCGGGGGCGACGTCCAGGTCGACGCCGTCCACAGCGGGGGAGTCCGGGCGGCCCAGCACGGCGCCGCGCAGGGCGAGCCGGATGCCCTGTTCCGGTGCGGACGGCGTCGTCGTCCGCCCGGCGGCGGGCGCCTGTGTCTCAGACGAGGTGCTCATCGCGCGCCTCCTCCTCGGGTTCCTCGTGCACGGTGGCGGGGGTGGGCGGTGGTGCGGCGGGCCGTCGCGGGCGGGGCCGGGCGGTGGGGGCGCGGGAGGCGCGCGGCAGCCAGCGCGTCAGACGGCGGCCCAGGAGTTCCACGGCCGTGGAGGTCAGCCAGCCGAGCACGCCGATGGTGACCATGCCGACGAAGACGTCCGGGTAGTCCACGACCGTGTAGTCCTGCCAGGTGCGGTAGCCGACGCCGTACTGGCCGGAGATCATCTCGGCGGAGATCACGCAGATCCACGAGACGCCGATGCCGACCGACAGGCCGCCGAAGATGCCGGGCAGCGCGCCCGGCAGCACCACCGATCCCAGCACGCGCCACCGGCCGCCGCCCATCGTGCGCACCGCCTCCTCCCACACCGGGGTGAGCGCGCGGACCGCGTGCCGGGTGGAGACCAGGACCGGGAAGAAGGCGGCGGTGCAGGTGATGAAGACGATGCCCTGCTCGTTGGAGGGGAAGAGGAGGATGGCGACGGGGACGAGGGCGATCGCCGGGATCGGGCGGACCACCTCCAGGAGCGGACCGAGCAGGTCCTCGGCGAGCCGGGAGCGGGCCACGAGCACGCCCGTGGCCACGCCCAGCACGGCGGCCAGCGCGAAGCCGGTGACGATCCGGGTGAGGCTGTCGGTCAGGTCCGTCCAGTAGTCCGGGCCGGCCAGCCGGGCGGCCAGGGCGCGGGCCACCTCGGCGACCGTCGGGAACTGCGAGAAGCGCAGCCACACATCGATCTTCAGGCTGGTCAGCGCCTGCCACAGACCGAGCGCGGCCGCCAGGGAGAGGAGCCGCAGCGCGTACCGGCCCGCGCGTGCGGAGCGCCGGCCGGCGTGGGCGCTCCGGCCGGGTCGCGCGGGTCGTGGGGGCCGGACTGGTCGTGCGGACCGGTCGGCCCGCGGAGCCCGCCCGGTCATGACGCCCGCTCCAGCGCCTCGGCGTAGGAGACCGTACGGCCCCCCGGGTGCGCGGCGACGTACGCCCGGGCGGTGGCCGGTGCGACGAACGGCAGCAGTTCGGTTCCGTCGGCGACCCACACCGCCTTGTCGGCGAACCACGGCGTGCCGGTCGTGGCGTCGGGAACGTACGCGGCGCGGATGCCGCCGCCGTGCTCGGCAACATGGGCCAGCAGACGTCTCGGCGAATCGAAGGCGCGGGTGCGGGAGGCGCCCTTCTCCCACACCTCGCTCGTGGCGGGCGGCGGCGTGGCGGCGAGGGCCTTCGAGTACGCCGTGCCGAGGGCCTTCCTCACGTACCGGTCGTCGACGAAGGAGTCCACGTCGATGTCGCCGGTCAGCCCGGCGGACTTGAGGATCGGCACGTCCTGCTTCAGGGCGGACACCAGCTCGGGTCTGACGGCCGGGTCGAAGGTGGCGATGCCGTGGGCGCCGTTGTAGAGGTAGACCACCTCGGCGGGCAGGCCGGTGGCCCCGGCGACCCGCTCGGCCGCGTCGACCGGGTGGGCGTGGAGGTACTCCGTCGTCTCGGCCTGCGCCTTGAGGAACGCCTCCAGGACGGCGGTGTGCTTCTCGGCGAAGTCGGCGCGGACGGCGACGCCGTGGAAGGTGGGCAGGTCGGACTGGGCGCCGTCGTAGAGGGCCTTCGCCTTGCCCTGGTAGGCGAGCAGGCCGGGCCAGGCGACGAACTGCGACAGCGCGTCCACGCTGCCCCCGGCCAGTGCCGAGGCGCCCACCGCCGGCTGCTGGTTCAGCTTCTCGATCCCCTTGTCCGGGTCCACGCCGGCGCGGCGCAGGGCGCGTACGAGGGTGCCGTCGGCGGCGGAGCCGATGCTGGTGGAGACCTTCCTGCCCTTGAGGTCCGTCAGGGAGGTGAGCTGGGAGTCGGGCGCGGTGACGATGGTGTTCAGGCCGCCGCGCAGGTTGTAGCCGGTCACCGACACCAGCCGGGTGGGACGGTCGAGCTGCTTGCCGCGGGCCGCGTTGATCAGCAACGGGAAGTCGCCCATCGAGCCGATGTCGATCTTCCCGGCGGTCATCTGCGCGGTGATGGGGGCGCCGGTGGCGTAGTCCTGCCAGGAGACCTTGTAGGTGTGGCCGTCGTGGCGGGCGTTGAGCTGCTTCTCGAAGTAGCCCAGGGAGCGCAGGAGCGTCCCGGCGGTGACGGTGTTGATGGTCCTGGACTGGTAGCCGACGGTGACCGTGACCGTGGTGCCGTCACCGCCGGCCGCCGCGGTTCCGCCGCAGGCGGACAGCGGCAGGAGCAGGGCGGCGGCGCTCAGGACGACTGGTGTGCGTCTCATGGGGTGGGGCCTCTCACCGCAGCAGATAGGGCATGTTGACCGTCACGGCTCCGGTGGGACAGCGGGCCGCGCACGGACCGCAGTACCAGCACTCGTCGACGTGCATGTACGCCTTGCCGCTGCTGGTGTCGATGGCGAGGGAGTCCAGCGGGCACATGTCCACGCACAGCGTGCAGCCGTCGATGCACTTCGACTCGTCGATGGTCACGGGCACGTCGGCCCGCTGGGGCGCCAAGGGCATGGCTGTCTCCGGGGAGGTCGTACGTCGGTGAGAGAGGAAGGGGGAGAGCGGCAGGCGGGTCACAGGGAGCGGCGCAGCAGGCCGCTCATGGTGATGCGGTCGCCGCGGAAGCGGATGAACTCCAGGTCCACCGGGCGGCCGTCGGCGAGGTGCGTGAGGCGTTCCAGCATCAGGACGGCGGCGCCGCGCGGGGCCTGGAGCACGGCGGCGGAGTGGGCGTCCGCGTTCACCGCCTCCAGGGTGATCTCGGCATGGCCGAGGGGCCGGCCCGTGACGGCCTCCAGGAGACGGAAGACATCGTTGTTCTCCAGGTCGGCGTCGAGCAGCGCGGTGCCGATGTCGAGCGGGACGTAGCTGAGGTCGAGCGAGAGCGGGAGGCCGTTCAGACGGCGCAGGCGTTCGATGCAGAGGACGTCGGCGCCGGCCGGGACGCCGAGGCGTTCGGCGACCGGGGCGGGCGCGGGAGCGGGACCCGCGGTGCGGACCTCGTTGGTGACGCGGCCGTGCTCGCGGAGGGTCTCGGCGAGCCCCATCAGCCGGTCGAGTCCGTGCGGGTACTTCTGGCCGACGACCACCGTGCCGACGCCGGGGAGGCGGTCGACGAGGCCTTCGGCGCGGAGCAGGTCGAGGGCCTGGCGGACGGTGTTGCGGGAGGCGCGGTAGTCGGCGGCGAGCGTGTCCTCGTGGGGCAGCGCGCCGCCGGGGAAGGCGCCGGTCAGCAGTTGCCGGCGGAGCAGGTCGGCGAGTTGCCGGGCACGGTCGGCACGCAGCCGGCGCCGGGCCCGGTGGGCGGCGACGGTGGTCGCGGCGCCCTGGGCGGCGTGGTCCCGGATGCGGTCGGCGGCTGGCATGGCTCGAACCATACCGACCTGGTGGGGAAAGTCGTGTTGCTGAAGTGTTGCGCCAGGCAGGGGGCTTCTAAAAGCCGCTCCCACCTGGGGATTCACCGGTGGTGCCGGGGAGTTCCGCCACCGGCGGGACGCCGCTCGGGACGGCCCCGAGGTTCAGCCGAGCGCCGTCAGCCCGGGTGCGAAGGTGATCAGCAGCGGCAGCAGCGGCACCAGGGCGGCCGCGGTCGTCGTCAGGGCCCTGCGCCTGCGGTCCAGCCGGGGCGGGGGTTCGAGAAGACGGACCACGCGCTCGCCGAGCAGACGGTGGCTGGAGGCACAGGAGAGGACCCCGCGGTGCTGGTTGAGTTCGATCAGGGCCAGGGCGGTGGTGAGGTGGCCGTGCCGCCGGGAGGCCGTGTCGTCGGCGGCCAGTTCGACCAGGCGGTGCGTCTGGTCGCAGAAGTGCGCGAACAGCGGGACGCGCGGGAAGCCGGTCGCCAGGGCGGTCGACAGGTGCAGCAGCCAGTCGTGGTGGGCGCGGGCGTGCCCGCGCTCATGGGCGAGGACGGCGTCGAGCTGATGCCCGGTCAGCCGCCGCAGGGCGCCGGTGGTGACGATGAGCTGGGGTGGATGACCCGGCATCCACCAGGCGTCGGGGTACTCGTCCTCCAGGACCAGCATCGGGCCGCGGGTCGCGGTCAGCCCGGCGGGCAGGTCCGGGGCCCGTTCCCGCAGGTGCGCGCGGGCCTGGCCGCGGCTCCGGCGGGCCTCGGCGAGCTCCCGGCCGAGCATCGCCGTGGTCCAGGCGGCGCCGCACGCCAGCAGCAGGGTGAGGGCCGCGGCCCAGACCGGCGCGGTCGAGAGGTCGTAGGCAGCGGTCACGGCGGGCGGCGCGGGCGCGAACACCCGGTCGTGCACGGTGCGGAAGACGGCCGCGGCGCCCAGGACCAGGGCGGCCAGGCAGCACAGCAGGACGGTGGCGACCAGGCACTGCCACACCCACAGCGCGACGACGGGTTCCCGTTCGGGCCACACCGCCCGGGTCAGCGCGCGGGGGACCGGCACGGCGGCCGTCAGGGCGACGGCGCACAGCAGGAGCAGGCAGACGGTCATGCCACGGACTCCGGATCCTTGATCGGAGAGGGGGGCGGGTCTCGGGTGGTGCTCGGGGCGGCCGGCGCGGCGCCCGCGCTCGGTCTGCCGCCAGTATGACGGTGACGGGCGGCGCGAGTCAGGACTCGGGGCGGACCAATTGCCGGGCGGTGCCCGCCGGTCGCCCGGACACCAGGCAGGGGCCGGACGCCGGGCGGTGCCGGGTGTCCGGATACCCGGCGGGGCACGGACGGCTCCGCCCGGCCTCGACGTGGGGCCGGGCGGGTTCTCACGGTCCGGGCTCGTTCGGTCCGGCGGGCTCGGGACGGTCAGCCCGACACGATGCGCCCGGTGACCTCTCCCAGGCCCACGCGGGCTCCGGCCGCGCCCGGCGCCCAGGCCGACAGCGTCACCACGTCGCCGTCCTCGAGGAACGCGCGCTTGCCGTCCGGGAGTTCGAGCGGGTCCCGGCCGTTCCAGGTGAGCTCCAGCAGCGAGCCGCGCTGCGCGCGCTCCGGTCCGCTCACCGTGCCCGAACCGTACAGGTCGCCGGTGCGCAGGCAGGCGCCGTTGACCGTCATGTGGGCCAGTTGCTGGGCGGCCGTCCAGTACATGGTCGCAAAGGGTGGCTCGGCGACCACGTGTCCGTTGATCGCGACGGAGATCCGCAGGTCGTAACCGCCGGGCTCGTCCGCGGAGTCGTCCAGGTAGGGCAGCAGCGGGTGCGTCCGCTCCGGCGGGGCCACCCGGGCGTCCTCCAGCGCGTCCAGCGGCGTGATCCACGCCGACACCGACGTGGTGAAGGACTTGCCGAGGAACGGGCCCAGGGGGACGTACTCCCAGGCCTGGATGTCACGCGCCGACCAGTCGTTGAGCAGGCACAGCCCGAAGACGTGCTCCCGGAAGTCCTCCAGCGGCACCGGCCGGCCGAGCCGCGACGGCACGCCCACCACGAAGCCGACCTCGGCCTCGATGTCCAGCCGGACGGAGGGTCCGAACACCGGAGCGGGGTCGGCCGGGGCCTTCCGCTGGCCCGAGGGGCGTACGACGTCCGTGCCCGAGACCACCACCGTGCCCGAGCGGCCGTGGTAGCCGATCGGCAGGTGCTTCCAGTTGGGGGTCAGCGCGGCGGTGTCCGGCCGGAAGATCTGGCCCACGTTCCGCGCGTGGTGCTCGGAGGCGTAGAAGTCGACGTAGTCCGCGACCTCGAAGGGCAGGTGCAGGGTCACCGAGGACAGCGGGTGCAGGAACGGCGCGACGGTCTCCTGGTGGGACGGCACCGTCAGCCACGCGGTCAGCGCACGGCGCACGTCCGACCAGGCGGTGCGGCCGGCGGCCAGGAGCGGGTTCAGGGTCGGCCGCGCGAGCAGGGCGGCGTACGGCGAACCGAGCGCCACCGCCGCCGCGCCCGCGTCAAGGACGTGGTCGCCGAGCCGGACGCCGACGGTCTTCTCCTGTGATCCGGCGCGGGAGAAGACGCCGTAGGGAAGGTTGTGCGGACCGAAGGGGTCGCCCTCGGGGACCTCGAAGGGGGGCATCGGGTACTGCCTCTCTTTCGTGTGCCGTGCGTTCCATGCGGGGTCGGGCCACACGTTCATGTGGTCGGGCCACACGTTACGGCGGCGTGTGCTGTCTTGGGCAGTGCCCAAAGAGTCCGTGATGCCCCGGTTGTGGCGGGACCGCGGCGGCGGCGCGGCCGGCCGTGCCGGCTGTCCCGGCCGGGTCAGCGCCGGCGGAAAGCGCGGGTCCGCTCCCGCGACGCGGCGCGAGCACGGCGCACCGCGCGAGCACGGCGCACCGCGCGAGCACGGCGCACCGCGCGAGCACGGCGCACCACCCCAAAGACGCCTGACCGCCCCGGAGACGGCTCACCGTCCCGTACGGCGCGTCACCCCGCACACCGCGGGTCGTTCCGGGCGCATCGGAGCATGCCGGTCCCGGGGAAGGGGAGTTGGGGAAGACGGCAGGGGCGGCTGTGCTCTCCGTCGTCGTCCGGTTCCCGAGGGTCCGACGGTGCGACGGGTCCGTATTCTCTGGGCATGGCCGCTCCCCTCGCATATGCCCTCATCGCCACTGACCTGGACGGAACGCTGCTGCGCGGCGACGACACCGTGTCCGAGCGGTCCCTCGCCGCGCTCGCGCGGGTGGCGACGGCCGGTGTCCGGCACCTGGTCGTGACGGGGCGGCCGGCGCCGAGGGTGCGGCCGCTGCTGGCGGCCCTGGGCACCACGGGGCTCGCGGTGTGCGGTCAGGGCGCCCAGCTCTACGACGCCGGGGCGGACCGGCTGCTGTGGTCGGTCACCCTGGACCGGGAGACGGCCGAGACCGCGCTCGGCAAGATCGAGGCCGAGGTGGGGGAGGTGTACGCCGCGGTCGACCAGGACGGGGTGGACGGGCTCACGCTCATCGAGCCGGGGTACCGGATGCCGCACCCGACCCTGCCCGCCGCACGGGTCGAGCGGCGCGACGACCTGTGGCGCGCGCCCATCAGCAAGGTGCTGCTGCGCCATCCGTCGCTGTCCGACGACGAGTTGGCCGAGGCGGCCCGCGGCGCGGTCGGTTCCCTGGCCACGGTCACCATGTCGGGCCCGGGGACCGTCGAGCTCCAGCCCTGCGGCATCACCAAGGCCACCGGCCTCGCGCTGGCCGCCGAGCGACTGGGGCTGGACCGGGCGAGCGCCCTCGCCTTCGGCGACATGCCGAACGACATCCCCATGTTCCAGTGGGCCGCCCGGGGTGTCGCCATGGCCAACGCCCACCCCGAACTCAAGGCGGTGGCCGACGAGGTCACCATGTCGAACGAGGACGACGGCATCGCCGTCGTCCTCGAACGTTTGTTTCCTTAAGGCCGGTCAGGCCCCGGTCAGGTCCGATCCGGGCCGGCCTCGTCGGCCGGGGCCCGTCCGTCAGTACGCGCTGTTGACGTTGTCGATCGAGCCGTACCGGGCCGCCGCGTAGTTGCACGCGGCCGTGATGTTCGCGACCGGGTCGTAGATGTCGAGCGACGTGCCGGACACGTGGTAGGTGTTGAAGGTCGGCTGGATGACCTGCAGCAGGCCCTTGGACGGGATGCCCTTGGCCGCGTTGGAGTCCCAGAGGTTGATGGCCTTCGGGTTGCCGGACGACTCGCGGATCACGTTGCGGTAGATGCCGTTGTAGCTGCCCGGGATGCCCTTCTGAGCCATGATCGCGAGAGATTCCCGGATCCAGCCGTCGAGGTTGTTCGAGTAGGCGGCCGAGCTCACGGCCGTGGTGGTCGCGGGCGCCGCGGAGGCGCTGGTGGCGCCGATGAGCGGGACGGCGAGGACGGCGGCACCCGTGCCGCTCACGGCGAGGGTGCGGAGGATGCGGGCGGTGCGGGTACGGCGCTGACCGATTGCGGGCATGGGTAATTCCTCTCCGTCGCCTGCGAGGTGAGCTGTCGGGTTCGGGCGGGGAGGTGCCCGGCCGCGCCCCGAAGGGCACGGCTTCACCCCGAGCCGTTCCGGCACGGCGTACGACGTAGGACGACGTACGGCGCTCCGGCCCGGCGACTTACCTGGGTCCCCCGCTCCTGCCGTGGTGCTGGGTCGATGGATTCCGGGCGGCGGCAGGATTCGGCGTCCGCCCGACGGCCCGGAACGTATGCGAGAGCACATCTCCCGGACAAGTGCCGAATTCACACATCGCCCTAGTTGACCTTGGTCTGAGGCTTTTGGGATGCTTGATCCTTTGCAGTCGCCAAGTGTCAACTGGCTTGCGGGGAACGGGAAAGAGGTCGCGGTCGAGACGGGAGGGGTCGGAGGTGGGGCGTGACCCAACTCACGGTTTGCTGACAGCGGGAGCAATTACGGCTAACCGGAATTGCAATGTCAATAGGGTTAAATCGGACTATGGGGCGAACGGATGTGGCGGTCGTCACTTCGCGTGACGCCATGGCCCTGTCGTACGCCTGTACCTGTGGGCGTGTGTGCGAGCGGAGTGGCCGTGGGTAGGGAGGAGTGAGTCGATAAATATCTGTGCATATGTGGTGATCGATGGCATATCGGGTGAGCTCCGATACCGCCCGCCCTGTATCGGTGGGCGCTAGCGGTGATCGAAACCTGACCGGATACGCTGACTTGAGTGATGGCAGCGACCTATCGACAAACCGTGTAATCGCCAGCAGACACCAGCAGACAGGAGACCCCTCGTGACCGTCGTCGGGCCATTCGGGCTGAGCGTGCGGGACCAGGCTGTCGAAGCCGATGTCCAGGCCGGGTTGACGGCTGTCGAGGAAGGGTTGCTCGAAGCCACCAAGAGCGAGGTCCCGTTCATCACGGAGGCCGCGCAGCACCTCGTCAAGGCGGGCGGGAAGCGGTTTCGGCCGCTGCTCGTGATGCTCGCGGCGCAGTTCGGCGACCCGTACGCGCCGGGCATCGTGCCGTCGGCCGTGGTCGTGGAGCTGACCCACCTGGCGACGCTCTACCACGACGACGTGATGGACGAGGCCGCGGTGCGCCGCGGGGTGGCCAGCGCGAACACCCGATGGGGCAACTCGGTCGCGGTCCTGACCGGCGACTTCCTGTTCGCCCGCGCCTCCCAGATCCTCGCCGACCTCGGACCGGAGGCGGTCCGGGTGCAGGCCCTGGCGTTCGAACGCCTGGTCACCGGGCAGATCCTGGAGACGGCGGGCCCGCAGGACGGCCGGGACCCGGTCGACCACTACCTGGACGTGCTGGGCGGCAAGACGGGGTCGCTGGTGGCCGTCTCGTGCCGGTTCGGGGCGATGATGTCGGGGGCCGACGAGACGGTCGTGGACGTGCTGACCCAGTACGGCGAGCGGCTCGGCGTCGCCTTCCAGCTCGCGGACGACGTGCTGGACATCGCCTCCGACTCGCACGAGTCCGGCAAGACGCCGGGCACCGATCTGCGCGAGGGCATCGCGACGCTGCCCGTGCTGCGGCTGCGCGAGCGCGTGGCGCGGCTGGGGCTGGCCGAGGACATCGCGCTGTGCGAGCTGCTGGACTCCGACCTGAGTGACGACGCGCGGCACGCGCAGGCGCTGGCGGCGCTGCGCGCGCACCCGGCCCTGGAGCAGGCCCGCCGGGACACCGTGCGCTACGCGGAGGAGGCGCGGGCCGCGCTGGCCCCGCTGCGGGAGTGCGACGCGAAGGCGGCCCTGCTGCAACTGTGCGACGCGGTGGTGCACCGGGCCGGCTAGACCGGAACCGGGAGCCTCCCGCCCCTGCCCGCCCCCTGGGCACGTTCCGCCGCCCGCCCCGGAGGCCGCCGGGCACCGGGTCGGCGCTCCCGTGCGAACGGCGCTCTCCACCCCGACCCCTACGGGGAGGGGGAGGGTGCCGCCCTTGTGTGTCATACCGCAGGCGTACGCGGAGTTGGCTCCGCGGTCTGACGCTTCCACGCCGCCGATTTGGTCAGATGGAACCACGGACCACACCACTCCTCACCGATTCGGGTGAGAATGGCGGCTCGGGGTGGGAGCAGTACGAGAGACGGGCAGCCGCCGCCGACGACGGAGGTAGGGCACACATGGCACCGTACGAATCCGACGACAGCAGGGGCGCCGAGGAGGCCGACGGCCGGTACTCGGCGCGGCGCAAGGCAGCGCGGTACGGCGTCCCGGTCGCGGTGGTGGGGGTGGCGGCGGCGACCATCGGGCTCGTCCCGGCCCTCGCCGACTCCGGCGACCCCGATCTGCCGAAGATCACCGCGCAGCAGCTCATCGAGAAGATCGCCAAGTCGGACGTCCAGCGGCTGTCCGGCACCGTCAGGATCAGCACCGACCTCGGCCTGCCGAACCTCGGGGGTCTGGAGAGCGGCCTCGCCTCCGGCGCCGTCAAGGACGGTTCCGGATCGTCCGCCGACCCGGCCTCCAAGCTGACCGAGCTGGCCTCCGGCACGCACACCCTGCGGGTCGCCGCCGACGGGCAGGACCGGCAGAAGGTCTCGCTGATCGAGAGCGCCGCCGAGTACAGCCTGATCCACAACGGCAAGGACGTCTGGGGCTACGACAGCAAGTCCGACGAGGTCTACCACGGCACCGCGGCCCAGGACGGGAAGAAGGGGAAGGACGAGGCGCCCGTCACGCCCAAGGACTTCGCCGACGAGATCCTGAAGTCGGTCGACGACACCACCTCGGTGACGGTCGGCGGCACCGCGCAGGTCGCCGGCCGGGACGCCTACCGACTGGTCGTCAAGCCCAAGCAGGCCTCGGGCACCACGGTCGGCGCGATCAGCATCGCGGTGGACTCCACGACCGGGCTGCCGCTGAAGTTCACGCTCACCCCGGCGGGCGGCGGCGCCGCGGTCGTCGACGCCGGCTTCACGCGGATCAGCTTTGCCGAGCCGGCCGCCGCCACCTTCGACTTCACCCCGCCCAAGGGCGCGAAGGTCACCGAGGGCGAGGACGCCGGGGCGGGTGAGCACGCCCGCACGCCCGGCGCCCCCCGCAAGGACGCCTCCCCGCTGGAGGGTCTCGCCGCGGGCGGGGACGGGATGAAGGTCCTCGGCAAGGGCTGGAACTCCATCGCCGTCTTCGACACCGGCGCCAAGGGCGGCATACCGTCGTCCTCCGGCGACGGCGCCCTGGGCGGTTTCCTCGGCTCGCTCGGTGACCAGGTGAGCGGCGAGTTCGGCAAGGGCACGGTCTTCTCCACCCGACTGGTCAACGCCCTGATCACGGACGACGGCAAGGCCTACGTCGGCACCGTCACCAAGGACGTGCTGGTGAAGGCGGCGGACGCCGGGCGGTAAGCAGGCGAGAGGCACGACGGATCGAGGGAGCCGATGGACGAGGCGTCCGCCGCGGAACCGCGGACGGTGACGGCGGCGGAGCCGCGATCGGTCCCGGACCCGGCTCCGGGACCGGTGGCGCGGGACGCGGACGACGGCGTCATCCGCACCCGTGGGCTCACCAAGCGCTACCGCGGCGGGCAGCTCGCCGTCGACGGTCTCGACCTGACCGTCCCGGCGGGCAGCGTCTTCGGCTTCCTCGGTCCGAACGGCTCCGGCAAGACCACCACCATCCGCATGCTGATGGGGCTCATCGAGCCCACCTCCGGCACGGCCCGGGTGCTGGGGCAGCCCATGCCCCGCTCGGCGCGCGCCGTGCTCCCGCACGTCGGCGCGCTCATCGAGGGGCCGGCCCTGTACGGCTTCCTCTCCGGCCGGGACAACCTGCTGCGCCAGGACGCCGCCGACCCGACCGCCGACCCGCGCGACCGGCACCGCCGCGTCGCCGCCGCGCTGGAGCGGGTGGGCCTGACGGCCGCCGCCGGCAAGAAGGCCAGGGCGTACTCCCTGGGCATGAAGCAGCGTCTCGGTCTGGCCGCCGCGCTGCTCCGGCCGCGCCGACTGCTCGTCCTGGACGAGCCGACCAACGGCCTCGACCCGCAGGGCATGCGGGAGATCCGCACCCTGGTCCGGGAGCTGGCCTCCGACGGAACGACCGTTTTCCTCTCCTCCCACCTGCTCGACGAGATCGAGCAGGTGTGCACGCACGCGGCGGTCATGGCACAGGGCAGGCTCGTCGTCCAGGGGCCGGTGGCCGAGCTGGCGGCCGGGGCGCGCGGCCGGCTCGTGGTCACCACACCCGACCCGGGTGAGGCGGCCGGGGTGCTGAAGGAGCAGGGCGTCGGCGACATCGCCGTCGTCGGCGACCGGGTGACCGGCGAGCCACCGGACCGCGACCTCGCCGAGGTGAACGCCGCGCTGGTGACGGCGGGCGTCCGGGTCCGCGGCTTCGGCGTCGAACGGGCCTCGCTGGAGGACGCGTTCGTGGCACTCACGGGGGAGGGTTTCGATGTCGCGGGCTGAGGCGGCGACGGCCTGGGGCCGGGCCGGCGCGGAGGCCGCGAGGCCGTTGTGGACGCTCGGGCTGCTGCGCAGCGAGCTGGCGATCACCTTCCGGCGCTGGCGCACCCTCGCCCTGCTCGGGGTGCTGGCCGCCGTGCCGGTCCTCGTCGGGGTGGCCGTCCGGATCGAGACGCGGGGAGGCTCGCCGGCGGCACGCGGGGGCGGCGAGGGGCCGGCGTTCATCGCCCAGATCACCAACAACGGACTCTTCCTGGTCTTCACCGCGCTGGCGGCCACGCTGCCGGTGTTCCTGCCGCTGGCGGTGGGAGTGGTCGCGGGCGACTCGATCGCCGGCGAGGCCAACGCGGGCACCCTGCGCTACCTGCTGGTGGCCCCGGCCGGCCGCACCCGCCTGCTGCTCACCAAGTACGCCACGGTGATGGCCTTCTGCCTGGTCGCGACCCTCGTGGTCGCCGTCTCGGCTCTCGCCGTGGGCGCGCTGCTCTTTCCGCTCGGCGACCTGACGACCATCTCCGGCACGCGGATCGGCTTCGGCGAGGGGCTGGGCCGGGCCTTGCTCATCGCCCTCGTCGTCGCCGCCTCCCTGACCGGCCTGGCGGCCCTCGGCCTGTTCGTCTCGACGCTGACCAACAGCGGCATCGCGGCGATGGCGACCACCGTGGGACTGCTGATCACCGTTCAGATCCTCGACCAGATACCGCAGTTGCACGCGATTCAGCCGTACCTCTTCTCGCACGGCTGGCTGTCCTTCGCCGACCTCATGCGCGAGCCGGTCTACTGGGACGACCTGGTGAGGAACCTGGAGCTCCAGGCGCTGTACGCGGCCGTGTTCGGCTCGGCGGCCTGGGCGCGGTTCACGACCAAGGACATCACCGCGTAGGGCTCCGACGGTGACGAGCGGTCAGCGGGACCGTCCCGCCGCTCCGGTGAGGCGGGCCAGCGGCTCGGTCCCGCGGGGCGGCCGGCCGCTCAGGTCGCCGAGCCGCCAGCCGGACACCCACGGGACGCGGTGGACGCCCACGACGGCCTCGATCGGCCGCACGCGCTGGGCGAGCTGCCGCGGCAGCCGGCCCGGCGCGTCCGCGACGAGCACCACGGAGTCGAGGTCGAGGCCGGCCGGGGCCTCGCCCCGGCGGAACCCCTCCAGCACCCGCACGACGGCCTCCAGCCCGGCCGCGTGTGTCCGGGCGACGAGCAGCACCGTCCGCGGCGCGTCGGGTCCGGGCCAGTCGCGTCCGCAGTCGCGACCGCCGTACACGGCGGCGAGCGTGGTCGTGCCCGCGCCGCCGTGCGCGGCCACCCAGGAGAACCGCCGCGGGGCCGCGGGCGGTATGCCGGTGGGTATGCCGACGGGGTGACCGGGCATACGTTCCGGTGTGTCGGCGACGGCGCCGGTCGCGCTCTCGGCGCCGGGGCGGGCGCCGGCGCGGGCGTGAGCGGCGGCCACCGGCCCGCGGATCCAGATCTCCGGTCCCTGTTGCACGCCGGTTCGCATGCCCGTTCCCTCTCTCGTCATCCCGACGGTCCTGGCGCTCGGAGCGTTACCCCGGTCACAGGGGCACGGTTCCTGGTGCGAGTCTGTGACGTCGTGGTGACGCGGGGAGCGCAGGCGAGCGGAGAAACTCGACAGTACGCGTAGGGCCGGATGGCTCGCATCCGAGTGAGGGAGACGATGTCTCGACTGAGCCGCGAGAAGAAGCGGGAAGAGAAGCGCGCCGTGCGTTCGACGGCGTCCGTGGCGGCGCCGATCGCCGTCCACGTGCCCGCGGACGGGGCCGGCTCCGGGCCCCTGGCCGGGGCCTGGGCCTCGGTCGGCGGCGTACGGATCCACCCGGCCCCCGGCGAGGAGATCCAGCAGGCCGTGCTGAACCACCTGCACCGCATCGCCCTCGCCACCGGCCGCCCGGTCCTCGCCACCGTCACCGACGAACGCATCGGCTACGTCGTCCCCCTCCAGGTCCACGCGGACGGTTCCAGCACCTTCACCGCCGAGCCCCGGCGCACCGCCGTCCCCGAGTCGGCCGGAGCGGCACCGTGGCCGAGCCGGGCCGCGCACCCCGGGACGCCGTCCCGGGAGACGCCTCCGGGGACACCGCGGGGGGCGCGGCCGCAGGAGGACACGGCCACGCACGTGCTGCGGCGGGTGCCGGCGCCGGCGCACGAGCCGGCGCCGACCTTCCCGCTGCGCGCGGTGCCCCGGTCGAGGTCCGCCGACGAGCCCGCCCCGGTCTTCGCACCGCCCGCCGTCCCCGGGCAGCCGGACGGCGCGGGCCCCACCGTGTCCCGGGCCGCCTTCCCGGCCGCTGTCCCGGGTACGCCGCCGGGCACGGCGACGGCCCCCACGGGACAGTTCGGCCCGCCGCCGGTGATGGACGCCGGTCCGGCCGCCGCTGGTACGGCATCCGGCGCAGCCCCGGCACCTGGCGCCGCCCCGGAGGCCGCCGACCTCGCGGACACCGTCGTCGGCCCCGAGGCCGTCGTCGATCCCGATCCGAAGCCCACCCCGGTCCGCGGTTTCGACGCCGTGGCCGAGGCGGTCCTGGGGGAGGACCCGAGGAACGCCCCGGGCGACTCGGGCCCCGTCCTGCTCGCCCAGCCGCTGGCGCGGGTCAACGAGGCCGTCGGGGCGGGCCGGATCGAGGAGGCGGCGGCCCTGGCGGACAGCACCCTCACGGAAGCCTCCGCGACGCTCGGTCCCGACCACCCGGAGGTGCTGCGGCTGCGGGAGCTCTCCGCCTACATCGCCTACCTGTCCGGTGACCCGCTGCGGGCCTTCCGGATCTCGCTCGACCTGGCCCGCGTCCACCGCCGCGCGGGGGACGAGGAGGGCGCCTACGGCGACGTACTGAGCGCGGCCACCGCCTGGCGCGCGGTCCGTGACCCCGACCGGGGCCTCGGTCTCGGCCGCGAGCTGATCGGCCTGTGGACGGAGCTCACCGCCGAGGACGGCCCGGCCGCCGAGGACATCGAGGAACTGGACTCCGCCCGCGCCCGGATGGGCCGCCTCACCGAACGGGCCCGCCGGCAGGCGGCCGGGCCGGGGCCGGCCGCCTGATCCGAACGCGCCCGCGGCCGGGGGTGACCGATTCAGGCGCGGGCGCACGCACCGCGCCCGCGGGAGCGGAACCACTTGGGTTTCTCCGTTCGGACCGGGCGCGCTTCCGGTCCCGTCCGAGCGGAGGACGCTGGAGTCTCAGGCCCCCACGGGATCGGAGCTGGGACGGGTGTCCGCCGGGCCGGAGCCGGGCGCCGGCGCCTGCCCCGCCGCCACCGCACCGGTCGCGCCGGCTGCCGGACCGCCGGCCCGGGGCGCTTGGATCCGGGGTGCTCCGGCCGGGGGCGTGCCGGTCAGGTCGGCGGCGAGCTCGGCCCGGAGCCGGGCCGCCCGACGCGCCGAGCGCAGTCCGTCCCAGGTCAGCATCGTCAGCGCGAGCCACACCAGGGCGAACCCGGCCCAGCGTTCGGCGGGCATGGACTCGTGGAAGTAGACGACCCCGAGCAGGAACTGGAAGACGGGGGCGAGGTACTGCAGCAGGCCCAGCGTGGACAGCGGCACACGGATCGCGGCGGCGCCGAAGCAGACCAGCGGCACCGCGGTGACGACGCCGGTGGAGGCGAGCAGCGCGGCGTGCCCGGCGCCCTCGCTCGTGAACGTGGCGTCGCCGTGCGCGCCCAGCCACAGCAGATAGCCGAGCGCGGGCAGGAACTGCACGGCGGTCTCGGCCGCCAGTGACTCGACGCCGCCGAGGTTGACCTTCTTCTTCACCAGCCCGTACGTGGCGAAGGAGAAGGCGAGGCAGAGGGAGATCCACGGCGGCCGGCCGGAGCCGACGGCGAGCACGAGCACGGAGGCGGCGCCGGTGGCGACCGCCGCCCACTGCACGGGCCGCAGCCGTTCCTTGAGGATCAGCACGCCCATCGCGATGGTGACGAGCGGGTTGATGAAGTAGCCGAGCGAGGCCTCGACCACATGGCCGCTGTTGACGGCCCATATGTAGACGCCCCAGTTGACGGTGATCACCGCGGCGGCGACCACGATCAGCCCGAGCTTGCGCGGCTGCCGCAGCAGTTCTCCGGCCCAGGCCCAGCGGCGTACCACGATCAGGGCGACGGCCACGAAGGCGAGGGACCACACCATCCGGTGGGCGAGGATCTCCACCGCTCCGGCGGGCTTGAGCAGTGGCCAGAAGAGCGGGACGAGGCCCCACATCCCGTAGGCCGCGAAGCCGTTCACCAGTCCTGTGCGCCGCTCGCCGCTCGGCTTGTCGGTCACGGCCCCTCCTTCATGCCTGCCTGGCTGCGTCCGTGCAGCAGGCAAGAAGGTAGCGCCGGGCGGCCCCCTCTGTCATGCCCGTATCGCAATACGGTCATGACAGAGGGGGCCGTGGGGCACGGGCGTCCTGCCGGGAGGGATCAGTCCTCGAGCGCGGCGGTGATCGCCTCGGCCAGCGGGGTGGTGGGGCGGCCGGTCAGGCGGGACAGGTCGCCGCTGTCGACCACCAGTTCCCCCTTCTCGATGGAGGCGTCCACACCCGCCAGGATCGCCGCGACCGGCTCCGGCAGCCCAGCCCCGGCCAGGATGCCCTGGTACTCCTCGACGGAGACCTGCCGGTACCCGATCTCCCGGCCGGTCCGCCGGCTCAGCTCGGCGGCGAACTCGGCGAAGCCCCACGCCTCGTCCCCGCCCAGCTCGTACGTCTTGTTCTCATGTCCCTCGCCGGTGAGCACCGCGACGGCGGCGGCCGCGTAGTCGGCGCGCGCGGCGGAGGAGAGCCGTCCCTCCCCGGCCGCCTGCACGATGGCGCCGTGCGCCAGGACGGGCGCGAGGTTCTCGGTGTAGTTCTCGTGGTACCAGCCGTTGCGCAGCAGCGTGTACGGCAGTCCGGAGGCGAGCAGGGCCTCCTCGGTGCCGCGGTGGTCGTCGGCGAGCGCGGCCCGCAGGCTGCCGGGGGCGCTGGTGTAGGCGAGCAGCGCGACACCGGCCGCCCTGGCGGCGTCGATGACGACCCGGTGCTGCTGGACGCGGCCCTTGTCGAACTCGTTGCCGGAGACGAGCAGCACCCTGTCGCCCGCCGCGAACAGGCCGTCGAAGGTCTCGGGGGCGTTGTAGTCGGCGACCGCGATCCGCACGCCGCGCCCGGCGAGGTCGGCGGCCTTCTCCGGGGTGCGGACGACCGCGGTGATCCGATCGGCCGGGACCTGCTCCAGCAGCTGCTCCACGACAAGACGGCCGAGGTGTCCGGTGGCTCCGGTGACGACGATGCTCATGAGGGGGATCTCCTTGTGGGGTGCCTTGTGGCACTCACCCTAGGAGGTGCGCTAACTATCGGAAAGTACCCACCTTGAAGTAAGGTACATACATGACGGTAAGTGCGGGAGGGGCGGCGGCAGGTGCCGCGCGGAGGAACGAGGACGCGGCGATGTGCCCGTACCGGCTCGTCCTGGAGCACGTCACCAGTCGCTGGGGGGTGCTCGTCCTGATCGAGCTGCTGGAGGGGCCGCACCGCTTCAGTGAGCTGCGCCGGGCCGTCGGCCGGGTGAGCGGGCGGGGCGTCAGCGAGAAGATGCTGGCCCAGACGTTGCAGACCCTGGAGCGCGACGGCCTGGTGCACCGCGACGCGAAGCCCGTGATCCCGCCGCGCGTCGACTACTCCCTCACCGGCCTCGGCCGCGAGGCCGCCGAGCAGGTACGGGTGCTCGCCCGGTGGACCCAGGACCGCATGGCGGACGTCGAGCAGGCCCGGCAGGCGTACGACGAGGCCAGGCGGGCGAACGACGTGGCCCGCGAGGCGTAGGCCGGACGAGGTCCGGCGGGCGAACGCCCGCGCCCGCCACGAGGCGTGAGTACGACGAGACCCGGCAGGCCGGGCACGGTGGGGCAGGCGGGAGGCCCCGGCACGGCGGGGCAGGCGGGCAGCAGGCCCGGGCCGCGTCGTGCGCGTGCCCGGGCCTGGTGAACTCGACGGACCCGAGGGTCAGCCGATGACCGTCCAGGTGTCGCCGCCGGCCAGCAGTGCGGCCAGGTCGCCCTTGCCGCGCTGCTCGACCGCGGTGTCGAGCTGGTCGGACATCAGGGTGTCGTAGACCGGGCGCTCCACGGACCGGAACACGCCGATCGGGGTCTGGTGCAGGGTGTCCGGGTCGGCGAGGCGGGACAGCGCGAAGGCGGTGGTCGGCGAGGCGGCGTGGGCGTCGTGGACGAGGAGGTCCGCCTCGTTGCCGGCCGTGACCGTGACGACCTCGAGGTCGCCGGTGTCCCGGTTGCGCACGACCCCGCGGCCGCCGTCCCGGCCGAAGCGGATCGGCTGCCCGTGCTCCAGACGGATCAGGGCCTCCTCGGCCCGTTCCTTGTCCTTCAGGGCGTCGAAGGCTCCGTCGTTGAAGATGTTGCAGTTCTGGTAGATCTCGATGAGCGCGGTGCCGGGGTGGTCGGCGGCCTGGCGCAGCACCTGCGTGAGGTGCTTGCGGTCGGAGTCGATGGTGCGCGCCACGAAGGACGCCTCCGCGCCGAGGGCCAGCGAGACCGGGTTGAAGGGCGCGTCCAGCGAGCCCATGGGCGTCGACTTGGTGATCTTGCCGATCTCGGAGGTCGGCGAGTACTGGCCCTTGGTCAGGCCGTAGATCCGGTTGTTGAACAGCAGGATCTTCAGGTTGACGTTGCGGCGCAGGGCGTGGATCAGGTGGTTGCCGCCGATCGACAGCGCGTCGCCGTCACCGGTGACCACCCACACGCTCAGGTCGCGCCGCGAGGTCGCCAGGCCCGTCGCGATCGCCGGCGCCCGGCCGTGGATGGAGTGCATCCCGTAGGTGTTCATGTAGTACGGGAAACGGGAGGAGCAGCCGATGCCGGAGACGAAGACGATGTTCTCCTTGGCCAGGCCCAGCTCCGGCATGAAGCCCTGGACGGCGGCGAGGATGGCGTAGTCGCCGCAGCCGGGGCACCAGCGCACTTCCTGGTCCGACTTGAAGTCCTTCATGGACTGTCTGGCCTCGGCCTTCGGCACCAGGGAGAGCGCCTGGGCCGTGCCGGCGGTCCTGCCTTCCGTGGACGTCTCAGCCATCGATGGCCTCCTTGAGAGCCGTGGCGAGCTGTTCCGCCTTGAACGGCATGCCGTTGACCTGGTTGTAGGAGTGGGCGTCCACCAGGTACTTCGCCCGGACGAGGGTGGCGAGCTGTCCGAGGTTCATCTCCGGGATGACGACCTTGTCGTAGCCGCGCAGGACCGTGCCGAGGTTCTTCGGGAACGGGTTGAGGTGGCGCAGATGGGCCTGCGCGATGGCCACGCCTTCCGTGCGCAGCCGGCGTACGGCCGCGGTCACGGGCCCGTACGTCGATCCCCAGCCGAGCACCAGCGTGCGCGCCCCGTCCGGGTCGTCCACCTCGACGTCCGGCACCTCGATGCCGTCGATCTTGGCCTGGCGGGTGCGGACCATGAAGTCGTGGTTGGCCGGGTCGTAGGAGATGTTGCCCGTGCCGTCCTGCTTCTCGATGCCGCCGATGCGGTGCTCCAGGCCCGGCGTGCCCGGGACGGCCCACGGGCGGGCCAGTGTCCTGGCGTCCCGCTTGTAGGGCCAGAACACCTCGGTGCCGTCGGCGAGGGTGTGGTTGGGGCCCTGCGCGAACCGCACGGTCAGGTCGGGCAGCTCCGCCGTCTCCGGGATCCGCCACGGTTCGGAGCCGTTGGCCAGGTAGCCGTCGGACAGCAGGAACACCGGCGTGCGGTAGGTCAGCGCGATCCGCGCCGCGTCCAGGGCGGCGTCGAAGCAGTCGGCCGGGGTGCGCGGGGCGACGACCGGGACCGGGGCCTCGCCGTTGCGCCCGTACATCGCCTGCAGCAGGTCCGCCTGCTCCGTCTTGGTCGGCAGGCCCGTGGACGGGCCGCCGCGCTGGATGTCCACGATCAGCAGCGGCAGCTCCAGCGACACGGCCAGGCCGATCGTCTCCGACTTCAGCGCCACGCCCGGGCCGCTGGTCGTCGTGACCGCCAGCGAACCGCCGAAGGCGGCCCCCAGGGCCGCGCCGATGCCGGCGATCTCGTCCTCGGCCTGGAAGGTGCGGACGCCGAAGTTCTTGTGCTTGGACAGCTCGTGCAGGATGTCCGAGGCCGGGGTGATCGGGTAGGAGCCCAGGTACAGCGGCAGGTCCGCCTGGCGGGAGGCGGCCACCAGGCCGTAGGCCAGGGCCAGGTTCCCGGAGATGTTGCGGTAGGTGCCGACCGGGAACGCCTTGGTGGCCGGGGCGACCTCGTAGGAGACGGCGAAGTCCTCCGTCGTCTCGCCGAAGTTCCAGCCCGCCCGGAAGGCGGCGATGTTCGCCGCCGCGATGTCCGGCTTCTTGGCGAACTTGCTCCGCAGGAACTTCTCGGTGCCCTCGGTCGGCCGGTGGTACATCCACGACAGCAGCCCCAGGGCGAACATGTTCTTGCTGCGCTCGGCCTCCTTGCGGGAGAGGTCGAACTCCTTCAGCGCCTCGACGGTCAGGGTGGTCAGCGGCACCGGGTGCAGCTGGTAGCCGTCCAGCGAGCCGTCCTCCAGCGGGGAGGCGGCGTAGCCGACCTTCTGCATCGCGCGCTTGGTGAACTCGTCGGTGTTGACGATGATCTCCGCGCCGCGCGGCAGGTCGCCGATGTTCGCCTTCAGGGCGGCCGGGTTCATCGCGACCAGCACGTTGGGCGCGTCTCCCGGGGTGAGGATGTCGTGGTCGGCGAAGTGCAGCTGGAAGGAGGAGACGCCCGGCAGGGTGCCTGCGGGGGCGCGGATCTCCGCCGGGAAGTTCGGCAGCGTGGACAGGTCGTTGCCGAACGACGCCGTCTCGGAGGTGAACCGGTCGCCCGTGAGCTGCATGCCGTCACCCGAGTCGCCCGCGAACCGGATGATCACCCGCTCCAGACGGCGTACGTCCTTCACCCCGGCCGCCTTGCGCTGCTCTCCCACGACGGCTCCGTCGGCCTGTTCCGCTGGACTGCTGACCTGGCTGGTCACTGAACTGGACCTCCTTCGAGGCGGCTGTGTGGGAGCGGACTTCCCGAAGACCATTCCCGGTTTCAACCCTACGACCGTCAGGTTCGCCTTCTCCGCACCGATCGCATGCTGGACGTACCCGTGAGACGGTCCGACGCCTGGACGTGTCGCGCTGTCACGCCGTGCCGATCCGCCGGACCTCCTTCGGAATGCTCCGCCCCCGTACTCGCCGCGTGCTCGTGATCGACTCGACGTCCGTGCCTGTTACTGACTCAGTGTCAACCGATCAGGAGTTCAGATAGGTGAGGACGGCGAGAACACGCCGGTGATCCCCGTCACTCTGGGAGAGGCCGAGTTTCAGGAAGATGTTGCTGACGTGCTTCTCCACCGCGCCGTCGCTCACCACCAGCTGCCGGGCGACCGCCGAGTTGGTCCGCCCCTCGGCCATCAGCCCCAGGACCTCCCGCTCCCGCGGGGTGAGACCCGCCAGCACGTCCTGCTTGCGGCTGCGTCCGAGCAGCTGGGCGACCACCTCCGGGTCCAGGGCCGTGCCCCCCTGGGCCACCCGGACCACCGCGTCGACGAACTCCCGCACCTCGGCCACGCGGTCCTTCAGCAGATAGCCGACCCCGCGGCTGGAACCGGCGAGCAGCTCGGTGGCGTACCGCTCCTCGACGTACTGCGAGAGCACCAGGACGCCCAGCCCGGGATGGGCCTTGCGCAGCCGCACCGCGGCCCGCACCCCCTCGTCGGTGTGCGTCGGCGGCATCCGCACGTCCGCCACGACGACGTCGGGCAGCTCGCCCCCGTCGTGCAGCTCGGCGATGGTCTTGATCAGCGCGTCGGCGTCGCCGACACCGGCCACCACGTCGTGCCCCCGGTCGGTCAGCAACCGGGTCAGGCCCTCTCTGAGCAGCACCGAGTCCTCGGCGATGACCACCCGCACCCTGTCCTCCACGATCCTCGGTCCCCCACAGCCTCGCTCCACGCCGTCCGCGTGACGGCGACATGGTCCAGCATTCCAGCATCCGGACCGTGCCGCGCCCGAGCGGGGGGAAGCAGGGGGGCGCTCGGAGCCGCCGGGGGGCTCGTCACGGGCGGCCGAGGCCGGTTCCGAGCGCTCCAGTGGCTGGTTCCGGGCGCCCGGGGGACCGGTTGCGGGCGGCCTGGTACCGGTTGTGTGCGCTCGGGGGCCAGGCGGGTGCGCGGGCGTCCGCTGCAGGGCGCGCCGCCGAGCCTCGTCGGGCCCGGGGGCGAGGCGCCCCGAAGAGGCTCGGGGGCGGGCCCCCAGGTCCTCCACGTGCTCGGCCTGCCGTCCGCGACTTCCCCGGGCGCTCAGCGCCGCCAGGGCAGCTCCGCCGTCACCCGGGTGGGCCCGCCGACCGGAGAGTCGACCAGGAGGACGCCGTCCACCGCGTCCAGCCGTTCGGTCAGCCCGGCGAGACCGGAGCCCGCGCCGGCCTCGGCGCCCCCGACCCCGTCGTCCGCGACCTGGAGCATCAACCGGCCCTCGGAGCGCCACACGTCCACCGTGGCGGACCGGGCCCGGCTGTGCTTGCTGATGTTCTGCAACAGCTCGGAGACGGTGAAGTACGCGATCCCCTCGATCGCCGGCGCCGGCCGCTCGGCCAGGTCCACCTCGACCCGTACCGGCACCGTGCAGCGCGAGGCCACCGCCGACAGCGCCGCGTCCAGTCCCCGGTCGGTCAGCACCGCCGGATGGATGCCGCGCGCCAGGTCCCGCAGCTCCTGGAGCGCCGTCTTCACCTCGCCGTGCGCCTCGTCCACCATCCGTGCCGCGGCCCGTGGGTCCTCGGCCAGCTTCTCCTTGGCCAGCCCGAGATCCATCGCCAGCGCCACCAACCGGGCCTGCGCCCCGTCGTGCAGGTCGCGTTCGATGCGCCGCAGGTCGGCGGCGGCGGTGTCCACCACGACGCCCCGGTCCGACTCCAGCTCCACCACCCGCGCCGACAGCCGCGACGGCCCGAGCAGTCCGTGCACCAGCACCCGGTCCACCGTCGTCAGCGCCCGTACGATCCACGGCGTGACCAGCGTCAGCAGCAGCCCCACCAGCCCGGTCGTCGTGATCTCGAACGGGTTGTCGAGGTAGATGTTGTGGTGCGCGTCGCTGTAGAGCTGGATGCCGCCCCGCCCCGCCCACATCGGGAAGACCCAGAACCACAGCGGGTAGGTCAGCAGCGACCAGCCGATGGTCCAGGAGACCACGGCGACCACGAAGGAGAACACCGCCCACGGGAACTGCACAACCGAGTAGAGCAGGGCCCGCCAGGAGGCGCCGCTCCTGAGCACCGCTCCCGTCCAGGCCAGCAGGCCGTGCCCCTTGGCCCGCAGCGGCTCCGGCTCGCCCACCTCCAGGCCCAGCAGCCCGCGCGCCCGCGCGCGCTCCAGCGTGCCGAACCCCCGGCAGCCCGCGAGCGCCCCCGCCAGCACCGGGATCCCGAGGAACGTGACCAGCAGGCCGGCGCCCAGCGACACCATCGTGACGGCGTACGTGAAGAGCAGGATGCCGACCGGCAGGCCCAGCAGCACGTAGCCGAACTCCCGCCAGCTGCGCGCCTCGAACGGCGCCCGCAGCCCGGAGGGCAGGATGTGCCCGCGCCGGCCGGGGGCCCCGGGCCCGCCGGCCGGCCCGTACCCCTGTCCGTAACCCTGCCCGTACTGCGATCCGTACTGGGTGGCCATCGCTGTCGTCCCGTTCCCCTCGTGTGCCACGGCGCGTGCCGCGTCGTCTCGTGTGCCGCGTTCGCCTGCTCGTCCCGCTCCACCACCAGCCTGCTCGGCCGCGGGTCGCGGGACCATGGAGCGGGTCGGCCTCTTGGCCCGGGGGTTTTCCCTACCTCCCGAGAGCGGCGCCCGCGGCCGGACCGGAACCGGAGCCCGGTCCGGATCCCGCCGCGCGGTCCCGCCAGGGCAGTTCCGCCGTGACGGTGGTGGGGCCGCCCTGCGGCGACTCGACGACGAACAGCCCGTCGACCGCGCCCAGCCGTTCCGCCAGGCCCCGCATCCCCGTACCGCCGTCCAGCCGCGCGCCGCCGCGGCCGTCGTCCCACACCTGGATCAGCAGCCGGTCGCCGGACCGCCACACCTCCACCGAGGCCGACTTGGCCCCGCTGTGCTTGCTGACGTTCTGCAGCAGCTCGGAGACGGTGAAGTAGGCGATGCCCTCGATGGCCTCGGCCGGTCGCTCGGCCAGGTCGGCCGTCACCTTCACCGGCACCGTGCAGCGCGAGGCGACCGAGGACAGGGCCGCGTCCAGACCGCGGTCGGTCAGCACCGCCGGATGGATGCCGCGCGCCAGGTCGCGCAGCTCCTGGAGCGCGAGCTTCACCTCGCCGTGCGCCTCCTCGACCATCGCGGCCGCCGCGTCCGGGTCCTCCAGCAGCTTCTCCTTGGCCAGCCCCAGCCCCATGGCCAGATTGACCAGCCGCGCCTGCGCCCCGTCGTGCAGGTCCCGCTCGATGCGCCGCAGGTCGGCGGCGGCGGTGTCCACCACGACGCCCCGGTCCGACTCCAGCTCGGCGATCCGCCGCTCCAGCTCGTCGGAGGGCGACAGCAGCGCGCGCACCATCACCCGGTCCACGTTCGCCAGCCCCCGCGCGAGGAAGGGCAGCACCGGCCACAGCACGAAGAGCGACGGAAGGACGAGGCAGAAGGTGAGGACGCCCCAGGGCAGCCGGATGAAGCAGTACAGGGCCGTACGCCAGCCGACCGGGTCCTTCAGCAGCAGCCACAGCCGGCTGGACCGGCCCCGCGCGCGGCCCAGCGGCAGCCGGCTCGGCTCGTCCACCCGCACCCCGAGCAGCGCCCGGGCCCGCGTCCGTTCCAGCCTGCCCAGCTGCCGGGCCCCCATCAGGCCGGCGGCCAGCAGCGGGAAGCCGACCACGGTCACCGTCAGCGCGGTGCCGGTGAGCAGCACGCACATCACGTAGACGAAGCCGAACAGCGCCGCCGGCAGGTTCAGCAGGAGATGTGTGATCTCCTTCCAGGTGGGCACGTCGTAGGCGAAACGAGCGGGCGGCAGCGGGTCCGGGTCCCTGTCCCGGTCCCTGCCCCCGGTTTCGGACGCCGCCGGGCCGGCGACGGAGATGGGTGCGGTCATACCGGCTAGCGTGCCGTGCGGTGCGCCCGCGCGCCATGAGGTCGGCCGCCCTGGTCCGGCGGGGGATAACCCCACCCCGGCGTCTCACGGTGTGACGGGCTGCTTACCCCCTCTTTATCAGGGCCTAGACTCCCGTGCGTACGGATCGTCGAACATGCGGCACGGACATCGCCGACATCACGGACATCACGACGGACATCACGAGGCCAGGGAGCGAGGAACCGACGGTGCCTGAGACGTTGCCGGAGACGGTGCGGGGGTCGACCGTCGTCGCGGCGGACTACTTCCACTCCTACTCCGTCGTCGGGCTGCTCGCCGTCGTGGGCGTGCTGTTCGTCGCCGTCGCCTTCGGCGCGGGGCGGCTGCTGCGCCCGGTGGTCCCCACGCCCGAGAAACTCCTGACCTACGAGTGCGGCGTCGACCCCGTCGGCGAGGGCTGGGCCCACACCCAGGTCCGCTACTACGTGTACGCCTTCCTGTACGTGATCTTCGCCGTCGACTCGATCTTCCTCTTCCCCTGGGCGACGGTCTTCGCCGCCCCCGGCTACGGCGCGGCGACGCTCGTGGAGATGTTCGTCTTCCTGGGCTTCCTGGCCGTGGGCCTGCTGTACGCATACAAGAAGGGCGTCCTGGCATGGACGTGAACCCCGAGCCCGTCGCGCTGCCGGAGCCGAAGCGGCTGGGCGCGCTCTCCCGTCTGGCCCCCGAGCCGATGAAGGTCGTCCTGAACTGGGGCCGCCGCTACTCGCTCTGGGTCTTCAACTTCGGCCTCGCCTGCTGCGCGATCGAGTTCATCGCCGCGTCGATGGCCCGCCACGACTTCATCCGGCTCGGTGTGATCCCCTTCGCGCCCGGCCCGCGCCAGGCCGACCTGATGGTGGTGTCCGGCACGGTCACGGACAAGATGGCCCCCGCGATCAAGCGTCTGTACGAACAGATGCCCGAGCCGAAGTACGTCATCTCCTTCGGGGCCTGCTCCAACTGCGGCGGCCCGTACTGGGACTCCTACTCCGTCACCAAGGGCGTCGACCAGATCATCCCGGTGGACGTCTACGTCCCCGGCTGCCCGCCGCGCCCGGAGGCGCTGCTCCAGGGAATCCTCAAGCTCCAGGAGAAGATCGCGCGCGAGTCGCTGGGCGAGCGGTACGGCACCGGGACGGCACGTCCCTCGACGGCGGCGCTGCGGAGCGGACTGGTCAGGCCGCCGGCCGCCGGGCAGCCCGGCGGGCCCACCGGGTCCGAGCGGGCCGGAGGGCCCGGCGAAGGGGACGCGCGATGAGCGGGGTCGGCTGGCTGCCCGCACCCGCCGGCGAACTCTTCGGCGACCAGGCCACGGCGGAGGAGTCCTACGAGGTCCTGACGGTCGACGTGCCGGCGGACACCTGGGTGTCCGCGCTGCGGACCGCCCGCGACGAGCTGGGCTGCACCTACTTCGACTGGCTCAGCGCGGTCGACGAACCGGGCGCGGGCTTCCGTGTCTCGGCCCATGTCGTCGCGCTCTCTCCGGTACGGCGGCTGCTGCTGCGCACCACGGTCCCGTACGAGGCGCCCGTCCTGCCCACCGCGGTGGACGTCTACGCGGGCGCGGCCTGGCACGAGCGCGAGACCCACGAGATGTTCGGCGTCGGCTTCCAGGGCCACCCGGCCCTGGACCACCTCCTCCTGCCGGACACCTTCGAGGGGCACCCGCTGCGCAAGGACTTCGTCCTCGCCGCCCGGGTCGCCAAGGCGTGGCCGGGAGCGAAGGAACCCGGCGAATCGGACCATGGGGGGCCCAAGCGCCGTCAGATGCTGCCGCCGGGCGTCCCCGACCCCAACGAATGGGGCCCCATGAAGGGCCGTCTCCCGGCCGCTCCGGCCCGCCCGGCGCGCGGCGCGGGCCGGGCGGCGGCCGAACGCCCGGTCCGTGCGGCCGGCGACCGTCCGGTGCGCCGCGCCCGCACGGCGGCCGAGGGCTCGGCGAGCCAGACCGCAGCGGACGCCGGAGCCGGCGAAGCCGCCACCGGCACGGCGGGCGCCGAGGGCGCCGGAACGGCTCCGGCACCGGGCGCGACCGCGGCGGCCGCCGCCCGGCCGCGCCGGACGCGGAGCGCGAGCCAGGGTTCGGTGAGCCAGACGGCGCCCGGTCCCGAGGGCACGCCCCCGGGCGCCGACGCCGCGGAGGCCGCCGAGAGCGCCGCGGCGGGGAAGCAGGCCGCGGCCGGAGGCGGCGCCACCCGGACCCCGGCGGCGGACGGACCGTCCGCCGAGGCCTCGGTGGCCCACGAGCCGGTCACTCCGGCCCGGGGGACGGCCGCGGGCGCACCGTCCCGGCCCCGCCGCGCGCGCAGCGCGTCCGGGGGGTCGGCGTCCCAGCGGGCCCAGTCGCCCACCGGAGAACCGGCCTCCGAGGCCTCCCGGACGCCCGGGCCGTCCACGCCCCCGTCGGCTCCACGCGGCTCCGACGCCCCCTGGCACCACGCGCGCCCGGCGTTCGACGAACCCGAGCCGAAGCCGGAACGGACCACCGAGGACGGCGCCGCCACCACCCCGGGCCCCCATGTGCCCGGGACGGACACTCCCGGCACCGGGGCATCCAGCGCCAGGAGTTCGGACGCCGAGGCTTTCCGCGCTGCGGAGCCCGGTGCCAAGACCCCCGCCGTCGAGGAATCCGGCTCGGACAACCCCGGCGCCGACGATCCGGACACCCCAGGCACCGGAACCGAAGCTTCCGGAACCCGCGGCACCGAGACCGGAGTCCCCGGGAGAACCCGCGGTACCGGGGCCTCCAGGACCGGAGCCGACACCTCCGGGAACGAAACCGAGACTCCCGAAACCGAGACCCCCGCGACCGGACCCGGGACCCCCGCGACCGGACCCGGGACCCCCGCGACCGGACCCGAGGCCCCCGGAACCGGAGCCGAGGCCCCCGGAACCGGACCCGAGGCCCCCGCGACCGGAGCCGAGGCCCCCGCAACCGGACCCGAGACCCCCGGAACCGGACCCGAGACCCCCGAAGCCGAAATCCCCGGCGCCCGCGACGCCGGCACCGACGACCCCGAAGGAGGCCCGCAGTGAACGACGCGGTCGACGTCGCCCTGCGACTCCTGGTCGTCTTCGTGGTCTTCCTCACCTTCCCGCTGATCGTCGGCCAGACGGAGCACAAGGTGATGGCCCATATGCAGGGCCGCCTCGGCCCCATGTACGCCGGCGGCTTCCACGGCTGGGCCCAGCTCGTCGCGGACGGTGTGAAGTTCGCGCAGAAGGAGGACGTGGTCCCGGCGGGCGCGGACCGCCGCGTCTTCCAGCTCGCTCCCGCCGTGGCCCTCCTGCCGTACCTGCTCGTCCTCCTCGCCCTCCCCATCGGCCCGGGCGAGGGCGCCGTCGGCCAGGTGCTGGACGCGGGCGTGTTCTTCGTGCTCGCGGTGATGGGCGTGGGCGTCCTCGGGGCGCTCATGGCCGGCTGGGCCTCCGCCAACAAGTTCTCCCTCCTCGGCGGCCTGCGCACCGCCGCCCAGCTGCTCGCCTACGAACTCCCGATGCTGCTCGCCGCCGCCTCCGTGGCGATGGCGGCCGGCACCGTCTCCCTCCCCGGCATCCTCGACGCCTTCCACTGGTGGTGGCTGCCCTGGCAGATCATCGGCGCGGTCGTCTTCTTCGTGGCCGGCCTCGCCGAACTGCAACGCCCGCCGTTCGACATGCCGGTCGCCGACTCGGAGATCATCTTCGGCGCGTACACCGAGTACACCGGTCTGCGGTTCGCCCTGTTCCTGCTCGCCGAGTACGCCGGGATCGTCGTCCTGTGCGGCCTGACCACCGTCCTCTTCCTGGGCGGCTGGCACGGTCCCTGGGGAGCCGACGGTCTGGGCTGGGTGTGGACGCTGCTGAAGGCCGCGGTCCTCGCCTTCCTCGTCATCTGGCTGCGCGTCACCTACCCCCGGCTGCGCGAGGACCAGTTGCAGAAGCTCTCCTGGACCCTCCTCGTCCCCCTCTCCCTCGCCCAGATCGCCCTCACCGGCATCGTCAAGGTGGTGATCTCCTAGCCATGGCCGAGCAGTCCCCGCCCTCCCGGCGCCGTTCCCTCCCGGCCACCCGGTCCGGCATCCCCGGCTCCGGCCTCGCCAAGGGTCTGGCCGTCACCCTGCGCACGATGACGAGGAAGACCGTCACCGAGCAGTACCCGGACACCCTGCCCGACCTGCCGCCCCGCACCCGTGGCGTGATCGGCCTGTTCGAGGAGAACTGCACGGTCTGCATGCTGTGCGCCCGCGAGTGCCCCGACTGGTGCATCTACATCGACTCCCACAAGGAGACGGTGCCCGCGGCGACCCCCGGCGGCAGGGAACGCAGCCGCAACGTCCTCGACCGCTTCGCCATCGACTTCTCCCTGTGCATGTACTGCGGTATCTGCATCGAGGTCTGTCCGTTCGACGCGCTGTTCTGGTCCCCGGAGTTCGAGTACGCCGAGACCGACATCCGCGACCTCACCCACGAGCGCGACAAGCTCCGCGAGTGGATGTGGACCGTGCCGGCCCCGCCCGCCCTGGACCCGGGCGCGGAGGAACCGAAGGAGATCGCCGCGGCCCGCAAGACCGCCGAGAAGCTGGCCGCCCAGCAGCAGGCCGCCCAGGCCGGGCCCGCCGAGCCGTCCACCGGGCCCGCCGAACCGCCCGCCGGGACCACCGCCCCGTCCGCCGAACCGCGGGAAGGAGAATCGTGACCCTCGCAGCCGCGCACCCCGGCTTCCTCTCCCCGTCCGGCGTCGAGATCGCCTTCCTCCTGGTCGGCCTGGCCACCTTCGGCGCCGCACTCGTCACCGTCACCACCAGGCAACTGGTGCACGCCGCCCTCTGGCTGGTGGTCGCCCTCGGCGGCCTCGCCGTCGAGTACCTCCTGCTCACCGCCGAGTTCATCGCCTGGGTGCAGGTCCTCATCTACGTCGGTTCCGTCGTCGTCCTCCTCCTGTTCGGACTCATGCTCACCAAGGCCCCCATCGGCCACTCCCCGGACGCCGACTCCGGCAACCGCTGGGCCGCCCTCGCCGTGGCCGTCGCTGCCGCCGCCGCCCTGGTCTGGGTGGTCGTCGACGCCTTCCGCACCACCTGGATCGACCTGGACGGCGCCGCCGCCGGCACGACGAAGGTCACCGGCGAGAGCCTGTTCCGGAACTGGGTCCTGCCCTTCGAGGCGCTCTCCGTCCTCCTCCTCGCCGCACTGGTCGGCGCGATCGTCCTGTCCCGCAAGGCCAGGGCGGAGGCCGCCGCACAGGTGCCGGAGCCCGCCCCCGAGGCCCCCGGAGCCCGTGGCGGCCGGGCCGCCGAGGAAGGCGCCCGCTGATGCATCTCGCCTATCCCGCCGTACTCTCCGCCCTCCTCTTCTCAACCGGCCTGTACGGCGTCCTCGCCCGCCGCAACGCGATCCTGGTCCTGATGTCCGTCGAGCTGATGCTCAACGCGGTCAACCTCAACCTGGTCGCCTTCGACGTCTGGCTCAGCAAGGCCGCCCGCGAGACCCTGCACTCCGGTCAGGCCCTGACCCTGTTCACCATCGCCATCGCCGCCGCCGAGATCGGCATCGGCCTGGCGATCGTCCTCTCCGTGTACCGCAACCGCGGCACCTCGGACATCGACCGGCTCCGCGACGCCGCCGAGGGCCCCGACGACGACACCGACCCCGGCCACGACAGCGACGCCGCCGCGACCGCCCCGGCCGCCGAGAAGGCTGAGGCCACCGCGTGACCACGACCACCCTCGCCGTTCTCGTCCCCCTCCTTCCCTTCCTCGGCGCCGCGGCCGGCCTGCTGCTCGGCCGCACGGCCCCCGGCTTCGTCCGTCCGCTCGCGGTCCTGCCGACCCTGGCCTCGCTCGTCCTGGCCGTGCTGGTCGCGGCCGGCCAGGGCGGCGGCCCGGCGATCGACGCCGCCACCGAACTCACGCCCACCGGCTCGGTCCCCATCGAGCTCGCCCTGCACATCGACGGCTTCGCCGCGCTCGTCGCCGTCCTGGTCGGCACCGTCGCCGGCTGCGTGCAGATCTACTCGACGGGCTATCTGCGCGACGACCCGCGCTACCCCTCCTACGCCGCTCTCGTCTCCTTGTTCACCTCCGCGATGTTCCTCGTCGTCTACTCCGGCGACCTGATGGTGCTGCTGGTCGGCTGGGAGGTCATGGGCATCTGCTCCTACTTCCTGGTCGGCCACTACTGGGAGACCCCCGAGGCCCGCGCCGCCTCCATCAAGGCCTTCCTGGTCACCAAGCTCGGCGACGTCCCCTTCCTCATCGGCCTGTTCGCGCTCGCCGCCGACGCCGGCTCCTTCCGCATCACCACGATCCTCGGCACCGTCGCCGACGGCGGCCTGCACCACCCGACCGTGACCGCCCTGCTGCTCCTGGCGGGCGTGGCGGGCAAGTCCGCGCAGTTCCCGCTGCACACCTGGCTGCCCGACGCGATGGCCGGCCCGACGCCCGTCTCCGCGCTGATCCACGCCGCGACGATGGTCGCCGCCGGTGTCTACTTCGTCGCCCGGCTCCTCCCCGTCTTCCAGTCCTCCTCCGCCGCGATGGTGGTCCTCGCCGTCATGGCGGCCGTCACGATGGCCGGCAGCGCGCTCGCCGCGCTCGCCCAGGACGACATCAAACGCGTCCTCGCCTACTCGACGATCGGCCAGCTCGGCTACATGACCGGTGCGCTCGCCGTCGGCGACCGCGGCGCCGCCGTCTTCCACCTCCTGTCCCACGGCGCCTTCAAGGCACTGCTGTTCCTCGCGGCCGGCGTGGTCATCCACGCCGCCGGCACCAACTCACTGGCCGCCATGTCCCGCATGGGCGGCCTGCGCGACCGCGTACCGGACGCCTACTGGACGATGACCGTCGCGCTCCTCGCACTGGCCGCGATCCCTCCCTTCAGCGGCTTCTTCTCCAAGGAGTCCGTCCTCGGTGCGGCCGAGCACGTCGCCACCGGACACACCGGCCACGCGCCCGGCGCGGCCGGCTGGATCGTGCTCGTCGCCGGTCTCGTCACCGCCGTGCTCACCGCCGCCTACGCCATGCGCCTGTGGCTGCTGGCCTTCCGCGGCCGGGGCGCCGAGGCCCCCGGCCACGGCAAGCAGCCCCTGGTCATGAACGCCGTGCTCTGGGTGCTCGCCGTGCCCTCCCTCGCCTTCGGCGGACTCGCGTTCCGCGTGCTGCCCGACTGGTTCCACAACGGCTCCCTCGCCCCCACGACGACCACCTCCGTGCTGGGCACGGGCCTGGCCGTGGCCGGCGGCATCGTCGCCTACGGCGCCTGGCGGCACACCGGCGCACTGGCGGCCCGCGTCCCGCTGGGCGCGGTCGCGGCCCACCCCGAGGCCGACGCCGGTCTCGTCGAGGCCGAGGCCATCGCCAGCCACCGGCCCGCCTACGGCGACATCGCCTACGCGCCCGACCCCGCGGACCCCGGACGGCTGCTGCTCGGCCCGCTGCACCGGCACGCCGCCGCGGGCTTCCACCTGGACGCCGGGTACGCGGCCCTCTTCGTCCGTCCGGTCCTGGCCGCGGCCGACCTCGTCCGGTTCCTCGACCGCGAGGTCGTCGAGACCTACGTACGCGGTGCGGGGGCCCTACCCCGGCTGCTCGGAGCCGCCGTACGGCGCGCCCAGACCGGCAATGTGCAGACCTATGTGAGCGCGCTGCTCGCCGGCACCGTCGTCCTGACGGTCGCCGTCGTCCTCGTCGCCACGGGAGCGTGAGCGAGCGTGATCGGTATCAGCGAGTCCGTGATGCGGTTCCTTCTCGCATTCGTCGTCGTCGGCCCGCTCCTCGGGGCGCTCGCCGCTCTCCTGCCCGCCCCGCCCGGGCTGAAGGGGAAGTCGCCCGAGCAGGCCGTACTCCGGCACGGCGTGACCGTCACCGGCGCCGTCCTCCTCGCCGCGATCGTCCTCGCGGCCGGCTTCGACCACGGCCACCCGTCGAAGATGCAGGCCACGACCGACATCAGCTGGATCCCCGCACTCCACGTGCGCATCCACCTCGGCATCGACGGCATCTCCCTCCCCCTCGTCGTCCTGACCGCGCTGCTGACCTTCCTCTGCGCGCTGTACTCCTACTTCAAGCCGCCCGCGGGGCCCACACCGAAGGCCTTCGTCGCGCTGCTGCTGCTCCTGGAGTCCGGCACCCTCGCGACCTTCGCCGTCCTCGACCTGCTGCTGTTCTTCCTCGCCTTCGAGACGGTGCTCGTCCCGATGTACTTCCTCATCGCCCGCTGGGGCGGCGAGGGGCGGCGGGCCGCCGCCTGGCGGTTCATCCTCTACACCCTCCTCGGCTCGGTCGTCATGCTGCTCGGCCTGCTCCTGATCGGACTCAAGGCCGGCACCTTCGACATGGTGGCACTCGCCACTGACAACGGCCGCTCACTGACCGCGTCCGTGCAGGTCGTCGCCGTTCTGGCGATCGCGGTCGGGCTCGCCGTCAAGACGCCGATGTGGCCCCTGCACAGCTGGCTGCCGGACGCCCACACCGCCGCCCCGACCGTCGGCTCCGTCCTGCTGGCCGGCGTCCTGCTGAAGATGGGCACGTACGGGTTCGTCCGGATCCTGCTGCCCATCGCGCCGCACGGCTTCCACACCTTCGCGCCCTACCTCGCCGCCCTCGCCGTCACCGGGATCATCTACGGGTCGCTCGCCTGCCTGGCCCTGGCCAAGCAGGGCGCGAAGGGCGATCTGAAGCGGCTCATCGCCTACTCCTCCGTCGGCCACATGGGCTTCGTCCTGCTGGGCATCGCGACCATGACCCCGACCGGCGTCAACGGCGCCCTGTTCGCCAACATCGCCCACGGCCTCATCACCGGCCTGCTCTTCTTCCTGGTCGGCGCGATCAAGGACCGCACCGGCACCACCGACCTGGACGCCCTGGCCCTCCCCGCGTCCGGCCACCGCCGGCCGGCGAGCGACTCCGCCGCGCCGGGCGAAGTCCGGACGGGCGCCGCGCTCTACGGCAGAGCCCCCCGCCTGGGCGGCCTGCTCGCCTTCGCCGCCGTCGCCTCGCTCGGCCTGCCCGGCCTGGCCGGGTTCTGGGGCGAGATGCTCGCCCTGTTCGGCTCCTTCCGGCCCGCCGCCGGCCTCAGCCGGCCCGCCTTCCTCGCCTTCATGGCGATCGGCGCGTTCGGCACCCTGCTGACGGCCGCGTACATGCTCGCGGTGGTCCGCCGCGTCTGCATGGGCGCCGGACCGCGGGAGACCCCGGAACTCGCCGACGTGCACGGCTTCGAGTTCGCGGCCTGGACCCCGCTCGTCGCCCTCACCGTCCTCGCCGGACTCTGGCCGAAGGCCCTGCTCGGGCTCACCGACCCGGCCGTCCAGCAGCTCCTCGCAGGAGGCACCCGATGAGCGCCCTGGCCCAGTCGCCGGCCGTGTCGGCGGTCCAGTCCGTCGACTGGCTCGCCATCGCGCCCCCCACCCTCACCGCGGTGATCGCCCTCGCGGTGCTCGTCGCCGACCTCTTCCTGCCCAGGACCCGCAAACCCCTTCTCGGCTGGGTCTCGGTGGCGGGCCTCGCCGCCTCGGCGCTGCTGCTGCTCCCCCTCCTGGACGGCGACCGCAGCACCTTCTGCCTCGCCGGGCGGCCGGGCGTCTGCAGCTACACCGCCGACCACTTCGCCCTCGTCATCCAGTTCCTGGTCCTCGGCGGAGCTCTCCTGACCGCCCTGCTGTCGGTCACCGCGCTCAAGGACGCCCGCGGCGGACTCCCCGAAGGGGAGTACTGGTTCCTGTTGCTGTCCTCCGCCGCCGGCGCCGCCCTGCTGCCCGCCGCCCGCGACCTGGCGACCTTGATCGTCGCCCTGGAGGTCGCCTCCCTGCCCGCCTTCGCCCTCGTCGGCCTCCGGCACGGCGACCGCAGGTCCTCCGACGCCGCGCTGAAGTTCTTCCTGTCGTCGGTCACCGCC
This sequence comes from Streptomyces sp. NPDC015220, assembly GCF_043079345.1. NCBI lineage: Bacteria > Bacillati > Actinomycetota > Actinomycetes > Kitasatosporales > Streptomycetaceae > Streptomyces > Streptomyces sp. NPDC015220. The sequence continues at coordinate 793,810 of NZ_JBIBUK010000002.1, read as the reverse complement.
ACCGCCGTCAGCCTCATGGGCATCAGCTTCGTCTACGCCACCACCGGCACCCTCTACCTCACCCAGGTCGCCGACCGCGTCCAGCACGTCGACGGGCAGTTCCACACCCTCGCCCAGACCGGAGTCGTCCTCACCCTCGTCGGCTTCGCCTTCAAGACGGCCGCCGTCCCCTTCCACTTCTGGGTGCCCGACACCTATGTGGGCGCGCCCCTGCCGATCGCCGCCTACCTGTCGGTCGTCGGCAAGGCGGTCGGCTTCACCGGCCTGATCCTCGTCACCGTCGTCGCCCTCCCCTCCTACGCCGACGTCTGGGGCCCGGCGCTCGCCGCGCTCGCCGCCCTCACCATGACCGTCGGCAACGTCGGCGCCCTGCGCCAGCAGGCCACGCGCGCGTACAGCGCGGTCCGGCTGCTCGCCTGGTCATCCGTCGGCCAGGCCGGCTACCTCCTGGTGCCGATCGCCGCCGCCGGCTACTCCGGGGACGCCCAGAAGTCGATCGGCTCCACGGTCGCGTACGCCCTCATGTACGCCGCCGTCAACCTCGGCGCCTTCGCCGTGGCCGCCCTCGTCGGCCGTACCCGAACCCGCAACCGCGTCACCGACTACCGCGGTTTGTACGCCACGAACCCGCTGACCGCCCTCCTGCTGGCCTTCTTCCTGCTCTGCCTGGCCGGGCTCCCCCCGGGCGTCATCGGCCTGTTCGCCAAGGTCACCGTCTTCTCCGCGGCCGTCGACGCCGGACTCGGCTGGCTCGCCGTCGTCATGGCCGTCAACGTCGTCATCGCGCTGTTCTACTACCTCCAGTGGACGGCACTGCTCTTCCGCGCCCCCGAGGGGGAACCCGTCCGGCACCGTGTTCCGGCCCCCCTCACCGCCGCGATCACCCTGGCCGGCGTCATCGGCGTCGCCCTCTCCGGCGCACCCCAGCTGGTGCTGCGCTTCGCGGGCAGCGGCCTGTTCTGACCCGGCCGGCGCCGGCCCGGCACACCGCCAGGCTTTCGGCGCGCCCGCGCGGGGCACCCGATCCACACGCGCGTGCCGCCCGGTTTCGGTGCCCCGCTCACCCGGACGGCCCGCGCGCCGTCGCGCACGCCGGGGAACCCGGGGCCCTCGCCTGGCGTTGACCAGTACGGAAGGGTCCACTGGACGTGACACCGGAACACGTCACGACACCAGTGGCACCGAACAGCAGCAAGCGAAGGGTTCCCCTGCCGCACCATTTGGAGGGCGTACCGTGCACCGCCGGCACAACGGGCTCAGGACCGCAGTACTCCTCGGGGGACTGTCCGCACTCATCATCGTCATCGGCAGTCTCTTCGGCCGCACCGGCCTGATCGTGGCGGTGCTCATCGCCATCGGCACCAACGCCTACGCGTACTGGAACAGCGACAAACTGGCCCTGCGCGCCATGCGCGCCCGACCGGTCAGCGAGTTCGAGGCCCCGGCCCTGTACCGCATGGTCCGCGACCTCTCCACCCAGGCGCGCCAGCCCATGCCCCGCCTCTACATCTCCCCGACCGAGGCGCCGAACGCCTTCGCGACCGGCCGCAACCCGCGCAACGCCGCCGTGTGCTGCACGGAGGGCATTCTGCGCATCCTGGACGAGCGGGAGCTGCGCGGCGTCATCGGCCACGAGCTCAGTCACGTCTACAACCGCGACATCCTGATCTCGTCCGTCGCCGGCGCCCTGGCCTCCGTGATCATGTTTCTGGTCAACTTCGCCTGGCTGATCCCGGTCGGCCGCTCGGACGACGACGACGGCCCCGGCCTGCTCGGGATGCTCCTCATCATGATCCTGGGACCGCTCGCGGCCACCCTCATCCAACTGGCCATCAGCCGCTCCCGGGAGTACGAGGCCGACGCCTCCGGAGCTCGCATCACCGGCGACCCGCTCGCCCTCGCCAGCGCGCTGCGCAAGCTCGAAGCGGGCACCCAGCAGCTTCCGCTGCCCCCCGAGCCGCGCATCGAGACCGCGAGCCACATGATGATCGCCAACCCCTTCCGCCCGGGCCAGGGACTGTCGAAGATGTTCTCCACCCACCCGCCCATGGCGGAGCGCATCGCCCGACTCGAGCAAATGGCAGGTCGCCACCGATGAAGACAATCCTCAACGTCATCTGGCTCGTCCTCAGCGGCTTCTGGCTGTTCCTCGGCTACCTCCTCGCAGGCGTACTCCTGTGCGTCACGATCATCGGCATCCCCTTCGGCATCGCCGCCTTCCGCATCGGCGTCTACGCCCTGTGGCCCTTCGGGTACACCACCGTCGAACGCCGGGACGCGGGCGCGCCCTCCTGCATGGGCAACGTCCTGTGGCTGGTCCTGGCCGGCTGGTGGCTGGCGATCGCCCACGTCGTCACGGGCTTCATGCTCTGCGTCACGATCATCGGCATCCCGTTCGGCATCGCCAACTTCAAGCTGATCCCGGTCTCGCTGCTCCCGCTGGGCCGTGAGATCGTGCGCACGGACCAGCCGTTCGCGACCCGCTGACCCGTGGGGGAGGGCGGCCCGGGGCCGTTTTCGAGGCCGTGCTACCGCGCCGCCGCCCACCGCTGTACGCCGTACACGGCCATCCCCGCCGCCAGCACCCCCGCGCCCACGGCCACCGACACCCAGGGCAGCGCGAACGCCAGCGTTCCGCACCCGACCAGTCCCACCACCGGCACCACCCGCCGGGCCGGGGCGGGGTCGAGGGTCCAGGCGGAGGCGTTGGCGACCGCGTAGTACGCCAGCACGCCGAAGGACGAGAAGCCGATCGCCCCCCGCACGTCCACCGTGGCGGCCAGGACGGCGACCACCGCGCCCACGGCGAGCTCCGCCCGGTGCGGTACCCGGAAGCGGGGGTGCACAGCGGCCAGCGCGGCCGGCAGATGCCGGTCCCGGGCCATGGCCAGCGTGGTCCGCGAGACGCCAAGGACCAGCGCCAGCAGCGACCCCAGCGCGGCCACCGCGGCGCCGGCCCGCACCACCGGCACCAGGCCCGGCGCCCCCGCCGCCCGCACCGCATCGGCCAGCGGCGCGCTCGCGCGGGCGAGGCCGTCCGGCCCCAGCACCGCCAGCAGGGCCACCGTGACCAGCGCGTACACCACCAGAGCGATGCCCAGGGCGAGCCGGACGGCGCGGGGAATGGTGCGCTCCGGATCCCGCACCTCCTCGCCGAGGGTCGCGATCCGCGCGTACCCGGCGAACGCGAAGAACAGCAGCCCGGCCGCCTGCAGCACGCCACCCGCCCCGCCGGGACCGCCGGGCGCCAGCCGTCCCGGGTCGGCGGCGCCGGAGCTCAGGCACCCCACGACCGCGGCGGTCAGGGCCACCAGCACCACCGCGACGATCGCCCGCGTCAGCCGGGCGGACTTCTGGATGCCGCCGTAGTTCACCGCCGTCAGCGCCACCACGGCCGCCACCGCCGCCGCGTGCGCCCGCTCCGGCAGGACGTACGCGCCGACGGTGAGCGCCATCGCCGCACAGGAGGCCGTCTTCCCGGCCACGAACGCCCAGCCGGCGACATAGCCCCAGAACTCGCCCAGCCGCTCGCGCCCGTACACGTAGGTGCCGCCCGAGGCCGGGTACCGGGCGGCCAGCCGTGCCGACGAGACGGCGTTGCAGTAGGCCACCACGGCGGCGACCGCCAGCCCGGGCAGCAACCCGGAGCCCGCCGCGCGCGCCGCCGGCCCCGGCGCGGCGAAGATCCCGGCCCCGATCATCGCGCCGAGGCCGACGACCACGGCGTCCCCGACGCCCAGGGTGCGCCGCAGCCCGGGAGCGGACGAGGACGAGGCGGTGGAGCGTGTCATGGCCCGGACCCTACTGATCGGTGCAACCGTGGGGTGGGGCCGTGGCGTCCTTCTCGGCAACACGGCACGAACACGCGTGGGGCAGGCACGACGACGCGAGCATCAACGGCCCCGGAAAGGAAAGGGTCAGGGCATGGGCATCATCAGCTGGATCTTCCTGGGGCTGGTGGCCGGAGCCATCGCAAAGCTCCTGCTGCCGGGCCGCGACCCGGGCGGCTTCGTCGGCACGACCCTGATCGGCGTCGCGGGCGCCTTCATCGGCGGCTGGATCTCGGCGCGCTGGCTGGACCACCCGATCTCGAAGCACTTCTACGACGGCGCCACCTGGGCCGCGGCGATCGGCGGCTCGCTGGTGCTGCTGATCGCCTACCGGCTCCTGTTCGGCAACTCGCGCGACTAGCCGTACCCGGCCGAGGAACGACAGGGGCGGGCGCCCACCGGGCGCCCGCCCCTCGTCCGTACCGGGCTCATGGGTCGCCCGTACCGGTCCTACCGGTAGTTGACGAACTGCAGCGCGAAGTCGAAGTCCTGGCCCTTCAGCAGGGCGATCACGGTCTGCAGGTCGTCCCGGCTCTTGGAACTGACCCGCAGCTCCTCACCCTGGACCTGCGCCTTGACGCCCTTCGGACCCTCGTCGCGGATGAGCTTCGCCACCTTCTTGGCGTTCTCCTGGGAGATGCCCTCCTGGATCGTCGCGAAGATCTTGTACTCCTTGCCGGAAAGCTGCGGCTCGCCCGCGTCCAGGGCCTTCAGCGAGATGCCGCGCTTGATCAGCTTGGACTGGAAGACGTCGAGGACAGCGTTCACCCGGTCCTCGGAGTTCGCCTCCATGAGGATCTTCTCACCGGACCACGAGATCGAGGCGCCCACGCCCTTGAAGTCGTAGCGCTGCGAGATCTCCTTGGCGGCCTGGTTGAGGGCGTTGTCGACCTCCTGCCGCTCGACCTTCGAGACGATGTCGAAACTGGAGTCGGCCATGTCCTGTGGCTCCTTGTATCGGGGTGTGTCGGGATGCGTGTCAGCTGCGTGCCGGCGGGTGGGGGGAACCGCCGGGCCGGGCCTCGCGGTCCGGGTCCGCATCCGCCCAAGCCTAGTGCCGCCTCAGGCGAGGTTCGCCCCGTCGCGCTGCCCGGCACGCCTCCCCCCGGGCTCGTTGAGCAGGGGGACCCCCACTCGCCGCACCGGTGGGAAGCCCGAGTACGTCCAGTACGAGGACTTCCGGCGGGCACCTGCCCGAGCCTTCGGGCAGGAGGGCCCCAGAGCAGACACCGGTCGCCGCTCCTTGACGGACGAACGTCGCCTGCCGCGGTACCAGCCGTCCCTCACCCCGACGGCGGGGATCAACCGGGTGGCGGAGCACCCCCGCGCATCGGGTATTGTTTACGTCGTTGCCAGGGAGCACCGCCGAAGGGCGGTTCGAACGGCAGCAAACCCGGCGGTGTGCCCGAGCGGCCAAAGGGAGCAGACTGTAAATCTGCCGGCTCAGCCTTCCCAGGTTCGAATCCTGGCGCCGCCACACGGGAACAAAGGGCCCGTGACCAGCGTAGAACGCAGGTCACGGGTCCTTTGGCATGCGCTCACATGATCAGCTCGCCGACTCACGCTGTCTCGCGTTCGTACCGGGCTGTGTGCCGTGGACGGCATCCACGGGGTCATCCGTGCTGGCCCAGTCGCGCGGAGATCTTGGCGTTGGATCGCGAACCCGACTTCCCCCCAGTGCCACTCCGGACGCCACGCCGTTCAGTGGGGCCGCCGTGCCTCGGGACCTGTTCCATGCGCACCAGACGCGAACGGATATCGATATCGGGACGTCTGAATCAGGCGTGCAGATGGCATTCGCAGTATCCTGGATGTCGTGATCCCGACGGAGGTACGGGAGCTTCTGCACTCTGACGAACTGCATCGGTTGCCGCGGTGGGAAACAGCCGGGCAACCTACGGAGGGTTGCGGTCCGAGAAAACCTCCCACGCGTGAGATTCCCTCGGACGATGGAAAGAGGGCGGCCCGCATCATCGGCGAGCAGCTCGAACGTGCAAGAAGTATCCCAGCTGGAGTCGCCTATCTCCTGCTCCTGGTGCTCGAAGCAGTTGAGGAAGCATGGGAGGTCTCATACCTCTTCCATCCGCTCTGGGACACGTTGACGGGGGCACGGGAATGTGTGCGCGGTGATCCGCTTCTAAGCAGAGAAGATCACGCAGCTAGAGCCACCCAGGCCGCACTCGCACTGATCGAGAGCCTCGATTCCCAAATCCGGGCCGAGGACGCCATGGTCAGTGGAGTTCTCGAGGCGCGTGCTGATGCGGCCGATAATGCCAGCAAACACGCCCAAAGGGCGATCGATGCTGTCGACGAGATTCCGGAGACATTCTCGGACGACATACGAACGCATATAGAAGAATATGCCGACTGCTATCAGACATGCTACGCGGCCGTCGCCGAAGCGGCGCGCGGCCTGTCGAATTACTACCGTCACGGGGCGCCTCTGGAAACCGTCATCCATCGACTCCATGCGGCCGAGTGTGACGATGTGATGGACCCTGTCATGGCCAGTGAACTGCGAGCTAATAGGGTGAGCCTGGCCGCGTTGCATGCGCAGAAAGATGCGCGCTGGCTTCATGTAGAGCATGGGGAATTGGTCTACATCTACCCATTCTCTGTGCGATCCGACTGCATGGCGCCGGAGTGTGTAGTAGAAGAGGCGAAAAAGGTCGAGCACTGGGAGATGGTCGGCGTCGAAACGAAGCCGCACACGTCTCTGGACCTCGACGACATCTGGGCGAGCGATGACCCGCTGCAGCGTTGGTACGGCGGCGTCTACCTCGAAACGCCTGACGTTCTGATCAAAAGCGCGGATGGGGCCGCGGTGCTCACCAGACTGAAGTCCGGGATCGTCATATCAAATCTGGGTAACCACTATGTTCGATTCTCGACAGAGCTGGAAGGCGTACCAGCATTCGAACTATTCGCCAAGATGCTGTACGCGGCGCCGGAGTGCGGTGAGCTGTGCGTCATGTTCGAACGGAATGTCAGGCCGCTTCGCTGGCACAGGTTGTGCGACCTCGCGGTCCAGATGGTGATGGACCTGGGCGCCGGTGAGAACTTGGACCTGACAGCCGACACGGCGGACCGAGTCTCGGGCTCCCATCTCCGCATTCCACCCGGAAGCCCATTGATGTGTCGGCGCGGTATGTACCAAGTCGTTGCCAGCATCGGTGCTGCCTCAACTTCGAGCGGACCGGTGAGGGAACGTGACCCACAGGATGTGTTGAGTGTCGGTGAGCTGATCGGCGCCATGGGCACCCAGGTGCTGACCAACCCGGTTCCGTGCCTTGTGGGATCGCCGGCCGAGTGGGCGAGGTATGCCACGCTGAACTCCAGCTCGTCTTACCTGACGGGATCATCCCAGGAGTGGGTTGCGAGGTCCTGCAATACCATATCCCTCTTCACGGTGGGGCTCCCCAATTTTGTAAGGGGTACATGGAGGGCGGTCGCAGAATTAACTGCGTCACTGGAGGGCTTGCTCGAGGGATGGTCCAATGAACTGCTGGAACACCACAAAGCCTCGATGGACCTGAAAGTCCAATGGGCGGATATGCAGCGGCCTGCCGCAAAGGGAAGGCACTTCCTGAGCGACATCCTGCACGGGCGTTTTTTCGGTGTGATCACAGGGAGGAAGGCTGTCACCTCAGCCAGCCTGCGCGAACTCTCGGCGAAATTGGATGCGGAGAGCGTGGATCTCGACACTCTTTCTCTTATTGTTCACGACAAGGCGGCCTTGTTCTCTTCCCGGTGCCTGGTCGCCTCACCGTCAGCGGCAGCTATGCTGCACTGCCTGCTGGAGCTGTCAGATTACTTCAAGAGAGTAGAGCAGTTGTTTGCCGCAATGGCTGGGGTGTCCAACGAAGAGCTGGGGACGACCGTGGACAAGGTGACCCAGCAATACGTGGAGGAAGACAGGAACAGGCAAGCGGCGAAGGTGACCGTGGTGCTGGCGCTACTCGCCGCCCTGGGGGTGGCCGGCGTCGCCCAGATCATGGAAGCCGGTTCGCACTGGTATCAAGTGCATGCGCTATGGCTGGCCTTGTTCGTCGTCGCATTCGGTATCGGGGTCGCGGTCCTTGTACGTGGCTTGTCCGTGTCGAAGGAAGGGGAGTCGCGGTTCCGTGGTTTCTCTCGGGCGTGCGTGAGATCAGTCAGCCGATTCCAGCGGTTGATCGCGGAGGCTTTTTCCGGACGACGGAACGGTGAGTGCCCTGCAACAGAGACGGTCGATCACCGGCAGGAAAGGGGTAGCTGACTGGCCGTCGGGTCGACGCCTCGGAAGGGTCGGGCTGCTGGAACGCCCCGGTCGCCGCGCCCACGGCGATGGTGCTGGGCCGGTGGTTCAACGGCAGGCACCGTCGTTGGAGCGCAGGTCTGGTGGCCGCGGTCTCCGGATCGGCCGTGGCGTTCACCTCGGTCGATCGGCTGCGACCTCATGTGGACCGGCTGCTCGCCGACCCGATGGCCACCGCGGTGGGGCTGGTGGTCGCGGTGGCCGTGTTCACGGTCTGCTCCCGCGCGCGGCGAAGGGCCCGACGTGCCGGCCGGCCCGGTGACCGACTTGGTGCCCGGCGTGCTCCGCGACCGCGCACCCCCCGGCACCGGTGCCGGGGATCCGTCGCCGTACCGCTCGGCCTCGCGGTGTTCCCCTTCGCCGGCATCGGGCTGAGCACCGCGTCCCGCGCCGGGGCCGCGGGAGCGCGCCCACCGGCCGGCCGCTCCCGCGGCGCGACGGTCACCACGGACTGCCTGCGCTCCGGCAAGCCCTGGTCAGCGCCAGTAGGTGTCGTGGCTGAGTCGGTTGTGGTGGGTGTCGTACTGGTCGACCGAGCTGATGGTGTGTCCGTCGGGGATGGGTGCGGCCCAGGCGCGGTAGGTGGTGCCGGGGAGGGTGGCGCTGGTGGCTTTGATGCGGGTGCCGTCGGTGAGGGTGACGATGCCGTAGGCGACGTCGGCTTCGGGGTTGGCGACCATCAGGCGGCTGCCGCTGGTGCCCTTGTCGTGCAGGCCCCACAGTCCCGTGTTCCCGGCGGCCTGGGGGTCGTTGGTGCCGGTGACGGGCTGGCAGTCGGCCCAGGGGCCGCCCTGGTGGTCGATGCGGACGCCGCCGATGTACATGCGCTGGCACAGCAGTGAGGTGCCCGGTGCCGCGGTTCTGTGGGGAGCGGCGGGGGAGACGTAGTCCTTGGGGAGTGTCCGGTGGAACTCCAGCGCCACCGACCAGCGCTGTCCGTCCACCCGGCCCTCGCCGATCACCTGGACACCGACCGTGCTGGGAGCCGGGGTGTGGGTGGGGCTCGCCGCGGGCGTGGGCCGGAGCGTGGGGCCGACGGCGTCGGGCGACGGCTTCAGGAACGGGACCGTCAGGCAGAGGGCGAGGACGCAGGCGGCACCGGCTGTGACGGCCGCGGCGCGGCTGCGTCTCCTGCGGGCGCGCGCGGCGGTCAGGATCTGGTCGACGGGGGCCTGGGACGAGGGATAGGCGTCGCGTGACCGGGTGTAGGCGGCGCGCAGCCAGTCCTCTTGGTCGTGGTCGGGAGTCATCGTGCCTCTGCGGGGCGGCCGGACAGGTGGTTGCGGGCGAGGGACGAACGGCTGCGCAGCTTGGCCAGGGCCCGGGATGCCTGGCTCTTCACCGTGCCGACCGAACAGCCGAGGACGTCCGCCACTTCCTCGACGGACAGGTCCTCGCAGTAGCGCAGCACCACGACCGCCCGCTGTCGCTCGGGCAGGCCGGCGAGCTCGCGGGCCAGGGCGTCGTACACGTCCACGCCCCCGACACCCGCCCCGTCGTCGTGAGCGGGGCGGGTGTCGGGCAGCGACGGGAGAAGGAGGTGGGTGATCCTGCGGCGGCGGTGCCGGCTGCGGTTGGTGTTGACCAGTGCCCGTCGGACGTAGTGTTCGGCGCGCTCCGGCTCCAGTCGCCGCCAGTGCGGGTACACCTTCGCCAGCGTCGTCTGCACCAGGTCCTCCGCCTCGTGGAAGTCGCCGGTGAGCAGGTACGCGGTGTGGGTCAGGGCCCGCCAGCGGGCAGCGACGAACCGGGTGAACTCCGAATCCGGTCCGCTGTCCGCGGCCCTGCGGTCACTTGGCTGCACGGCAGGAGGTGCCCGTCCTTCGTCTGGGTGGTCAGCGCCAGTAGGTGTCGTGGCTGAGTCGGTTGTGGTGGGTGTCGTACTGGTCGACCGAGCTGATGGTGTGTCCGTCGGGGATGGGTGCGGCCCAGGCGCGGTAGGTGGTGCCGGCGAGGGCGGTGGTGGTGGCTTTGATGCGGGTGCCGTCGGTGAGGGTGACGATGCCGTAGGCGACGTCGGCTTCGGGGTTGGCGACCATCAGGCGGCTGCCGCTGGTGCCCTTGTCGTGCAGGCCCCACAGTCCCGTGTTCCCGGCGGCCTGGGGGTCGTTGGTGCCGGTGACGGGCTGGCAGTCGGCCCAGGGGCCGCCCTGGTGGTCGATGCGGACGCCGCCGATGTACATGCGCTGGCACAGCAGTGAGGTGCCCGGGACCGCGGTCCCGTCGGGGCGCGTGGGCAGGACGTAGCCCTTGGGCAGTGTCCGGTGGAACTCCAGCGCCACCGACCAGCGCTGTCCGTCCACCCGGCCCTTGCCGATCACCTGAGTGACCACCTGCGGCACTGGCCGGTGAGCGGTGGCGGAGCGCTTCGCGACGGCGGAGACGGGCGCGGATGCCGGGTGGGCGGTCGAGCCCGGCGTCGCCGCGACCGCGGAGGCTGCGAACGACGTTCCTCCGAGCGCGGCGACCGCGGCGGCCGTCACGGCCGCCTTCCTGGCGAATCCGAGAGCCATGGGGCGTTTCTCCTTCAGAGCTGCCGCCCGGCACCACGCCGGACGGTCGTCGACGGCCGGCGCGCTGGGCCCGCGTGCCCGCCTGCCGCGGCCACCGGGAGTGGTGGCCGCGGCTTAGACGTCCACCCGTAGGTACTCCCGGACACTCACGGCGGGTTGCACGCCGCGCGACATCGGTTCACGGCACCCCGGCTCGCTCCGGAGTTCGCGGCGCTCCGGCTCGTTCGAACGGGAGGCCGACCCGTCACGCCGGGCCGCGGAGGTCAGCGCACGCCGGAGGGAGCACCGGCATGGTGGACGAGTTCCGCCGACGGACCGTTGTCGGTGCCCCGGTGCACACTTGGCCCATGTCCTCGCGTCGCAGATCCTGTCCCGTGTGCCGTCGGGAGATCGCCGTCGTAGCCGGGCGGTTCGCACGCCACGACCCGCCCGGCGCACGGGGGAACGGCGAGCTGACATCCTGTCCCGGCTCCCGCCGGACGGCACAACTCGGTGCCGAACAGCCCTCGTTGGACGGGTATGTCGTTCCCGAGTTCCCCGGGCAGCTCCCACTGTTCTAGGCGAGCGCGGTTCTGACCGGTCGGGGTCCTGACCGGTCGGGGTCCTGACCGGTCGGGGTCCTGGACGGTCGCGGTCCTGGGCGGTCGCGGTCCTGGGCGGTCGCGGTTCCCGGAGCGCATGACCTGGATCTGTCCTGGGCGTGCGCGGTTCCCGGAGCGTGGATCCCGGACCGCCCGCCCGGACGTTCGACCGGTCCGCGTCGGGCGTGGATCGTCGGACGTGGATCGTCGGGCGTGGGGCGGCGGGGGAGGGCCGGGCGTCCCGCTCGTCGGTGGAGAGGTGCGGGTGCGTCCGGGGCGGCGGCGTTTCCCGTTCCACCGCCCCGGACGTCGTCGCCGCCCCCGGCCCGCCTCAGTTCCCCGCGACCGACTTCACCGCCACCGACACCGGGGTCGAGCCGGCGATGAGCTCCAGCGTCAGGCCGGCCGTCGCCGGGGTGTCCACCAACTCGGCGAGGACGGTGGCCACGTCGTCGCGGGTGACCGAGCCGCGGCCGGTGTGCGCCTCCAGCCGGACCTGCCCGGTGCCGGGCTCGTCGGTGAGGGAACCGGGCCGCAGAACCGTCCAGTCCAGGGCCTCCTGGCGGCGCACGTGGTCGTCCGCCTCGCCCTTCGCCCTCAGGTACACGTCGAAGACCTCGTCGCCCTCGTGCCGCGCGTCCGCACCCATCGACGACACCACCACGTGCCGCCGTACGCCCGCCCGGACCGCCGCGTCCGCGAAGAGCACCGCCGCGCCCTTGTCCACCGTGTCCTTGCGGGCCGCCCCGCTGCCCGGCCCGGCGCCCGCCGCGAACACCGCCGCGTCCGCGCCCCGCAGCCGCTCCGCCACCTCCTCGACCGAGGCGGACTCCAGGTCCAGCACGATCGGTTCGGCGCCGGCAGCGCGCAGGTCGTCGCCCTGCTCGGCACGGCGGATGATCCCCGCCACCTCGTCCCCGCGCGCGGCGAGCAACCGCTCCAGCCGCAGCGCGATCTGACCATGACCCCCAGCGATGACAATGCGCATGTTTCCGACCGTACGCCCGGACGGCCCCATCCGCCGCACGACTTCGGCGACACCCCGGACGTGCGCCCGTCGGCGCTCTCACCCGCCTCCCGCACCGCCCCGGACGCACGCTCCCGAACCCCGCGCGCCCCGCCCTCCCGGCGGCCGGCCCGTCAGGACAGCTCCCCGCGCCCCTGCCGCGGCAGGCCCAGCTCCACCGCGGCCGCCGAGTCGCAGAACTCCCGCACCGCGCTGGTCCGCGCCACCACGCGCCCCTGGTGCACCACGATCCGGCTGTACGACAGCGACAGCGCCCCCGCGAGCCGGTCGCCGCGCACCGCGAGGAGTTCGGCGGGGAAGCCGGCCTCCACCCGCACCTCGGGCAGACCGAGGACCGCGCGGGCCGACGCGCTCACCGCGTCGTACGCCTCCTCGGGGCGCAGCCCGTGGCAGGAGGCCAGCAGATAGGCCGCCTCCAGCGGGTCCCCGCGCCCCACCGGGTTCGACACGTCCCGCAGCGCGCCGCTGCCGGCGGCCACCCGCACCCCGGCCGCCCGCAGCAGCCGCACCGGCGCCGGCCAGGGGCCCTCGGCGCCCCCGCAGCCGCCCTGCGGCAGGCACACCACCGTCACCCCGGCCGCGGCGAGCTGGTCCGCGGCCCGCGCGGCCGCCTCGGCGGGCAGCCGGGCCAGGCCGCCGCACGGGCCCAGCGTCACCCCGGGGCGCAGCCCGCCCGCCATCGCCGCGATCCGCGCCAGACGGGCCGGATCGGCGCCGTCGGTGTGCAGGTCCACGGGGCAGCCGTGCTCGGAGGCGACCTCCAGGACGGCCTCGACGTAGCCGGTGGGGTCGGGATCCACGTCCGGGCAGCCGCCCACCACGCCCGCGCCCATCTTCAGCGCGTCCCGCAGCATCGCCAGCCCGTCCGCGCCGGCCGCCCCGGTCAGCACGCGCGGCACCGCCACCGCGGTCAGTTCGGCGAGCCCGCGCAGTGCCCGCCCGGCCCGCAGCGCCGCCGTCAGGGCGCCCAGTCCCTGGACGTCGCCCACGCGCACATGCGCGCGCAGCGCGGTCGCCCCGTGGCCGAGCTGGAGCAGGGCGGCCTCGGTCGCCCGGCGCTGGACGTCCTCCGCCTCGTACGAGACCGGTCCGCCGCCGTCCGCCGTCAGGGCGGTGTCGGCGTGGGCGTGGGGCTCGGCGGGGGCCGGCAGGAGCAGGTAGCCGGTGAGATCCACACGTGCCCCTCGGGTCGTGTCCAGGCTGCCGGCCGTGCCGACCGCCTCGATGCGCCCGTCGGACAGGCGTACGTCCACGGTCCGCCCGTCGGTCAGCCGGGCCCCGCACAGCAGCAGGCCGTCCGGGGCCGACGGCCCCGCCGGTTCCGGCGCGGAGGACGAGGGGGGCGGCTGCGGCTTACCGGGGGGCATCGCACTCCAGCTACGGCGGACGACGAAGGATCGACGGGGGATGACGGCGGACGACGGGGGAGACGGGGAGGAGCCGGGGAATCGACGACGGAGACGAGACGGGCGGAGAGACGGGACGACGGACGACGCGGAACCCGCGCGACGCGGTACACGGTGGGCGCCGTGCGGAACACGCGCGACGCGGACTGAGGCGGGCGGAGGCGGACGACGGGCGGACGACGGACGACGACACGGGCCGGCGCAAGATCGTGCCGAGTGGGTCGAGCCTAGGGCGGCGGCCCGGCCGGACGGCGGAGGAGCGCAATAGTCGTACCGGTGTGGCCCCGCGATCACCGGGACGCCGGGCGGCCGGGCCGAGCGGACGGGGCCCGGAGCCGAGCCCGCGGGAGCCGGAGCCGAGCGGGCGGGAAACGGATTTGGGCGAACGGCCGCGGACCGTGTAATGTCTTCATCGCTCGCCCCAATAGCTCAGTCGGCAGAGCGTCTCCATGGTAAGGAGAAGGTCAACGGTTCGATTCCGTTTTGGGGCTCTGGTGTGAGAGGTTCCCGTCGCGAGACGGGGGCCGATCTCATCAAAGCGGTGTAGCTCAGTCGGTAGAGCAAGCGGCTCATAATCGCTGTGTCACCGGTTCAAGTCCGGTCACCGCTACTAACAGTAGCCGATTGCGGGGTCGGTCCTTCGATCGGCTACTCTTTCTTGCGTTGAACTAGCCTACCCGTTCGTCAAGGAGCACTCACGTGGCTGCCACCGACGTCCGCCCGAAGATCACGCTGGCCTGCGTGGAGTGCAAGGAGCGGAACTACATCACCAAGAAGAACCGGCGTAACAACCCGGACCGTCTTGAGATGAAGAAGCACTGCCCGCGTTGCAATGCGCACACCGCGCACCGCGAGACGCGATAAATCAGGCTCATACATGAGGCCGCCCCCACACCGGGGGCGGCCTTATGTTGTTTCACCTGCCTCATCGGTTTCCTCGGATCCAGCCGTCTCACACCGGGTTCATCTGTTGATCAGATCAATCTGCTCGGCTCGAGCATCCGCTTCGGGCAGGGACACCCGCTTCACCCGCACACGCACGACCACAGCTGACACCAGGAGGTGCCGGGCCAATGGCGCTCGACCAGTCCTTCGTGGGGCGGTCCTACCCCCCCACCGCCCCCTACGAGGTGGGCCGGGAGAAGATCCGGGAGTTCGCGGAGGCGGTGGGGGACGCCAACCCGGCGTACACGGACCCGGAGGCCGCCAAGGCGCTCGGCCACTCCGACGTGATCGCCCCGCCGACGTTCGTCTTCGCGATCACCTTCAAGGCCGCGGGCCAGGTCGTCCAGGACCCGCAGCTCGGCCTCGACTACAGCCGCGTGGTGCACGGCGACCAGAAGTTCGCCTACGTCCGCCCCGTGCGCGCCGGTGACCGGCTCACCGTCACCTCGACCATCGAGGCGATCAAGTCCCTGGCCGGCAACGACATCCTGGACATCCGCGGCGAGGTGCACGACGAGGCGGGCGAGCACGTCGTGACCGCGTGGACCAAGCTGGTGGCCCGTGCGGCCGAGGAGGCGTGAGGAACCGATGACGGCGAAGATCGCCTACGAGGACGTCGAGGTCGGCACCGAACTGCCGGCCCGGACCTTTCCCGTGACCCGGGCCACCCTGGTCCAGTACGCGGGCGCCTCCGGGGACTTCAACCCCATCCACTGGAACGAGAGGTTCGCCAAGGAGGTCGGGCTGCCGGACGTGATCGCGCACGGCATGTTCACCATGGCCGAGGCGATCCGTGTCGTCACCGACTGGGCGGGCGACCCCGGCGCCGTCGTCGAGTACGGCGTCCGCTTCACCAGGCCGGTCGTCGTCCCCGACGACGACCAGGGCGCCCGGATCGAGGTCGTCGGCAAGGTCGCGGCCAAGCTCGACGACAACACCGTACGGGTCGACCTGACCGCCACGAGCGACGGGCAGAAGGTCCTCGGGATGTCCCGCGCCGTCGTACGGCTGGCCTGACGACCGCGGAGCGGACGAGCCGGCCGCCCGGCGCAGCGGCCGGCACGCGCCCCCGCCCACGCGCGGGAGCACGGCGGCACGCGGGCGCGGCCGGCTCGGCGCGCCCTTCGGGGCCGGTGGGCCGCCGACCCGCCGGCGCGGGCGGGTCGGCGGCGTACGGGGCCGTCGACGGGGTCTCGTAGTCTTGGGCGGGTGCAGGAACTCCACGACGCTCCCCTCGCCCCGCTGACCACCTTCCGGCTGGGCGGCCCCGCGACCCGGCTGATCACCGCGACCACCGACGCCGAGGTGGTCGACGCCGTCCGCGAGGCCGACGCCGCCGGCACTCCGCTGCTCGTCATCGGCGGCGGTTCCAACCTGGTCATCGGTGACAAGGGCTTCGACGGCACCGCCCTGCGCATCGCCACGAGCGGCTTCGAACTCCGTGGTACGACGCTGGAACTGGCCGCGGGCGAGGTGTGGACCGACGCCGTCGCCCGCACCGTGGAGGCCGGACTCGCGGGCATCGAATGCCTGTCCGGCATCCCCGGCTCCGCGGGCGCGACCCCGATCCAGAACGTGGGGGCGTACGGCCAGGACGTCTCCGCCACGATCACCGAGGTCGTCGCCTACGACCGCACGGCCGGTGGGACGGTGACCCTCACCAACGACGAGTGCGCCTTCTCCTACCGGCACAGCCGCTTCAAGGACGCCCCCGAGCGGTACGTCGTCCTGCGCGTCCGTTTCGAGCTGGAGGACGCCCACGGGCTGTCCGCGCCCGTGAAGTACGCCGAGACGGCCCGGGCGCTGGGCGTGGAGGCGGGCGACCGGGTACCGCTCGGCACCGCCCGTGACACCGTGCTGAAGCTGCGGGCCGGCAAGGGCATGGTGCTGGACCCCGAGGACCACGACACCTGGTCGGCCGGGTCCTTCTTCACCAACCCGATCCTCACCGACACCGACTTCGCCGTGTTCCGCACGCGGGTGCGGGAGCGGCTGGGCGAGGGCGTCGAGCCGCCCGCCTACCCGGCGGGGGAGGGACACACGAAGACCTCGGCGGCCTGGCTGATCGACAGGGCCGGCTTCACCAAGGGCTACGGCACCGGACCCGCCCGCATCTCCACCAAGCACACGCTCGCCCTCACCAACCGCGGCGGCGCCACCACCGAGGACCTGCTGGGCCTGGCCCGCGAGGTGGTCGAGGGAGTCCGCGACGCCTTCGGGATCACCCTGCGGAACGAACCGGTCACGGTGGGCGTGACCCTCTGACCGCGCGCCCGCCGCGGGCCGGCGGGCGCGTCCACGTCAGGCGTCCGGCGCGCCGAGCCAGTCGTCCACACCCGACAGCAGCTTCGTCCGCACGTCCTCCGGGGCCGCCGAGGCGCGGATGGACTGGCGGGCCAGCTCGGCGAGTTCGGCGTCGGTGAAGGCGTGGTACCGGCGGGCGATGTCGTACTGGGCGGCCAGCCGGGAGCCGAAGAGGAGGGGGTCGTCGGCGCCGAGGGCCATCGGGACGCCTGCCTCGTAGAGGGTGCGCAGGGGGACGTCATCGAGCTTGTCGTAGACGCCGAGGGCGACGTTGGAGGCCGGGCACACCTCACAGGTGACGCCCTTGTCGGCGAGGCGGCTCAGCAGGCGCGGGTCCTCCGCCGCGCGCACCCCGTGGCCCACCCGCCGGGCGCGCAGGTCGTCCAGGCAGTCACGGACCGAGGCCGGGCCGGTCAGCTCACCGCCGTGCGGGGCCGCGAACAGACCGCCGTCCCGGGCGATGGCGAACGCCCGGTCGAAGTCGCGGGCCATGCCCCGGCGTTCGTCGTTGGACAGGCCGAAGCCGACCACCCCGCGGTCGCGGTAGCGCACGGCGAGACGGGCCAGCGTACGGGCGTCCAGCGGGTGCTTCATGCGGTTCGCCGCCACCAGGACCCGCATGCCCAGGCCGGTCTCGCGCGACGCCGCGTCCACCGCGTCCAGGATGATCTCCATTGCCGGGATCAGCCCGCCCAGACGCGGTGCGTACGACGTCGGGTCGACCTGGATCTCCAGCCAGCCCGAGCCGTCCCGGACGTCCTCCTCGGCGGCCTCCCGCACCAGCCGCTGGATGTCCTCCGGCTCCCGCAGGCAGGAACGCGCCGCGTCGTAGAGCCGCTGGAAGCGGAACCAGCCCCGCTCGTCCGTCGCCCGCAGTCTCGGCGGTTCGCCGCCGGTGAGGGCCTCGGTCAGGGCGTCGGGCAGCCGCACGCCGTACTTGTCGGCCAGCTCCAGCAGGGTGGCGGGCCGCATCGACCCGGTGAAGTGCAGGTGCAGATGGGCCTTCGGCAGCTCAGAGACATCACGTACACGCTCCATCCCAGGATCCTGCCGCACGTCCCCCGGGTACCGGTAGCCGTTTCCCCGTTCGTGCTCTTGCCCGCACAGACGAACGGGCGCCTGCCCGGCCTGCGCACGGGCAGGCCGGGCAGGCGCGTACCGGTAGCCGTTTCCCCGTTCGTGCTCTTGCCCGCACAGACGAACGGGCGCCTGCCCGGCCTGCGCACGGGCAGGCCGGGCAGGCGCCCGGAAGGAGGCCGGACGTCAGTCCCGCGCCTCCGCCAGCAGCTTCTGGATCCGGCTCACGCCCTCCACCAGGTCCTCGTCACCGAGGGCGTAGGACAGGCGCAGATAGCCCGGGGTGCCGAAGGCCTCGCCCGGGACGACCGCGACCTCGGCCTCCTCCAGGATGAGCGCGGCCAGCTCCACCGAGTTCTGCGGGCGCCTGCCGCGGATCTCCTTGCCGATCAGCGCCTTCACCGAGGGGTAGGCGTAGAAGGCGCCCTCGGGCTCCGGGCAGAGCACGCCGTCGATCTCGTTGAGCATCCGCACGATGGTCCGGCGGCGCCGGTCGAAGGCCTCGCGCATCTTCGCCACGGCCTCCAGGTCGCCGGAGACGGCGGCGAGAGCGGCCGCCTGGGCGACGTTCGACACGTTCGACGTGGCGTGCGACTGGAGGTTGGTCGCGGCCTTGACCACGTCCTTCGGGCCGATGACCCAGCCCACGCGCCAGCCGGTCATGGCGTACGTCTTCGCCACGCCGTTGACGACGACGCACTTGTCGCGCAGCTCGGGCAGGAGCGCCGGCAGGGACACGGAGACCGCGTCGCCGTACACCAGGTGCTCGTAGATCTCGTCGGTCAGCACCCACAGGCCGTGCTCCAGCGCCCAGCGGCCGATCGCCTCGGTCTCGGCCTCGGAGTACACCGCGCCGGTCGGGTTGGACGGCGAGACGAAGAGGACGACCTTGGTCCGCTCGGTGCGGGCGGCCTCCAGCTGCTCCACCGTGACCCGGTAGCCGGTGGTCTCGTCGGCGACGACCTCGACCGGGACACCGCCGGCCAGGCGGATCGACTCCGGGTACGTCGTCCAGTACGGCGCCGGCACGATGACCTCGTCACCCGGGTCGAGGATCGCGGCGAACGCCTCGTAGATGGCCTGCTTGCCGCCGTTGGTGACCAGGATCTGGGAGACGTCCGGCTCCCAGCCGGAGTCGCGCAGCGTCTTCGCGGCGATCGCTGCCTTCAGCTCGGGAAGGCCGCCGGCCGGCGTGTAGCGGTGGTACTTCGGGTTCCTGCAGGCCTCGATCGCGGCCTCGACGATGTAGTCCGGGGTCGGGAAGTCGGGCTCACCGGCGCCGAAGCCGATCACCGGACGCCCGGCGGCCTTCAGGGCCTTGGCCTTGGCGTCGACGGCGAGGGTGGCGGACTCGGAGATCGCACCGACCCGGGCGGAGACCCGGCGCTCGGTGGGAGGGGTTGCAGCGCTCATGAGGCCCATCGTTCCAGACCGGAAACGCCCCGGGCACGCGGGTTTCACGGACTGAACAGCCGCGGGCCAAGCACTGAACACCCGTCCGGATCCGTGCTCCGGCCAGGCGATCTTCCCGTCGGACCGCCCGCCGGCTCCCGTTCGGAGGGGACCGGGGAACACTTTCTGTTCGACGCCCGGCCCCGGACCACGTACACTCTCACCTCGTTGGCCTTCAGCAGCCGCCGCACCCGGTGCGCACCGGGCATCCGGTCGGATGCGGTACGTTGGGGGACACACAAAGGGTCGTAGCTCAATTGGTAGAGCACTGGTCTCCAAAACCAGCGGTTGGGGGTTCAAGTCCCTCCGGCCCTGCTACACACACCTTCGCCAGGGATGTGTGCGCATGTACGTACAGAAATGCACCGCCGTGCGGCTCCACCGGGCGCGGCACGGCCACGACCCCGGAATCAGGTGAGGACGAATGACGGACGCCGTGGGCTCCATCGACACGCCTGATGCCCAGGACGAGGTGGCGGAGTCCAAGAAGAAGCCGCGCAAGGGCGGCAAGCGCGCCAAGAAGGGCCCGCTGAAGCGTCTTGCCCTCTTCTACCGCCAGATCATCGCGGAACTCCGCAAGGTCGTCTGGCCCTCCCGCAACCAGCTGACGTCCTACACCACCGTGGTGATCTTCTTCGTCCTCATCATGATCGCCCTGGTGACCGTGATTGACTATGGGCTCAACCACGCGGCCAAGTACGTCTTCGGCTGAGCCAAGAGCGAAGGGCGCCGTGGTTACCGGCGCCCGTTTTCGCATGTTCCACCCCTATGTATCCAGGAAGAAGCAGCCACCGTGTCTGACCCGAACCTGAACGACGCCGTCGAGCCGACCGAGTCCGTGGATGACGAGCTCGAAATCGTCGAGGGTGCCGACGAGGTGGACGAGGCGGAGGCTGCCGAGGCCGCCGCGGGAGAGCCGGCCGAGGAGGCCGCCGTCCACGTCGAGGACGACACCGACGGTGAAGAGGCTGCCGAGGCCACCGAGGCAGAGCCCACCGAGGCTGAGGCCGTTGAGCCCGAGCCCGAGGTGGACCCGGTCACCAAGCTCCGTGAGGAACTGCGCACGCTGCCCGGCGAGTGGTACGTGATCCACACCTACGCCGGATACGAGAAGCGCGTGAAGGCCAACCTGGAGCAGCGCGCCGTCTCGCTGAACGTCGAGGAGTTCATCTACCAGGCCGAGGTGCCCGAGGAAGAGATCGTCCAGATCAAGAACGGCGAGCGCAAGACGGTCCGGCAGAACAAGCTGCCCGGTTACGTGCTCGTCCGCATGGACCTCACGAACGAGTCCTGGGGCGTCGTCCGCAACACCCCGGGTGTCACCGGCTTCGTCGGCAACGCCTACGACCCCTACCCGCTGTCCCTGGACGAGATCGTGAAGATGCTCGCCCCGGAGGCGGAGGAGAAGGCGGCCCGCGAGGCGGCCGAGGCCGAGGGCAAGCCGGCCCCGCAGCGCAAGGTCGAGGTCCAGGTGCTGGACTTCGAGGTCGGCGACTCGGTCACCGTCACCGACGGCCCGTTCGCCACGCTGCAGGCGACCATCAACGAGATCAACGCCGACTCGAAGAAGGTCAAGGGCCTCGTCGAGATCTTCGGCCGCGAGACCCCGGTCGAGCTGAGCTTCGACCAGATCCAGAAGAACTAGTCCTTCTGGGCGTATCGCTTCCGCGCAGGTCAGGCTGGCTCTGGTAGCCGGTCTGACCTGCGCGGTTTTAAGCCGCGCATCCATACCCGTTATCGTTGTGCGGTATGCCTGCGTCCGGGTGGTTTCCCGAGCGCGGGCAGGACCCGAATCGAAAGGACCCGGAGAGCTATGCCTCCCAAGAAGAAGAAGGTCACGGGGCTCATCAAGCTCCAGATCAACGCCGGTGCGGCGAACCCGGCCCCGCCGGTCGGCCCGGCGCTGGGTCAGCACGGCGTCAACATCATGGAGTTCTGCAAGGCCTACAACGCCGCGACCGAGTCGCAGCGTGGCTGGGTGATCCCGGTGGAGATCACGGTCTACGAGGACCGCTCCTTCACCTTCGTCACCAAGACGCCGCCGGCCGCGAAGATGATCCTCAAGGCCGCGGGCGTGGAGAAGGGCTCCGGCGAGCCGCACAAGACCAAGGTCGCCAAGATCACCGAGGCGCAGGTCCGCGAGATCGCCCAGACCAAGCTGCCCGACCTCAACGCCAACGACCTGGACGCCGCGTCGAAGATCATCGCCGGCACCGCCCGTTCCATGGGCATCACGGTCGAGGGCTGATTCCCCACCCCGTAGTCATGCGGCCCTGAAAGGCCGCACGTGGCAGGGCCTGCTCGGCCCGTACCACGACTCCTTTTCAGAACCCACAGGAGCAGTTGTGAGCAAGCGCAGCAAGGCCCTTCGCGCTGCGGACGCCAAGGTCGACCGGGACAAGCAGTACGCCCCGCTCGAGGCCGTCCGTCTCGCCAAGGAGACCTCCACGACCAAGTTCGACGGCACCGTCGAGGTCGCCTTCCGTCTGGGTGTCGACCCGCGCAAGGCCGACCAGATGGTCCGTGGCACCGTGAACCTTCCGCACGGCACCGGCAAGACCGCCCGGGTCCTGGTCTTCGCGACCGGTGACCGTGCCGAGGCCGCGCGTGCCGCGGGTGCCGACATCGTCGGCGCCGACGAGCTGATCGACGAGGTGGCGAAGGGCCGTCTGGACTTCGACGCCGTCGTCGCCACCCCGGACCTCATGGGCAAGGTCGGCCGCCTCGGCCGCGTCCTCGGCCCGCGTGGTCTGATGCCGAACCCGAAGACCGGCACCGTCACCCCCGACACCGCCAAGGCCGTCACCGAGATCAAGGGCGGCAAGATCGAGTTCCGTGTCGACAAGCACTCGAACCTGCACTTCATCATCGGCAAGACGTCGTTCGACGACAGCAAGCTGGTGGAGAACTACGGCGCCGCGCTGGAGGAGATCCTCCGTCTGAAGCCGTCCGCCGCCAAGGGTCGCTACATCAAGAAGGCCGCCATCAGCACCACGATGGGCCCCGGCATCCAGCTCGACCCGAACCGCACCCGCAACCTCCTCGTCGAGGAGGACCCGGCCGCGGTCTGAGCCCCTGGCTCGCCAGAAGTCGGCGACGAGCCCCGCAATCTTCACGGTGCGGGGCTCGTCCCTTTTTTTCGTCCCTTTTTCCGTGGGACCGCCTGTGCGGCCCTCCGTACGCGTGTCGGTGGCCTGCGCTAGCGTGCGGGGCACAGCAATCGCTTAGGGGTGGGACGTATGACGAACACGACCGTGCGCCGGACGACGCTCTCGATCGCGGCGGTGGCCGCGCTGACGGGGGTGGCGGCCTGCGGCTCCGGCGGTTCGGGCGACGGGGGCGGGGCGGCGCACGTGAGCCCCGTGGCGGCCCTGCGCATGGCCGACGCGTCCACCGCGAAGGCCGACTCGGCCCGGGTCCGGACGACCCTCAGCATGGGCACGCTGATGTCCATGAAGACGGACGGTGTCCTCGGCTGGAGCGACGGCATGACCGGCACGCTCACGATCACGTACACCGGCGGCAGAGCGGCCGAGACGATGCGCAAGCTCGGGACCGCGACGATGCAGGCGCGCTACCTGAGCGACGGCTACTACACGAGGATGAGCGAGCAGTACGCCAACCTGGCGGGCGGCAAGCACTGGCTCCGGTACTCCTACGACGACATCGCCGAGCTCGGCGGCGGTTCGGGCGCGTACCTCAAGGACCAGGTGCAGAACAGCACGCCGAACCAGGGCGTGCGGATGCTGCTCGCCTCCGGCGACGTGAAGAGGGCCGGCGAGGAGCAGGTCTCCGGGCAGCACACCACGCACTACACGGGGACGGTCCGGATCGCCGACTTCGCCGACAAGGCGAACCACGATCTGTCCGCCGCCCAGCTCTCCTCACTGAAGAAGCAGCTCAGCCAGCAGGGCATCACCACGGAGACCGTCGACATCTGGATCAACGACCAGAACCTGCTGGTCAAGAAGGTCGAGAAGGCGGACACGGCGAACGGCCCCATGACCAACACCACCTACTTCCGCGACTACGGCGCGAAGGTCTCGGTCACCGCCCCCCCGGCGAACGACACCCAGGACTTCACGAAGCTGCTCAAGGAACTGGGCGCCGCCAAGGGCGCCGCGGCCGGCGGGGCGGGCACCGGCTCCTGAGCGGGGGCACGCCCGGCGGGGGCCTGCCCCGGTCAAGAAAACCCAAAGACTGTTCGATCACCGCTCGGATAGGCTCAAGTCGGCCTGTCCGGGACGGGCACGGACACGGAGCTCGACCGGATGGGCGCCGTCTCCTCCCAGGCCGACCGGAACCCGGCCGACGAGGCGGGCCTCCTCTCCGGTGCCAAGGACGTGCGCGAGGTGGGACCGAGACCGTGGACGGCGTCCGGACCACCCACCACCAGGGCGCCGAGACCCTCGACGGGCTGCGAAAGGCCCTCCGGGAGCGGGACAAGGGCAAGGACGAGGCCGTCCGGGAACAGCACGAGAAGGGTCTCGACCGGTACCGGGAGATGGGCGTCGAGCAGCTCACCATGGACACGTGGATCGACGGCCGGGACCACACCAAGCAGTTCCGGAGGCGCGGTGACGGCACCCAGGGCCCGCTCGACCTCACCATCACCTTCCTCGACCTCAACCAGCCCGTGAAGGTCACCGCTCCGCCGGCGAAGGACACCGCCGACCTGTCCGAGATGCTCAAGGAGGCCGGCAAGGGCTGAGCCGCCGTACGGGCGGATTTGCTCGATGGCGTCCCGCTCCCGTACTCTCCTTGAGAAGCCAAAGACCGCTGGTCGTTGCCGTGCACTCGTCAGAGGGCGCGGTGGCCGAAGGATCCGCTGAAAATGCGGACGACCCGCGCAGGTGACAGTGGTAGAACTCCCGGAGTGCGCACGCCGACGCCGTGCGTCCGACCGGTCGAGTCCGCCCCGAGCGCCTGCGCCGGGGCGTTTCGTTTTCCCCAGTCCTCCTTCGGGTCCGCGCGGTCCGAATCACCCGGAAGGAGGCCGAGGCTCTATGGCGAGGCCCGACAAGGCTGCCGCGGTTGCCGAGCTGACGGACAAGTTCCGCAGCTCCAACGCCGCCGTGCTGACCGAGTACCGCGGTCTCACCGTGGCGCAGCTCAAGACGCTGCGCCGTTCGCTCGGTGAGAACGCCCAGTACGCCGTGGTGAAGAACACGCTGACCAAGATTGCGGCCAACGAGGCCGGGATCACGCTGGACGACCAGCTCTTCGCTGGCCCGACGGCTGTCGCCTTCGTCACCGGTGACCCGGTGGAGTCGGCGAAGGGTCTTCGTGACTTCGCCAAGGACAACCCCAATCTCGTCATCAAGGGCGGTGTCCTTGACGGCAAGGCGCTGTCCGCCGACGAGATCAAGAAGCTTGCGGACCTCGAGTCCCGCGAGGTTCTGCTCAGCAAGCTGGCCGGTGCCTTCAAGGGGAAGCAGTCCCAGGCTGCCTCCCTCTTCCAGGCGCTGCCGTCGAAGCTCGTCCGCACCGTGGACGCGCTGCGCGCCAAGCAGGCCGAGCAGGGCGGTGCCGAGTAATTCGGCTCGCTTTCTGATCCGCGCCGCCTGAGGCGGCACGGATCGCAGCGGGCCGACGTACGCCCGCCATTCATGTACATCCGGCACCAGCCGAATTAGTGGAAGGACCGCCCGTCATGGCGAAGCTCAGCCAGGAAGACCTGCTCGCGCAGTTCGAGGAGATGACCCTCATCGAGCTCTCCGAGTTCGTGAAGGCCTTCGAGGAGAAGTTCGACGTCACCGCCGCCGCGGCCGCCCCGGTCGTCGTCGCCGGTGCCGCCGGTGGCGCTGCCGCCGAGCAGGCCGAGGAGAAGGACGAGTTCGACGTCGTCCTCACCGGCGCCGGCGACAAGAAGATCCAGGTCATCAAGGTCGTGCGTGAGCTGACCTCCCTGGGCCTGAAGGAGGCCAAGGACCTGGTCGACGGTGCGCCGAAGCCCGTCCTGGAGAAGGTCAACAAGGAGGCCGCGGACAAGGCCAAGGAGGCCCTCGAGGGCGCCGGCGCCTCCGTCGAGGTCAAGTAACACCTCCTCGGTCCGCATGGACTCCCGCGTGCCGACGGCGGCCCCGTGACCGTCCCCTAGGACGGGTCACGTAGGGCTGTAACGCGAACGCACCGAAGAGCGATCATCCATCCGGGTGGTCGCTCTTCGGCGTTCCCGGGGGGTGGCTGTGGCGGCCTTGCACCCGTGACGGGGAGGGGTATGGTGATCTTCGTTGTGCCTTGAGAGGCCCCCGGCGGCAGGCCGCAAGTGACGAGGGCAGCATTCGGTTCGGGCATGGGAGGCCTTGACGAACCGCACGCAGCGCGCAATTCTCAGGACGCGTCGTCACAACGATCCGAATCCGAGGCATGGATCGACGGCGAAGAGGGCAGTATCAACCTGCGTTGAGGGCAGCAGGCCATAGGCGGTGACGACAACGAGGTTCGCAGAGGGGCGCGGAAACCCGCACTGGACATCAGTGGGCCAAGTGGCTACACTGACCCTTTGCGCTGCCTGTTAGCTGTCCCCTGCCCGTCACCAGGGGCATGCCCTCGCTCGAGCATCGACGACCGGACCGCACCTGACCTGGCCTTAGGCCACTTCAGGCACCGTCTGTCCCGTTGTCCGGGAGAGGGGCCGGTACGCGCGTAGTGAGTCCGAGCCCTCGGAAGGACCCCCTCTTGGCCGCCTCGCGCAACGCCTCGACCGCGAATACGAACAACGGCGCCAGCACCGCCCCGCTGCGCATTTCCTTTGCAAAGATCAAGGAGCCCCTCGAGGTTCCGAACCTTCTCGCGCTGCAAACCGAGAGCTTCGACTGGCTGCTCGGCAACGACGCGTGGAAGGCTCGCGTCGAGGCGGCTCTGGAGTCCGGTCAGGACGTCCCCACCAAGTCCGGTCTCGAGGAGATCTTCGAGGAGATCTCCCCGATCGAGGACTTCTCCGGGTCGATGTCGCTGACGTTCCGCGACCACCGTTTCGAGCCGCCGAAGAACAGCATCGACGAGTGCAAGGAGCGCGACTTCACGTTCGCCGCCCCGCTCTTCGTCACGGCCGAGTTCACCAACAACGAGACCGGCGAGATCAAGTCCCAGACGGTCTTCATGGGCGACTTCCCGCTCATGACGAACAAGGGCACCTTCGTCATCAACGGCACCGAGCGTGTCGTGGTGTCCCAGCTGGTCCGTTCGCCGGGTGTCTACTTCGACTCCTCCATCGACAAGACGTCCGACAAGGACATCTTCTCCGCCAAGATCATCCCCTCCCGGGGTGCCTGGCTGGAGATGGAGATCGACAAGCGCGACATGGTCGGTGTCCGCATCGACCGCAAGCGCAAGCAGTCCGTCACCGTCCTGCTGAAGGCGCTCGGCTGGACCAACGAGCAGATCCTCGAGGAGTTCGGCGACTACGAGTCGATGCGCGCCACCCTGGAGAAGGACCACACCCAGGGCCAGGACGACGCGCTGCTCGACATCTACCGCAAGCTGCGTCCGGGCGAGCCGCCCACCCGCGAGGCCGCGCAGACGCTGCTGGAGAACCTCTACTTCAACCCCAAGCGCTACGACCTCGCCAAGGTCGGCCGCTACAAGGTCAACAAGAAGCTGGGCGCCGACGCTCCGCTGGACGCGGGCATCCTGACCGTCGAGGACATCATCTCGACGATCAAGTACCTGGTGCAGCTGCACGCCGGCGAGACCGAGACCACCGGGGACAACGGCGACACGATCGTCGTCGAGACCGACGACATCGACCACTTCGGCAACCGTCGTCTGCGCAGCGTCGGCGAGCTCATCCAGAACCAGGTCCGCACCGGCCTGGCCCGTATGGAGCGCGTCGTCCGCGAGCGCATGACCACGCAGGACGTCGAGGCGATCACGCCGCAGACCCTGATCAACATCCGGCCGGTCGTCGCCTCCATCAAGGAGTTCTTCGGCACCAGCCAGCTGTCCCAGTTCATGGACCAGAACAACCCGCTCTCCGGGCTGACGCACAAGCGTCGTCTGTCCGCGCTGGGCCCGGGTGGTCTCTCCCGTGAGCGGGCCGGCTTCGAGGTCCGTGACGTGCACCCCTCGCACTACGGCCGCATGTGCCCGATCGAGACGCCTGAAGGCCCGAACATCGGTCTGATCGGCTCGCTCGCCTCCTACGGCCGGGTCAACGCGTTCGGTTTCGTCGAGACCCCGTACCGCAAGGTCGTCGACGGCCAGGTCACCGACGAGGTCGACTACCTGACCGCCGACGAGGAGGACCGCTTCGTCATCGCGCAGGCCAACGCCACGCTCAACGACGAACTGCGGTTCGCCGAGGCGCGTGTCCTGGTCCGCCGCCGTGGCGGTGAGGTCGACTACGTCAGCCCCGAGGACGTCGACTACATGGACGTCTCGCCGCGCCAGATGGTGTCGGTCGCGACCGCCATGATCCCGTTCCTCGAGCACGACGACGCCAACCGTGCCCTCATGGGCGCGAACATGATGCGCCAGGCCGTTCCGCTCATCAAGAGCGAGGCCCCGCTCGTCGGCACCGGCATGGAGTACCGCTCCGCCGTCGACGCCGGCGACGTCGTCAAGGCCGAGAAGGCCGGTGTGGTCCAGGAGGTCTCCGCGGACTACATCACCACCGCCAACGATGACGGCACGTACATCACGTACCGCCTGGCCAAGTTCGCCCGCTCCAACCAGGGCACCTCGGTCAACCAGAAGGTCATCGTCAACGAGGGCGACCACGTCATCGAGGGCCAGGTCCTCGCCGACGGTCCCGCCACCCAGAACGGCGAGATGGCGCTGGGCAAGAACCTGCTCGTGGCGTTCATGCCGTGGGAGGGTCACAACTACGAGGACGCGATCATCCTGTCGCAGCGCCTCGTGCAGGACGACGTCCTCTCCTCGATCCACATCGAGGAGCACGAGGTCGACGCCCGTGACACCAAGCTCGGCCCCGAGGAGATCACCCGGGACATCCCGAACGTCTCCGAGGAGGTCCTCGCCGACCTCGACGAGCGCGGCATCATCCGTATCGGTGCCGAGGTCGTCGCCGGTGACATCCTCGTCGGCAAGGTGACGCCCAAGGGCGAGACGGAGCTGACCCCCGAGGAGCGCCTGCTGCGCGCGATCTTCGGCGAGAAGGCCCGTGAGGTCCGCGACACCTCGCTGAAGGTGCCGCACGGCGAGATCGGCAAGATCATCGGCGTGCGCGTCTTCGACCGCGAGGAGGGCGACGAGCTGCCGCCGGGCGTGAACCAGCTGGTCCGCGTCTACGTCGCGCAGAAGCGCAAGATCACCGACGGTGACAAGCTCGCCGGCCGGCACGGCAACAAGGGTGTCATCTCCAAGATCCTGCCGATCGAGGACATGCCGTTCCTGGAGGACGGCACCCCGGTCGACATCATCCTCAACCCGCTGGGTGTGCCGTCCCGAATGAACCCGGGACAGGTCCTGGAGATCCACCTCGGCTGGCTCGCCAGCCGCGGCTGGGACGTCTCCGGCCTCGCGGAGGAGTGGGCCCAGCGTCTGCAGGTCATCGGCGCCGACCAGGTCGCCCCCGGCACCAACGTCGCGACCCCGGTCTTCGACGGTGCCCGCGAGGACGAGCTGGCGGGTCTGCTTCAGCACACCATCCCGAACCGCGACGGCGAGCGCATGGTGCTCCCGTCCGGCAAGGCGCGGCTGTTCGACGGCCGCAGCGGTGAGCCGTTCCCGGACCCGATCTCGGTCGGCTACATGTACATCCTGAAGCTGCACCACCTGGTCGACGACAAGCTGCACGCCCGCTCGACCGGCCCGTACTCGATGATCACCCAGCAGCCGCTGGGTGGTAAGGCCCAGTTCGGTGGCCAGCGGTTCGGCGAGATGGAGGTGTGGGCACTCGAGGCGTACGGCGCCGCCTACGCCCTCCAGGAGCTGCTGACCATCAAGTCCGACGACGTCACCGGCCGCGTGAAGGTCTACGAGGCCATCGTCAAGGGCGAGAACATCCCCGAGCCCGGCATCCCCGAGTCCTTCAAGGTGCTCATCAAGGAGATGCAGTCTCTCTGCCTGAACGTGGAGGTGCTGTCCAGCGACGGTATGTCCATCGAGATGCGTGACACCGACGAGGATGTCTTCCGCGCTGCGGAGGAGCTCGGCATCGACCTGTCCCGGCGCGAGCCGAGCAGCGTCGAAGAGGTCTGACGGGAGTCCGGCGGGCCTCCTGACCAGGAGGCCCGCCGACCCCCAGGCCCCCGTTTCAGACCACAGACTTCACAACCCTGAGAGGGATTGACGCATAGTGCTCGACGTCAACTTCTTCGACGAGCTCCGGATCGGCCTGGCCACCGCTGACGACATCCGTCAGTGGAGCCACGGCGAGGTCAAGAAGCCCGAGACCATCAACTACCGCACCCTCAAGCCGGAAAAGGACGGGCTCTTCTGCGAGAAGATCTTCGGTCCCACCCGGGACTGGGAGTGCTACTGCGGCAAGTACAAGCGCGTCCGCTTCAAGGGCATCATCTGTGAGCGCTGCGGCGTCGAGGTGACCCGCGCCAAGGTGCGCCGTGAGCGGATGGGCCACATCGAGCTGGCCGCCCCCGTCACGCACATCTGGTACTTCAAGGGCGTCCCGAGCCGGCTGGGCTACCTGCTCGACCTGGCTCCCAAGGACCTCGAGAAGGTCATCTACTTCGCGGCGTACATGATCACGTACGTCGACGAGGAGCGCCGCACCCGCGACCTGCCCTCGCTGGAGGCCCACGTCTCCGTCGAGCGCCAGCAGATCGAGCAGCGACGCGACGCCGACCTGGAGGCCCGCGCCAAGAAGCTCGAGACCGACCTGGCCGAGCTGGAGGCCGAGGGCGCCAAGGCCGACGTGCGCCGCAAGGTGCGCGAGGGCGCCGAGCGCGAGATGAAGCAGCTGCGCGACCGCGCGCAGCGCGAGATCGACCGTCTCGACGAGGTGTGGACCCGGTTCAAGAACCTCAAGGTCCAGGACCTCGAGGGCGACGAGCTGCTCTACCGCGAGCTGCGCGACCGGTTCGGCACGTACTTCGACGGCTCGATGGGCGCCGCGGCGCTGCAGAAGCGCCTGGAGTCCTTCGACCTCGACGAGGAGGCCGAGAAGCTCCGCGAGATCATCCGCACCGGCAAGGGCCAGAAGAAGACCCGTGCGCTCAAGCGTCTGAAGGTCGTCTCCGCGTTCCTGCAGACCTCCAACAGCCCCAAGGGCATGGTGCTGGACTGCGTGCCGGTCATCCCGCCGGACCTGCGTCCGATGGTGCAGCTGGACGGTGGCCGCTTCGCGACCTCCGACCTGAACGACCTGTACCGCCGTGTCATCAACCGCAACAACCGCCTGAAGCGGCTTCTCGACCTCGGCGCGCCCGAGATCATCGTGAACAACGAGAAGCGCATGCTCCAGGAGGCCGTCGACGCGCTCTTCGACAACGGCCGTCGCGGTCGCCCGGTCACGGGCCCCGGCAACCGTCCGCTGAAGTCGCTGTCCGACATGCTCAAGGGCAAGCAGGGCCGTTTCCGTCAGAACCTGCTCGGCAAGCGAGTCGACTACTCGGCGCGTTCCGTCATCGTCGTCGGCCCGCAGCTCAAGCTGCACCAGTGCGGTCTGCCCAAGGCCATGGCGCTGGAGCTCTTCAAGCCGTTCGTGATGAAGCGTCTGGTCGACCTGAACCACGCGCAGAACATCAAGAGCGCCAAGCGCATGGTCGAGCGCGGCCGCACGGTCGTGTACGACGTGCTGGAAGAGGTCATCGCGGAGCACCCGGTCCTGCTGAACCGTGCTCCCACCCTGCACCGCCTCGGCATCCAGGCCTTCGAGCCGCAGCTGGTCGAGGGCAAGGCCATCCAGATCCACCCGCTCGTGTGCACCGCGTTCAACGCGGACTTCGACGGTGACCAGATGGCCGTGCACCTGCCGCTGTCCGCGGAGGCGCAGGCCGAGGCCCGCATCCTGATGCTGTCCTCGAACAACATCCTCAAGCCCGCCGACGGTCGTCCGGTGACGATGCCGACCCAGGACATGGTCCTCGGTCTGTTCTTCCTGACCACCGACGGCGAGCTGCGCGACACCAAGGGCGAGGGCCGGGCGTTCGGCTCCACGGCCGAGGCGATCATGGCGTTCGACGCCGGCGAGCTGGCGCTGCAGTCGCCGATCGACATCCGCTTCCCGGTGGGCACCATCCCGCCGCGCGGCTGGACCCCGCCGGCCCGCGAGGAGGGCGAGCCCGAGTGGCAGCAGGGTGACTCGTTCCGCCTGCGCACCACCCTGGGCCGCGCGCTCTTCAACGAGCTGCTGCCCGAGGACTACCCGTTCGTCGACTACTCGGTGGGCAAGAAGCAGCTCTCCGAGATCGTCAACGACCTGGCCGAGCGCTACCCGAAGGTCATCGTGGCGGCGACGCTCGACAACCTGAAGGCGTCCGGCTTCTTCTGGGCGACCCGTTCCGGTGTCACCGTGGCCATCTCCGACGTCGTCGTTCCCGAGGCGAAGAAGGAGATCGTCCGCGGCTACGAGGCGCAGGACGAGAAGGTCCAGAAGCAGTACGAGCGCGGTCTGATCACCAAGGAAGAGCGCACTCAGGAGCTCATCGCGATCTGGACCAAGGCGACCAACGAGGTCGCCGAGGCGATGAACGAGAACTTCCCCAAGACGAACCCCATCTTCATGATGGTTGACTCGGGCGCCCGAGGAAACATGATGCAGATGCGGCAGATCGCCGGTATGCGTGGTCTGGTGTCGAACGCGAAGAACGAGACCATCCCGCGTCCGATCAAGGCCTCGTTCCGTGAGGGTCTGTCCGTGCTGGAGTACTTCATCTCCACGCACGGTGCCCGTAAGGGTCTGGCGGACACCGCTCTGCGTACCGCCGACTCGGGTTACCTCACCCGTCGTCTGGTGGACGTCTCCCAGGACGTCATCATCCGCGAGGAGGACTGCGGCACCGAGCGCGGCCTCAAGCTGCAGATCGCGGAGCGGGGCGCGGACGGCGTGCTGCGCAAGGCGGAGAACGTCGAGACGTCCGTGTACGCGCGCTGCCTCGCCGAGGACATCGTCGTCGACGGTCAGGTGCTGGCCCCGGCCGGTACCGACCTGGGCGACGTGCTCATCGACGAGCTGGTCTCCCGCGGCGTCGAGGAGGTCAAGACCCGCTCGGTCCTGACCTGCGAGTCCGCCGTCGGCACCTGCGCGATGTGCTACGGCCGTTCGCTGGCCACCGGCAAGCTGGTCGACATCGGTGAGGCGGTCGGCATCATCGCCGCCCAGTCCATCGGTGAGCCCGGCACCCAGCTGACGATGCGTACCTTCCACACCGGTGGTGTGGCCGGTGACGACATCACCCAGGGTCTGCCGCGTGTCGTCGAGCTCTTCGAGGCCCGTACCCCGAAGGGTGTCGCCCCGATCTCCGAGGCGGCCGGCCGTGTCCGCATCGAGGAGACCGAGAAGACCAAGAAGATCGTCATCACCCCGGACGACGGCAGCGACGAGACGGCGTTCCCGATCTCGAAGCGCGCCCGTCTGCTGGTCGGCGAGGGCGACCACGTCGAGGTGGGCCAGAAGCTCACCGTGGGTGCCACCAACCCGCACGACGTGCTGCGCATCCTGGGTCAGCGTGCCGTCCAGGTCCACCTGGTCGGCGAGGTCCAGCGGGTGTACAACTCGCAGGGTGTGTCGATCCACGACAAGCACATCGAGATCATCATCCGGCAGATGCTCCGCCGCGTGACGATCATCGAGTCCGGTGACGCCGAGCTGCTGCCCGGTGAGCTGGTCGAGCGCTCGAAGTTCGAGACCGAGAACCGTCGTGTGGTCCAGGAGGGCGGTCACCCGGCCTCCGGTCGTCCGCAGCTCATGGGTATCACCAAGGCCTCGCTGGCGACCGAGTCGTGGCTGTCGGCGGCGTCCTTCCAGGAGACGACCAGGGTCCTCACGGACGCGGCGATCAACGCCAAGTCCGACTCCCTGATCGGCCTCAAGGAGAACGTCATCATCGGTAAGCTCATCCCGGCCGGTACGGGTCTGTCCCGCTACCGCAACATCCGGGTCGAGCCGACCGAGGAGGCCAAGGCCGCGATGTACTCGGCCGTCGGCTACGACGACATCGACTACTCGCCGTTCGGCACCGGCTCCGGCCAGGCCGTTCCGCTGGAGGACTACGACTACGGTCCGTACAACCAGTAGGGCGTGCGTCTGACGCACTGAAGGGCGGTCACCTCCTCGGGGGTGGCCGTCCTTCGGCGTCCCCGTGCCCGCCGTCCAGGTGGGCCCGGAGGCGATGGAGCCGGGCGGGACGTCGGGATGGTGTTCGAGGAGTCGCGCGACCCCGTTCCGCCTCTCGGACGGGCCACTCGGGTCCGCGCGGCCGGTCCGTGCGGCTTCCTCGCGGCCGTGTTCTTCGGAGAGCACCGCGATCAGCTGAGGCGCGAAGCCGGGACCGGCCGAATGTTCGTCGGCCCGGAGCTCGGACCGCCTGGCGACGGTGGCCGCCGGGTACGGCGTCGCCGGCGGGAACGGGACCGGTCCGTAGGTGGCGGAGGCCGGCGCGAGGACCGCGACGCCCCGCAGGCAGCTCAGCGGCACCGTGGTGCCCTTCGACATCCGCTCGAACCCGCGCGGGGCGACGAGTCGACGCGGTTCGAAGTGCCCGGGCCCGGAACGGGCGGCGATCGGCCGCTGCGGCCGGTCGGGGGCCGCCGGCGGACATGTGATCGAAGATCGGCGGGACGCGCGAGCCCGGTCCGACCGACGGAGCGCGGGCGCGGGTTCCATTTGTTTTGACCGCAGCGAATGCGATAGGTACGCTCAGACCTTGTGCCTGGGGTGTGCCCTGGCCCTCGTGCGTGCCTTCAACCGTATCGGGGGCTGTTCATCGGCCACCGTGATCCGCGCCTCTTTCTGTCCTTGCGGCGGGAGTGCGCAGGGTCCGACACACCCGACCGCGTGGGTCGGAGATGTTCCAGGTTAGCTGTACCTATCGGCACACAGAAACCGGAGAAGTAGTGCCTACGATCCAGCAGCTGGTCCGCAAGGGCCGGCAGGACAAGGTCGAGAAGAACAAGACGCCGGCACTCGAGGGTTCGCCCCAGCGTCGTGGCGTCTGCACGCGTGTGTTCACGACCACCCCGAAGAAGCCGAACTCGGCCCTCCGTAAGGTCGCGCGTGTGCGTCTGACCAGCGGCATCGAGGTCACGGCCTACATCCCGGGTGAGGGACACAACCTGCAGGAGCACTCCATCGTGCTCGTGCGTGGCGGCCGTGTGAAGGACCTGCCGGGTGTTCGTTACAAGATCATCCGCGGTTCGCTCGACACCCAGGGTGTCAAGAACCGCAAGCAGGCTCGCAGCCGTTACGGCGCCAAGAAGGAGAAGTAAGAATGCCTCGTAAGGGCCCCGCCCCGAAGCGCCCGGTCATCATCGACCCGGTCTACGGTTCTCCTCTGGTCACGTCGCTCATCAACAAGGTGCTGCTGAACGGCAAGCGCTCCACCGCCGAGCGCATCGTCTACGGCGCCATGGAGGGTCTGCGTGAGAAGACGGGCAACGACCCGATCATCACGCTGAAGCGCGCGCTGGAGAACATCAAGCCGACCCTCGAGGTCAAGTCCCGCCGTGTCGGTGGTGCGACGTACCAGGTCCCGATCGAGGTCAAGCCCGGTCGTGCCAACACGCTCGCGCTGCGCTGGCTGGTCGGTTACTCCCGCGCCCGTCGCGAGAAGACCATGACCGAGCGTCTGCTCAACGAGCTCCTCGACGCCTCCAACGGCCTGGGTGCCGCTGTGAAGAAGCGCGAGGACACGCACAAGATGGCCGAGTCCAACAAGGCCTTCGCGCACTACCGCTGGTAGTCGCTTCCCCCATCGAGACCGAGAGAAGACTGAAGCCTTATGGCTACCACTTCACTTGACCTGGCCAGGGTCCGCAACATCGGGATCATGGCCCACATCGACGCGGGCAAGACGACCACCACCGAGCGGATCCTGTTCTACACCGGCGTCTCGTACAAGATCGGTGAGGTCCACGACGGCGCTGCCACCATGGACTGGATGGAGCAGGAGCAGGAGCGTGGCATCACGATCACCTCTGCTGCCACCACCTGCCACTGGCCGCTGGACGACGTCGACCACACCATCAACATCATCGACACGCCGGGCCACGTCGACTTCACCGTCGAGGTGGAGCGTTCCCTGCGTGTGCTCGACGGTGCCGTGACGGTGTTCGACGGCGTTGCCGGCGTCGAGCCCCAGTCCGAGACGGTGTGGCGTCAGGCGGACCGCTACGGCGTTCCGCGTATCTGCTTCGTCAACAAGCTGGACCGCACGGGCGCCGAGTTCCACCGCTGCGTGGACATGATCTCGGACCGCCTGGGCGCCCAGCCGCTCGTCATGCAGCTGCCGATCGGTGCCGAGGCCGACTTCAAGGGCGTCGTGGACCTGGTCCGCATGAAGGCGCTCGTGTGGTCCGCCGAGGCGGCGAAGGGCGAGATGTACGACGTCGTCGACATCCCGGCCACGCACACCGAGGCCGCCGAGGAGTGGCGCGGCAAGCTCGTCGAGGCCGTCGCCGAGAACGACGAGGAGATGATGGAGCTGTTCCTGGAGGGCCAGGAGCCCACCGAGGAGCAGCTGTACGCGGCCATCCGCCGCATCACCATCGCCTCCGGCAAGTCCAGCGACACCACGGTCACCCCGGTGTTCTGCGGTACCGCGTTCAAGAACAAGGGCGTCCAGCCCCTGCTCGACGCGGTCGTGCGTTACCTGCCGACCCCGCTCGACGTCGAGGCCATCGAGGGCCACGACGTCAAGGACCCCGAGGTCGTCATCAAGCGCAAGCCGTCCGAGGACGAGCCGCTGTCCGCCCTCGCGTTCAAGATCATGAGCGACCCGCACCTCGGCAAGCTCACCTTCGTCCGGGTCTACTCGGGCCGCCTGGAGTCCGGCACCGCCGTGCTGAACTCCGTCAAGGGCAAGAAGGAGCGCATCGGCAAGATCTACCGCATGCACGCCAACAAGCGTGAGGAGATCGACTCGGTGGGCGCCGGCGACATCGTCGCCGTCATGGGCCTGAAGCAGACCACCACCGGTGAGACGCTGTCCGACGACAAGCAGCCGGTGATCCTGGAGTCCATGGACTTCCCGGCTCCGGTCATCCAGGTCGCCATCGAGCCCAAGTCCAAGGGTGACCAGGAGAAGCTGGGTGTCGCCATCCAGCGTCTCGCGGAGGAGGACCCCTCCTTCCAGGTGCACACCAACGAGGAGACCGGCCAGACCATCATCGGTGGTATGGGCGAGCTGCACCTCGAGGTGCTGGTCGACCGCATGCGCCGTGAGTTCAAGGTCGAGGCCAACGTCGGCAAGCCGCAGGTCGCCTACCGCGAGACGATCCGCAAGGCCGTCGAGCGCGTGGACTACACCCACAAGAAGCAGACCGGTGGTACCGGTCAGTTCGCCAAGGTGCAGATCGCGATCGAGCCCATCGAGGGCGGCGACGCCTCGTACGAGTTCGTGAACAAGGTGACCGGTGGCCGCATCCCGAAGGAGTACATCCCTTCGGTCGACGCCGGTGCGCAGGAGGCCATGCAGTTCGGCATCCTCGCCGGCTACGAGATGACGGGCGTCCGCGTCACGCTCATCGACGGTGGCTACCACGAGGTCGACTCCTCCGAGCTCGCGTTCAAGATCGCCGGTTCGCAGGCCTTCAAGGAGGCCGCGCGCAAGGCCAGCCCCGTGCTGCTCGAGCCGATGATGGCCGTCGAGGTCACCACGCCCGAGGACTACATGGGTGAGGTCATCGGCGACATCAACTCCCGCCGTGGCCAGATCCAGGCCATGGAGGAGCGGGCGGGTGCCCGCGTCGTGAAGGGCCTCGTGCCCCTCTCGGAGATGTTCGGCTACGTCGGAGACCTCCGCAGCAAGACGTCGGGTCGCGCCAGCTACTCGATGCAGTTCGACTCCTACGCCGAGGTTCCGCGGAACGTCGCCGAGGAGATCATCGCGAAGGCCAAGGGCGAGTAACTCAGACGAGTTCCAGCCCTTAGGCTTGACTCCGGAGCCTCGTGGGGCATTCCACCGCAATCGCGACCGGAATGCCCCCGGGATCCGGGCCATCCAGCAAAGATCACCTGGCGCCGATGAAGTAAGGCGTACAGAACCACTCCACAGGAGGACCCCAGTGGCGAAGGCGAAGTTCGAGCGGACTAAGCCGCACGTCAACATCGGCACCATCGGTCACATCGACCACGGTAAGACGACCCTCACGGCCGCCATTACCAAGGTGCTGCACGACGCGTACCCGGAGCTGAACGAGGCCACCCCGTTCGACAACATCGACAAGGCCCCCGAAGAGCGCCAGCGCGGTATCACCATCTCCATCGCGCACGTCGAGTACCAGACCGAGGCGCGTCACTACGCCCACGTCGACTGCCCGGGTCACGCGGACTACATCAAGAACATGATCACCGGTGCCGCGCAGATGGACGGCGCGATCCTGGTGGTCGCCGCCACCGACGGCCCGATGCCGCAGACCAAGGAGCACGTGCTCCTGGCCCGCCAGGTCGGCGTTCCGTACATCGTCGTCGCCCTGAACAAGGCCGACATGGTGGACGACGAGGAGATCATGGAGCTCGTCGAGCTCGAGGTCCGTGAGCTCCTCTCCGAGTACGAGTTCCCGGGCGACGACCTGCCGGTCGTCCGTGTCTCCGCGCTGAAGGCCCTCGAGGGCGACTCGCAGTGGACCCAGTCCGTCCTGGACCTCATGAGCGCCGTCGACACCGCGATTCCGGAGCCGGAGCGCGACGTCGACAAGCCGTTCCTGATGCCGATCGAGGACGTCTTCACGATCACCGGTCGCGGTACGGTCGTCACCGGCCGTATCGAGCGTGGTGTCCTGAAGGTCAACGAGACCGTCGACATCATCGGCATCAAGACCGAGAAGACCACCACCACGGTCACCGGTATCGAGATGTTCCGCAAGCTGCTCGACGAGGGCCAGGCCGGTGAGAACGTCGGTCTGCTGCTCCGCGGCATCAAGCGCGAGGACGTCGAGCGCGGCCAGGTCATCATCAAGCCGGGCTCGGTCACCCCGCACACCGAGTTCGAGGCGCAGGCCTACATCCTCTCCAAGGACGAGGGTGGCCGCCACACGCCGTTCTTCAACAACTACCGCCCGCAGTTCTACTTCCGCACGACGGACGTGACCGGCGTGGTGACCCTCCCCGAGGGCACCGAGATGGTCATGCCGGGTGACAACACCGAGATGACGGTGGAGCTCATCCAGCCCGTCGCCATGGAAGAGGGCCTGAAGTTCGCCATCCGTGAGGGTGGTCGGACCGTGGGCGCTGGCCAGGTCACCAAGATCAACAAGTGATCCCGGTCCGGTAGCCGCAGCGTGAGCTGAGCACCGGGAAGGGCCCGTACGACTTCGGTCGTACGGGCCCTTTGGCATGCCCGCGAACGTCCCGGACGACCGTGCGCCGGCCCCGCGGGCCATGCTCGGTCCGGCAGCGCGGCGCACGTGTCGTACGCGCCCTTGTGGCGCCGGCCCTGACACCTGTGGCGGGGCGTGGAACGCGTGGCCGCCCGTGGACACCCATGACCGGGTGTGGACACCCGCGGTCGGATGGGGATGCGCGCCCGCCGTGGGCGGGCACGCGAAAACGACCGGGCCCGGGTGCCCCCCTCGGTGCACCCGGACCCGGCCCACCCCCACGGTGGTCAGTGGTTCAGCGGCTCAGCGACCCGGTGGTTCAGGCCCGCTGCCACAGCGCGGGCACGTTCGGCGGCTCCCAGCCCGGCTGTGCCTGGTGGGCCTGGAGGCAGCGGTAGGTGGCGCCGCCGTACGTCACCGTGTCGCCCGCCTGGTAGACGGTGCCGGCCGCCCAGGTGCCGCCCGGGTTGCCGGGACCGGGGTCGCCGGGGCCGGGGTTGTCGGTGGTCGTCTTCAGGGTGAGCCCGTAGCTGCTCAGGATCGGGTTGATCGGCTGGAAGTAGGTGGTTCCGCCGCTCGTGCAGTCACCGGTGCCGCCCGAGGTGACGCCCTGCGCCTGGCTGCCGGAGATGAACGAGCCGCCCGAGTCGCCGGGCTCGGCGCACACCGAGGTGCGGGTCACCCCGGAGACGGTGCCCTCCTGGTAGGTCACGCTGCTGTTGAGCTGCTGGACCGTGCCGCAGTGCCAGCCGGTGGTCGAGCCGGAGCGGCACACCGACGAGCCGACGGCCGCCACCGTGGACCCGGTCACCTGGAGGTTCTGACCGCTCTGGTTGACGTACGGGGTGGCGGTCCAGTTGGAGTTGGCGGCCACCCACGACATGTCGTTGCCGGGGAAGACCGACGCCTGGAAGGTGCCCTGCGCCACCTGGTTGGAACCGGTGGTGCTGGAACCGGCCCGCCCGCAGTGACCGGCCGAGGCGAAGCCCTGCTGGGTGCCCCGGGTGATCGGGAAGCCGATCGAGCAGCGGGTGTTGCCGTTGATGTAGTACGCGTCGCCGCCCCGCAGGTCGTACAGCGGACGGGGCCGCTCGGCCGACTTGACCACCTTGGCGAGGGAGGGGGCGACGCCGGCCGCGGAGAGCAGCGAGCGGGCTGCGTCGGGCCGCACGGCCTGGATCACCAGCGTGTTGGTGCGGACGTCGACGTACCACACCGGGGTGTCGGTGGTGTTCCGGTGGGCGGCCGCCCGGTCGAGGCGGGCCTTGGCCGCGTCCAGCGAGGCGAGGGAGTGCTCCACGACAGCGGGCACGGCGCCGCGTGCCTCGATGGCCGCCACGTCCGCGGCGTCGGTGGTCGCCACCGTCAGCGTGCCCGAGTCGGCGCCGTGCACCCAGGCGCCCGCGAAGTCGGCGCCCAGCGCGTTCCGCAGTCGGCCCGCGGTGGCCCCCGCCGCGGCCTCGTTGGACAGCCGTCGCTCGGCCTGCTGCCGGTCGATGCCCAGGTCGCGCTGCATGGCGTGCAGGACGGCGGCGGAGGTGTCGGCGGTGCGCAGCGTCTCGGCGGCCGAGGGGGCCGACGCCCCGGACCGTGCGGCGCCGGTCGTGCCGGAGGCGGTCGTCCCGGCGCTCGCCGTGCCGCTCAGTCCGGCCAGGACCAGGGCGCCGGTCGCTGCCGCGGCGGCGCAGGCGGCTCTGGTGTGTCGGTGGAGCATGGGGGATCTCCTCGGTTTCGGTGGGGGAGGTGCCGAAACCGTAGGGAGGGGCAACTGGGCGGCGTAAGACTTCGGTTGACCCCCTTGCCCGGCGTTATGGAAGGGGCGCGTGCGTCATCCACCCAGGCCGCGCCGGAGGGCGGCGGGTGGTGTCCCGCGCAGGAGCCGGGGAGGCGTGCGCCGTCCGCCCGGCGTCCTCGTCGGCGTCAGGGGCAGGCGGCTGTGCCCGGGGCCTCCCGGTGCGGCGGAAGTCCCTTCCGGTGCCGCCGGGTTCGGGCGCGGTCGCGTCCGGCTCCCTCCCGTGTGTCAGGGGAGGCCCCCGTCCGGTTCCCGGCCCGGGCGCCGGGGGAGGACGCCGTCCGGTCTGCCGCTCGCGGCGAGCCAGTCGGCGTAGCTCTCGCTGCGGGCCGCCGCGTCGGCGTGCGCGCTGCGGGCGTGGGTCAGGACGTTGGCCGCGGTCTCGGCGCGCTGGGTGGCCGGGTGCCAGCCCAGCAGGTGGCGCCAGAGCAGCGGAGTGCCGGCCAGCGGTCGGGTGGTGACGCCGGGCGTGGTGGGGAAGGTGGCCCGGCACAGCCCCACCGCCCGACCCACCTGGACCAGGTGTGTGCAGGACGCGACGTCGGTCTCGTACATCCGGCCGGGGGTGAAACCGGCGCGGGCGCAGGCGACGGTGAAACAGTCGGCGAAGCAGCCGTCACCGGGTACGCAGGCCCACTCCTCGTCCGCCAGCTTG
Organism: Streptomyces sp. NPDC015220; assembly: GCF_043079345.1. NCBI lineage: Bacteria > Bacillati > Actinomycetota > Actinomycetes > Kitasatosporales > Streptomycetaceae > Streptomyces > Streptomyces sp. NPDC015220. The sequence goes on along the minus strand of NZ_JBIBUK010000002.1, from coordinate 752,527 downwards.
GCCAGCTCCACCTCGGGCGCGGCGGCGAGCGGGTGCCCGTCGGGGAGCATGACGAAGACCGGGTCGACGGCGAACTCCTGCCAGATGAGGTGCTCGACGTCGGGTGGCGGGGCGGTGCCGCAGGCGCCGGTGACGGCGAAGTCGAGGCGGCCCTCGGCGAGCAGCGTGGCGAGCTCCCGCTCGGACCAGGAGGCGTGGGTGGTCACCTGTGCGTCGGGTGCGGCGGCCAGCAGGTCGACCAGGGCGCCCAGCAGCGGCCCGTGTGTGCCGCCCAGCCGCAGCCGTTCGCTCTCCCGGTCGGCCCGGGCCCGCGCGAACCGCACCGCCTCCTGCTGGAGTTCGCTGACCGCGGGCAGCACGATCCGCGCGCGTTCGAGCACCAGCTCGCCCAGCGCCGTCGCCCGCACACCGTGCCGCCCACGCTCGAACAGCTCGCCGCCCAGGGCCCGCTCGATCCGCCTGAGCTGTGCGCTCAGCGCGGGCTGGGCGAGTCCCAAGGCCGTCGCCGCCCGGGTGAGACTTCCCGCCTCGGCGATCGTCCGGACCGTCTTCAGATGCCGCAACTCCAGCTCCATGGGGGGAGCTTGCGACGCCGACGGCGGTGGGGCAAGGGTTTGGTCCGGACCACTGGAGGCACGGACGGCGCGCGTCCGTGCCGGGAGACGGCGGCGGGCGGTCCGGGTGCGGCCCTGGTGCCCGGATCACGAAACTATTCGGCGCGTACGACCCCTGGCCCCCAGGGGGCACTCACCCCACCATTTGTCATGCCGCTGACCAAATTCGAGTGAGGGGTGTGTGCCATGTCTGCGCACGTCGGTCGCAGGGTTTTCCTGGGGGCAGGTCTCGCCGCGGTGCCCGTGCTGTCGTCGTCCGGAGCCGCGTGGGCGGCCGGAGGGGAGAGCCGCGGTGGGAGCGGGTCCGCGACGGGGTCCGCGACCGGCGGGCCGCGGGTCACGGACCCCGGGGCGTACGTCTCCTTCGCAGCCGCCTCCCCGAGTCCGGGCGCCTTCCCGCTGGTCGGTGCTCCGGTCCTGGTCAGCGCGGACGACCACCCGGGGGTCGTCCGGGTCGCGGCCGACCTGCGGGCCGACATCGGCCGGGTCACGGGCGTGCGGCCGGGCGGCACCGTCGCCCGCCGTGCCGTGCTCGTCGGGACGATCGGCCGCAGCCCCCTGATAGACGCCCTGGTGACCTCGGGGAAGCTGGACGTCACGGGCGTGCGCGGCCGGTGGGAGACCTCCCTTGAGGCCGTGGTGGACCATCCGATGCCCGGCGTCGAGCAGGCCCTCGTCATCGCGGGCAGCGACCCGCGCGGCACCATCTTCGGCGCCTACGACGTCTCGTACGGCCTCGGCGTCTCCCCCTGGTACTGGTGGGACGACGTACCGCCGGTGCGCCGCGAGCGGGTGTGGATCCTCCCGGGCCGGCACACCCAGGGCACCCCGGCGGTCCGATACCGGGGCGTGTTCGTCAACGACGAGAACCCGGCGCTCGGCACCTGGGCGCCGGAGTACTTCGGCCCGGGCGAGGCGGAGGGCTACCCGGGCGGCTTCAACGCCGACTTCTACGCGAAGGTCTTCGAACTGCTGCTCCGCCTGAAGGCCAACTACCTCTGGCCGGCGGTGTGGGGCCGGGCGTTCGCGGAGGACGACCCGGACAACCACCGGCGGGCGGCCGAGTACGGCATCGTCATGGGCACCTCCCACGAGGCCCCGATGATGCGCGGCATCGAGGAGTGGAACCGCCACGCCACCCCGGCGGTGCGCGACTCCGCCGGCACGGTCCTCACCCCGGGCCACGACCCCTACGGCGGCACCGGCGAGTGGTCGTACCGCCGCAACGCGCGGGCGCTCAAGGCGTACTGGCGGGCGGGCGTCCAGCGCATGGTGAACCAGGGCTTCGAGGGCGTGGTCACCCTCGGCATGCGCGGCAACGGCGACACCAGCCTCCCGGACGGCGACGGCATCGAGCTGATGCAGGAGATCATCGCCGAGCAGCGCCGCATCATCGAGGAGGTCACCGGCAGGCCCGCGGCCGAGACTCCACAGGTCTGGACCCTCTACAAGGAGGTGCAGCGCTACTGGGACCGCGGCCTGCGCGCACCGGACGACGTCACGGTCGTCCTCACGGACGACAACTGGGGCAACATCCGCAAGCACCCGGACCCGGCGGAGGCCGGACGCGGCGGAGGCTACGGCCTCTACTACCACTTCGACTACGTGGGCGTGGGCCGCAACTACAAGTGGGTCGACACCGCCAACCTCACCAACCTGTGGGACCAGCTCCACCAGGCCCACGCCTACGGCAACCACGGCCTGTGGGTGGCCAACGTCGGCGATCTGAAGGGCAACGAACTGCCCACCGAGTTCTTCCTGAACTACGCCTGGAACCCCGGGAGCTGGCCGCAGGAGAGGCTGGGCGAGTGGCAACGCCGCTACGCCCGGCAGAACTTCGGCGAGGAGCTCTCGGCCGCGGTTGCGGAGATCCTCGCCGCCTACGGCCGCCTCCAGGCCCGCCGCAAGCCGGAACTCCTCAACCGCCGCATCACCGTCCGGAACGGCCAGGTGGTGTACGACGACGAGCGGAGCCCTTACTACTTCGCCCACCGCGAGCTGGAGCGGGTCACCGAGGACTGGCGGGAGCTGGCGAAGAAGGCCGACCGGGTGGCGCGGAAGCTGCCGCACGGGACGCGGGACGCCTGGTACGAACTGGTCGGCTACGAGGTGGCCGCGACGGCCAACCTCTACGAGCTGCGCCGGGCGGAGTTCACCAACCTCCTCTACGCCGCACAGGGCAGGGCGGCGACGAACAGCCTGGCCCAGCAGGCGGAGGCGGCGCTGGACAGGGACCTCGCCCTGGCCGAACGCTTCGGCTCGCAGGTGGCGGACGGCAAGTGGAAGGGCTTCCAGACCCAGCCGCACATCGACTACGGCGACGTGGACCGCTACGGCCCCGACGCGGGCTGGCAGCAGCCGGAGAAGGACAACGTGGCCCTGCCGGACGTGCTGTTCCCGGCGGTGAAGCGGATCGAGGTACCCGCCGCGGCCGCGCTCGGGGTGTCGGTGGACGGCGCGGAGGACGAGGGGAGATGGTGGCCGGGCGGAGCGGGCGCCGAGGAGCCGAGGCTCCCGGAGTTCAGCCCGTACCAGACCCGCCCACAGCAGTACGTGGAGGTCTTCAACCGGGGCCGTACGCCGTTCGACTACCGGGTGGAGGTCTCCGCTCCGTGGCTGCGGGTCGACCGCCCGCGGGGCACGGTGGAGCAGCAGGTGCGGCTGGAGGTGCGGGCGGACTGGTCCAGGGTCCCGGCGGACGGCGCGGAGGCGACCCTCACGGTCTCGGGCGCGGGCGGCACGGTGACCGTCTCCTGCACGGCGCGGAAACCGTCGCCGCGGGGTCTGCGCGGCTTCGTCGAGGCGGGCGGCTACGTCGCGATCGACGCCGAGCACCATGACCGCGCGGTGGGTCAGTGGCGGCGTCTGGACGGCATCGGCCGCACGGGTGCGGGCATGACCCCGTGGCCGGTGACGGCCACGCCTCGAACCCCCGGCGGCGCGCGCTCCCCCCGTCTGGAGTACGAGGTGACCCTGCTGTCCCCGCCGGGCGAGGTGACGGTCTGGGCCGAGCTGTCCCCCCGCAACCCGGCCCCGCCGGCCGGCGGCGGCGCCCTGCGCTACGCCGTCTCCTTCGACGACGACGCGCCGCGGACCGTGGACATCGTCGCGGCCACGGGCTCGGACGACGGCACGATGAACATCCAGTGGGCGAGGAACACGTCGGACAACGTCAACCGCACCGCCACGAAGCACCGGATCACCCGGGCGGGCGCGCACCGCCTCAAGTTCTGGACGGTCGACCCGACCGTGGTGGTGCAGCGGCTGCTGATCGACACGGGCGGTCTGCCGCGGACGTACCTGGGGCCGCTGGAGAGCCGGCGGGTGTAGGGACCTGCCGGGGGAACGGCGACGCGCCCCCGGCCACCACTCGGCCGAGACGTCGGAGGGCATCGGCGTCTCCAGCGCGGGCGGGGAGCGGTGGGCCGGGGGAGGCGGGCCCGGGCCGGGGACCCGGCGCCCTTGCGGGTTCAGAAGACCGCCCTTGCGGGTTCAGAAGACCGGGAGTGCCGTGAGGGTGTCGCCGTGCATGAGGAACACCCGGTTGCCGTCCCCCGTCATCCAGTACGTCTCCTTCGCCTTGATGACGCGGAAGCTCCAGGTGGTCCGGGCCTTCGTGGAGCTGAGATCGGCGCCGCTCCCGACGAGCATGTTCAGGACGTTGACGGCGCCCTCCGCCTCGACGGCCCAGCGGGTGGGGTCCACGTCGGCACGCGGGAGGCAGAGCATGACGGTGCGCCGGCCGTCCGCGCTCCGGGCGATGAAACGACGGTCGGGCGTCCGGGCCTGCTCAAGCACACTGTCGACACGCGCCAGGGCGGCGTACGGTCCTGTCCACGGCGGATCGTCCTGACGTAGCTGTTCCATGCGTGAGAGTTCCCCCCGACACTCCGACAGGCAGGGAGCCTACTGGGTCGGACCGGGCAGGCTCGCGGAGGCGGAGTGGAGGTGGGAAGGAGAGGGAAACTGAGTACGAGTGCTCATGCGTCGCCCGTCGTGCGGCGGTTGCATGGAGGTCCGCACCGGCCGGCGCCGACCACCGGCCGCACCACCCGGCTCAACCCCTTCCGGTTCCGGGTCTGTCGGTCGGGGTGACTAAAGTTGTGACCAGGCTTGCGCACGAACGCACGGGGGAGGGTGTTGAGTTGTCGAGCGATCCTGGGTCCGACGCGCCGCTGTCGCCGTTGGTGCCGTTGCTGGCCGGCCTGGCCGGTCTGCCCGGTGTCGCGGGCGCCGCGGGCGGAGCCGCGGCCAATCTGTACACGGAGCTGTCGTCGTTCACGGAGTTCCAGAAGAAGGTCGACGACCTGATCCGCGACCTGAAGGGGTCGCAGGCGGGTCCGGGCAAGGTCGGACGGGACCAGCTCACCCGCCACCAGTTCGGCGGCGGAGGCGGATCGTGGGCCGAGGCGGCCGGTCTGTACTCGGCGTACGAGTCGGTGATCACCGAGCTGGAGACGCTGTCGAAGCTGTTGTCCGACTCCATGGAGGGCATGGGCATCGCCGTCCTGGCCTCGCACAAGGGCTACCAGAACATCGACGCGGACGTCCGCAACCGGATGGCGGCGATCAGCGTGGAGACGACCAAGCACTACGGCGGGAGCTACGACCCCTCGCACCAGAAGAACGCCGGCGGCCACGGCCACGACGGCGCGGCGAGGCCGGACGAGCCCGCGCAGCCGGCGACGGGCGACACGGGCGGCACGATCTGATGGTTCTCATGGTGACGGGGGAGGTCTGATGGCAGGCAGTGGGAGCGGCGGTACGTCCTTCGAGAGCATGAGCCACGAGCAGATGCTCGCCTGGCTCGACCAGGCGAACTCCGGGGAGGTGCAGGCCGCCGCCGGCCGCCTGGCGACGGCCGCCACGGAGATCCAGAAGATCGGCGAGCAGCTGAAGATCCGTCCGCAGGTGGTGGAGTGGAAGGGCGAGGGCGCGGACGCGTTCCGCTCCTGGGCCAACGAGCTGGCCAACTCCACCCTTCGGCTGGCCGACTTCAGCAAGGCGGCGGGGGAGCAGCTGGGCCACGCGTCGAACGCGATCGCCACGGCCCAGGCGTCGATCCCCCGGGACACCAAGAGCGCCCAGGCCAACCTGGACGCGGCCACGGCCGCCCACAACGACCCGGACGCGGCGGCGATCCGTAGCAAGTCCGCGAGCGAACTGGCCGCGCTGAAGGCGAACCAGGAGAAGGTCCGCCAGGAAGCGGCGGACCAGATGCGCAAGCTGGCTCAGTCCTACCAGGCGTCCTCAAGCCATATGAACGGCTTGGAACGACCCAAGTTCCCGCCGCCGCCGACGGTTATCAGCCCTCCGAGGCCCATCGAATCAACTGAGGACCTGGCTCGCCCAGGCGCTTCCCCTGTGCGTGGCACGGGCGGCGGAAGCTCCACCTCGGGCCCGGCTGGAGTCATTGGTACCGCACGAACTGAGCACAAGGATGTCGTGGCCTCCGGGCCGCACTCTGATGCGTCTACCCGTGGGTCCACGCCCCATCGCCTGAGTCCGTCGAAGATCGAGCCCGCGACGATCGAGCCCGCCACGCACGTCGGTATTGACACGGTGTCTGCGCCGCCGGAAGTCCATCAGCGTTCTACAGGTCCCGTGGGGGCGCCTCCGACGACCGCCCGACCGGAAACCGGACCTGTGCTGCCGACGAGCGGCCCGGTTCCGCCGATGCCGCGTGGTCCTGTGCGCCTGCCTTCGTCTTCGGGAGGAACCGAGAGACTCACCGGTCGATCACGCCTGCCCGCACAGCCTGCGGAAGGGCCTATCGGGCGCGCTAGTGGCCGTGGAGTCACAGGCGGCAGTCCGGTCCCCAATCGGAACCTGCCCGTTTCTGGTGGGGGACCAACGGGACGCGCCATGCCGAGTGGTCAGGGACCGGGCTCCGGTCGAGGAGGCACATCCAACTCGGGCATCACCGGTGGGCGTCCGGCTGCACCTTACGGTACTGGCAAGTCGATGGGGCGGGTGCCTGGCGCCTCGTTCGGTGGGGAGTCCGCAGCCGGTCGTGGAACGGTCGGACGTCTGCCAAATGCTGGAGCGACAGGGCAGCCGGTCACCCGAACCACGGGTCCTGGCGCCGGGCGTTCCGCTGCCACACCGCGTCCAGGGATCGTCGGCGGTACACCCCAGACAACAGGGCGTACTCCGGCACGGCCCGGTGCGTCGGTACCTTCCGCGCCGACACGGGGAGGCATCTCGGGCGGTGTGCCGAGCGAGAGCCGTTCCCGGGGCGGCGCTCGTGGCGCGTCGAGTGGATCGACCGGTCGTGCGCGCCAGAGGAAGGACAAGCAGAGGAACGACCGCAGAGACGACCGGCCGACCAACGACTGACGATCAGGGGAAACGAACGCCATGCGCATGCCTGCGGCCAACATGTGGCAACGAGGGATCCGTGCCGCCACCTCAACGGCCGTGGGCCTGCTGCTGGTGGGAGGAACCGCACCGCAGGCTCACGCTGACTCCACTCGTTCCCAGCAGTGGCACCTGGACGCCATGCACGCGGAGGAGATGTGGCGGACGAGCACAGGCAAGGGCATCACTGTCGCGGTGATCGACACCGGAGTCGACCCCACCAATCCAGATCTGAAGGGGCGGGTGCTGGATGGAAAAGATCTGGCTCCCGCACAACGTGCTGGTGACGAACACACGGACTATGACGGCCACGGCACGGGGATGGCTGGACTCATCGCGGGCACGGGTGCGTACGGCGGAGGAAAAGGAGCGTTCGGGCTCGCCCCAGGCGCCAAGATTCTCCCAGTCCGCATGCCTGCACCGAGCGATATGAACGGTTTCGCGGGACCCTCGTACTTCAGCAAGGCCATCCGTTACGCGACCGATTCGGGCGCGCAGGTCATCAACATCTCCATGGGAGAACGCCTCGACGCTCCGGAGCTCGCTGCTGCGGTGAAATACGCCTTGTCTCACGGCTCGCTCGTCTTCGCAGGCGTCGGGAACGACGGCGACAGGGGAAACCCGGTTCAGTACCCCGCGGCCACCCCCGGCGTAGTCGGCGTCGCCGCTGTGGGCAAAGACCTCCGCCGCACCACCGAGTCCGAGTTCGGACCCCAAGTCGACATAGCCGCACCCGGCGACCAGATGGTCCATGCGTGCGGGGGCAGCACCGGCCTCTGTAAGGGGCACGGAACCAGTGACGCCACCGCCCTCGCCTCCGCCAGTGCCGCCCTGATCTGGTCCAAGCATCCGACGTGGACCAACAACCAGGTCCTGCGCGTCATGCTCAACACGATCGGCGGCCCCACCGACGGTGCCAAGCGTAACGACTCCATCGGCTACGGCATCGTCCGTCCGCGCATCGCGCTGAAGACCCCCGGCGACCCGGGGCCGGCCGACGTCTACCCGCTCCCGGATCTGGCGGCCGCGGCGTCGCCGCCGCCCACCGCGCAAAGTCCCGGACCCGAGGACAAGAACGGCTCCGCGCGGAAGGGCGCCCCGACCACCGCCCCGTCCGCCGCGAAGGACGACGACGGCAACAGCATGCTGTGGATCGGCTCGGGCGTCGGGGTGGTCGTGGTCCTCGGCGGAGCCGCTGCGGCCTTCGCGCTCGCCAGGCGACGGCGGTCCGCGGGTGCGGCGGGAAAGGTGAGCAAGGAGAACGCCGTGGCGGCGGCCACCCGGTACCTGAACACGGTCGCCTATCCGGACCGTGCCGGCACCGTCATCGCCCTCCCGGATTCGGGAGTCGAGTACGCCTACGGCTGGACGTTCCAGTTCGGCTTCGGGGCACCCCAGATGCAGACGGTTCCCCCGGCGAATACGTCACCCGGTTACGTCATCGTCGTCCCGCACTCCGGAGAGGCCCCGCACTTCCCGCCGACGCACCTTTCCACAGCTCAGTACATGGAGCTGTGCGCCGCGGGAAACCAGCCTTCAGTGCAGAACCGGTGAGACGCAGGACACCGTGGGCCTCGTCGACAACTGACCGGCACGCCGTACCCTGAGGGCGGCGTCGTTTCCGTGAACGCACCGTCTCCTGCGTCGCCCTGGACGCATGCTTCTTGTGGTTGTCGTGTCCCTGTGCGTGCTCCTGGTCTGTGGGATCGCCCTGTGGCTGTACCGCGGTCCGGACCACGGCACGGATCGCTGTCGGAAGCTGGGTGGGGACAAGCGCGTCAGTTCTGTCCGGGGCTCCGGACAGCCAGTACTCGTCGCTCTGGAATCGGGCAGTGCCAGGCCGACCGCTACTCGCTGTCGAACACTTCGTCGATGGTTGCTGCGGTCACGGCTCGCAGCAACCAGGTCCGCAGGACTTCGGGGTCACCGCAGCCCGTCACGCGGCTGCGGACCTCCTCGGAGATATCGATGCCGCGCTGCTCGAGGACGAGCAGGATGTCCTCGGCCCTGCCCTGGACCCTGCCTTGGGCCCTGCCCTGCTCGCGGCCTTCGTCGCGGATTTCCTCGGAGATGTAGGACTTGTAGAAGGAGAGGTCCACGGCCACCAGGTTCCTCCAGATATTTCTGGCCGGGCGGTTACCCAGCCCTTGAGCGGTGAATTCGATGATGGGGTCTGCGACGTCTTCGGGAACGTCCCGCAGCGCGGTGGACAGTGCTTTCAGTATGGCACCGATGGCCGGGTCGGCCGCGTGTGTGATGGCCGCCAGGGCAGTCAGCGCCAGGTCGGTACGAGCCTCGTCGGGGTCGGTGATCACCGGCATGTTGTGCGGTCCGGCGACGATCGGACGTACGGTCAGTGACGGCCATGAAAAGAATTCGATGGGCTCGGGCCGGGTCGCCCATTCGGCCGTAACCGGATCCTGGCAGACCACGAGCAGCAGTGGGGGCAGGCGGTACCTGTTGCGCAGGTACGCGAGGTAGTAACCCCACCTGGCCGGCTTCTCCGGGTCTTTCTTCTTCTGCGCCTCGATCGCGAGGAGAAAGGATCCGTGATTTTCCGTTTCGATTCTCAGCAGCGTGTCGATGCGGCGGTCGACGGGCTTCGTCTCGGTGACGTCGTTGGGCAACACGCTGACTGCGGTGGCCTTGGGGAAAGGGATGCTCAGCGCTTCGGAGACGCGGGAGAAGAGTCCGGGGTACGCCTGGAAGATGCGGTGCATCGCCTCGTGGGACGAGGTGACCATGTGGTTCCTGTTCGGGTTCAGGGGCGGAAGGCGGCTGTGCGGCAGTCGGCGCAGCGACCGGGTCCGGGGGCGCGGAAGCCTCGGTCGCAGCCGTCGCAGTTCTGCATGCGGTGCCGTACGGGTGGTGCGGCTGCCGGGGCGCGGAACGGGGGTGGGGGCGGAAGTTGGGCGGTGAGGCGGTGGGCCAGGAGGGCGGCCGGGCGGCGCAGGGCCTCGGGTGGGAGGTCGGTGGTCAGGGCGCGGCGTACGGCGCCGGGGGGCACGTCGTGCAGCAGCCAGGCGGCGACGCCGGGGGCCAGGTGGGCCGTGTCGCAGGCGGAGAGCAGGAGGCGGGGGTCCTCGCGGTGGAGGGTGGCGAGGAGGCCGGTGGCCTGTTGGAGGAGGGCGGGGGAGGAGAACGCCGGCTGGGGGACCGGGGGAAGAGGGTGCCGATGCTTCTTGCGGGGGCGGGGTTCGCGGGGCTTGCCGGTCGTGCTCGGGGGCTGCTCGGAGGTCGCGTCCTCGTCCGTGACGGCCGGAGCGGAAGTGGGGGCGTGCCGGTGTACGGCGGCCCCGGGCTGGTTGCAGCTGATGGTGCGGGTGACGATGCGGCCGGTGGGGGTGTGTTCGCGTACGCGGCGCAGGTAGCCGTGGGATTCCAGTTCGCGCAGGCCGGCGGCGATGCGGGTGCGGCCCTCGGGGAAGCGGTCGGCGAGGGTCTTGATGTCCACGGGGGCGTGCGTCGGCAGCGACTGGATGTGCACGGCCAGCGCGATGGCCACCAGGGACAGCTCGGGGTGCTGGGCGAGGTGGTTGCCGATCACCGTGAAGCGGGTGGTGTGGCGGGTGTTGTCGTGGGTGACGCCGTAGGTGTGCCTGCCGGGGCGGATGTGTGTGCGTGAATTCGCCCGGGCGGGGGGTTCGTTGGCGGCTACGGCTGACTGGGCGTGCGGGGGCACGCTAGGGTTTTGGGTACCCATCGGGAAGCTTCCTCTTCCTCGGTGGTCAGGCCCTCGATCGGGATTGCGAGTCCCGGCCGGGGGCCGATGCATGTGTGCGGTTGTTTGGGCTGAGAGTAGGGCAGTCGAGGGTCCCGAAATCCAGCCGAGCCGGTGATGTTCACCCGCCCGAGTGAGTGCCGACCTCGGGCGGGAGGGGTGGGGCTTGGTGGGGTGCTTTCTCCCCCGGGTTCTCTCAGTGGTCACGGCCTTCGGCGCCGGAGCCCGTGGGTGCGGGTTCCGGCGGTGAGCAGCGCAGTTCGGCCCACACTGTCTTGCGCGGGAACCGGTCCTCGGCGACGCCCCAGCGGTCCGCGAGCGCGTCCACGAGGAGCAGACCGCGCCCCGACTCCGCGTCGTCGGCGGGTCGTTGCAGGGCGGGGAGGTGGTCACCGCGTGTGTCGGCGACCTCGATACGGAGCGTGCCGCCGATCACGTAGAGCGTCAGCCGGAAGTCGCGTCCGGGGACGCGGCCGTGCGTCGCGGCGTTGGCCGCCAGCTCGGCCACGATGTGGCTCGCGCTGTCGGTGGGCAGTCCCCAGCGGCGTAGCTGCGCCTCCGTGAGCAGCCGGGCCAGGCGGGCTCCGCGCCGGGTGGAGGACAGCAGCACCGTGAAGTTGGGGATCTGACCGTCCGGTCGGGCCGGGGTCTCGGTTGCGGTGATTTCCTGATTCACATCACTCAGCGTGGCCGCATGCGCTTACCGTGAGGAGTGATCGAGCGGTCGCGTACCGTGACTGTCGGCTCGTTGTCCGGTGCTGTCCGGGCTGTCGGCGTCGTTGCTCCGGGCAGGGCGTCGCGGTACGACGCGGGACTACGGCGGGGTGCGGCATGTCGGTGGACGGCGAGGCGGTACGGGCCGGGACTGAGGCGGGCGGGGCGGACGAGCCGGGGTGGGGGGTGGACCCGGACGACGAGTGGGGTGTCGCCGTCATCACCACCGTGGGGCGGCAGTTGAAGCTGCGGCGGGAGGCGGCGGGGCTGCGGGCCGCCGAGTTCGGCAAGGCCATCGGCTACGGCGAGGACATGGTCTACAAGGTCGAGGGCGGCAAGCGGATCCCTCGGCGCGACTATCTCGTCATGTCCGACCAGGTATTGGACGCCGGTGGGCTCATCGTGGCGACGTGGGAGGACGTGAAGAGGGTCCGGTACCCGAAGAAGGTTCGGGAGCTGGGGAAGCTGGAGGGCAAGGCGGTCGAGATCGGCGTGTACGAGTGCAACATCATCGCCGGGTTGTTGCAGACGCCCGAGCACGTACATGCCTTGATCCAGGCCGCCCAGCCTCCGTACTCGCCAGATGACGTGGAGCGCATGGTGGCGGCTCGCTTGGCGCGACAGTCGGTCTTCGAACGGGACCCAGCCCCGTCGATGCGCTTCGTGCTGGAAGAGGCACCGCTACGTCGGCAGGTTGGGGGCACAATGGCGTGGCGACAGCAGCTCGAACGTCTGCTGGAGGTGGGGGTGTTGAACAACGTCACGCTTCAGGTCATGCCGACGAACACTGATGCACACCCAGGTTTGGACGGCAGGATTGAGGTCCTGAAGTTTCCGGATGGTACGGCGGTAGGACGCTCCGATGGCCTGTTCAACGGCCGGCCAGTCTTTGACCCGAAGCACCTCCGCATCCTGGAGTTGCAATATGGCACCATCCGGGCGCAGGCCCTCCCTCCACGGGAGTCGCTGGCCTTCATCAAGCAACTGCTGGGAGAGACATGATGCGCAAGGTATCCGTCGGGGACGGCTCCGAACTGGCGTGGTACAAGAGCAGCTACAGCGGCGGAACCAATGGCGAGTCCTGCGTCGAGATCGCCACCAGCCCGGGCACCGTCCATGTCCGCGACTCCAAGAAAATTGTAGGCCCCCGGCTGGCGCTCGCCCCGGAGGCATGGGCGAGCTTCGTCCCGTACGCCTCGGAATCATGATCCCCAAGGCGCCCACCGAGGACGCCTCCGAGCTGGCGTGGTTCAAGAGCAGCTACAGCAGCGGTAACGACGGCAACTCCTGTGTCGAGCTTGCCCTCACCCCCGGCACCGTCCACATCCGTGACTCCAAGGACACGGCGGGCCCCCGGCTCGCGTTCCCCTCGGAGGCATGGGCGAGCTTCGTCCCGTACGCCTCGGAATCGTGATCCCCAAGGCTCCCGCCGAGGACGCCTCCGAGCCGGCGTGGTTCAAGAGCAGCTACAGCAGCGACAACGACGGCAACTCCTGCGTCGAGCTCGCCTTCACCCCCGGCACCGTCCACGTCCGCGACTCCAAGCAGGTCGAGGGCCCTCGGCTGGCGCTCACGCCCGGCGCGTGGGCTCACTTCGTGACGTACGCCTCGGAAGGCTGACCTCACAGCAGCACGCCCCGGCCCCGGCTGGAACCGGGCGCGGGGCGTGTTGGTGTCCGGCTCGGACGGGGAGCATCCGTTGCTGACGGCAGCCGCCCTCCGCGGTGCCGCTGTGGACCGGCTCTCAGTGTTGGCGTTCCCAGGTCTGGAGGACTGCCAGGGCGTATGCGACTCGAACGTCCAGTCGTGCGTGGCTGACGCGGTAGACCTTGCTGATGCCTCGGTAGTCCAGGACCGTACCCGCGCCGGATGTGCGCCAGCGGGTTCGGGCCGGGCTCCGGAACGTGAAGTCGTCCGCAGTGCCGTCGAACAACGAGTACGCCACCACGCAGAGCGCGAAGAGGATCCAGACGGGGGCGGTCACCACATAGGCGAGCCAGGCGTACCAGGTGCCCACGGGGCCCGTGACCGACTGCGGCGGGTCGGTGAACTGCGCCGACCACCGGGCGCGCCGCGGACCGGGCAGCAGGCGCGAGGGTCGGCGGGTGATGCGGGCCAGGGACGCGCCGTCGGCCGTGTGGACGTCGTAGACGTCGGGAGCCGCGGGACGGACCGAGCACCACGAGCTGCCGTCCGGTCCGAGATGGATCCAGAAGGGCACGGGCGTCCGGCCGCGGAGACGCTGAGCGGTGCGTGGAGCGTAGATCCGAGCCAGTGGGGAGTCCCCAGGGCTGCCAGCGGTCGTGAGCCGGATCGTCGAAGTCATTTCGGCGTCGGGCGGCAGGTACGCCAGTAGCGGGTCGGACACCGGAACGGGGTTGTTCACGGATACCTGGAACGAATGCGCGCTGTTGTCCACGGTGCCATCCAAGCGGGTTAGCGTCCGCCAGGCGGCCGAGGACGTCGCCCGCCGTTTCACGCGCCTGGCCGATCTTCTCGGGTCCGTACTGGACCGGCTCGGTGCTGATGCGCACGCCTTCCGTGTACAGGTTCTTCGCGCCCGTGACCGCCTCGTAGCCGCGCGCCGTCCAGGACCGTGGATCGACGTAGCGGCCGACCGCCTCGCCAGTGTTGTCGGTGATCGGCCGGACGGAATTCGTAAGTGCGGGGTGCGTCCCAGGGAGGGGTGCGGTGCGGGACCGCTGTCGCAGCACCCACGTATGCTTGGCATGCCCATTGCCGCGATCAGTAGACCGGAGTCCACGATGCCTGCAAGACGGCTTCCTGCACCGCTCTCCGCCCTGTTCGTCCTGGCAGCCGGGGCACTGCTCGTCGGCTGCTCGGCCTCGGTCCACGTGGGCGACTCCGCGCCCAAGATGTCCGCGAGCAAACTGGCCTCCACGTTGGCCGAGAAACTGGCTGCCACGACAGGGCAGCCGAAGCCCCGTATCTCCTGTCCCGAAGACCTCGTCGGCAAGGTCGGTGCGAAAACCCGGTGCACGCTCACAGCCGACGACGGCAGCACCCTGGGTGTGACGGTCACCGTGTCGTCCGTCAAGGGACAGCGGATCGGTTTTGACTATCAGGCCGACGAAACGCCCACACCGGCTCCGAACTGATCGGCCTGGCCGGGCTCCACCGCACCCCTCTCCACCACACCCCGCCGTCGGGCCGGCCTCGTATGCTCCGCGCCGTGTAGCCGGAAGGCACCGCCGGGCCGTGACCGCTGACGCCGCGCGCACGGAGGCCCAGGGAGCCGAGAGATATGTCGACGTAGCCCGTGACGCGACAGCGCCTAACGAGCCACGAGCAGAGTCCATGAGACGCATGCCCCAAAAAGGTTAATGTGAGGGCCGATTGTTGACGTCGAACTGCCGTGAACGCTCGCGACGCGCTGGAAGGGCGAAGCTATGACAGGGCCGGCACTGGACCAGATGGGGAACACAGCGGGGGCACAGCCCGCCGGGATGCAACTGAACCAGGTCCCGGGCGACCTCGGCGGCTCCACCGGCCTCTTGGGCACCTCCGGAGGACAGAAGGATCTCGCCTCTTCACCGGCTGAGAAGCAAGCCGCAGCCAGAGCCATCGAGCAGCACATCGAACCCGACACCCGCAAGGCCGGTGACGGGGCCGACGAGGAAACAGTCTCCGCGGTCAAGGCGTTCAGCCACGGATGGCTCACATCGGGGGCTTTGAAGAAGGCGCACGACACGTGGGACGAGCAGGTCCGGAACCTCATGAACCGCTTGGCATCGGACAAGGGCGCACTGCGGGGCGCCAACACCACACTGCAGAAGACCGACAGCGCAGCCGGGGCGAAGGCGCGCTCGGTATCAGTGATCGACGAGTACTGAACGCGTCGTTCCACACGTTCGACGCCCACCGACCACCTGCGCCGACAGGTTGACACGGCGAACACAACGGGGACCCATGCCGACGTATCACGAGATCACGACGACCGATCTGTCCGCACTCACTATGGCTGCGGACCGCTGGGACGGGATGGCGAAGGAATTCCACAAGCAAGAGGTCGCTTACCAGCGGGATGTGGCCAGTATCTCCATGGGGCCGGCCTGGATCGGGCTCAGCGCCGAGGCGGCCGCGGGGCGTTTCGCCGTCACGCTCCAGGAGTTCCGGAACGCCCAGGTGGAGGCGAAGGCAGTCGCTTCACTACTGCGCGAGGCGCACACCCGATTCGTGAATCTCCGCAAGGAGCTGGAGTCGGGCCGGGCGGACGCGGTGAAGGCCGGCATGGCGGTCTCGGATCAGGGCGTGGTGTCCTACGACACCACCAGACTCAGTGAGGGCGAGCGGATGGCCCTGCATCACGACCCTGACTACGAGCAGTCCGTGCGCACGTCTGTGACCTCGTGGCAGACGTACATCGACCAGCTCGTGAAGGACGTCGGCGTCGCGGACGCCGACGTCCAGACCGCCCTCACCGCCGTGGTGATCGACACGGACATCAGCGACGGCACCCTGGGCGGCTTCAACGGCCATGCCCAAAGCGACATCGACAAGTACACGAGCCAGGACACCCACACGAGAACCGACGGCTGGAAGTCAGAGGGCAAGACCTCGGCGACCGGACCCGGTGCTGGTTTCTCCGTCACCACCGACCCCAAGTACGGCAAGGAGGGCTCGGTCAAGGCATACGCAGACCTCTTCCACCTGACCGCCCAGGGGACGCTGACCAAGGAGAACTGGAAGCTGGCCGGGATAGCCGACGGCTACGGAGGAGCCAGGGCCACTGCGAACTACGGCTTCAACAACAAGGGCGTCGTCGGCAAGGCCGAAGCGTCCGCAGGGCTGCGGGCCCTGGCCGAAGGCCGGGCCGAATACGGGCCCTATGCCGGTGCTTACGGGCGGGCCGAGGGATTCGCCGGAGCCGAGGCCGGAGTGAACGTCAAGGCGACCAAGGAGGAGCTGACGGTCGGCGCGAAGGCGTTCGCCGGGGCCAAGGGCACCGTCGCCGGGGGCGGAGAGATCGCCGGAATCGGCATCGGGGGGACGGCCGAGGGGTGGGCCGGTCCTGGTGCTGAGGCCTGGTGGGGCTTGAAAAAGGACGACAGCGGTAAATTCCATCTCGGGGGCAAGGCCGGGGTTTCCCCCATCTTGGGTGGCGCGGTCGGCGTCGAGATCACCGTTGATCCGCACAAGGTGGAGAAGACTGTCAGCGACGCGGCCGACGCGATCGGCGACGGCTTCAACTCCGCCAAGAACAGCCTCTCCCACTTGTTCTGATCCACTTCCCCCCCGGAAAGAGGGCACGTCATGCCGAAGCCACTGCCGATCCCCCTGGAGTTCCGGTTGCCGGAGGGCTGGTCTCCCGCCCGCCCGAAGGAGGATGACGCTGAGGGCGTGGCCTTCGCCGCCGTGCATCCGCAGCCGGACGCCGGGTTCACCGCCAACATCACCATCGACGGTGACGTGCCGCCGATCGACGCGACACTGGCGGACCTCGCGGACGATTCGGTGGAGCACGTGCGTGAGGTCGCCGAGGCGGTGACCGTAGTCCAACGCCGCGAGGTCGGCTCCGAGGACGCGCCGGCTTTGACCCAGCGGCTGGCTTTCGCCACCGTAGTGGGCGGTGCGCCCC
The DNA here is from genome assembly GCF_043079345.1 of Streptomyces sp. NPDC015220. NCBI lineage: Bacteria > Bacillati > Actinomycetota > Actinomycetes > Kitasatosporales > Streptomycetaceae > Streptomyces > Streptomyces sp. NPDC015220. The sequence goes on along the minus strand of NZ_JBIBUK010000002.1, from coordinate 735,519 downwards.
GCGACCTGGTCCAGTCGCAGGTGTACTTGTCGCTGGCGGATGTCGATGACCCGCACAAACGCGCGGTGATCCGGCTGATTCTGACCGCTACCGCGGCCCAGCACGACGACGTTCTGGGTGACTTCCAGGAGTTCGTCCACACGGTGCGCCCGGACACGGGGGCGGGTGCCTAGCGATGGGCCGTCTCTGGAACAGGCTGACGGGCACTCAACACCCCGAGGCTGGTGTCGCGCCGCTGTCGGCCCCGGAGGTCCGGGCCGCGCTGCTGGCGCTCAACGGGCCGACCGTGCCGTATCGCGTGCGCAACGCTTCGCCCGCGGAGAGGGCCGACCTGGTGGCGGAGTGTCGGGTCCGGCGGGTGGGCGTCGTCCTCAAGACCAGGATGCGTCTGGTCCCGGACAAGCGCGAAGTGCGCGTCGTCGAGGAGCGGTGGGAGAACCGTTCCGACGGGCAGGCCGGCACCCAGTACGGGCGCGGACACGCGCCCGCGGTGTACCGGCAGTGGGAGACCGAGCAGGGACCCGACGGCCGTCGACGCAAGGTCGAGGTGTACCGCTTCGACACCCGTGAGATGACGGACCCCCTCCGGGACGCGGTCCTCGGTGCGGGATGGAGTTGGCGCGGAGCGTTCAGGCTCTGACGAGTCCCGAGCCGTACTCGTCGTCGCCGTCGCACAGAGCAGTTGCGAGGAGTCCGCGCCGGACGATGTCGAGTCTCACATCCCGGACAGTCGCTGTGTGCATGCTGGCCTAGGCCTTTACACAGGAGTAACACTGAGGCGTCGGCCGTTTCCCGGAGGACCAGCTCGCCAGCCGAGAAGTGATCCCCGGGGCGGCCCAGTCCTGCGCGCGGCAACGGCGCCGAGCGCCCACTCACCGGTCCTGTACCGGTGGCAGCCGTGCCAGAAAGGGGACTCGTGACCATCGGACACGACACCAAGACCCAGCTCGACGCCCTGCGCGTGGAGATCGAGCGGCGCAATCCCGCCCAACCGGAGTTCCACCAGGCCGTGCACGAGGTGCTGGACACGCTGGCGCCGGTGCTGGCGGCGCGGCCCGAGTACGCGGAGCCGGGGCTCATCGAGCGGCTGTGCGAGCCGGAGCGGCAGGTCATCTTCCGGGTGCCGTGGCAGGACGACAAGGGCCGGGTGCACGTCAACCGCGGGTTCCGGGTGGAGTTCAACAGCGCGCTCGGCCCGTACAAGGGCGGTCTGCGCTTCCACCCCTCGGTCAACCTCGGGATCATCAAGTTCCTGGGCTTCGAGCAGATCTTCAAGAACGCGCTGACCGGGCTCGGCATCGGCGGCGGCAAGGGCGGCAGCGACTTCGACCCGCACGGGCGCAGTGACGCCGAGGTCATGCGGTTCTGCCAGTCGTTCATGACCGAGCTGTACCGGCACATCGGCGAGCACACCGACGTCCCGGCCGGGGACATCGGGGTCGGCGGGCGCGAGATCGGCTACCTGTTCGGGCAGTACCGGCGGATCACCAACCGGTGGGAGGCCGGTGTGCTCACCGGCAAGGGCCCGACCTGGGGCGGCTCCGCGATCCGGCCCGAGGCGACCGGCTACGGCAGCGTGCTGTTCGCGGCGGCGATGCTGCGCGAGCGCGGTGAGGACCTGGAGGGGCAGACGGCCGTCGTCTCCGGCTCCGGGAACGTCGCCATCTACACCGTCGAGAAGCTGCTCGCCCTCGGGGCCAACCCGCTGACCTGCTCGGACTCCACCGGGTACGTCGTCGACGACAAGGGCATCGACCTCGACCTGCTCAAGCAGATCAAGGAGGTCGAGCGCGGGCGGATCAGCGAGTACGCCGAGCGGCGCGGGTCCTCCGCCCGCTTCGTGCCCGGCGGGCGGGTCTGGGAGGTGCCCGCCGACATCGCGCTGCCGTCGGCCACCCAGAACGAGCTGACCGAGGACGACGCGGCCGCGCTCGTCCGCAACGGGGTGAAGGCGGTGGCGGAGGGCGCGAACATGCCGACCACGCCCGAGGCCGTTCACCTGTTCCAGCACGCGGGGGTGGCCTTCGGTCCCGGCAAGGCGGCCAACGCGGGCGGCGTGGCGGTCAGCGCCCTGGAGATGGCCCAGAACCACGCGCGCACGACCTGGTCGCCGGAGCGCGTCGAGGAGGAGCTGGCGCAGATCATGAGCGACATCCACACCACCTGCCACGAGACCGCCGAGCGCTACGGCGCCCCCGGCGACTACGTGACCGGCGCCAACATCGCCGGCTTCGAGCGCGTCGCCGACGCGATGCTCGCCCAGGGCGTCATCTAGGAGTCATCCGGAGCGTCGTCCGGCGTGGCGTGTCGTCCGGCGCGGGCGGTCGCGTCCGTCCCCGTGCACTCGACCGCGTCCCGTCCCCGCACACGCGTCCGCGCCCCGTCCCGGCAGTGCCGGGACGGGGCGCGGAGGTTGAGGCGGTCGGGCCTCAGTGGGCGGCGGCCGCACCCGCCGGGGCACCGCCCCGGCCGTGACCGGCCGGGCGGGCGACCACCAGGACGCCGGCGGCCACCGCGGCGATCAGCATCGCGGCCACGCCCCACCAGATGGCCTGGGTGTAGCCGTGGACGATGCCCTCGCGCAGCACCTGCGCCTTGCGCGCGGGGGCGGTGAGGTGGCTGCCGACGTACGTGCTGGTCGCCGAGGTGGCGAGGGTGTTCAGCAGCGCCGTGCCGAGCGAACCGCCCACCTGCTGCGAGGTGTTGACCATCGCGGAGGTCACGCCGGCGTCCTGCGGCCGGACCCCGTGGGTCGCGGTGGAGAAGACCGGCATGAAGGTCAGGCCCATGCCGAGCCCGAGCAGCAGCTCGGCGGGCAGGACGTGGGTGGCGTAGGCGGAGTCCACGCCGAGCTGGGTGAGCACCGCGAGGCCGGAGGCGGCGAGCAGCATGCCGGGCACCATCAGCAGGCGCGGGGGCGTGCGGGGCAGCAGCCGGGCGGAGATCTGGGTGGAGCCCAGGATGATCATCGCGGACATGGGCAGGAAGGCCAGACCGCTCTTGACCGGGGAGTATCCGAGGATGCCCTGAAGGTAGTAGGTCATGAACAGGAACAGCCCGAACATGCCGATGGTGGCCAGGCCCATGGTCAGGAAGCAGCCCGCGCGGTTGCGGTCGGCGAGGATGCGCAGCGGCAGCAGCGGGTGCTTGGCCTTCGTCTGCCAGAAGACGAACGCCGCCAGCAGGACCACGCCGCCGACCAGCATGCTCACCACCAGGCTGTCGCTCCAGCCGCGCGGCTCGGCCTCGGAGAAGCCGTAGACGACGGCGACCAGGCCGCCGCAGCCCAGGATCACGCCGGGGATGTCCAGCTTGGCCTCGCTGTGGCCCGGGCGGTCGTGCAGCAGGATGACGGCGCCGATCACCGCGGCGACGGCGATCGGGATGTTGACGTACAGGCACCAGCGCCAGTTCGCGTACGAGGTGAGGACGCCGCCGAGCAGCAGGCCGATCGCGCCGCCCGCGCCGGCGATGGCGCCGTAGATGCCGAACGCCTTCCCGCGCTCCCTGGGGTCGGTGAACGTCGTCGTCATCAGGGAGAGCGCGGAGGGCGCGAGGACGGCGCCGAACACGCCCTGCAGCGCGCGGGCGCCGAAGAGCAGGCCGGGGCTCTGGGCCGCGCCGCCGATCGCCGAGGCGACGGCGAAGCCGATCAGGCCGATGATGAAGGTGCGCTTGCGGCCGACCAGGTCGGCGATGCGGCCGCCGAGCAGCAGCAGGCCGCCGAAGGCGAGGGTGTAGGCCGTGATGACCCACTGACGGTCGCCGTCGGACATGCCGAGGGCCTTCTGCGCGGACGGCAGCGCGATGTTCACGATGGTCGCGTCGAGGACCACCATCAACTGCGCCAGGGCGATGACGACCAGCCCCCACCAGCGGCGGGGGTCGGGGGCGTCGGCGGCGCTGTTCGGGGTCGGGGCCGGAGCCGTCCGTATGGCCTCGGCCGGGGGCGAGTCGCTCATGACGTGAACGTCACTTCCTTGCTCGTGATGATGGCGTGCGTGATCCGCGGTGCGTGCGGTGGTGCGAGGACGGGCGGCGCCACGGCGATGGGGCGCCCCCGCGCCGGAGGGTCCGGTCCGGCGCGTGCTCCGCGGACACAGGGGAACCGGGTGTCCCGTTCCCCGTTGGGCCGAACGGCCCAACGATCTGTCATTGTCGCAGATCGTCAGTAAAGCTGATGGTCAGTGCAGGGTACGCTACACACATGAAGGACGAGTGTCCCGCGGATGTCGTTTCCCGTCGCCTGGGTTTTCTCCTGAAGCACGCCTTCCTGGAGCTGGCGGCGGAACTGGACGCGGCGCTCGCGCCCTTCCGGCTCATCCCACGGGAGCTCGGCGTCCTGGCGGTGATCGACGCCTCCGGTGAACAGCCGTCCCAGCTGGAGATCGCCGCGCGGCTCGGCGTCGACCGCACGACGATGGTCGGCGTCATCGACTCGCTGGAGGAGAAGGGGTACGTCGAGCGCCGCCGCAGCGACCGGGACCGGCGCCGGAACGTCGTCACGCTCACCCCCGCCGGACAGGCGTGCGTGGGCGACGCGGAACGCGCCCGCGAGCGCGTGGAACGCGACTTCCTCGCCCCGCTGGACGAGGCGGCCGCCGAGGCCCTGACCTCGGCCCTGCTCACCCTGAACCGCGCCCGGGCGGGCGCCGGCCGCGCCGGTGCGGGCGACCGTACGCGGTGCGAGGACCGTCATGGGGCCAAGACATGCGGCGATGACCGGGGGAGCGGGATGCCGGACCCCGCGCCCGGCCGCGGGGTCTGAGCGCCCTCGCGCGCGGCGCGAGCCTCCGCGTGTGGCCGCCCCGGCGGTCCCAGGCGGCTCCGACCGTCCCGGCTGACCGTCCAGGCCGGCCCACCGCCTCCCGGCGGCCCCGACCGTCCCGGCTGACTGTCCAGGCCGGCCCACCGCCTCCCGGCGGCTCCGACCGTCCCGGCTTACCGTCCAGGCCGGCCCACCGCCTACCGGCGGCTCCGACCGTCCCGGCTGACCGTCCGGGCCGGCCCACCGCCTCCCGGCGGTGTCGGTGCCGGACGCCGGTCCCCGCTCGGGTGTCCGCGGGCCGTCCCGCCGGGCTCGCCGGGGTCCTTCGTGGCGTCCGGGTTTGACCTGCGTCACTCCCGGGGTAATCTCTTCAGCTCGATTGGCCAGGCTGCCATCCCGTATGGCAGACTGTCCGAGTTGCTCGGTCGAGTGTTGATGCTGCGCGCCTCCCGCCGGGAGGACCGGAAGCGAGTCCCACAGTACTCGTCGCCCTAACTGCCTCACGGCAGCGCTGGGGCGGACGTACGGGAATCTTCCGGGAAGCGTGGGCGCGGCACCGGCCAGGCACCCGGTGGGTCTTCGATCCCCGGCTCGCGGTTCCGGTAGGGCCGTGTGCAATCCCGCAGGGATGTTCGAACAAGGGACATCTGTGTCAGCGGGAGCGCGACACGCCCGACCGCGTGGGTCGGAGAAAGAGGTCAGTGGCCTCCCGGGTTCCAGAGCGTTGAAGAGACAGGACTACTGAGTAGCCATGGCGGGACAGAAGATCCGCATCCGGCTCAAGGCCTACGACCACGAGGTCATCGACTCCTCGGCGAAGAAGATCGTCGAGACGGTGACCCGCACTGGTGCGTCGGTCGCGGGCCCGGTGCCGCTGCCCACTGAGAAGAACGTGTACTGCGTCATCAAGTCGCCGCACAAGTACAAGGACTCGCGCGAGCACTTCGAGATGCGCACGCACAAGCGCCTGATCGACATCCTCGACCCGACCCCCAAGACCGTTGACTCTCTGATGCGACTCGACCTCCCGGCCGGTGTCGACATCGAGATCAAGCTCTGAGGCGCGGTGATCTGACAGATGGCTAAGCAGATCAAGGGCATCCTGGGCGAGAAGCTCGGCATGACGCAGGTGTGGGACGAGAACAACCGTGTTGTTCCGGTCACCGTCGTCAAGGCCGGCCCGAACGTCGTCACCCAGGTCCGTACGAACGACGTCGACGGCTACGAGTCGGTCCAGATCGCCTTCGGCGAGATCGACCCGCGCAAGGTGAACAAGCCCCTCAAGGGCCACTTCGCCAAGGCCGACGTCACCCCCCGTCGTCACCTCGTCGAGATCCGCACCGCGGACGCCGCCGAGTACACCCTCGGCCAGGAGATCACCGCTGAGGTGTTCGAGGCCGGCGTGAAGGTCGACGTGACCGGCAAGAGCAAGGGCAAGGGCTTCGCCGGTGTCATGAAGCGCCACAACTTCCGTGGCCTCGGCGCCGGGCACGGCACCCAGCGCAAGCACCGCTCGCCCGGTTCCATCGGTGGCTGCGCCACCCCGGGCCGCGTGTTCAAGGGCCTCCGCATGGCGGGTCGCATGGGCAACGAGCGGGTCACCACCCAGAACCTGACCGTCCACGCCGTTGACGCGGAGAAGGGTCTGCTGCTCATCAAGGGCGCGGTTCCCGGTCCGAACGGCGGCCTCGTCCTGGTCCGCACCGCGGCCAAGGGGGCCTGAGGTAACCGATGAGCACTGTTGACATCCTTTCGCCGGCGGGCGAGAAGGCCGGTTCCGTCGAGCTCCCCGCGGAGATCTTCGGCGTTGAGAAGGTCAGCGTTCCGCTGATCCACCAGGTCGTCGTCGCGCAGCTGGCCGCCGCCCGTCAGGGCACGCACAAGACCAAGACCCGTGGCGAGGTCCGCGGCGGTGGCAAGAAGCCGTACCGCCAGAAGGGCACCGGTCGCGCCCGTCAGGGTTCGACCCGCGCGCCGCAGTTCGCCGGTGGTGGCGTCGTGCACGGTCCCGTGCCGCGCGACTACTCGCAGCGGACCCCGAAGAAGATGAAGGCCGCGGCCCTGCGCCACGCCCTCACCGACCGGGCCCGCCACAACCGCATCCACGTCGTCACCGGCGTGGTCGAGGGCGACATCTCCACCAAGGCCGCCAAGACGCTGTTCGGCAAGATCTCGGAGCGCAAGAACCTGCTCCTGGTCGTCGACCGCGCCGACGAGGCCGCGTGGCTGTCCGCCCGCAACCTGCCCCAGGTCCACATCCTGGAGCCGGGCCAGCTGAACACGTACGACGTTCTCGTCTCGGACGACGTGGTCTTCACCAAGGCCGCTTTCGAGTCCTTCGTCGCCGGCCCGAACAAGGCCAACGACACCGAAGGGAGCGAGGCCTGATGGCTACGCGTCACCCCTCCATCGCCTCGAAGGCCGCCAAGGCCGCCAAGGCCGCGCGCGTCGCCAAGGCGCGCCGTCACGCCGCCGAGGGCAAGAACACCGTCGAGACCCCGCTGAGCAAGTCGTACACGGACCCCCGTGACGTCCTGATCAAGCCGGTCGTCTCGGAGAAGAGCTACGCGCTCCTCGACGAGAACAAGTACACGTTCATCGTCGACCCGAACGCCAACAAGACCCAGATCAAGCAGGCCGTCCAGGCGGTCTTCGAGGTCAAGGTCACCGGGGTCAACACGATCAACCGCCAGGGCAAGCGCAAGCGGACCCGCACCGGCTTCGGCCAGCGCGCCGCCACCAAGCGCGCGATCGTGACCCTCGCCGAGGGCGACCGTATCGACATCTTCGGCGGTCCGACCGCCTGACGGCGGTCCGGATCGTCCGATATCGGACGAGGACTGAGAAATGGGTATCCGCAAGTACAAGCCGACGACTCCGGGCCGTCGTGGCTCCAGCGTCGCCGACTTCGTCGAGGTCACGCGGTCCACGCCGGAGAAGTCGCTGGTCCGTCCCCTGCACAGCAAGGGCGGCCGTAACAATTCCGGTCGTGTGACCGTTCGCCACCAGGGTGGCGGACACAAGCGCGCCTACCGCGTGATCGACTTCCGTCGTCACGACAAGGACGGCGTGCCGGCGAAGGTCGCGCACATCGAGTACGACCCCAACCGCACCGCGCGCATCGCGCTGCTGCACTACGCCGACGGCGAGAAGCGCTACATCCTCGCCCCGCGCAACCTGCAGCAGGGCGACCGGGTGGAGAACGGTCCCGGGGCCGACATCAAGCCGGGCAACAACCTGGCCCTCCGCAACATCCCGGTCGGTACCACGATCCACGCGATCGAGCTCCGTCCCGGTGGCGGTGCCAAGTTCGCCCGCTCCGCCGGCGCCTCCGTGCAGCTGCTCGCGAAGGAGGGCACCATGGCCCACCTCCGCATGCCGTCCGGTGAGATCCGCCTGGTCGACCAGCGCTGCCGCGCCACGGTCGGCGAGGTCGGCAACGCCGAGCAGAGCAACATCAACTGGGGCAAGGCCGGCCGCAAGCGCTGGCTGGGCGTCCGCCCGACCGTTCGCGGTGTGGCGATGAACCCGGTTGACCACCCCCACGGTGGTGGTGAGGGCAAGACCTCGGGTGGTCGCCACCCGGTCAGCCCCTGGGGTCAGAAGGAAGGTCGTACTCGTTCTCCCAAGAAGGCGAGCAACAAGTACATCGTCCGCCGCCGCAAGACGAACAAGAAGCGCTAAGGACGGGTTGAGATGCCTCGTAGCTTGAAGAAGGGGCCTTTCGTCGACGACCACCTGATGAAGAAGGTGGACGTCCAGAACGAAGCCGGCACCAAGAACGTCATCAAGACCTGGTCCCGCCGCTCGATGATCGTCCCGGCCATGCTCGGCCACACGATCGCGGTGCACAACGGCAAGACCCACATCCCGGTGTTTGTCACCGAGTCCATGGTCGGCCACAAGCTCGGCGAGTTCTCGCCGACGCGCACCTTCCGGGGTCACGTCAAGGAAGACCGGAAGTCGAAGCGCCGCTAGTCAGCGGGGTGTGAATGACCATGACAAACACTGAAGGGACAACCATGGAAGCCAGGGCCCAGGCGCGGTACATCCGCGTCACGCCCATGAAGGCCCGCCGCGTGGTGGACCTCATCCGTGGCATGGACGCCACGGAGGCTCAGGCGGTCCTGCGTTTCGCCCCGCAGGCCGCGAGCGTGCCGGTCGGCAAGGTGCTGGACAGCGCCATCGCCAACGCCGCGCACAACTACGACCACACTGACGCCGACAGCCTCTACATCTCCGAGGCGTACGTCGACGAGGGCCCGACCCTGAAGCGGTTCCGTCCGCGCGCCCAGGGCCGCGCCTACCGGATCCGCAAGCGGACCAGCCACATCACCGTGGTCGTCAGCAGCAAGGAAGGAACCCGGTAATGGGCCAGAAGGTTAACCCGCATGGGTTCCGGCTCGGTGTCACGACCGACTTCAAGTCGCGTTGGTACGCCGACAAGCTGTACAAGGACTACGTCAAGGAAGACGTCGCCATCCGTCGGATGATGACGTCCGGCATGGAGCGCGCCGGCATCTCCAAGGTCGAGATCGAGCGCACCCGTGACCGCGTGCGTGTGGACATCCACACCGCTCGTCCGGGCATCGTCATCGGCCGCCGCGGCGCCGAGGCCGACCGCATCCGCGGCGACCTCGAGAAGCTCACCGGCAAGCAGGTCCAGCTGAACATCCTCGAGGTCAAGAACCCCGAGACCGACGCTCAGCTGGTTGCCCAGGCCGTCGCCGAGCAGCTCTCCTCCCGCGTCTCCTTCCGCCGTGCCATGCGCAAGAGCATGCAGTCGGCGATGAAGGCCGGCGCCAAGGGCATCAAGATCCAGTGCGGTGGCCGCCTCGGCGGCGCCGAGATGTCCCGCTCGGAGTTCTACCGCGAGGGCCGCGTGCCCCTGCACACGCTCCGCGCGAACGTGGACTACGGCTTCTTCGAGGCCAAGACGACCTTCGGCCGCATCGGTGTGAAGGTCTGGATCTACAAGGGCGACGTCAAGAACATCGCCGAGGTCCGCGCCGAGAACGCCGCCGCGCGTGCGGGCAACCGCCCGGCCCGCGGTGGCGCCGACCGCCCGGCCCGTGGTGGCCGTGGTGGCGAGCGGCGCGGTCGCAAGCCGCAGCAGCAGTCGGCTCCCGCCGCCGAGGCCCCCAAGGCCGAGGCTCCGGCCGCTGCCGCTCCGGCTGAGAGCACCGGAACGGAGGCCTGACCGAAATGCTGATCCCCCGTAGGGTCAAGCACCGCAAGCAGCACCACCCGAAGCGCAACGGTATGTCCAAGGGTGGAACGCAGGTTGCGTTCGGCGAGTACGGCATCCAGGCGCTGACCCCGGCCTACGTGACGAACCGCCAGATCGAGGCGGCTCGTATCGCGATGACCCGCCACATCAAGCGTGGCGGCAAGGTCTGGATCAACATCTACCCGGACCGTCCGCTGACCAAGAAGCCCGCCGAGACCCGCATGGGTTCCGGTAAGGGTTCGCCGGAGTGGTGGATCGCGAACGTCAAGCCCGGTCGGGTGATGTTCGAGCTGTCCTACCCGAACGAGAAGATCGCCCGTGAGGCGCTGACCCGTGCGGCCCACAAGCTGCCGATGAAGTGCCGGATCGTCAAGCGCGAGGCAGGTGAAGCGTGATGTCGGCCGGTACCAAGGCGTCCGAGCTGCGCGAGCTGGGCAACGAGGAGCTTCTGGGCAAGCTCCGCGAGGCCAAGGAAGAGCTGTTCAACCTCCGTTTCCAGGCGGCGACGGGCCAGCTCGAGAACCACGGCCGTCTGAAGGCGGTCCGCAAGGACATCGCGCGGATCTACACCCTGATGCGCGAGCGTGAGCTGGGCATCGAAACGGTGGAGAACGCATGAGCGAGAACAACGTGACTGAGAACACCGAGCGGAACGCCCGCAAGACGCGTGAGGGTTACGTCGTCAGCGACAAGATGGACAAGACCGTCGTCGTCGCCGTCGAGGACCGCGTCAAGCACGCGCTGTACGGCAAGGTCATCCGCCGTACCAACAAGCTCAAGGCGCACGACGAGCAGAACGCTGCCGGCGTCGGCGACCGCGTCCTCCTGATGGAGACCCGGAAGCTGTCCGCCAGCAAGCACTGGCGCGTCGTCGAGATCCTCGAGAAGGCCAAGTAGTTCCCGTAAGGGGACTCCTCTGCAAGGTATTCCTGCGGGGCAAACCCCGCAGGTCAGTTCCGCCAGGCTCGGCAGGGGTTCCGTGAAGGAACCCCTGCCGGGAACCGGCAGACAAACAGGAGATAGACGTGATCCAGCAGGAGTCGCGGCTGCGTGTCGCCGACAACACTGGTGCTAAGGAAATCCTTTGCATCCGTGTGCTCGGTGGCTCCGGTCGCCGCTACGCGGGCATCGGTGACGTCATCGTCGCCACCGTCAAGGACGCGATCCCCGGTGGCAACGTGAAGAAGGGTGACGTCGTCAAGGCGGTCATCGTTCGCACCGTCAAGGAGCGCCGCCGTCCGGACGGCTCGTACATCCGCTTCGACGAGAACGCCGCCGTCATTCTGAAGAACGACGGCGACCCTCGCGGCACCCGTATCTTCGGCCCCGTGGGCCGTGAGCTGCGCGAGAAGAAGTTCATGAAGATCATCTCCCTCGCGCCGGAGGTGCTGTGAGCATGAAGATCAAGAAGGGCGACCTGGTCCAGGTCATCACCGGCAAGGACAAGGGCAAGCAGGGCAAGGTCATTGCCGCTTACCCGCGCGACGAGCGCGTCCTGGTCGAGGGTGTCAACCGGGTCAAGAAGCACACCAAGGCCGGCCCGACCGCCAGCGGTTCCCAGGCCGGCGGCATCGTGACCACCGAGGCCCCGATCCACGTCTCCAACGTCCAGCTGGTCGTGGAGCAGGACGGCAAGAAGGTCGTCACGCGCGTCGGTTACCGCTTCGACGAGGACGGCAACAAGATCCGCGTTGCCAAGCGGACGGGTGAGGACATCTGATGGCTACCACCACTGCCCCGCGTCTGAAGCAGAAGTACCGCGACGAGATCGCCGGCAAGCTGCGTGACGAGTTCAAGTACGAGAACGTCATGCAGGTCCCCGGCCTCGTCAAGATCGTGGTCAACATGGGTGTGGGCGACGCCGCCCGCGACTCCAAGCTGATCGACGGCGCCATTCGCGACCTCACCACGATCACCGGTCAGAAGCCGGCCGTCACCAAGGCCCGCAAGTCCATCGCGCAGTTCAAGCTGCGTGAGGGCCAGCCGATCGGTGCCCACGTCACGCTCCGTGGCGACCGCATGTGGGAGTTCCTGGACCGCACCCTGTCGCTCGCGCTGCCGCGCATCCGCGACTTCCGCGGCCTGTCCCCCAAGCAGTTCGACGGCCGTGGCAACTACACCTTCGGTCTCACGGAGCAGGTCATGTTCCACGAGATCGACCAGGACAAGATCGACCGTGTCCGGGGTATGGACATCACCGTGGTCACCACGGCGACCAACGACGAAGAGGGCCGTGCCCTTCTCCGTCACCTCGGCTTCCCGTTCAAGGAGGCGTGAGCGAGATGGCGAAGAAGGCTCTCATCGCGAAGGCTGCTCGCAAGCCCAAGTTCGGTGTGCGCGGCTACACCCGCTGCCAGCGCTGCGGCCGTCCGCACTCCGTGTACCGCAAGTTCGGCCTGTGCCGCGTGTGCCTTCGTGAGATGGCTCACCGTGGCGAGCTGCCGGGCGTGACCAAGAGCTCCTGGTAACAACCCAGTTGGGTTGAGACCGGGCTCTCGGTAAGCAACTGGGTCCGGCAGGAGGCCCACCTCACATGCCTTAGGCTTGTGGGGTTGGGCGCCTGCCGTGCCCGTACGACTTACTACGCCGTAGGTCCACCGCGCCGCACCCGTCCCGTCCCGGATCGGGGAGAGGGATGGCGCACCAGGAAACCCCGGCGAGAGAGGCCGAAGGCCAATTCATGACCATGACTGATCCGATCGCAGACATGCTCACGCGTCTGCGGAACGCGAACTCGGCATACCACGACACCGTGACGATGCCGGCATCGAAGATCAAGTCGCACATCGCGGAGATCCTCCAGCAGGAGGGCTTCATCACGGGCTGGAAGACCGAGGACGCCGAGGTCGGCAAGAACCTCGTCCTCGAGCTGAAGTACGGCCCGAACCGTGAGCGCTCCATCGCGGGCATCAAGCGGATCTCGAAGCCCGGTCTCCGGGTGTACGCGAAGTCCACCAACCTGCCGAAGGTGCTCGGCGGCCTGGGCGTGGCGATCATCTCCACGTCGCACGGGCTCCTCACCGACAAGCAGGCCGGCAAGAAGGGCGTGGGTGGGGAAGTCCTCGCCTACGTCTGGTAGCGGAAGGGAACGGAGGAAACAGCTATGTCGCGCATCGGCAAGCTCCCCATCGCGGTTCCCGCCGGCGTGGACGTCACCATCGACGGCCGCACGGTGCAGGTCAAGGGCCCCAAGGGCGAACTGACCCACACCGTCGCCGCGCCGATCGAGATCGTCAAGGGTGAGGACGGCGTCCTGAACGTCACCCGCCCCAACGACGAGCGTCAGAACAAGGCCCTGCACGGCCTGTCCCGCACGCTGGTGGCGAACATGATCACCGGCGTGACCCAGGGTTACGTGAAGAAGCTCGAGATCAGCGGTGTCGGTTACCGCGTGACGGCCAAGGGTTCGAACCTCGAGTTCGCGCTGGGCTACAGCCACCCGATCACCGTCGAGGCGCCCGAGGGCATCACCTTCAAGGTGGAGGCCCCCACCCGCTTCTCGGTCGAGGGCATCGACAAGCAGAAGGTCGGCGAGGTTGCGGCCAACATCCGCAAGCTGCGCAAGCCCGACCCGTACAAGGCCAAGGGCGTCAAGTACGAGGGCGAAGTCATCCGCCGCAAGGTCGGAAAGGCGGGTAAGTAAGCCATGGCATACGGGCAGAAGATCCTCAAGGGCGACGCCTACAAGCGCGCCGCGATCAAGCGCCGTCACATCCGGATCCGCAAGCGGATCTCCGGTACGGCGGAGCGTCCCCGTCTGGTCGTGACCCGCTCGAACCGCCACATCGTGGCGCAGGTGATCGACGACCTCAAGGGCCACACCCTGGCGTCGGCGTCCACCCTGGACAGCTCGGTCCGCGGCGGCGAGGGCGACAAGTCCGCGCAGGCCAAGCAGGTCGGCGCCCTGGTCGCCGAGCGTGCCAAGGCCGCCGGTGTCGAGGCCGTCGTGTTCGACCGTGGTGGCAACCAGTACGCCGGGCGCATCGCCGCCCTGGCGGACGCCGCCCGCGAAGCCGGCCTGAAGTTCTGAGCCGGTTCCGAGCTAGCGGAAACAGAGAGAGGTAATTCCAATGGCTGGACCCCAGCGCCGCGGTGGCGGTGCCGGTGGCGGCGAGCGGCGGGACCGGAAGGGCCGTGACGGCGGCGCAGCTGCCGCCGAGAAGACCGCGTACGTTGAGCGCGTCGTCGCGATCAACCGCGTCGCCAAGGTTGTGAAGGGTGGTCGTCGCTTCAGCTTCACCGCGCTGGTCGTGGTGGGCGACGGTGACGGCACCGTGGGTGTCGGTTACGGCAAGGCCAAGGAGGTGCCGGCCGCCATCGCCAAGGGCGTTGAGGAGGCCAAGAAGCACTTCTTCAAGGTCCCCCGCATCCAGGGCACCATCCCGCACCCGATCCAGGGTGAGAAGGCGGCCGGTGTCGTGCTGCTCAAGCCCGCGTCGCCCGGTACCGGTGTTATCGCCGGTGGTCCGGTGCGCGCCGTGCTCGAGTGCGCCGGTATCCACGACATCCTGTCGAAGTCCCTCGGCTCCGACAACGCGATCAACATCGTGCACGCGACCGTGGAGGCCCTGAAGGGCCTGCAGCGTCCCGAGGAGGTCGCGGCCCGCCGTGGCCTGCCGCTCGAGGACGTCGCGCCCGCGGCCCTGCTGCGTGCGCGTGCCGGAGTGGGTGCGTAATCATGGCTCAGCTCAAGATCACGCAGGTCAAGTCCTACATCGGCAGCAAGCAGAACCACCGCGACACGCTGCGTTCCCTGGGCCTCAAGCGCCTGGGTGACGTGGTCGTCAAGGAGGACCGCCCCGAGTTCCGCGGCATGGTGCACACCGTCCGCCACCTCGTGACGGTCGAGGAGGTCGACTGATCATGGCGGAGCAGAACCCGCTGAAGATCCACAACCTCCGTCCCGCCCCGGGCGCCAAGACCGCCAAGACCCGTGTGGGTCGTGGTGAGGCGTCGAAGGGTAAGACGGCCGGTCGTGGTACGAAGGGCACCAAGGCCCGTTACCAGGTTCCGGAGCGCTTCGAGGGTGGCCAGATGCCCCTCCACATGCGCCTCCCGAAGCTGAAGGGCTTCAAGAACCCGTTCAAGACCGAGTACCAGGTCGTGAACCTCGACAAGCTGACCGCGCTCTACCCCGAGGGTGGCGAGGTCACGGTCGAGGACCTGGTGGCCAAGGGCGCCGTTCGCAAGAACAGCCTGGTCAAGGTCCTGGGCCAGGGCGAGGTCACCGTGGCGCTGCAGGTGACGGTGGACGCCGTCTCCGGCTCCGCCAAGGAGAAGATCACCGCCGCCGGCGGTTCCGTCACCGAGCTCGTCTGAGTCCCTCAGGCGTCTCGATGACGTAAAGCGATCCCGACCGGGGGTACCTCACAATGAGGTATCCCCGGTTGGTCGTTCCATGGGGGGCATGGTCGCCGGTAAGGTGGCCTGCACTGCTCTTTTCGTCGAACCTCAAGACCCGTCACCCTGACGCACTTGCGCGGGGGTCGCAGGAGGCACCGTGCTCACCGGCTTCGCCCGGGCGTTCAGGACGCCCGACCTGCGCAAGAAGCTGCTCTTCACACTCGGCATCATCGTGGTGTACCGCGTCGGTACCCACATCCCGATCCCGGGCGTCAACTACAAGGCCGTCCAGACGTGTGTGACCGAGGCATCCGGCAACCAGGGTCTCTTCGGTCTGGTCAACATGTTCAGCGGCGGCGCGCTGCTGCAGATCACGGTCTTCGCGCTGGGGATCATGCCGTACATCACGGCGAGCATCATCCTCCAGCTCCTGACCGTCGTGATCCCGCGCCTGGAAGCCCTCAAGAAGGAGGGCCAGGCCGGCACGGCGAAGATCACCCAGTACACCCGGTACCTGACGGTGGCGCTGGCCATCCTCCAGGGCACCGGCCTGGTCGCCACCGCCCGCAGCGGCGCCCTGTTCAACGGCTGCTCGGTCGCCGGCAACATCGTCCCGGACCGGGCGATCTTCACCACCATCACGATGGTCATCTGCATGACCGCCGGTACGGCGGTCGTCATGTGGCTCGGTGAGCTCGTCACCGACCGCGGCATCGGCAACGGCATGTCGATCCTGATGTTCATCTCGATCGCCGCGACGTTCCCGTCCGCCCTGTGGGCCATCAAGAAGCAGGGCACCCTGGCCGGCGGCTGGATCGAGTTCGGCACCGTCATCCTGGTCGGCCTGGTCATGGTCGGTCTGGTCGTCTTCGTCGAGCAGGCCCAGCGCCGCATCCCGGTGCAGTACGCCAAGCGCATGATCGGTCGCCGCTCCTACGGCGGTACGTCCACGTACATCCCGCTCAAGGTGAACCAGGCCGGTGTGATTCCGGTCATCTTCGCCTCGTCGCTGCTCTACATCCCGGCGCTCGTCGCGCAGTTCGCCGGCGGCAACGCGGGATGGAAGACGTGGGTCACCCAGAACCTGACCAAGGGTGATCACCCGATTTACATCACTCTGTACTTCTTGCTCATCGTGTTCTTCGCGTTCTTCTACGTGGCGATCTCCTTCAACCCCGAAGAAGTCGCGGACAACATGAAGAAGTATGGTGGCTTCATCCCGGGAATCCGGGCTGGCCGACCGACCGCTGAGTACCTCTCCTACGTGCTCAACCGGATCACCTGGCCGGGTTCGCTGTACCTGGGTCTGATCGCTCTCGTGCCAACAATGGCGTTGGTCGGGTTCGGCGCGAGCCAGAACTTCCCCTTCGGCGGGACCAGCATCCTGATCATCGTGGGTGTCGGCCTCGAGACGGTGAAGCAGATCGAGAGCCAGCTCCAGCAGCGCAATTACGAAGGGTTCCTCCGCTGATGCGAATCGTCCTCGTCGGACCGCCTGGCGCCGGTAAGGGAACGCAGGCCGTACGCCTTGCCGAGAAACTGCGCATCCCGCACATCTCCACGGGCGACCTGTTCCGCGCGAACATCAGCCGGCAGACGGAGCTGGGCAAGCTCGCGAAGTCCTACATGGACGCCGGGAACCTCGTACCCGACGAGGTCACCATCGCCATGGCGAAGGACCGCATGGAGCAGCCCGACGCCGAGGGCGGCTTCCTGCTGGACGGCTTCCCGCGCAACGTCTCGCAGGCCGAGGCGCTGGACACGCTGCTCGAGGACGAGGGCATCAAGCTGGACGCGGTGCTCGACCTGGAAGTACCCGAGGACGAGGTCGTCAAGCGGATCGCCGGCCGGCGGATCTGCCGCAAGGACTCCAGCCACGTCTTCCACGTGACGTACAGCAAGCCGAAGCAGGAGGGCGTCTGCGACGTCTGCGGCGGTGAGCTCTACCAGCGGGACGACGACCACGAGGACACCGTTCGCAAGCGGCTGGAGGTCTACCACACGCAGACCGAGCCGATCATCGACTACTACAAGGCCCAGGGCCTGGTCGTGACGATCTCCTCGCTCGGCCCGGTGGACGAGATCACGCGGCGCGCGCTGGAGGCGCTGAAGCGCGAGGAAGCCACCCAGTAGTCCGACGCCGGTCGCAGCCGCGGTTCCTTCCTTGAGGAGGGACCGCGGCTGTGCCGTGGGGGCGGGTACAGGCGCCCCCGTATCGTTGGAAGAGCCCGTCCTCTTCCGGTCCGAGAAAGGCCCTAGCCCCCATGGTGCAGATCAAGACCCCCGAGCAGATCGCCAAGATGCGTGCGGCGGGGCTGGTCGTCGCCGCCATCCACGCGGCCACCCGGGAGGCGGCCGTGCCGGGGGCCACCACCAGGGACCTGGACCAGGTGGCCCGCAAGGTGCTCGCCGAGCACAACGCCAAGCCGAACTTCCTCGGTTACGGCGGCTTCCCGGCCACCATCTGCACCTCCGTGAACGAGGTCGTCGTCCACGGCATCCCGTCCGACGAGGTCGTCCTCAAGGACGGCGACGTGATCTCCATCGACTGCGGCGCGATCGTCGACGGATGGCACGGCGACGCGGCGTACACCGCCTTCGTCGGTTCAGGGCACGCCCCGGAGCTGATCGAGCTGTCCCGGGTGACCGAGGAGTCGATGTGGGCCGGGATCGCGGCCATGAAGCTCGGCAACCGGCTGGTCGACATCTCCCGCGCGGTCGAGACGTACATCCGCCGCCAGCCCAAGCCGGGCGGCGGCCGCTACGGCATCATCGAGGACTACGGCGGCCACGGCATCGGCACCGAGATGCACATGGACCCGCACCTGCTGAACTACGTCGACCGCCGGCGCGGCAAGGGTCCCAAGCTGGTGCCCGGGTTCTGCCTGGCCATCGAGCCGATGGTCTCCCTCGGCACCCCGAGGACGAAGGTCCTCGAGGACGACTGGACGGTCATCACCACGGACGGCACCTGGTCCTCCCACTGGGAGCACTCCGTCGCCCTCACGGAGCAGGGCCCGCTGGTCCTCACCGCCCCCGACGGCGGCCGGGCGAAGCTGGCCGAGTACGGCGTCACGGCCGCTCCGGACCCGCTCGCCTGACCTGCGCCGCCCGGTCCTCACCGCCCGGCCGGCGGTACGGCCGGGCGCGGTGTTCGAGTGCGGTGTCCGGGTGCCACGGTGTCACCGGGGCCGCCGGCCCGAGGCGGACCGCCGTTTTCGCCGCCCCCGCATAAGGATCTCCTGGCCGGGGCAGGCTCTCCCGATTCGTGTTTCCGGGTGCGCTGACGTAGACTGACTCGTCGGCTCTCGTGCACCCGCATGTCCGCATGCGCCCGCAAGGGAAGCGAAGAGAGTCGATCAAGGTAGTCGATTCGAAGGGCGAAGCGTGGCCAAGAAGCAAGGTGCCATCGAGATCGAGGGCACTGTCGTCGAGTCTCTGCCGAACGCCATGTTCAAGGTCGAGCTCCAGAACGGCCACCAGGTCCTGGCACACATCAGCGGCAAGATGCGTATGCACTACATCCGCATCCTCCCTGACGACCGGGTCGTGGTGGAGCTGTCTCCGTACGACCTGACGCGTGGCCGGATCGTCTACCGGTACAAGTAGATCTTGCCCCACGTCCCGCGTCCAACCGCGGGGCCGCCGGCAACTGACCCGGAGAACCTCACCCAATGAAGGTCAAGCCGAGCGTCAAGAAGATCTGCGACAAGTGCAGGGTGATCCGCCGTCACGGCCGGGTCATGGTCATCTGCGAGAACCCGCGCCACAAGCAGCGCCAGGGCTGACGCACGACCGACCGCCCTCTGCACCTCTATCGCAGAGTTTCGCGCGACGCGAGCTGAACATGTTCATAAGCAGGGCCCGAGCCGCAGTGCGGCTCGACACCCCCGGTTCGGAGGCCGGGGACCCGGTTCGTACCTCGTACGGCGGCCGGGAGCCGGCCCTGCGGAAGACCTCCGAAGATCAACTGGAGCCATTGAATGGCACGCGTTTCCGGTGTCGACATCCCGCGCGAAAAGCGCGTGGAGATCGCACTCACCTACGTGTTCGGCATCGGCCGGACCCTGTCGCAGCAGACCCTTGCCGCGACCGGCATCGACCCGAACACCCGAGTTCGCGACCTCTCCGAGGAGCAGCTCGTCGCGATCCGCGAGTACGTCGACAACAACATCAAGACCGAGGGTGACCTCCGTCGCGAGATCCAGGCCGACATCCGCCGCAAGGTCGAGATCGGTACCTACCAGGGTCTCCGTCACCGTCGCGGTCTGCCCGTCCGCGGTCAGCGCACCAGCACGAACGCCCGTACCCGCAAGGGCCCGCGTCGCGCCATCGCCGGCAAGAAGAAGCCGGGCAAGAAGTAGTCCGCAGCGGACTCGCCGTCCAGCGGTCTTCGCTGTAGGACCGACCACCTCCCGTAGGAGAACGACATGCCCCCCAAGGGACGTCAGGGCGCTGCCAAGAAGGTGCGCCGCAAGGAAAAGAAGAACGTCGCTCACGGCCACGCGCACATCAAGAGCACGTTCAACAACACCATCGTTTCGATCACGGACCCGTCCGGCAACGTGATCTCCTGGGCCTCCGCCGGCCACGTCGGCTTCAAGGGCTCCCGCAAGTCCACGCCGTTCGCCGCGCAGATGGCCGCCGAGTCGGCTGCCCGCCGCGCCCAGGAGCACGGCATGCGCAAGGTCGACGTGTTCGTCAAGGGCCCGGGTTCCGGTCGTGAGACCGCCATCCGTTCGCTCCAGGCGACCGGCCTCGAGGTTGGCTCCATCCAGGACGTCACCCCGACCCCGCACAACGGCTGCCGCCCGCCGAAGCGCCGCCGCGTCTGACGCGCGAAGCGCCGCCGCGTCCGACGCGACGCACGGCGTACGCCTCACGGGCAGCGGTACGGGCGGTACGGCTCTTTCGGGTCGTGCCGCCCGTACCCTTGCAGTACCCGCACCCTCCTGGGTGCGGTCTCCGTCGGACGTCAAATAGCGGGCGTCCACGAAAGAAGGATCTGATCCACACATGCTGATCGCTCAGCGTCCCTCGTTGACCGAAGAGGTCGTCGACGAGTTCCGCTCCCGGTTCGTGATCGAGCCGCTGGAGCCGGGCTTCGGCTACACCCTCGGCAACTCCCTCCGCCGCACCCTCCTGTCGTCGATCCCCGGTGCCGCTGTCACCAGCATCCGCATCGACGGCGTCCTGCACGAGTTCACCACCGTGCCGGGCGTCAAGGAGGACGTCACCGACCTGATCCTCAACATCAAGCAGCTGGTCGTCTCCTCGGAGCACGACGAGCCGGTCGTGATGTACCTGCGCAAGCAGGGCCCGGGTCTGGTCACCGCCGCCGACATCGCGCCCCCGGCCGGTGTCGAGGTGCACAACCCCGACCTCGTCCTCGCCACGCTCAACGGCAAGGGCAAGCTGGAGATGGAGCTGACCGTCGAGCGCGGTCGCGGCTACGTCTCCGCCGTGCAGAACAAGCAGGTGGGCCAGGAGATCGGCCGTATCCCGGTCGACTCCATCTACTCGCCGGTTCTCAAGGTCACGTACAAGGTCGAGGCCACGCGTGTCGAGCAGCGCACCGACTTCGACAAGCTGATCGTCGACGTCGAGACCAAGCAGGCCATGCGTCCGCGCGACGCCATGGCGTCGGCCGGCAAGACCCTGGTCGAGCTGTTCGGTCTGGCCCGTGAGCTGAACATCGACGCCGAGGGCATCGACATGGGCCCGTCCCCGACGGACGCCGCCCTGGCCGCCGACCTCGCGCTGCCGATCGAGGAGCTGGAGCTCACCGTCCGCTCCTACAACTGCCTCAAGCGTGAGGGCATCCACTCCGTGGGTGAGCTCGTCGCGCGTTCCGAGGCCGACCTGCTGGACATCCGCAACTTCGGTGCGAAGTCCATCGACGAGGTCAAGGCGAAGCTGGCCGGCATGGGCCTGGCCCTGAAGGACAGCCCGCCCGGATTCGACCCGACCGCCGCCGCGGACGCCTTCGGCGCGGACGACGACGCGGACGCGGGCTTCGTCGAGACCGAGCAGTACTGACAGCTCGGGACCGACGGTCCGCCACCCGGCGCGGGCCAGTGCCCCACCGCGCTCCCGAGAGGGAGCCGTGTGCCGGCACCGCCCCCCCGCGCCCCCTCCGGACGGGACCCTCACAGGGCCCCGTCCGGATCTCCGACAGGCGACCGCCTGCTCGGATACTGACCCCGGTACCTGACACGGCCGGGGCAGACACCTAGGAGAAACACCATGCCGAAGCCCACCAAGGGTGCCCGTCTGGGCGGCAGCGCCGCGCACGAGAAGCTGCTCCTCGCGAACCTCGCGAAGGCGCTGTTCGAGCACGGCCGCATCACCACCACCGAGGCGAAGGCCCGCCGCCTGCGCCCGTACGCCGAGCGTCTGGTCACCAAGGCGAAGAAGGGCGACCTTCACAACCGCCGTCAGGTGCTCCAGGTGATCACGGACAAGAGCGTCGTCCACACGCTCTTCACCGAGATCGGCCCGCGCTACGAGAACCGTCCGGGTGGCTACACCCGCATCACCAAGATCGGTAACCGCCGTGGCGACAACGCGCCCATGGCCGTCATCGAGCTGGTCGAGGCGCTGACGGTGCAGCAGAAGGCCGTCGGCGAGGCCGAGGCCGCCACCAAGCGTGCGGTCAAGGAGTCCGAGGAGGCCAAGGTCGAGGAGACCAAGGCCGACGAGGCCGCCGAGGCTCCGGCCGAGGAGTCGAAGGACGCCTGAGGCACACCCTCGCGCTGAGCGGGTCCGCCCTTCGGGGCGGACCCGCTTTCGCTTTCCCGCAAACGCCCAGGCCCTGAGAGGATCTGCACGTGAGTGACGAAGTACAGCCCGGTCGTGTCCGTGTCCGTCTCGACCTGTCCTACGACGGCTCCGCCTTCCACGGCTGGGCCAAGCAGGCCGGCGGCAAGCGGACGGTGCAGGGGGAGATCGAGGACGCGCTGCGCACGGTCACGCGGTCCCGTGAGACGTACGAGCTGACCGTCGCCGGCCGGACCGACGCCGGGGTGCACGCGCGGGGCCAGGTGGCCCACGTGGACCTGCCCGAGGAGGTCTGGCGCGAGCACCACGAGAAGCTGCTCAAGCGGCTCGCCGGGCGACTGCCCAAGGACGTGCGGGTCTGGGCGCTCCGGCCCGCGCCCAGCGGCTTCAACGCCCGCTTCTCCGCCGTCTGGCGCCGCTACGCCTACCGGGTCACCGACAACCCCGGCGGAGTCGACCCGCTGCTGCGCGGCCACGTCCTGTGGCACGACTGGCCGCTCGACGTCGACGCCATGAACGAGGCCGCCCGGCGACTGCTCGGCGAGCACGACTTCGCCGCCTACTGCAAGAAGCGCGAGGGCGCGACCACCATCCGCACCCTCCAGGAACTGAGTCTGGAGCGGGACGCCGACGGGATCGTCACGGCCACCGTCCGCGCCGACGCCTTCTGCCACAACATGGTGCGCTCGCTCATCGGCGCCCTGCTGTTCGTGGGGGACGGGCACCGCGCGCCCGACTGGCCCGGGAAGGTGCTGGCCGCGGGCGTACGGGACTCCGCCGTGCACGTCGTACGGCCGCACGGACTGACCCTGGAGGAGGTCGGCTACCCGGCCGACGAACTGCTGGCCGCGCGCAGCCGGGAGGCGCGCAACAAGCGGTCGCTGCCGGCGGCCGGCTGCTGCTGAGCCCCGCGCCCGCGCCCCGTGCGCCACGTCCGCCGCTCGCGTCGACTGCGGGTGACGGTACGGTCACGGCATGGCGGGGGACTCGTCGGAGTACCCGCTCGCCGTACGGCTCGGCGGGGAACGCACGGCGAGAGGCGGACCCATGCGGCTCACCGTCATCGGCACCGGCTACCTCGGTGCCACACACGCCGCCTGCATGGCGGAGCTCGGACACGAGGTCGTCGGGGTCGACGTGGACCGGGGCAAGGTCCCCGCGCTGCGCGCGGGCCGGGCGCCCTTCCACGAGCCGCGGCTGTCCGACCTGGTCGCCCGGCACACGGCGGGCGGGCGGCTGCGGTTCACCACCTCCTACGAGGAGGCCGGGGCGTTCGGGCAGGTGCACTTCGTGTGCGTGGGCACCCCGCAGCGCAGGGACTGCGAGGGCGCCGACCTCTCCCACGTCGAGCACGCGTTCGGAGCCATGGGGCGGCACGCCCGCAAGGGCGCGCTGCTGGTGGGCAAGTCGACCGTGCCGGTCGGCACGGCGGCTCGGCTCGCCGACGACCACGGCGTGGAGATCGCCTGGAACCCGGAGTTCCTGCGGGAGGGCTTCGCGGTCGAGGACACCCTGCGGCCTGACCGGCTGGTGTTCGGCGTGCGGACGCCGCGCGCGGAACGGCTGCTGCGGTGCGTGTACGGCCCCGTGCTCGCCGCCGGGACACCGCTGGTCGTGACCGACTTCGCCACCGCCGAGCTGGTCAAGACGGCCGCGAACTCCTTCCTCGCCACCAAGATCTCCTTCATCAACGCGATGGCCGAGGTGTGCGAGGCCGTCGGCGGGGACGTGCGGAGCCTGTCCGAGGCGCTGGGGCACGACGGCCGGATCGGGCGGGAGTTCCTGCGGGCGGGGGTCGGGTTCGGCGGCGGCTGTCTGCCCAAGGACATCAGGGCGTTCGCGCACCGCGCCGCCGAGCTGGGCGTGGACCTGGGTTTCCTGCGTGAGGTCGACGCGATCAACATGCGCCGCCGGGACCGGGTGATCGAGCTGGCCCGGCAGCTGTGCGGGGGGAGGCTCCTCGGGGCGCGGGTGGCGGTGCTGGGCGCGGCCTTCAAGCCGGACTCGGACGACGTGCGCGACTCGCCCGCCCTGAACGTGGCCGCGCGGCTGGACCTGGACGGCGCGGACGTGACGGTCTACGACCCGGAGGCGATGGACAACGCGCGCAAGGCGTTCCCGTTGCTCGGCTACGCCCTGTCGGTCGAGGAGGCGCTGCGCGGGGCCGAGCTGGTGCTGCACCTGACCGAGTGGCCGCAGTTCCGGGTGATCGATCCACGCCGGGCGGCCGAGCTGGTGCGCCGGCCGCGGATCGTGGACGGCCGGGGAGCGCTCGACGCGGCCCGCTGGACGGCGGCGGGCTGGCTGTTCCGGGCGCTTGGCGGTCCGCCACCCCGGCCCACGGCGTCGTAGGCGGTGCCGATCGCCCCCGCGGGAGCGCCCGGGCGGGGGGAACTCGCCCCGCCGTCCTCGTACGGCCGTCGCCGGGGCGCCGTCCTCCCGGCCGGCGTCCGTCGCGGGCGGCCCCGGCCTGGTGACGGACGCCGGGGCCTACTGGTCGGCGGCGGCCGACGCCTGGGCCTCACCGCGCCGGCGGATCTGGCCGAACGCGAATTCGGCGAGATCGTCGCCGGTGCCGAACGCCTCGGTGTCCTTGGTGGTCACGTTCTTGCCGCTGGGGAAGCCGGTGAGGGTGAAGTAGGCGTAGCGGCCGTAGGAGTTGGTGGTCGAGCGGCAGACCGCGCCGTCGCAGAAGGCCTTGACGCCGCCGCCGGCGAGCGGCTTGACGATGCTCTTCCTGTCGGCCTGGCCCTTGGCCCTGGTGGCCTGTGCCTCGGTGTCGAAGACGGCGACGCCGACGGTGGCGGAGATGCCGTCCCGGGTGTAGGTCGCGCGGATCAGGCGGGTGCAGCCGTTGTCGGTGAGGACCTTGGCGAGGGTGCCCTGGGCGGCCGAGGCGCAGTCCCGGGTGTCGGCCGTGGGGCCCTTCTGGTACACGGTCCCGTTCATGGTCAGCCGCGCGGCGGGGAAGAGGGTGTCCGCGCCGAGCGCGGCGGTGTCCTTCTTGGCGCTGGATATGAAGTCCTTCGGGTCCAGCGGGGGCGGGGCGCTGGTGGGCGCGAAGGAGGGGGCGGTGGCCGAGCCGCTCGGCGAGGTGGCGGTGGCGGTCGGGTGGGGGCCGCCCGAGGCGTGGTCGTCGCCGTTCGCCGACATCACGGCCACGGCGACGGCCGCGCCGACCGCGACCGTGGCCAGCACGCCGCCGCCGACGAACAGCAGGCGGCGCCGCTTCTTGCGGGCCTCCGACGCCTCGGCCAGCGCGGCCCAGTCCGGAGTCCCGTCGTCACCCCCGCCGTCCCCTGGCTGCTGAGAATGCGGTTTCCAGGGATCCCACTGGGACTGCGAGCCCCCCTGCCCAAAACTCATGGGGCGCATCCTAACGGTGGTTGACGTCACAGCCGCTCCGGCGTTCGAGGGCGGGGACGGCCGGGCCGGGACCGGGACGGGCGGCCGTCCCGGTGGACCGGGCACGTACACTGGGTGCGGAACACGCGGGACCGGTATCGTCGCCCCCGTTTTGACCCTGGAACGGCGACGCGGGTATCCTGCATGTTCGTTGTGTATTGGCTTGGCTCTTCTCACGGACCCGGCCCTTACACCGGTCCACCGGGCCGATGACCAGCGACCTGCACGCGGTTTGCGTCACCGCAGTGCGGTCAGGGCTGTCGTGATCGTCTTCGGTGACCTTGTCAGGACCACTCACTGAAGAAGCGAAGGCTACGAACCGTGCGTACGTACAGCCCCAAGCCCGGCGACATCACGCGCCAGTGGCACGTCATTGACGCCCAGGACGTCGTCCTGGGCCGCCTGGCGTCCACCGCCGCCACCCTTCTGCGGGGCAAGCACAAGCCGATCTACGCGCCGCACGTCGACGCTGGTGACTTCGTCATCATCGTCAACGCCGACAAGGTGCACCTGTCCGGCAACAAGCGCACCCAGAAGATGGCGTACCGCCACTCCGGCTACCCGGGCGGTCTGCGGTCCGTCCGCTACGACGACCTGCTCGCGAACAACCCCGAGAAGGCCATCGAGAAGGCCGTCAAGGGCATGCTCCCCAAGAACTCCCTTGGCCGTCAGATGCTCTCGAAGCTGAAGGTCTACAAGGGTGACCAGCACCCGCACGGCGCCCAGCAGCCGGTGCCGTTCGAGATCACCCAGGTCGCGCAGTAAGTCCGGCCACCCCCTAAGACTGAAGAGAATCTGAGGAGAATCGTGGCCGAGACCACTGCCGAGCAGCCGCTCGAAGAGCTTGACATCGACAGCTACACCACCGAGTCCGAGGTTCCCGTCGAGGGCGAGTACACCTCGGAGTCCATGGCCTCCCGCTTCGGCGAGCCGCAGCCGGCCGCCGGCCTGGGCCGCCGCAAGAACGCCATCGCCCGCGTCCGGATCGTCCCGGGCTCCGGCAAGTGGAAGATCAACGGTCGCACCCTCGAGGACTACTTCCCGAACAAGGTGCACCAGCAGGAAGTCAACGAGCCCTTCAAGGTGCTGGAGCTCGAGGGCCGTTACGACGTGGTCGCCCGCATCGCCGGTGGCGGTGTCTCCGGCCAGGCCGGCGCCCTGCGTCTCGGTGTCGCCCGCGCCCTGAACGAGGCCGACGTCGACAACAACCGCGGCCCGCTCAAGAAGGCCGGCTT
The DNA here is from genome assembly GCF_043079345.1 of Streptomyces sp. NPDC015220. Classification (NCBI taxonomy): domain Bacteria; kingdom Bacillati; phylum Actinomycetota; class Actinomycetes; order Kitasatosporales; family Streptomycetaceae; genus Streptomyces; species Streptomyces sp. NPDC015220. The sequence continues at coordinate 708,758 of NZ_JBIBUK010000002.1, read as the reverse complement.
CCTCCGTCGCGACGACCGTGCGGTCGAGCGCAAGAAGGCCGGTCTGAAGAAGGCCCGCAAGGCTCCGCAGTACAGCAAGCGCTAACCGCGCCGCTGCCTGCGGACAGGCCTACTCCGAACGCCCCGGCGGCACGCCACTGTGCCACCGGGGCGTTCGTCTATCACGGGACTTGGGCGTATAACGGCACAAGGTGCTCAAACGCTGGTGTGATCGGATGCCAGGATTCTGAAGACATCGGCACGGCTTGATGAACTGACGCTTTCTCAGGAGGACAAGTGGGACGACTCTTCGGCACGGACGGCGTGCGCGGTGTCGCCAACGCGGACCTGACCGCCGAGATGGCGCTCGGCCTCTCCGTCGCCGCGGCGCACGTACTGGCCGAGGCGGGCACCTTCGAGGGTCACCGCCCGACGGCGGTGGTCGGCCGGGACCCGCGCGCGTCCGGGGAGTTCCTGGAGGCGGCCGTGGTCGCCGGTCTGGCGAGCGCGGGCGTGGACGTGCTGCGCGTCGGCGTGCTGCCGACGCCCGCGGTGGCCCACCTGACCGGCGCGCTCGGCGCCGACCTCGGTGTGATGCTGTCGGCCAGCCACAACGCCATGCCCGACAACGGCATCAAGTTCTTCGCCCGGGGCGGCCACAAACTCGCCGACGATCTCGAGGACCGGATCGAGAAGGTCTACGAGGAGCACCGCACCGGCGCTCCCTGGGAGCGTCCGACCGGCGCGGGCGTCGGCCGCGTACGCGACTACGACGAGGGCTTCGACCAGTACGTCGCCCACCTCCTGGGCGCCCTCCCGAACCGCCTCGACGGCCTGCGGATCGTCCTCGACGAGGCGCACGGCGCGGCCTCCCGGGTCTCGCCGGTGGCCTTCGAGCGGGCCGGCGCCGAGGTCGTCACCATCGGCGCCGAGCCGGACGGCCTCAACATCAACGACGGCTGTGGCTCCACCCACCTGGACAAGCTGAAGGCCGCCGTGATCGAGCACGGCGCCCACCTCGGCATCGCGCACGACGGCGACGCCGACCGCTGCCTGGCCGTGGACCACACCGGTGACGAGGTCGACGGCGACCAGATCCTCGCCGTGCTCGCGCTGGCGATGCGCGAGCGTTCCGCACTGCGCTCCGACACCGTCGTCGCGACCGTGATGTCGAACCTGGGCTTCAAGCTGGCCATGGAGCGCGAGGGGATCCACCTCGTGCAGACCGCGGTCGGCGACCGCTACGTCCTGGAGGAGATGAAGGAGAAGGACTACGCCCTCGGCGGCGAGCAGTCCGGCCACGTCATCATCCTCGACCACGCCACTACCGGCGACGGCACGCTGACCGGCCTGCTGCTGGCCGCCCGGGTCGCCGGGACCGGCCGTACGCTGCGGGACCTGGCGTCGGTGATGGAGCGCCTTCCGCAGGTCCTGGTCAACGTCCCGGACGTGGACAAGTCCCGGGTGAAGACCTCCGCCGACCTGGCCGCCGCCGTCGGCGAGGCCGAGCGTGAACTGGGCGAGACCGGCCGCGTCCTGCTGCGCCCCTCCGGCACCGAGCCGCTGGTCCGCGTCATGGTCGAGGCCGCCGACATCGAACAGGCCCGCACGGTGGCGGGCCGGCTGGCCGACGCGGTGAAGTCGGCACTGGGCTAGTAGGCCCGCCGTCACGTTCCCGTCCGCGTTCTCCCGGTCGGGCCTCCCGTTCGGATCAGGCCGGTCGGTGCGCGGACTTCGTGGTGCCGTGTGCGCGCTGTCTCGCCCAGAACCACTTCTGGGCGAGCAGGGTGAGGGTGCCGGCGAGGACGATGCCGAACAGGTTCAGCAGGAGCTGCTTGGTCGAGCCCCAGGTCTGGGCGGTGTCGCCGTAGGCGAGGGCGACGGCGGCGTTGGCGGCGGCCGGGACGGTGGTCACCGAGATGGCGACGCCGACCAGGGCGCCGGACTTGGCCGATGTCAGCGAGAGCGTTCCGGCGGCTCCGGCGAGGACCGCCACGACGAAGGAGAAGGCGTCGGGGGCGTAGACGAAGTTCGTGCTGGGCCGGGGGCCCTCCAGCTTCGCCTTGCTGAACAGGCCGACGGCGTCCATGGCGAGGCTGAAGCCGACCGTCACCGCCATCGCCAGCGCGAACCCCGCCAGCAGCGCGATCAGCGAACGCAGGGCCAGCCGCGGGGCCCGGCGCACCAGGGCCGTGCCGATGCCGGCCAGCGGACCGAACTCCGGGCCCACCGCCATCGCGCCGACGATCAGGATGGCGTTGTCGAGCACCACGCCGCAGGCTGCGATCACGGTGGCCAGCGTGATGAAGGCGAGGTAGGTGACCGACAGCGTCGACTCCTCGTGGGTCGCCTCGGTCAGCTCCTCCCACAGCACCGCGTCAGCCGCCTCGCCCGGCGCCTCCGCCTCGGCCCGGTCGGCCCGCTCGGACAGCGACAGGTCGATGGTCTCCACGGCGATGGAGCCGGTCCGGTCGATGCCCAGCTCCCGCAGCCCGCCCAGGAGTGCTTCGGCGGCCTCGCGTGCGACGTCGCACATCACCACGTCACCGGACGGACTGCGGGCGGCGCCCGGCAGCACCACCAGGTGCGCGGTGCCGACCGTCCGCTGGATCAGGCCCGCCACCTCCTCGGTGCGGTCGGCGGGTGTGATCAGTCGCAGATGCAGCATGGGCGGCAGCGTAGACGCCGACGGCCGCCCCGGGCGCTCACAGCTTGCGCAGGCTCAGCCGCTGCACCTTGTGGTCGGCCCCCTTGCGCAGGACGAGCGTGGCGCGCCCCCGGGTCGGGGCGATGTTCTCCACCAGGTTCGGCTTGTTGATGGTCCGCCACATCGTGCGGGCGTAGTCGAGCGCCTCGTCCTCCGACACCTGGGTGTACTTGCGGAAGTACGAGGACGGGTCCTGGAAGGCCGTCGCGCGCAGCTTGCGGAACCTGTTCAGGTACCACCGCTCGATGTCCTCGGTGCGCGCGTCGACGTACACGCTGAAGTCGAAGTAGTCGGCGAGCCCGACCCTGGTACGGCCGTCCTTGCCGGGCAGGGCGGGCTGGAGGACGTTCAGGCCCTCCACGATCAGGATGTCCGGGCGGCGCACGGTCAGCTTCTCGCCGGGGACGATGTCGTAGATGAGGTGCGAGTAGACCGGCGCCGTGACCTCCCCCTTGCCCGCCTTGATGTCGGCGACGAACCGGGTCAGCGCCCGGCGGTCGTAGGACTCCGGGAAGCCCTTGCGCGACATCAGGCCGCGGGCCTCCAGTTCCCTGGTGGGCAGCAGGAACCCGTCGGTGGTGACCAGCTCGACCCGGGGATGCTCGGGCCAGCGGGAGAGCAGCGCCTGGAGGAGCCGGGCCACCGTGGACTTCCCGACGGCGACCGACCCCGCCACCCCTATGACGAAGGGGGTGCCCGACTGGGACCCCTGCTCGCCCAGGAAGGTGTTCAGGGCGCCGCGCAGCTCGTCGGTGGCGCCGACGTAGAGGTTCAGCAGCCGGGACAGCGGCAGGTAGATGTCCCGCACCTCGTCGAGGTCGATGACGTCGCCCAGTCCGCGCAGCCGCTCCACCTCCTCGGCGGTCAGCGGCAGCGGCGTCTTGTCGCGCAGCGCGCTCCACTCGGCACGGGTGAGATCGACATAGGGAGTCGCCTCCGGCTTGGACCGGTGGGCGCTCCGGGGCATCGAGGGGATCGGAGGGATCACAGTCCATTGTTAACGGAGTTCGAACGGGCCGGAAGGTGGGGTGTGTCACCCGGGGCCCGCGCCCCGGCCGGCGGCGGCCGATGATCACGTGGCAGTCACGGTCGGGTACCGGGTGGCAAAGGAATGATCATCTGTGCGTCCGGCGGGCGTAAAGTGCGCGTAAAAACGCTGCGGAGGGTTTCCGCAGGTCCGAAGAGAAAGAGCTCGCGTACGTGAGATCCCTGGTGCTCCGCCGTACGGGCGTCGCCGCCGCTGCCGCCGCCCTCGCCCTGCTCGCCGCCGCCTGCGGCTCGTCCGACGGCGGGGACAAGGGCGGTGACGGCAAGACCGCTCAGGCCGACAAGACCGCCCAGGCCGGCGAGACCGCCCCCGCCGCTCCCGTCAAGGCGCTGACCGCCGCCGAGCTGGAGCAGGCCGCGCTGACCCAGGCGGACGTCAAGAGCGGCAAGCTCACCAAGGTCCCGGCCAAGGACGAGATGGCGCAGGAGAAGGTGGCGGCGGACGACGCGGCGTGCTCTCCGCTCGCCATGCTCCAGGTCGGCTCCTACGTCGGCAAGCCGTCGGCCGTGGTGAAGCGGCAGTGGAAGGGCGACCCGAAGAAGCCCGCCGCGGACGCCACCGACGAGGAGAAGTTCCTCGCCGGCGTGGACGTGCCGCAGGTCATGGTGACGCTCGCCTCCTACCAGGACGGCGGCGCCGAAAAGGTGATGAAGGACCTGAACACCGCGCTCACCTCCTGCGCCGGCGGCTACACCTTCACCGCGGCCGGCGAGAAGACGAAGAGCCTGAAGGTGGCGAAGACCGACGCGCCGCGGGCCGGTGACGAGGCCGTGGCCCTGACCTCGACGCTGGACGCCGACGAGGGCGTCAAGGCCCCGACGAAGGGTGTGGTCGTCCGCAAGGGCGCCACCATCGCCTACTTCCCCGCCGTCAACTACGCGGCGGCCGCCACCGGCAAGGACTTCGCCTTCCCGGCCGAGGTCGTCGACGCGCAGCTCGCCAAGCTCAAGTGACGGCGGGCGTCGTGACCTGATGCGTCATGACGTGCCGTGCCGTCCGGTGATTCCCGCCGGGGGACGTTCGTACCCCGGTGGGAATTTCCGATTTCGGGCACGCTCAGGCCGCTTTGGCCGCCTGACGGGTCGTAGGCTGCGGAGCCATGTGCGGAATCGTGGGATACGTGGGGTCGCAGTCGGCGCTCGAGGTCGTGATGGCCGGGCTGAAGCGGCTGGAGTACCGGGGCTACGACTCGGCGGGCGTCGCCGTCCTCGCCGACGGCGGGCTTGCCTCGGCGAAGCGGGCCGGCAAGCTCGTCAACCTGGAGAAGGAACTGGTCGACCGGCCGCTGCCCACCGGCTCCACCGGCATCGGGCACACCCGGTGGGCCACCCACGGCGGTCCCACGGACGCCAACGCCCACCCCCACCTCGACAACGCCGGGCGCGTCGCCGTCGTCCACAACGGCATCATCGAGAACTTCGCCGTGCTCCGCGCCGAACTGGCCGAACGCGGGCACGAGCTGAGCTCCGAGACCGACACCGAGGTCGTCGCGCACCTGCTGGCCGAGGAGTTCTCCGGCTGCGCCGACCTGGCGGAGGCCATGCGGCTGGTCTGCCGTCGCCTGGAGGGCGCCTTCACCCTGGTCGCCGTGCACGCCGACGAGCCGGACGTCGTCGTGGGCGCCCGCCGCAACTCCCCGCTCGTGGTCGGCGTCGGCGAGGGCGAGGCCTTCCTCGCCTCGGACGTCGCCGCTTTCATCGCCCACACCCGCTCCGCGATCGAGCTGGGCCAGGACCAGGTCGTCGAACTGCGCCGGGACGGCGTGACGGTCACCGGCTTCGACGGACGGCCCGCCGACGTCCGCTCCTACAACGTCGACTGGGACGCGGCCGCCGCCGAGAAGGGCGGCTACGACTACTTCATGCTCAAGGAGATCGCCGAACAGCCCAAGGCGGTCGCCGACACGCTGCTGGGCCGCATCGACGCGGCCGGCCACCTGACCCTGGACGAGGTCCGCATCTCCGCGCCCGAGCTGCGCGAGATGGACAAGGTCGTCATCGTCGCGTGCGGCACGGCCTTCCACGCGGGCATGATCGCCAAGTACGCCATCGAGCACTGGACCCGGATCCCCTGCGAGGTCGAGCTCGCCAGCGAGTTCCGCTACCGGGACCCGATCCTGGACGCGCAGACACTGGTCATCGCCATCTCCCAGTCGGGCGAGACGATGGACACCCTGATGGCGCTGCGCCACGCCCGCGAGCAGGGCGCCAAGGTGCTGGCCATCTGCAACACCAACGGATCGACGATCCCGCGCGAGTCGGACGCGGTCCTCTACACCCACGCGGGGCCCGAGATCGCGGTGGCGTCCACGAAGGCGTTCCTGACCCAGCTCGTCGCCTGCTACCTGGTGGCGCTGTACCTGGGCCAGGTCCGGGGAACCAAGTGGGGCGACGAGATCCGCGCGGTCATCCGCGACCTGTCCCGGATCGGCGGCGCGGTCGAGCGGGTCCTGGAGACCATGGAGCCGGTACGGGCACTGGCCCGCTCCCTGGCCGACAAGAACACGGTGCTGTTCCTGGGCCGGCACGTCGGCTACCCGGTGGCCCTCGAGGGCGCGCTCAAGCTGAAGGAACTCGCCTACATGCACGCCGAGGGCTTCGCGGCCGGCGAGCTGAAGCACGGGCCGATCGCGCTCATCGAGGAGGACCTGCCGGTGGTGGTGGTCGTCCCCTCGCCGCGCGGCCGGTCCCTCCTGCACGACAAGATCGTCTCCAACATCCAGGAGATCCGGGCGAGGGGCGCGCGGACGATCGTGATCGCGGAGGAGGGGGACGAGGCGGTGGTCCCGTACGCGGACCACCTGATCCGCATCCCGGCCACGCCCACGCTGCTCCAGCCGCTGGTGGCGACGGTGCCGTTGCAGGTCTTCGCCTGCGAGCTGGCGACCGCCCGGGGCAACGAGGTGGACCAGCCCCGGAACCTGGCGAAGTCGGTGACGGTGGAGTAGTCCCCCAGGGCCTCGACGAAGGCGGCCAAGGCTCCGGCCGGAAGGGTGGGGGTGGCTCCGGCCGGGGCTTCCGAGACGCGGACGGCTGGGTGCGGCGGTGCGCGATGTCCGGACAGGAGTGGCCGTCGCCGGGGCCCGAACAGGAGGATTTCCCCGCCAGTCGTCGAGCGCGTCCATGGGTGCCCCACAGCTCTTGGCGGGCCGCCGGGCCGGAGCAGGGGCGCGGGCCGGCGCCGGTCGACGCGCGCGGATCCATGGGGACGGCGGCCGCCGGCGGGGAGGGGAGCCGGGACGAGGCCGTCCGGTGCGAACTCGCCGCCCGCCGAGCGATGAGTTTCCGTTCCCGCGTAGGTCATATGGACGAGAGTTGCCCGCGGACGCGCATCCAGGAAGGACCCGCACCATGACCGCACCCGTCAAGGGCCCCGCCAGCTACTTCCCCTCCATCGAGAAGAAGTACGGCCGGCCGATCGCCGAGTGGAAGGACCTCGTCCGCGCCTCGCCGCTGGTCAAGCACATGGAACTGGTGAGCTGGCTCAAGACCGAGCACGGCATGGGGCACGGGCACGCCAACGCCCTGGTGGCGCACACCCTCGCCGAGGACAGCGGCAAGTAGCGGCGGGCGCGGCGGCCGGCCGTAGGGTGCTCGGCATGAGCATCATCGGGGTCGGGATCGACGTGGCCGAGATCGACCGGTTCGCGGCGTCGCTGGAGCGGACGCCCGGACTGGTCCGGCGGCTCTTCGTGGAGCGCGAGTTGCTGCTGCCCAGCGGGGAACGCCGGGGCATGGCCTCGCTCGCCGCCCGGTTCGCCGCCAAGGAGGCGGTCGCCAAGGCCCTCGGCGCCCCGGCCGGGCTGCTGTGGACCGACGCGGAGGTGTACGTCGAGGACAGCGGCCGCCCGCGGCTGCGGGTGAAGGGCTCGGTCGCGGCGCGGGCGGCGGAGCTCGGGGTGCGGCACTGGCACCTCTCGCTCAGCCATGACGCGGGGGTCGCCTCCGCGGTCGTGATCGCCGAGGGCTGACCGCCGGGGGGCCGCGTTCCCCGGCAGCGGCTCAGCGGCTCAGCGGCTCAGCGGCTCACGAGGCGGAAGGCGAGCAGGGTGGCGTCGTCCTGCATGTGCGGCCCGGTGAGCCGGTCGACCAGCTGCCGGACGTAGGTGTCGAGGGCCTCGTCGCCCGGCGGGATGCCGTCGGCGGCACTGTCCTGGATGGCCCGCAGCAGGCGGGACACGTCCTGGTCGAGGTCGGAGTCGCGGCGCTCGACCAGGCCGTCCGAGTACAGCAGCACCACGTCGTCGGGGTACAGGAAGGTCTCGGCCGCCGTGTAGGTCTCGCCCGGCAGCACGCCCAGCGGCATGCCGGGGCCGCCCGGCGGCGGGTCGAGCAGCCTGGCCCGCCGGTCGCGCACCAGGACGGGCAGCGGATGGCCCGCGCACGTCCAGCGCAGCAGACCGCGGTCGGGGTGGTAGCGGGCGATGACCGCCGTGGCGGTGGACTCCTCGCCGTCGTCGCAGGCCACCAGGTTGAGCCAGCCGGTCAGCCCCTCCACCAGCTCGCCGGTGAACGCCAGCCCGGCGAGCGCGTACCGCAGCTTCGCCATCAGCGTGACGGCGTCCAGCCCGTGTCCCCGGGCGTCGCCGAGTGCGATCAGGACCTGCCCGGTCGGCAGGACGCGGGTCTTGTACCAGTCGCCCCCGATGCGCGCGGTGCGCGCCGCGGGGCGGTAGACGGCGGCGGCCTCGATGCCGTGCCGGGCCAGCTCGGCGGGGAACCGGGGGACGACGGCGTCGCGCAGCCGCTCGGCCACGTCCGCGACCGTGTCCGCCCGCTCCCGCTGCGCCCTGGCCTCACGGGTCGCCCGTTCGGCCAGCACCCTGCTGTAGCGGTCGCCGGTCACGTCGTGCAGCACCGCGCGCACGGTCCACACCGGACCCCGCTCCTGGCGCACCGGTTCGGCGACGAAGTGCAGGATCCGCTCGTACGGCCGGACCAGTTGCAGGTCGCATTCCGCGACCCGCTCGCGCAGCAGGACGTCGTGGACCGCCCGGTACAGCTGGGGCAGGCTGGTGGGCGCCACCATGCGGCCCAGTTCGAGCAGGTCGGGCAGGGGACGCGAGGCGGGCAGGTCCAGTACGTCGCGCAGCCCCGCGGACGGTTCGACGGTTCCGTCGCCGAGGTTCCACTCGCCCCAGCCGACACGGACCAGGTGCTGTGCCGCCTCGGCCATCCGGGAGCGCTGCCCGCGCTCCCAGGTGAGCAGTAGCAGACCGCCCCGCAGGGGCGCCACCCGCACCTGGCTGCTGACGCGCACCACCAGCTCACCGGCCCCGGGCAGGGCCCATTCGGCGGGCTCGGGGCCCTGGGGCCGCCCGGTCCGCCGGGCTTCGGCGAGCAGCCGGGGCACGGAGGTGTCCGCCATGTTGGGGAACCGCTCGAACAGCGGCACCGGACCGGCCCACGGGGGCAGGATGTCGGCCGGGATGCGCTGGGCGGAGTACTGCCGGCAGGCCGCGTTCTGCGCCACGTAGAGGTAGTCCTCGACCAGGCCGCGTTCGTCGAGCGTGGGAAGGACGAGCATGGTGGGGGTCGGCAGGGCGTCCAGCAGTTCCTGGACCGGGACGTCCGGCGCGGCGGCGGCCCGCGGCCGGGACGGATCCCCGAGCGGCCCGCGCACGGGCACGGAGCGCTCGGCGGCGTAGCGGCGGATACGGTGCCGCTGCTCGGCGAGCAGTGTCCCCAGCGCGTCGAGCAGCGGGCCGGGACGTTCGCCGGCGCCGCCGCCGTCACCCGCCGTCGCGGCCGGGCGCGGGGCGCCGGTCCCGACCGGTTCGTCGGCCATGTCTGCTCGGGCCTTTCTCCCCCGGTCCGGTGTCCGGCGGCAGCGCGTGCCGCGCCGGTCACCTCCGTGCCCATGCTCGGCGATCCGCCGTGGGTGAGCCACTCGGTACCGTCCATCGCCGAGATCGCCGAGATCGCCGAGATCGCCGAGATCGCCGAGATCGCCGAGATCGCCGAGATCGCCGGCCACCTGGCACCGTCCGCCGCCGAGTGCCGTCCACCAGCCGTCCACCGCCGTCCGCCGCCGTCCGGGCGGCCGGACTGCCGGGTTCCCGCACGGCGGGAAAATCACATGCGGACAAGCGCCCCGTCGCCCCGTCCGCTGCCGCCCACGCGCCCGGCGGCCCTCGGGCCGGGAGCGTCCGCGGGGGCCGGGTCCGGCCGGATTCCCGCGCGGCATCCGGCGCGGTCGGGGCAGACTCGACCGCATGCGTACCGCGTACAGCGTTGAGACGATCAGGACAGCAGAGCGCGCGCTGATGGCGCGGCTCCCGGAGGGCGCCCTCATGCAGCGCGCCGCCGCCGGGCTGGCCACCGCCTGTGCGGACCTGCTCGGGCGGGTCTACGGCCGCCGGGTGGTGCTGCTGGTGGGCAGCGGGGACAACGGGGGCGACGCCCTGTACGCCGGGGCCCGGCTGGCCCGCCGCGGCGCCGGCGTGGCCGTGGTCCCGCTCGCCGGGGACCGCACCCACCCGGGCGGCCTCGCGGCCCTGCGCCGCGCGGGCGGCACCGTCGCCCGGCCGGAGGCCGCCGGGGACCTGATCGACCGGGCCGACCTGGTCGTCGACGGCATCGTCGGCATCGGCGGCAAGGGCGGGCTGCGCCCCGACGCCGCGCCGCTGGCCGAGCGCGCGGCGCGCTCCGGCGCCGCCGTCGTCGCCGTCGACCTGCCCAGCGGGGTGGAGGCGGACACCGGGGAGGTGCGCGGCGCCGCCGTCCGCGCCGACCTCACCGTCACCTTCGGCACCCACAAGCCGGGGCTGCTCGTCGACCCGGCCCGCGAGTACGCCGGCGCCGTCCGCCTCGTCGACATCGGCCTGGGCGGCGAACTGCCCGCCGAACCCGAACTGGAGGCGCTCCAGCACGCGGACGTGGCCGCGCTGCTGCCGCGGCCCGCGGCCGAGAGCGACAAGTACCGGCGGGGCGTCGTCGGCATCGCGGCGGGCTCGGCCCGCTACCCCGGCGCGGCCGTGCTCGCCGTGTCGGGGGCGCTGCGCGGCGGGGCCGGAGCGGTGCGGTACGTGGGCCCGGCCGCGGAGGCGGTGCTCGCCCGCTTCCCGGAGACCCTGGTGTCCGACCGGGGACCGCACCGGGCGGGCCGGGTGCAGGCGTGGGTCGTGGGCCCGGGCGCCGGGGACGACGCCGCCACCGTCGCCGAGGTGCTGGAGACCGACGTACCCGTCCTGCTGGACGCCGACGGCCTGCGCCTGGCCGCCCGCGACGCGGTGCGCGCCCGCACCGCCCCCACGCTGATGACCCCGCACGCCGGCGAGGCCGCCGCCCTGCTCGGGGTGGCCAGGGAGGAGGTCGAGGCGGCCCGGCTGTCCGCCGCCCGTGAACTCGCCGCCCGCTACCGGGCGACCGTCCTCCTCAAGGGATCGACCACCCTGGTCGCCGGCCCGGACGGCGGTCCCGTACGGGTGAACGCGACCGGCACTCCCTGGCTCGCCACGGCCGGCAGCGGCGACGTCCTGTCGGGGCTCGCCGGTTCCCTCCTCGCCGCCGGCCTCGCCCCGCGCGACGCGGGCAGCGCGGCGGCCTATCTGCACGGCCTGGCCGGCCGCTTCGCCGCCGACGGCGCCCCCATCGGCGCCCATGACGTGGCGGACACCCTCCCCACGGCATGGCGGGACGTACGGGACTGAGGGAGCCGGCCGTCGCGGGGACGGGACGCGGGTATCGGAGGGCCGCGTCGTGGTCGAGGGCGTCGGGGAGCCGCGTCCCGGTCGCGGGCGTGCGGCCGGTCGCGGACACGGGAGGCGGCGTGCGGTCGTGGACACGGGAGGCGGCGCGCGGTGGTGGACACGGGAGGCGGCGCGCGGTCGTGGGCGTGGCGCGCCGCTCCGGGGCGGCTCCGCGCCCGGTCCGGGCGGCGGCGGACGTGCGGGGCGCTCACGCGCGGAGGCGGGGCGGGTCCGGGCCGGGTGCGTGGCGGTGCGGCGGCCCGCGGCACCGGTGCGGCGGGCCGGTTCGGGCCCTCTGAGAGACTGGGGGCGCGATGAACGAGACATCACACCCGCGGACGGCACCGCTGCGCGCCCGCGCCGAGATCGACCTGGCCGCTCTGCGGGCCAACGTGCGGGCCCTGCGCGACCGGACGCCCGGCGCCGCCCTCATGGCCGTGGTGAAGTCCGACGCGTACGGCCACGGCGCCGTCCCGTGCGCCCGCGCGGCCGTGGCCGCCGGGGCCACCTGGCTCGGCACGGCCACCCCGGAGGAGGCCCTGGCGCTGCGCGCCGCCGGGCTGTCGCCCGAGCGGGTGAGGATCCTGTGCTGGCTGTGGACGCCGGGCGGGCCGTGGCGGGAGGCCGTCGAGGCCGACGTGGACGTGTCCGTGAGCGGACTGTGGGCCCTGGCGGAGGTGCGGGAGGCGGCGCGCGCGGCCGGCCGGCCCGCGCGGGTGCAGCTGAAGGCCGACACCGGACTCGGCCGCAACGGCTGCCAGCCCGCCGACTGGCCCGAACTCGTCGACGAGGCGCTGCGCGCCGAGGCCGAGGGGCTGATCCGGATCACCGGACTGTGGTCCCACTTCGCCTGCGCCGACGAGCCGGGTCACCCCTCCATCGCCGCGCAGCTCGACCGGTTCCGCGAGATGGTCGCCCACGCCGAGGGGCGGGGCGTGCGTCCCGAGGTGCGGCACATCGCCAACTCGCCCGCCGCGCTCACCCTTCCCGAGACCCACTTCGACCTGGTCCGCACCGGGATCGCCCTGTACGGCATCTCGCCCAGCCCCGAACTCGGCACCCCGGCCGACTTCGGGCTGCGCCCGGTGATGACGCTGTCCGCCTCGCTCGCGCTGGTGAAGCACGTGCCGGGCGGTCACGGCATCAGTTACGGGCACCACTACGTCACCGCGGGCGGGACCACGCTCGGCCTGGTTCCCGTGGGGTACGCCGACGGCATCCCGCGGCACGCGTCCGGCGCCGGCCCCGTCCTGGTCGGCGGCAAGTGGCGCACGGTCGCGGGCCGGATCGCGATGGACCAGTTCGTGGTCGACCTCGGCGGCGACGAACCCGAAGTCGGCTCGCGGGCAGTGCTGTTCGGGCCCGGCGACCACGGCGAGCCGACCGCCGAGGACTGGGCGCAGGCGGCGGGCACCATCGCGTACGAGATCGTCACCCGCATCGGGACACGCGTTCCCCGCGTCCATGTGAACGAGGAAGAGGACGGGGAACGGGACGGGGAGCGCCGCGCACCGCAGCGGTGACCCGCCCGGGCGTGCCCGGCGGGTCCCGGACCGGCCGCGCCGCGGCCCCGAACACCAGTACGTCGCAAGGAGGAGCGGTACGTGAGCGAGAGCAGTGCGGCGGCCGTCGCCTCCGCCGCGGGGGCGGCCGCCGGCTGGCGCCGGGCGACCGGCATGGCGGGGGCCGCGATAGGCGTGGTGGCCGCGGGCGCGGCGGCCACCGTGGCCATCGAACGGATGACCGTGGGCCGGGGGATGCGCAGGAAGGCCCGGCTCGCCCTGGACTCGGCGGGTCCGTACGGGACCCTGCGCGGCACCCCGGGCAAGGCGTACGCCGACGACGGCACCGAACTCCACTACGAGGTCGACGACATCGACCCCCCGGACGCCTCCGCGCACCTCGGCCCGCGCCGCCGCAGGCTCTTCGGCCGCAAGGACCCCGCGCCCGTGACCGTCGTCTTCAGCCACGGCTACTGCCTCAGCCAGGACTCCTGGCACTTCCAGCGCGCGGCACTGCGCGGCGTCGTACGGACCGTGCACTGGGACCAGCGCAGTCACGGCCGGTCCGGGCGGGGACAGGAGCAGCTCCGGGGCGACGTGCCGCTGACCATCGACCAGCTGGGCCGCGATCTGAAGGCCGTCATCGACGCCGCCGCGCCCGAGGGGCCGATCGTGCTGGTCGGGCACTCGATGGGCGGCATGACCGTGATGGCGCTGGCCGACCAGTACCCCGAGCTGATCCGCGAGCGGGTCGTGGCCACCGCCTTCGTGGGCACCTCCTCGGGCCGTCTCGGCGAGGTCAACTTCGGGCTGCCGGTGGCCGGCGTCAACGCGGTGCGCCGGGTGCTCCCCGGTGTGCTGAAGGCGCTCGGGCAGCGCGCCGAGCTGGTGGAGCGCGGGCGGCGGGCCACCGCCGACCTGTTCGCCGGGGTGATCAAGCGGTACTCGTTCGCCGGACGGGACGTCGATCCGGCGGTCGCCCGGTTCGCCGAACGGATGATCGAGAACACGCCGATAGACGTGGTGGCCGAGTTCTACCCGGCCTTCACCGACCACGACAAGACGGAGGCGCTCGCCCTCTTCGCGGACATGCCGGTGCTCGTCCTGGCCGGACTCCAGGACCTGGTCACGCCCAGCGAGCACAGCGAGGCGATCGCCGGCCTGCTCCCCGACGCCGAGCTGGTGCTGGTGCCGGACGCGGGCCACCTGGTGATGCTCGAGCACCCGGAGGTCGTCACCGACCGGCTCGCCGACCTGCTGGTCCGGGTCGGAGCGGTCCCGGCAGGCACTACCGTGGGCACTTATGGAAGCACCAGCAGCACCGCACAACCCCGCTGAACCCGTGTCCGTCGAGATCACCGTCCCCTCTCCCGACCAGATGCGGGAGCTGGGCCGCCGGCTCGCGAAGCTGCTGCGCGCCGGTGACCTGGTGATGCTGAGCGGTGAGCTCGGCGCGGGCAAGACCACGCTGACCCGCGGGCTCGGCGAGGGCCTCGGGGTGCGCGGCGCCGTCACCTCCCCGACCTTCGTCATCGCCCGGGTGCACCCCGGTCTCGGCGACGGTCCGCCGCTCGTCCACGTCGACGCCTACCGGCTGTCCGGCGGGCTGGACGAGATGGAGGACCTGGACCTCGACGTCTCGCTGTCGGACTCGGTGGTCGTCGTGGAGTGGGGCGAGGGCAAGGTCGAGGAGCTGACCGACGAGCGGTTGCAGGTCCTCATCCACCGCACCGTCGGGACCGCGTCCACCTCGGGGGCGGCAGCAGAGCCCTCGGACGCGGACGAGGTGCGGCACGTGACGGTGACCGGGATCGGCGGCCGGTGGGCGGCCGTGGACCTGGGCGTCCTGACCGCCTGAGGCCACCGCGCCGGTTCCGCCCGCCCGCCGGCGTCCCGGCGGGCGGGCCCCTGCGCCGGCCCCCGGCCGACGGGCCCCTGCGCCCGGCTCCCGGCCGGCGGGTCCTTGCGCCCGGCCTCCCGGGCGTGGTCACATGGTCTCCAGCTCGTGGTTAGGTTTACCTAACTGCGCCCGCCCCCGTCCTGCAGGAGGCGTCCATGCCCGCTGCCGAGAACCAGCCCGGGCCGTACGCGGTCGCCGGTGTGAGCATGAGGGACCTGCTGGCCTCCTGCGCCGCGGCGGAGGCGGTCTCCCACCCGCCACGGTCCCCGGAAACCGCGGACGCCAGGCCGGAACCTGGTGACGCCAGGCCGGAACCCGCGGACGCCAGGCCGGAACCTGGTGACGCCAGGCCGGAACCCGCGGACGCCGGGCCGGACTCCGGTACGGGCCGGTGCGCCGGGCCCGGTGCGGGCCCGCGCCCCGCTCCCGGTACGGACCCGTACCCACGTTCGGGGAACTTCGGTGCGGATCCGCGTGCCGGGTCCTCCGCGGACTGCCGCCCGGAACCCCGAACGGTGGACGCGCGCCGGGAAGCGGCGTAGCCCTATCGGATGACGACGACCTTCTGCCCGATCGTCGCGAACATCCACATCGCCTCGCCGTCCGCCCGCGACTCACGGATGCCGCCGGTCTTCACGGCCGTGTCCGCCGCGCCGTCGGTCGTGCCGTCCCCCGGCGACGGGGCGTCCACCGCCGCGCTGAACCCGATGACGACCCCCTGCACGCTGGCGAAGCGCACGACGTGTTCGACCGGGACGCCGTCGGTCCCGGTGACCGCCAGCGAGCGGGAGGTGACCGCGTAGGTGCCCGGGGCGGGGTCGACGCTGCCGGGGGTGACCTTGAACGTGTTGTCGACCGTGCCGCCCGCCGCCACCAGCCACACCCGGTCGTCGTCCACCGAGTACACGACCCGCTCGCCCGTGCCGGAACCCGCGGGCAGCGCGGCCGGGTGCAGCTTGTCGCGGGGCGCCTTGGAGGCGCTCGCCGCCGGTGTCGCGGTCGCTCCGGGCCGGCCGTCGAGGTCCCGCGGGACGTTCCCGTGCGCCCGGTAGGCGAGGAAGCCGACCGTGGCGAGGGCCGCCGCGGTGAGCCCGGCCACCAGTCCCGAGCTGCTGCTTGCCACGGTCGTCCACCTCTGGGTCGGTCGCTGTGCCGGTGCCTGGCTCGCGACGGTAGCAGCCGGGATGCGCCCGACCCGGGCGGCCGTGCGGGGCTCGCGGGAGCCGTAGGCTGTTTGCGTGCTCTTGCTCGCTCTGGATACCGCCACCCCCGCCGTCACCGTCGCCCTGCACGACGGAACGGCCGTCATCGCCTCATCCAGTCAGGTGGACGCGCGCCGGCACGGAGAGCTGCTGCTGCCGGCCGTCGACCGGGTCCTCGCCGAGGCCGGACTGGGACTCGACGCCGTCACGGGCATCGTGGCCGGCATCGGCCCCGGCCCCTACACCGGACTGCGCGTCGGACTGATGACCGCCGACACCTTCGGTCTCGCCCTCGGCGTCCCCGTGCACGGCGTGTGCACGCTCGACGGCCTCGCCTACGCCGCCGACGTCCCCGGCCCCTTCGTCGTGGCGACCGACGCCCGGCGCAAGGAGGTCTACTGGGCTCGCTACGCGGACTCCCGCACCCGCGTCACCGACCCGGCCGTCGACCGGCCCGCCGACATCGCCGACCGGGTCCGGGGCCTGCCCGCGGTCGGCGCCGGCGCGCTGCTCTACCCGGACACGTTCCCCCAGGCGCACGAGCCCGAGCACGTGTCGGCCGCCGCCCTCGCCTCCCTGGCCGCCGAGAAGCTGGCCGCCGGCGAGGAGCTGCCCGCGCCCCGGCCGCTCTACCTGCGCCGGCCGGACGCGCAGGTGCCCAAGAACTACAAGGTGGTCACCCCCAAGTGACCGGCGAGACGACGACCGGCGCCCCGTCCCTCGCGCTGCGCGAGATGCGCTGGTGGGACATCGACCCGGTGCTGGAGCTGGAGAAGGACCTGTTCCCCGAGGACGCCTGGTCCCGGGGCATGTTCTGGTCCGAGCTGGCGCACTCGCGCGGCCCGGAGGCCACCCGGCGGTACGTCGTGGCCGAGGACGGCGGCCGGATCGTCGGCTACGCCGGGCTCGTCGCCTCCGGCGACCAGGGCGACGTCCAGACCATCGCGGTCGCCCGCGACCACTGGGGCACCGGGCTCGGCTCCCGGCTGCTGACCGAGCTGCTGCGGGCCGCGACCGCCTTCGAGTGCGCCGAGGTCATGCTCGAGTGCCGGGTGGACAACGTCCGCGCCCAGAAGCTCTACGAGCGCTTCGGCTTCGTCCCCATCGGCTTCCGGCGCGGCTACTACCAGCCGGGGAACGTGGACGCCCTGGTGATGCGCCTGTCCGACCCTTCCACCTCCGTACAAGGAACCGAGATCAATGGCTGACGAACCACTCGTCCTCGGCATCGAGACCTCCTGCGACGAGACCGGCGTCGGCATCGTGCGCGGCACCACGCTGCTGGCCGACGCGGTCGCCTCCAGCGTCGACGAGCACGCCCGCTTCGGCGGCGTCGTCCCCGAGGTCGCCTCGCGGGCCCACCTGGAGGCGATGGTGCCGACCATCGACCGCGCGCTGAAGGAGGCGGGGGTCAGCGCCAGGGACCTGGACGGCATCGCGGTCACCGCCGGCCCCGGCCTGGCCGGCGCCCTGCTGGTCGGCGTCTCCGCGGCGAAGGCGTACGCCTACGCGCTCGGCAAGCCGCTGTACGGCGTCAACCACCTCGCCTCGCACATCTGCGTGGACCAGCTGGAGCACGGTCCGCTGCCGGAGCCCACGATGGCGCTGCTGGTGTCGGGCGGCCACTCCTCGCTCCTGCTCTCCACGGACATCACCTCGGACGTGCGTCCCATGGGCGCGACGATCGACGACGCGGCGGGCGAGGCCTTCGACAAGATCGCCCGCGTGCTGAACCTGGGCTTTCCCGGCGGCCCGGTCATCGACCGCTACGCGCGCGAGGGCGACCCGGCGGCGATCGCCTTCCCGCGCGGCCTGACCGGCCCGCGCGACCCCGCCTATGACTTCTCCTTCTCCGGTCTGAAGACGGCGGTGGCCCGCTGGATCGAGGCCAAGCGGGCGGCCGGGGAGGAGGTGCCGGTGCGTGACGTGGCGGCCTCCTTCCAGGAGGCGGTGGTGGACGTGCTGACCCGCAAGGCCGTACGGGCCTGCAAGGACGCGGGCGTGGACCACCTGATGATCGGCGGCGGCGTGGCCGCCAACTCCCGGCTGCGCGCACTCGCCCTGGAGCGCTGCGAGGCGGCCGGCATCCGGCTGCGCGTTCCCCGCCCCAAGCTGTGCACGGACAACGGCGCGATGGTGGCGGCGCTCGGCGCGGAGATGGTGGGCCGCAACCGCGCGGCCTCCGACTGGGACCTCTCGGCGGACTCCTCCCTGCCGGTCACCGACCCGCACGTCCCCGGCGCGGGGCACACTCACACCCACGACCATGTGCACGAGGTCAGCAAGGAGAACCTGTACTCGTGACGGTGGCGCTGATGTGGGAGGGCCGGGCCCGGCCGGGGCGCGGTGACGAACTGCTTGCCTGGGTGCGGCGACAGCGGCTCACCGAGCCTCCGTCGCGTCGCGAGACCTTCCGCGCCCCGCAGGACCGGGTCCTGGTCATCACCTGGTGGGACGCCCCCTACGAGGCCGATCTCCCGGAACTGCCCGAGCCGGACGAGGGGTTGGTCACCCGGGCGGTGCACCGGTGGCGGTTCGAGCCGGTACCGGAGGCGCCGGGCCGCTGAGTGGCGCACGGTCCTCCGGGTGCGCTATGATCATCACACGCAAGCGGGTGAACGAAGCCCAGCGAGCAGTGCGTTGGTGGTCCAAGGAAAGACGTCCCGCTTCCTGCGGGGAGATGCAGGTGCAAGGCCTGCCCGGCGCTCGATCAGACCCCGCCCCCGGTTCTCCGGGGGCGGGGTCTTTCGTCATGGGCGGCCGGCCGTGCCGCTCACAGGCCCAGGAGCCTCTTCAGCGTCTCCAGGAGCCCCACCACGGTGCCGCCGGCGGTGGCGCCCGCGGTGATCGTGGCCAGCCAGCCCTGCACCCGGGTGCCGTCCAGGGCCTGGGGCGAGGGCGCCGCGACCAGCTCGTCGCGCAGTTCCTCGGCCGCCCGCGTCTGGCCGGGCTGTTCCGCGCCGACCAGTCCGACCATGACGTCGGCGATCCGGCGTGCCGCCTCCAGATCCTCGACCCGCATGTTGAGCGGCCTGTCGCCGAAGTGGTGGTTGTCGCCGTTGAAGGTGCTTCCGTCGAACCTGTAGGTGCTCATCGCTGCCCTTCGTCGGTCCTTCGCAGGGGTGGGACCGGCCCCGCCCGGTCAGGCGCCGGCCTGTCCGGCGGCGCCCTCGGACGGGGCCGAGGTCGTGCCCGGCCCGGCTCGGTCGGGGGTGCCGGGGGTGGAGCCCGTGCCGGTGAGGATGTTGGTCCCGCCGTCCCCGAAGACGTTCTGGCCGTTGATGGGACCGCGGAAGTTGTACGTCTGCATGGTGATGGTGACGCGGGCCTCACGCAGGCCGGAGGTGTCGATGCCGTGTTCCTTCAGGAACCGCTCCGTCAGCGTCAGCAGCGCCTCCTGCATGCGCTGGAGGGCGAGCTGGGCGTCCAGCTGCTGCGTCTGGTCGTGGCTGCGGTCGGGATCGGACACGGCGGCGCGCAGCGTCCCGGAGGCGCCGTAGTCGAAGTAGCCGTGGGGCCGCCGGACGCGGTGGCTGCGCCACAGCAGCCGGACGCCGTCCCTGACGTACCGGGCCGGGCGGTCGAGGACCCGGCCGGCCGACCCGAACAACTGGGCGCCCAGGTGGGCGCGGGTGAACCCCAGCAGACGCCAGGCCACCTCCCCGCCGCCCATGGGGTGACCGCCGTAGCTCCCGTCCACCGGGGGCAGGTAGTAGGCGGCCAACTGCCAGGAGAGCTGCGACTTCGAGACCCTGGCCCGGACGTGCATCGTCACGACGTAGGAGCCGCCGGTACCGACCAGTTCCAGGGTGAGGTAGGTGCGCATCGCGGTGCCCTCGGCCGTGATGCCCTCGTCGACCAGGGCGGTGTCGACGTTCACCAGCGGCCGGCGGCGCTCCTTCGCGAACAGTCGTCCGTGGTCGAGGTCGCGGGCACGGTCGCCCTGCACGTAGAGGCGGTTGCAGGCCCGCAGCCCGTCGAGTCCGGCCGTCCTGGCCAGGTGCTCGGCCATGTACGCGTGCAGAGCGGCCGGCTTCACCTCGGTCACGGTGAGTTCGTCGCCGTCGTCGTTCCGGGCGGGCCGGCTGATGTCGATGCTCGGCCAGGTCCGCTGCAGCACGAGGACGCCGCTGTCGACGAAGGGCTTCTCACCGCCCCGGCCCTGCGACTGGTACAGGACCACGTTGGCGTCCTGGAGCGCGTCCAGGTCCGACTCCAGCGCGGCGTCCACCGGTGCGGCGCCGTCCCTCGGGGCGCCGTCGCCCCAGTGGACGGCCTGCGCGGACCGGGTCAGGACCCAGCCCCAGACGTACACGAGGACCCCTCCCGCGAGGAGGGCGCACAGGGCGGCCTCCAGGCAGACGACCAGGCGTCGTCCGTCCGACGCGGTGACGGCCGCCGCGCACCCCACCGCGCTCGCCACCAGGGCGGCCAGACAGAGGACGAGGGTGATGTCGCGGAGCAGGTACAGCCGTCGCGCACGGCGAGCGTGCCGGATCACGGCGACGAGGTCGATGCCCTGCGGCCGGGCGTGCGCCGCGAACCTCTCCGTCACCAGAAGCCTGGTCACCGCGTCCGCGAACCTGTCGCTGCGGTACGTCCAGCCGCACAGTTCCCGGGTGGGCATGTCCTCCGCGTACTGCGGCAACACGCCCGGCACACGCTGCTCCACCGGTCCCCCTCCCGCCGAGCAGTCCAAGAAGACGGCGCGGTGGGCCACTTGTCCCTGCCGCGCACGGAGTCGTCATGGGCGGGGCGCCCGTTCCGGCGTGACGGCCGGGGGCCGATGCGCTATGATCATCACACGCAAGCGGGTGAACGAAGCCCAGCGAGCAGTGCGTTGGTGGTCCAAGGAAAGACGTCCCGCTTCCTGCGGGGAGATGCAGGTGCAAGGCCTGCCCGGCGCTCGATCAGACCCCGCCCCCGGTTCTCCGGGGGCGGGGTTTCGCGTTGGGCCACCGCGCCGTGGAGCACCGCACGACGACCGCGGCCGTGCCCCCCGGCGGGGGCACGGCGGTCCGTGGTGGTACAGGCCCCGGCCGGTCCGTCGGCGGCCCGGCCAGGACCCGTGGCCGGGTCCTGGCCGTCGTCCGGCCGGGTCCGGGCGCGGGCGCGGGTGCGGCTCAGCCCGCCGCCGAGACCTCCGTCTCGCAGCGCAGCCGCCGGTCGTGGCCCAGTTCCCGCAGCGGGCCCGTCAGGGTCAGCCGGGTCGTGTGGCGGACGTCGGTCGTGGAGGCGGCCAGGCGCAGTTCCAGGGCGCCCGGCTCGACCACGCGGCGGCCGGAGCGGTCGGTGAAGGCGGACAGGTCCGCGTGGAAGCGGAACGTCACCCGGGCCGACCCGCCGGCGGCCAGGTCGATGCGCTGGTACCCGACCAGGCGGACGTCCGGGCGGGTCACCGCGGCCACCGGGTCGTGCAGGTAGAGCTGGACGACCTCGGAACCCGCGCGGTCACCGGTGTTGCGGACGGTGAGCGAGACGTCGTACGAGCCGTCCGTGCCGATCTCCGTGACATCGTTGCCCTCGAACGAGTCCCAGGCGAACGTCGTGTACGAGCGGCCGTGCCCGAACGGGTACAGCGGTGTCGGGTCCAGGCTGCTGACCTCGCCGGCCAGGCCCAGCGGGGGCTGGAGGTACGTCCACGGCTGGCCTCCGGTGCCGCGCGGCACGCTCACCGGGAGGCGGCCCGAGGGGTTCACCCGGCCCGAGAGCACGCCGGCCACCGCCGGGCCGCCCTCCTCGCCGGGGAAGAACGCCTGGACCGCCGCCCCGAGCCGGCCGTCCCAGCGGCCGAGCCCGTAGGGGCGGCCGGTGAGGAGCACCAGGACGACGGGGACGCCCGTCTCCACCAGAGCGTCCAGCAGTTCGCCCTGGACACCGGGCAGGGCGAGGTCGGCCACGTCGCAGCCCTCGCCTGAGGTGCCGCGGCCGAACAGGCCCGAGCGGTCGCCGAGGACCGCCACGACCACGTCGGCCTCCGACGCGCGTGCCACCGCCTCGGTGAAACCGGCGGTGTCCGGGTCCGAGACGCCGCAGCCCTCGGTGAACGTCACCTTGGCGTCGGGCAGTTCGGTGCGCAGGGCGTCCAGCAGCGTGGGGATCTCGATGCCCATGGGCACCTCGGGGTGCTGGGTGCCCACGTGCGAGGGGAAGGAGTAGCAGCCCAGCATGGCCAGGGCGTCGGCCGCCCGGGGGCCGACGACCGCGATCCGGGTGTCGGGGGAGAGGGGCAGCACGCCGTCGGGGTTGGCCAGCAGCACCACCGACTCCTCGGCCAGGCGGCGGGCCACGGCGCGGTTCTCCGCCGAGTCCAGGTCGACGCCCTCGTCGGCGGGTTCCGGGGACCAGTCGGCGTCCAGCAGGCCCAGTTCGCACTTCTGGAGCAGCACCCGGCGGGCCGCGCGGTCCACCAGGGACTCGGGGACGGTCCCGGCGCGCACGGCGGCCACCAGGTCCTCGCCGTAGCACTTCACGGTCGGCAGCTCCACGTCGATGCCGGCGGCGAGGGCCAGGTGCCCCGACTCGGCGGTGCTGCCGGCGACCCGGTGCAGGGTCCGCAGGAAGTCGATGCCGAAGTAGTCGGCGACCACCGTCCCGGTGAAGCCCCACTCCTCGCGCAGGAGTTCGGTGAGCAGGTGCGGGTCGGCCGAGGCGGGCACGCCGTCGGTGTCGTTGTACGCCGCCATCACCGAGCGGGCCCCGGCCTCGCGCAGCGCCATCTCGAACGGCGGCAGGGTGATGTCCGCGAACTCGCGGGTGCCCGCCCGGACCGGGGCCAGGTTGCGGGCGCCGGCGGAGGAGGCGTACCCGGCGAAGTGCTTGAGCGTGGCGATGATCCCGGCCGACTGAAGTCCCCGCACGTACGCGCTGCCGACGGTGCCGACCAGGTACGGGTCCTCGCCGATGGTCTCCTCGACCCGGCCCCAGCGCGGGTCGCGGACCACGTCCAGGACGGGGGCCAGGCCCTGGTGCACGCCCACCGAGCGCATGTCCCGGCCGATGCGGGCGGCCATCGCCTCCACCAGTGCCGGGTCGAAGGTCGCGCCCCAGGCCAGCGGGACGGGGTAGGCGGTGGCGCCCCAGGCGGTGAAGCCGGCCAGGCACTCCTCGTGGGCGACCGCCGGAACGCCGAACCGGCCGGCCGCGGCGATCCGGCGCTGGGCGCGGGCCAGCGCCTGCGCGCCGAGCGCCGGGTCCACGGGGGCGGTGCCGAAGGAGCGGGTGAGCTGGCCCAGGCCGCGGGTGATCAGCTCGTCCCAGTCGTAGTCGGTGTCCATGTGCTGCTGGAGCGGGGCGACTCCGTCGCCGTCCGTCGAGGCGCCCACCCACACCCCGTAGAGCTGGGCGGTCTTCTCCTGAAGGGTCATCCGGGAGAGCAGGTCGTCGACGCGGGCGGCGGCGGGCAGGGTGGGGTCCTGCCAGGAAGCGGAGGTCATGGAACTCCTGTCGGAGACGTCGGCGGGGGATGGGTTCACTTGCCGCCCACCCCCATCAGGCCACCGACGAGCGCGCGCCGTGCCACCAGGTAGACGGCGAAGATCGGGATGCCGGAGAGGACGACCGAGGCGAGCAGGGCGGGGATGTTCACCCCGAACTGGCTGACGTAGTTGAACAGGCCGAGGGTCAGCACGCGCGGGCCGTCGGACTGGGTGAAGATCAGCGGGAAGAGGAAGCCGTTCCAGGCCTGGAGGGCGGAGTAGATGACGACCGTGCTGATGCCGCCCTTGGTCATCGGGATGACCAACTGGAACAGCATGCGGGTGGTCGAGGCGCCGTCCAGGGCCATCGCCTCGTACATCTCCTCGGAGATGTCCCGCAGGGTGCCGGTGAGGATCAGCACCGAAACCGGCATCGCGAAGGCCGCCGTCGGCAGGATGACCGCGAGCAGGCTGTCGTAGAGGTTCAGCTTGGCGATCATCAGGTAGAGCGGGATCACCACCGCCTGGGCGGGGATCGCCACGCCCAGCAGGAACAGGCGGAAGGCCGCGCCCGACCAGAAGGTGCGGGAGCGCACGGCGACGTAGGAGAGCGGGATGCACAGCACCAGCACGATCGCCACGACCGCCGCCGCCACGATCACCGTGTTGAGCAGGAGGTGGCCGAAGCCGTTGTGCAGGACGGTGTTGTAGTTGTCGAGGGTGGGGTCGGTGGGCGGCACGAGGGCGTTCTTGCCCAGTGCCTTGTCCTGGTGGGTCAGCGACGACGAGATCATCGCGTAGATCGGGACGATGACCACGACCAGCCACAGCACCGAACCGATGCCGGCCACCGGGTCGGGGCGCCTGGTCCAGTGGCGGCGGAGCCCGGCGGGGCGGGCGGACGGGATCCGTCCGTCGGTCTTCACCGGACGCGGGCGGCGCAACGTGTCGTGTGACATGTCGTCACATCCCTTCCCTGGTGCTGCGCATGTCGCCGAAGCCGGACAGCTTGACCAGCACGAGCGACAGCGCGGTGGCGATCACGACGAGGAAGGACGCGATGGCGCTCGCGTAGCCCAGGTCGTAGCTCTTGAAGCCCGACTCGTACATCAGGTACGGCAGGATCGCGGTGTCCGTGCCCGGGCCGCCCTGGGTGAGGATCAGCACGGTCTCGAAGTAGGTCAGCGAACCGACGATCATCAGCACGGTCGAGGTGGTCGCCGTGTTGCGCAGCTGGGGCAGGGTGATGGAGAAGAACCGGCGGTAGCGGCCGGCGCCGTCCATCGCGGCCGCCTGGTACAGGACTTCGGGGATCTGCCGGGCCCCGCCCTGGTAGATCAGGGTGTGGAAGGGGATGAACTGCCAGCCGCCGACGAAGACGATGGCCAGGAAGGCGCCGGAGGTGCTGCCGAGCGTGTCCCCGTGGACGATGCCGAAGTTCGGGTCGAGCAGGGCGTAGAACAGCAGCGAGATCGCCGTCGAGGAGAGCAGGAACGGCACGAAGAAGATCGCGGAGAGGATCGCCCGGTTGCGCTGGCGGCCGGCCGCCCAGACCCCGAGCAGCAGCGAGACGACGGTCTGGAAGGCCCAGCTGACGGCGGTCAGCAGGACGGTCACCGTCAGCGACTGGGTCAGGCGCGGGTCATGGATCAGCTTCTGCCAGTTGGCGAGACCGACCGGCTCGGGGTCGCCCAGGCCGTTCCACTTGGTGAACGAGAGGTAGAGCGCCAGCACCATGGGGGCGACGGCGAAGAACGCGAAGAACAGGACGCCGGGCAGGACCCAGGCGGCGTGCGGACGGCCGGTCCGCGTGCCTTCCCGGGGCCTGCCCTTCGTCAGGGCGGTGACCGACGAACTCACTTCAGCCCCTTGAGCGCGCCCACGAACCGGGCCGGCGACGACTTGCCCACGAACAGCTTGTTGATCTCCGTCAGCATCGGCGTCTGCCAGCTGGGGTCGACCGCCTGGTCCCAGCTCAGGGTGAAGGAAGGCGCCTGCTGCACCATCTGGTACTGGTACTTGGCGAACTCCGGGTTGGGGGAGGAGTCCAGCATGTTCGCCGCGATGGTGGTGGTCGGCACGTCACCGTTGGCGATCAGGTCCTTGGTGTACGTCTCGGAGGCGCAGTCGCGCAGGAAGGCGATGGCGGCGTCCTTGTTGGAGACGCGGGCGTTCACGGACCAGTAGTTGTTGGGGTTGCCGACGACGTTGCGGATGTCGCCCGAGCCGCCGTCGTACTTCGGGAAGGCGCACCAGCCCACGTCCTTCTTGGCGAAGTCCGGGAAGGTGCCGAGCAGCGTGGAGAACTCCCAGGAGCCCATCAGGTGCATGGCCGCCTTGCCCTTGGCGAAGGCCGCGGACGCGCCGTGGTTGTTGTACGACACCGAGCTGTAGCCCTTGCCGAAAGCGCCGTCGTCGATGAGTTCCCTGACCGTCTCGGCGGCCTTGAGGACGGCCGGGTCGCCCCAGGCGGAGGCGTCGCCGGCCGCGACCTTGGCGAAGACCTGGGGGCCGCCGATGCGGTCCACCAGGTACTCCAGCCACATCAGCTCGGGCCAGATGTCGGCGCCGCCCAGCGCGAAGGGGGTGATCTTCGCCTTCTTCAGTCTCGCGTTGACGTCGAGCAGTTGGTCCCAGGTGGTGGGTGCCTGCAGTTTGTGCTCGGCGAACAGCGTCTTGTTGTAGAAGAGGATCACCGGCTGCGTGCCGCGCATCGGTATGCCGTACATCTTGCCCTTGAGCGCGCCCGCGGCGAGGACCGTGGGCAGGAAGCCGCCCTTGAGGACCGCGTCGGACTGGATCACGTCGGTGAGGTCGGTCAGCTGGTCGGCCTCCTGGTAGGCCTTGATCGAGCCGCCGCCCCAGTTGAAGAAGACGTCGGGGGCGTTGGGGGATCCCATCGCCGTGCGCAGCTTGGCCGGGTAGTCGGAGGCCGGGATCTTCTGGAGCTTGACCTTGCCCGCGGCCTTCTTGGCGGCCGCGGAGGCGTTGTACCGGTCGACCGCCTTGACCTGGATCTTCACCGCGTCGTCGCCGTACACCATCGCCGTGACGGTGCCGCCGCCCGACCCGCCGGACCCGCCGCCGGAACCGCAGGCGGTGAGTCCGGCTGCCGAGACGAGGGTGGCGCCGGCGCCGAGGAACCAGCGCCTGCTGTAGGACTCCATGTGACGGCACCTCTCACGAAGGTCGTTCGGGTAGGACCCAGCGCCCGGTACCCGAATGTTTCGGATGGGACTTCGAATGTTCCGGGAACGTAAGACGTGCCGGGGGGTTCGTCAAGAGGTCGCGCAGAGATACGATCGCGACCATGAAACCGACGAAGCCCGCAGGAACGCGCACCGCCACCCTCGCCGAGATCGCCCGCGAGGCCGGGGTGTCCGCTCCGACTGTTTCGAAGGTGCTCAACGGGCGTGCCGACGTGGCCCCGGCCACCCGCAGCCGTGTCGAGGAACTGCTGCGCGCCCACGGCTACCGGCGGCGCCGCGCCGAGGCGACCCGCTCGCCGCTGATCGACGTCGTCTTCCACGAGTTGGAGAGCGCCTGGGCGATGGAGGTCATCCGGGGCGTGGAGAACGTGGCGCGGGACGCGGGCCTGAGCGTGGTGCTCTCCGAGAGCGCCGGCCGGCTCACCCCCGGCCGTACCTGGGCCGACCAGGTCGCCGCCCGCCGCCCGCACGGCGTCGTCCTCGTCCTGTCCGGACTCGACGAGTCCCAGCGGGCGCTGCTGACCAGCCGCTCCATCCCGTTCGTGGTGATGGACCCGGCCGGCGACCCGGGCACCGACGTGCCGTCGATCGGCGCCACCAACTGGCAGGGCGGGCTGGCCGCGACCCGGCACCTGGTCGAGCTGGGCCACACCCGCATCGGCGCGATCAGCGGGCCGTCGCGGATGATGTGCAGCCGCGCCCGGCTCGACGGCTACCGGGCGGCGCTGGAGACCGCGGGACTGCCGGTGGACCCGTCACTGGTCGTGGCCGGCGACTTCCACCACGAGGCCGGCTACCGGCTGGGGCTGAAGCTGCTGCGCCGCGAGGACCGGCCGACCGCCGTCTTCGCGGGCAACGACCTCCAGGCCCTCGGCCTCTACGAGGCGGCGCGCGAGCAGGGCCTGCGCATCCCGGAGGACCTGAGCGTGGTCGGCTTCGACGACCTGCCGGTGGCCCGCTGGGTGGGCCCGCCGCTGACGACCGTGCGGCAGCCGCTGACGGAGATGGCGGAGGCGGCGGCCAAGCTGGTGCTGGACCTCGGGCGCGAGGACGAGTCGCCGGTGGCGACACGGGTCGAACTGGCGACGAGCCTGGTGGTGCGCAGCAGTACGGCGGCCCCGGGGGCGTGACCACGCGCCGTCGAAACTTTCGACGGCGCCTGCCGTGACGGGCGCGCGGATGAGATCTTCCGAAGAAAGCCGTCCCACGTCCGGCCGTGCGACCCGTTGTTCATGGTTCGGACGTGAGTTCCTCGTTGTAAGGGGTCACTTGAAGGCCGCCGCCATCGCCCTGGCGGGCGTGCTGGCGCTGGGCCTCGCGGCGGCGGGCTGGGCCTACCGGCATCCGGGTGCGGGGCGGCGCACGACGCCGCGGGGGCGTCGCGGCGGACCGCGCCGGGTCCCGCCTCCGACCCGCGCGAACGGGTGCCCGGAAAAGATTCTCGGGGAAAATCCGGGGAGTGTGTCGATTCCGGCGCCTCCCGGTCGACGCAGGGGTGAGAGGCCGGGGAGGGACCCGGCCCGTCCGACCGGAGGAGTCCACCATGCCGCGTTACCTGTCGATCGTGCGCATCGACGAGAGCACCGCCCCCGCCGAAGGCCCCAGCCCCGAACTGATGCGGCGGATGGGCGAGCTGATCGAGGAGATCACCAAGGCCGGCGTCATGCTCGACACCGCCGGGCTGACCCCGCAGAGCCAGGGCAAGCGGGTGCGCTGGGAGGGCGGCAGGGCCACCGTCACCGACGGCCCGTTCACCGAGTCCAAGGAGGTCGTCGGCGGGTACGCGCTCATGCAGTGCAAGGACATGGACGAGGCCGTGGAGTGGGCCCACCGCTTCGTCAAGGTCCACGAGGAGTACTGGACGATGAGCTGCGAGGTGCGAGAGATCGCCGAGGGCTGAGCACTCCTTGGCCGACGGGCCGGCGCGGTGTTGCATGGTGGGCTGTGACGCAGCAGCCCATCGAGCCCACCGATCTCTCCGGCCCCGCGGAAAACCGGGCGGCGGACCTCCCCGGCCCGGCGGACCTCCCCGGCCCCGCGGACCTCCCCGGCCCCGCGGACCTCCCCGGGCCCGAGGTACCTGCCAGCCCCTCGGCTCCTGCCGGTCCCTTGGGTCCTGCCGCCTCCAAGGAACTTCCCGAGTCCACCGGGGCGCTCGAAACCGTCTTCCGGCTGGAGTCGCCCCGCGTGGTCGCCGCCGTCGCCCGGATCGTGCGGGACGTCGGCATCGCCGAGGAACTCACCCAGGACGCCCTCGTCGCGGCACTCGAGCAGTGGCCGGTGCGGGGGGTGCCGGACAACCCGGGCGCCTGGCTGGTGACCACCGCCCGGCGCCGGGCCGTCGACCTGGTGCGGCGTCGGGAGAACTACGCCCGGAAACTGGCGGAGATCGGCCGCGCCCTGGAGACCACGACGGTTCCGGAGGAGCCCGCCGACCCGGACGACATCGACGACGACCTGCTGCGCCTGGTGTTCACCACCTGCCACCCGGTGCTGTCCACCGAGGCCCGCACCGCCCTCACCCTGCGCCTGCTCGGCGGTCTGACGACGGCGGAGATCGCCCGCGCCTTCCTCGTCCCCGAACCGACGATCGCCCAGCGCGTCGTGCGCGCCAAGCGGACGCTGGCGAGGCGGAACGTGGCCTTCGAAGTGCCGTACGGCCCCGACCGCGAGGCCCGGCTCGGCTCGGTGCTCGACGTCATCTACCTGATCTTCAACGAGGGTTACGCCGCCACCTCCGGCGACGACTGGCTCCGCCCCGGCCTGTGCGAGGACGCGCTGCGCCTGGTCCGGCTGCTGGCGGGCCTGATGCCGGCGGAGCCGGAGGTGCACGGACTGGCGGCGCTGCTGGAGTTCCAGGCGTCCCGCGCCGCCGCCCGCACCGGTCCGGACGGCGAACCGGTGCTGCTCAGGGACCAGAACCGCCGCCGCTGGAACCGCATGCTCATCGCACGCGGCGTCACCGCCCTGTCCCGCGCCGACGCCGCCGCCCCGGCCGGGGGCCCGGGTCCGTACGCCCTCCAGGCCGCCATCGCCGCCTGCCACGCGCTCGCGCCCACCTGGGAGGAGACGGACTGGCGGGCCATCGCGGCCCTCTACGGGCTGCTGGCCGTCCGGTCCCCGTCGCCCGTCGTCGAGTTGAACCGCGCGGTCGCCGTCTCGATGGCCGAGGGACCGGCGCCCGCCCTGGAGATCGTCGACGCCCTCGCCGACGAACCCGCCCTGCGCGAGTACCACTTGCTCCCCAGTGTCCGCGCCGACCTGCTGGCCCGTCTCGGGCGTACGGCGGAGGCGCGCGCCCAGTTCGAGCGCGCGGCCTCGCTCGCCCGCAACGAACGGGAGCGGGAGCTGCTGCTGGGCCGGGCCGCCGGGCTGGCGTAGGAGCCGGTCGGGTGCGGGCCCGGGCGTCCGAGGGCCCGGTCAGGCGGGCGCGGGGTGCCCGAGGAGCATCGTCGGGGCGCCGGCGACCCGGGTGAGGAAGACGGTCGCCGCGTTCCGGCCGTGCGGCTTCGGCAGCACCTTGCGGCGCAGTTCCTCCGGTTCGACCGCCGAGCCGCGCTTCTTCACGGTCAGCACGCCGACCTCGCGCTCGCGCAGCAGGGCCTTCAGCTTCTTGACGTTGAAAGGGAGACGGTCGGTGATCTCGTAGGCGGTGGCGTACGGGGTGTGGCCCAGTTCGTCGGCGGTGACGTAGGCGATGGTCTCGTCGAGGAGGCCGCCGTCGAGTCCGGCGGCGACCTCGGCGACGAGGTGGGCGCGGATGACGGCGCCGTCGGGCTCGTACAGATAGCGGCCCGGTGGACGCACCCGGGGGTTCGCGAGGCCGCGGCCGCGCAGCGAGTGCGGGCCGGGGAGCAGCGTCGCGCGCACCAGGCCCGGCTCGGTGCCGAACCACAGCACCGCCTCCTTCACGTCCCCGCCGTCGGAGATCCACTCGGCCTCGGCCTGCGGCGGAACGGCCTCGTGGGGGATGCCGGGGGCGACCTTCAGAGCCGCGCGCGGCGCCCGGAGGGCGGTGTCGACGGCCCAGGAGAGCGGCGGCGAGTACGCCTCCGGATCGAAGATCCGGCCGCGGCCGCCCCTGCGGGCCGGGTCGACGAAGACCGCGTCGTACGGGGACGGGTCCACCTGGGTCACGTCCGCCTCCCGAACCTCGATGAGGCCCGCCAGCCCCAGCGCCTCGGCGTTGGCCCGCGCCGCGGCGGCCGTCACGGGATCGCGGTCGACGGCGAGGACCCGGATCCCGGCGCGGGCCAGGGCGATCGCGTCGCCGCCGATGCCGCAGCACAGGTCGGCGAGCGAGGTCACGCCCAGCTCCCTCAGCCGCGCCGCCCGGTAGGCGGCCACGCTCGCCCGGGTGGACTGCTCGACGCCGTTCGGTGTGAAGAACATCCGCCGCGCGTCCGCGTCCCCGAACTTCGCCGCCGCCCGTTGCCGCAGCCGGGCCTGCCCGAGCGCCGCCGACACCAGTTCGGCTGGGTGCTCACGGCGCAGACGGGTGGCGACGGCGAGTTCGTCGGCGGGGTCGGTGCCGCGCACCTCTTCCAGGAGGGCGCGGCCCTCGGGGGTGAGGAGCGCGGCGAAGGCGTCGAGCGGGGCGAGTGGGTCGGTCACCGGCTCATTGTGGGCCAGCCGGCGGGGCGTGGGCGCACGGGGCCGGTCGGTCCCAGGCCCGTCGCTCCGGGGCCGGTCGGCCCGGGCGGGTCCGCCGGACCGGTCGGCGAAGAGGCGGGTTCGCCGGGCGGCCGGCGGGAGGCGGGACCGCCGGACCGGTCGGCGGAGGCGGGCTCGTGGGGGCCGTCGGGTCGGCCGGCGGGTCGGGGGCGTGGGGCCCGCCCATGGGCGGCGGCGCGTTGGGCCGGTCGGTGGAAGGCGCGGGGTCGGTCGCGGTGTCTGTCCGGGTTCCGGGCGGGTGCCTGGGAGGATCCGGCACCATGGGATTGGTAGTACAAAATGATGAAAATGGTGCTATTCGGCGGTCCGGTCGCCGGTGGCGCCTCCGCGCCGCGCTCGCCCTGCTCGGCGCCGCCGCCCTCGCCGCCGGTTGCTCGCAGACCGGTGCGGGGCCGGGCGCCCCGGCACGGCCCGCTCCGGGCCCGCAGTTGCTCCAGGCCCCTCCGGCCCGCGACCTCGACTCCTACGCCACCCGGCTGCACGCCTCCTACGCGGCCCGGGCCGCCGCCGCCAGGCGCTGGGGACTGCAACACGTACCGCTGACGCCCCCGGCGCCCCCCGCGGTCAAACCGAGGATCCACGCCCGCCCGGGCTTCGAGGTGGGCCACCAGGAGGACTGGGACCTGCCTCCGGTCTTCACCACGGTGCCCACCAAGGACAAGGTCGTCTTCCTCACCATCGACGACGGCGCGGAGAAGGACCCCGCCTTCCTGCGCATGATGAGCGAGCTGAAGGTCCCGTACACGGCGTTCCTCAGCAACTACCTCATCGAGGACGACTACGGCTACTTCCGCAGGATGCAGTCCTCCGGGGTCACCCTCGACAACCACACGTTGCACCACCCGTACCTGCCGGGCCTGTCCTACGAGGAGCAGAGGCACGAGATCTGCGACATGCAGGACATCATGCGGAGGCAGTTCGGCAAGCGCCCGAAGCTCCTGCGCCCGCCCTACGGCAACTACAACCAGGACACCCTGCGCGCCGCCAAGTCCTGCGGCATCGAGTACGCGCCGATCTGGAACGAGGAGGTCTACGTCGACCACTGGGAGTTCCGCGAGGACGACCAGCGGATGCGCCGCGGCGACATCGTCCTCACCCACTTCCGGGGCCGCGCCGAGTGGAACGGCACGATGGCCGACGACATGCGCCGGTTCCTGAACTACGTGACGGCCAAGGGGTTCGCGGTGGCCCGGCTGGAGGACTACCTGTGAGACCGCGGCTGCGACAGCGGCCGGGACCGGGAACAGGGGCGGAGCCGGGTGCACGACCGGGATCGGCACCCGGGACGGGACCGGCAACCGGGACGGGACCGGCACCCGGGACGGGACCGGCGCCCGGGACGAGGGACGGCTGCGGACCCAGGCCTGGACCCGGCTTTGCGCGCGCGGCCCTGGCCCTGCCCGTGTCCCTGCTCGCGGCTGTGCTGGCGGCCTTGCTCGCGCTCCTCCTGGCCGGCTGCGCGCCGTCCGTCGACCCGATCGAGCGGCTGGGCCGGAAGGCGGCGCAACGGGTGCGGCCGCGGAGCCCGGCCACCGAGCAGCCCTACCTCCGCTGGGGCCTGACCGCCCCGCTGCCCGCACCGCCGCACCCGCCGGCCCGTCCTGCGCACCCGGCCGCGCGGACCTCAGGCCTCCCCCCGGTGCTGGACCACGTCGACACGCCGGACCGGGTCGTCTTCCTCACCTACGACGACGGGGCCGAGCGGGACCCGGGGTTCGTCGACATGGTGCGCGAACTGCGGCTGCCGGTCACCCTGTTCCTCACGGACAGTGTCGCCGGGCCGGGCTACGGGCACTTCGCGCACCTGCTGGCGGTCGGCGCGGACCTGCAGAACCACACCCTCGACCACCCCTCACTGCGCGGCCTGCCCTACGCCGGCCAGCGCGCCGAGATCTGCGGTCAGCGCGACAAGCTGCACGCCCGCTTCGGTGTGCGCCCCCGTCTCTTCCGGCCGCCCTACGGCCTGTACGACACCACCACCCTGCGCGCCGCCGCCCACTGCGACGTCTCCGCGGTCGTGCTGTGGCGCGCCGCGCTGACCGACACGGACCTGCGCTTCACCCACGGCCCCCACGCGCTGCGGCCCGGCGACGTCCTCCTCGTCACCTCGGACGACGACGACCTGGCGGGCCCGACCCTGCGCGAACGCACCACGCGGCTGCTGCGCGGCATCCAGGGCGAGGGCCTGACGGTGGGGCGCCTCCAGGACTACCTCTGAGGCGTCCACCAGCCGGTCGGACGGGGAAGTGGCGGGGGAGCGGGAGCGGTCGTGGGTGTCGTGCCACGCCCCGAGCGCGGCGCTCGCGACGACGGCGGCGAGCACCAGTTGCACCGCACCGGTGAACCGGGCCCCGCTGCGCACGAGCAGCACACCGGTCGTGGCGGCCGCCAGCGCGAAGCCGCCGTACAGCAGCACCGGGGCCCAGTCGCCCGGCGGTGGCACGGCGAGTTCGCCCCCGGGTGCCTCCACCCTGCTCAGCCCCCGCACGGCGAGCACGATGACGACCAGCAGCCCGGCCGACACGTCCGCCACCAGGACGAGCAGGAGGAGGAAACCACCGGTGACCGCGTCCGCGGGAGTGGGACGAGAGCGCATGAGCATACGTTCGTACGAAACCGGACGTTCGGGAAGAGGGCTTGCCGACGCCGGCCGAACCCGCCCGGCGTCGGGGACGGGGCCGATCGGGCCGAGCGGATGCCCGCGGACAGCGGGGGTACGTGCCGGGAGGCCGTGGACCGCGGCGACCCCCGGCGGGAGGCCGTGGACCGCTGCGCCCCCCGGCGGGAGGCCGGGGACGGCGGCGGACACCGGCCTTTGGACGTCACCCGCACGGGCGTACCTCGGGGCGAACCTGCCCGACGCGCCGTCGGCAATTGGCACTCCGCTTGACCGAGTGCTAACGACGGTCATAGTCTCAGGTCTGGCACTCCCCCCTGGAGAGTGCCAACAAAGCGACGGGCAGGTCCGGCACCCGCGACGACGGATCGACCTGGTCGCCACCTCAGACAGTTAACCCCGTGAGATCTCCGAAGGGGGAGGTCGGATCGTGACGACCGCCAGCTCCAAGGTTGCCATCAAGCCGCTCGAGGACCGCATCGTGGTCCAGCCGCTCGACGCCGAGCAGACCACGGCTTCGGGCCTGGTCATTCCGGACACCGCCAAGGAGAAGCCCCAGGAGGGCGTCGTCCTGGCCGTGGGCCCGGGCCGCTTCGAGGACGGCAACCGTCTTCCGCTCGACGTCCAGGTCGGCGACGTCGTGCTCTACAGCAAGTACGGCGGCACCGAGGTGAAGTACAACAACGAGGAGTACCTCGTCCTCTCGGCCCGCGACGTGCTCGCGATCATCGAGAAGTAAGTCACCTCAGCTTTCCGCTGTGAGCTGCGCCCCTGGCCCCCGCCACCGTTAAGAAGCCGGGCGCCCGGGGCGCGGTTTTTTTCATCCGAGATTTCGAGAGGGCTCCCGCTGCCATGGCGAAGATCCTGAAGTTCGACGAGGACGCCCGTCGCGCCCTCGAGCGCGGCGTCAACAAGCTTGCCGACACGGTCAAGGTGACGATCGGCCCGAAGGGCCGCAACGTCGTCATCGACAAGAAGTTCGGCGCCCCGACCATCACCAACGACGGTGTGACCATCGCCCGCGAGGTCGAGATCGAGGACCCGTACGAGAACCTCGGCGCCCAGCTGGTGAAGGAGGTGGCGACCAAGACCAACGACATCGCGGGTGACGGCACCACCACCGCCACCGTGCTCGCCCAGGCCCTGGTGCGCGAGGGTCTGAAGAACGTCGCCGCCGGCGCTTCCCCGGCGCTGCTGAAGAAGGGCATCGACGCGGCCGTCGCCGCCGTCTCCGAGGACCTCCTGGCCTCCGCCCGCCCGATCGACGAGAAGTCCGACATCGCCGCCGTCGCCGCGCTGTCCGCCCAGGACCAGCAGGTCGGCGAGCTCATCGCCGAGGCGATGGACAAGGTCGGCAAGGACGGCGTCATCACCGTCGAGGAGTCCAACACCTTCGGTCTGGAGCTGGACTTCACCGAGGGCATGGCCTTCGACAAGGGCTACCTGTCGCCGTACTTCGTCACGGACCAGGAGCGCATGGAGGCCGTCCTCGACGACCCGTACATCCTGATCCACCAGGGCAAGATCTCCTCGATCACGGACCTGCTCCCGCTGCTCGAGAAGATCATCCAGGCCAACGCCTCGAAGCCGCTGCTGATCATCGCCGAGGACGTCGAGGGCGAGGCCCTGTCGACCCTGGTCGTCAACAAGATCCGCGGCACCTTCAACGCCACCGCCGTCAAGGCTCCCGGCTTCGGCGACCGCCGCAAGGCGATGCTCCAGGACATGGCGATCCTCACCGGCGCCACCGTCATCTCCGAGGAGGTCGGCCTCAAGCTCGACCAGGTCGGCCTGGACGTCCTCGGCTCCGCCCGCCGCGTCACCGTCACCAAGGACGACACCACGATCGTCGACGGCGCCGGCAACAAGTCGGACGTCGAGGGCCGCGTCTCCCAGATCAAGGCCGAGATCGAGAACACCGACTCCGACTGGGACCGCGAGAAGCTCCAGGAGCGCCTCGCGAAGCTGGCCGGCGGCGTGTGCGTGATCAAGGTCGGCGCCGCCACCGAGGTGGAGCTGAAGGAGAAGAAGCACCGTCTGGAGGACGCCATCTCCGCGACCCGCGCCGCGGTCGAGGAGGGCATCGTCTCCGGTGGTGGCTCCGCGCTGGTCCACGCCGTCAAGGTCCTCGAGGGCAACCTCGACAAGACCGGCGACGAGGCCACCGGTGTCTCCGTCGTCCGCCGCGCCGCCGTCGAGCCGCTGCGCTGGATCGCCGAGAACGCCGGCCTCGAGGGCTACGTCATCGTCTCCAAGGTGGCCGAGCTGGACAAGGGCAACGGCTACAACGCCGCCACCGGCGAGTACGGCGACCTGGTCAAGGCCGGCGTCATCGACCCGGTCAAGGTCACCCGTTCCGCCCTGGAGAACGCCGCCTCCATCGCCTCCCTCCTGCTGACGACCGAGACCCTGGTCGTCGAGAAGAAGGAAGAGGAAGAGCCGGCCGCCGCGGGCCACAGCCACGGCCACGCCCACTGAGGCAGCGCGCTGAGCCGAGCCGCCCAGCGGCTTGAGTGAACCGCCGGTGCCCGGCGCCCCCGAGGGGTGCCGGGCACCGGCGCGTCCGGAGACCGCCGTGGGGCCGGTGCACCGGTCACGCGGACCGGTGCCCGCCGTCGGTGGGCACGACGGCCCAGACCGTCTTGCCGGGAGCGCCGGGCCGCCGGACCGTGCCCCACTCCTTGGCGAGAGCCGCGACCAGGAGGAGCCCGCGGCCGCCGCCCTCACCGGCTCCGGTCTCCCGAGCCTCGGGCAGCCGCTCACCCCGCGCGTCGCTCACCTCGACGCGTACCCGCCCGCCCTCCTCCCTGCTCAGCCGCAGCTCGGCGTCGCGGCCCGGGACCAGCCCGTGAGTGACGGCGTTGGCAGCCAGCTCGGCGACGACCAGTTCCACGGCGTCGTGGGCCGGTGTGCCGTAACCCCACCCCCAGGCGTCCATCTGGTGAGAGGCGAGCCGGCGGGCCAGCCGCGCGCCACGCGGGGAGGCGGTGAAGCGGAGGGCGAGGACCGGCTGGGCGGAGGCGGTGCGCAGCGGTGGGCGCTGCCGGTCGGCGGAGGGCGTCATGGATCGAAGATCCCGTACGGCGACCCGCCTGACCAGGCACTACGCCAGCACGGGCGGAATCTGTCGGGGTAGGGGTGCGACCGTGTAAGGGGCTGTCGGGGAGCCAGGCCGGTGCCGTCCGTCCGCCGCCAGGACGCGTTGCCGCGCGGGTGGTGCGTGCCGAGGCACTGGAGGAACGCGTTGAGTGAAGAAGGCTCTCGGCGGTCGGTTTCACTCACACGAGTCAACTTGCCCGGGTTTGAGATCGGTTGGCGTACATGACTCCTACTCTGCGATCACGGACAGTGACCGGTGGGTGAGGAGGGCGGCATGGAGTCTGGGGCGGACTCGGGCGCGGGTGTGGAGGAGCCGGAGGTCAGCAGGGCGTTCCTGCGCTGTTTCGGCCGCCAGATCAAGCTTCTGCGGGAGGCGGCGGGGCTGACGCAGGTGCAGTTGGGCGAGCGCGTCGGTTACGGCGAGGCGCAGATCGCGGCGGTGGAGCAGGGGCGACGGATCCCCAAGCCCGGACTGGTCGACGCGGTGGACAAGGCGACCGGGGCGGGCGGACTGCTGATGGTGATGAAGGAGGAGGTGGCGAAGGCCAGGTATCCGGGGTTCTTCCGGCGGTACGCGGAGCTGGAGACGAAGGCCGTCGAACTGCACGCGTACGACAATCACGTGGTCA
This sequence comes from Streptomyces sp. NPDC015220, assembly GCF_043079345.1. Classification (NCBI taxonomy): domain Bacteria; kingdom Bacillati; phylum Actinomycetota; class Actinomycetes; order Kitasatosporales; family Streptomycetaceae; genus Streptomyces; species Streptomyces sp. NPDC015220. The sequence continues at coordinate 671,084 of NZ_JBIBUK010000002.1, read as the reverse complement.
AGGGCTTGTTGCAGACGGAGGACTACGCGCGCGCGGTCTTCACCATGTGGCGACCGTTGCTGGATACCGAAACCATCGAGCAGCGGGTGGTCGCGCGTATGGAGCGGCAGCAACTCTTCTCCCGGCGACCTGCCCCGCTTCTGAGCTTCGTCATCGAGGAGCAGGTGCTTCGGCGCCCCGTCGGCGGTCGGCAAGTGCTGCGCGGCCAACTTGAGCAGTTGTTGCTCTTCGGGCACGAACGCAACGTGGAGTTGCAGGTCATGCCCACCGCGCGCGTCGAACATGCTGGCCTGGGCGGCGCATTTACGTTGATCCACCTCGAAGACGAGCGCAGGATTGGCTACATGGAGGTGCAGGAGGCGAGCGTCCTGCACACCGCGCCCAAGAAGGTCAGTCCCTTGGTATCGACGTACGGCGTTCTCCGAGCGCAGGCACTGACCCCCAGGGAGTCGCTGGCCTTCATCGAGAAGCTGTTGGGAGAGCTATGAAGGCAAGCAACCCCGAGCCTGCCGCTGACGAGCTGAGCTGGCACAAGAGTAGCTACAGCTCAGGCAGTGGCGGTGACTGTGTCGAGGTCGCGAGCACGGGCAGGGCGGTGCACGTCCGCGACTCGAAGCGACCCGGCGAAGCGACGCTCAACGTTTCCGCCGACCAGTGGGCGGCGTTCGTCGGGATGGCCGTACGCGGTTGACGCAAGGGAGGGCGGCAGGGAGCACGACGGCTCCCTGCCGCCCTTGCTCATGCCCGCGCCCCGGACGGAACGCCCAGAGCGGCTGAGAGGGGCTGGATGATCTTGCTTTCGAAAACACGACCGGATTCACATCTGGGTGTCGGCCGTCCAGCGCCGGCCGAGGATCCCGCTCCTGTACGCCCACGAACGCCTGCGCAGAACACGGGGAGTGGTGACGTGGTGACTTGACGGTCGATCGGCGATCCTGCTCTCCTGAGCTCGTTGCCGAAACTGGGGGCGAAGGTGAGCCGGTCGGATCTGAGGGCGTTGTTCCGTTCCAACGATCGCGAGGTCAAGGCAGTCGACTACTTCGCCGACCGCCTCGATGAATGGCAGTCGGTGGCCCGGAGCCTGTCCCACCTCGTCCAGGCGACGCGGCAGCAGGGCTTCGACGTACAGGACCTCGAGGCGCCGCGGCGGAACGTGCTCACCTTCTACGGCGTCGGAGGCATCGGAAAGACGACCCTCTCGCGCTGCGTGGCGGACCACCTCGGCCGGGGGCTGAGCCAGCAGGGGCATTGGCCACGGCTCGACGAGCAGATCGGTCCGGTCGTGCCGGTGCGGATCGACCTGGCTCGGGACTCGGGAACGGACTTCGAGTCCCTGGTGCTCGCGATCCGTCTGGCCGCGGCGGAGATCGGGCGGCCGATGCCGACATTCGACCTGGCCCTGCAACGCTACTGGGAACACAACCACCCGGGTGAAACCCTCGACGAGTACGTGCTGCGCCGTAGGCGGCTGAGCGGACTTCCCGGGGCACGAAATCTGTCCGAGCAGATGCAGTCGGCCCTGGGGGATGTCGCGCAGGCCATGACCCTTCCGGGTACGGTGGGCAGCGTCGTCGGCCAGGGCTTGCGCGCCGTGGTGCGCGCCCTGCGGGAGAGGCAGCACCGGGTCCGGGCGCTCGCGGAGTGCCGCCGGTTCGCTGATCTCCTCGAGGCCGTGCCGGATCAGGACGCACTCAGTTACTATCCGCACCTCCTGGCCTGGGACCTGGCCAACGTGCCTGCCCGGCAGCGAGCCACCCTGGTGGTTCTGCTGGACACCTTCGAGGACGTCGGGGACCGGGTCCACCGCGACCTCGAACGTCTTGTCCAGCGTGTGGTGTGGCTGATGCCGGGCACCCTGTTCGTCGTCACGGGCCGCAACCGCCTCCAGTGGGACGACCCGCGCCTCGAAGGGCAGTTGGACTGGGCGGGCGAGGAGTGCTGGCCGCAGCTGACCGGGGGCGCTGTGCTGGAGCCCCGCCAGCACACGGTCGGCTACCTGTCCGCGGGCGATTGCGAGACGTACCTCGCCCGGCGCCTGACACGTGACGGACGGCCGATGATGGACGACGCGACCCGTCACCTGGTCACAGCCAACTCCCACGGCCTACCGCTGTACCTGGACCTCGCCGTGATGCGGTTCCTCGACCTGTACCGGCGTCGGGGGAGTGTGCCTGCCGCGGACCAGTTCAATCTGGACTTTCCCGCGCTGGTGGCCCGGACGTTCCGGGATCTGTCTCCGCAGACCCGCAGAGTCCTGCGTTCGGTCAGCCTGCTGGAGACGTTCTCCGTCTCACTTGCCTCCAGCGTCGCGGGTCTCGACCACGATGCTCCGGCACAGGACCTGGTCGACCGGCCGTTCGTGGACCAGGACGTCGATGCACCGTGGCCTTACCGCCTGCACCCCCTGGTCCGTGACGTGGTCCGGGAGATGGACTCGACCAGCGACGACCGGTGGACGAGCGCGGACTGGCAGCGGGCTGCGCGGCGGGCCTTCGACGCGCTCGGGCGGGAGGACCTGTCCCAACGCGGCCGGCTCGTGTCGGCGCTGCGCCAAGGGCTGTCCCTCTCGCATCGGTTCGGCCTGCCGCTCGGCTGGTTGGAAGACGCCGCATTCCGGTACGTGGACGACTTCGTGTGGGAGCCGATCGAGCCTCCTACCGGCTCGCCCGGCGACGGGTCCGTCACTCCTGCTCAGGCGCTGGCCGCGGCGCTCTCCGCGATCGCGCGACGCCAGCGTCACCATCGCGGTCGGACAGCGGAACAACTCCGCGCGGTCCTCGCCAGCGGCGCCCTGCCGGAAAGCCTGGAGGAGCTGCCCCGCTACTTCCTGGCCGAATGCGATCGGGACCTCGGTCACTTCCAGTCGTCCCTGGACGGCATGCGCCAGGTTGCCGACGCCGGCGGGCGCCTGTCTGCCACCGCACGCCGTGGTCTGGTGCATCTCGCCCGCAGGATCGGTGACTTCGCCCAGGCCCGGCAGGCTGCCGCGCACCTCGGCGTCGAAGGGCGACAGGACAGGGTCATGGGCGACCTCTACTGGGCTCAAGGGTCGATCGCTCTGGCCTGTTCCTCCTACGCAGCCGCCCGCGACCAGGCCCTCGCGGCCGGGCAGCCCGGTGAGGCCGCGCTCTCGCAGGCCTGCCTCGCCTTCGCCGCGGCCTTTCAGGACCGGCCACGGGCCGCAGAGCAGATCTCCCGGGCTGAGGAACTTCTCGCGAGCGTCACGATTCGCTGGGCCGAGGTGCAGACGAGCACTGCCTCCCTGATCCGTGACGCGGGCGTCACGGACGACCTGCCCGAGCGCGCCGAGGCCGTGGCGGCTGAGGCCCGGGAGGCGGGCCTGACCTCGTGCCTGGCTTACGTCCGCTTCGTGGAGTGCCTGCACGCCTACCTCGCCGGTGGCGCGGACGCCCTCGCCTCCGCACGTGACCGGCTGAGGCGGGAGTGCGTCGACGGCGTCGAGTTCGCCTACCTTGTGGAACTCACCTACCTGATGGCCGACGAGGAACCGCCCGCCGAACTGCCCCGCGCCACCTGGCTGGACACCACCGCCCAGGTACGGGCACGCTGGGTCGGCCTTACCGAGGACCGTAGGCGCGAGTCGGTCACAGCACGCCGAGGAGACTGAGCAGGTGGCGCACTACACCACAGCCGAGCAGATCGACCTGACCACACTGGCCGCGCGGTACAAGCTGACGGACCCGTCGATCGTGCCTCTCCCGGGAGGTGCCGCCAACTCCAGCTTCCGGCTCAGCGCCGGCCGGGGCTGCTACGTCCTCACCGCGCTGGACAACCACGACGAACACAGCGCGTCCGCGCTCGCGCGCCATACCCAGGCCCTGCACCGACTCGGCCTGCCCACCAGCAGGATCGTGCCCGCCGCGGACGGATCCCTGATCACCCATGTCAACGGTCGCCGATTCGTCCTGAAGGAATGGATCTCCGGCAGGGTCCAACAGCCCCTGCCGCTCGCCCTGCTGTCCGAAGCCGGAGAGTTCCTCGCCGACCTGCACGCCCTGCCGCCGCGGGCCGACGGACTGGAAGACGTTCCTGTCGGAGCCCGGCGGCTGTCCGCCGCACACCTGGCCGCGATCCCCGACTTCACGGACCGGGAGTTCGCCGACTGGCTGACCGGTCGCCTCGAGCGGATCCTCGCCGCGGAGGCGGGTGCCCGGCGTGAACCGTGTCTCGTCCACGGTGACCTCTTCGACGACAACATCGTCGTCCGCGACGACGGGCACCTTTCCGTCCTCGACTGGGAAACGATCTCCCTGGACGACCCCCTGCTCGACCTCGGCATGGCAGCGGTGGGCCTGGCCCAGGACGGCGCGGGGCTCCTCTCCAGCGAACGCCTCGAAGCGCTGCTCGGCGGCTATGAGAAGAAGCGCCCCCTGACGGTGACGGACCGGGCCGCCCTCCCTCTGGAGATCGAGCACGCGGCGCTCATCATCGGCTTCCACCGCTACTACCGACACAACGTCCGCTTTCCGAACCCCGAGAGGGTGACGTACCACCTGGAGATGGTGACGTTCGCGCAGTCCGTCGCCGACGGTGCACGAGGACTCGTGGGCTGAGCAGCCAGACCGCAGCAAGTTCGAGCCGCATGGCGTCCCTCTTCCCACAGTCAGGGGCTTGCAGGTGCCAACTTGGCAAGCCGAATCGGACAATCAGAAGGGTGAATCGGCCAGGCGCAGGCTCGTCAGGAACAGCCCGTCCGGCACCTCCCACTCGGTCTTCTGGCCGACCACTCCCATGGTTCGGGAGCCCAGGCCGCCGGGATGCGCGCGGAGCGGGGGCTGCGGGCTGGAGATCAGTGGGCACCGGCCCTTTCGAAGCGACTGCCCAGGAGTGGAGAAAGGGCCAGAACACGAACGGTGGCTGACGACCGGTCCCGGCCGTCCAGTGACGCGTGCGGCAACGAGCGCGACGGCTCCTTGCCGCTCACCCCCCTCGTTCCCGTCCCGTCGCCGGTGGAGAATGCCGCCATGACCGGCAGCCAGGACGACTCGGACCGCGTGTTCATCCGCAGCAAGTGGGGCACCAACCGCTATGTCTACAACCCGGACAACCCGGTCGGTGTCGCCCTGATCGTCGGCTCGCTGCTGCTGGCCTTCGGCGGTATGTACTGGATGCACCGGCAGGGCCAGAACGTCGGCCGGGACGGGTGGCGCGGCGACGAACTGCGTTCCGCCGTCACCGCGGCGAGCGCCAAGCTCTCGCGTCAGACGGTGTTCGGACCCGGAAGCCTGGTGCCCTTCGAATCCGTCCTCCAGGAAGACATCATCGCGCTCGGCCGCGGTGTGCAGAACGGGCTGGCGGTCACCCCGGCCTCGGAGCGACCGAAGTCCCGTCCGACGGGCGGCGGCCCGGAACAGCGCGACTACACCGTCACCGCCGAGGGCACCACCGCCGCCTTCTGCGTCCACGCGTACGCCGTGAAGCGCGAGGGAGCGGCCGCTTACGACTCGGTGACCGTGTCCGTCGCGGACGGGCCCTGCCCGGCACGGTGAGGCCCCGGGCCGGCAGGGCCTAACCCTCCAACTCGTCCAGCGCGCCCAACTGCTGGAGCAGGCCGAGCTGGTCGTGCTGCCACCAGGTCTCGGTGAGCTTGCCGTTGCGGCCGAAGTGGAAGAGGGTCATGCCGGTCATGGTGACCCGCTTGCCGGTGGGGTCGATGCCCAGGAATTCTCCCTTGTGGGTGGCGTTCCAGGTCCAGCGGGCGCAGGCGCGGTCCTCCTGGGCGAGCACGTCCTCGACGGTGAAGGCGAAGTCGAAGCCGTCCCGCCACATGCGGTACTCGCGCCGGATCGCGTCCAGGCCGATGGTGGGCTGCGGATTGACCGGGTCGTGGCTGTGGCAGTCCTCGTCGATCAGGTCGTTCAGCGGGGGGAGTTCGCCCGCCGTGGCGATCGTGTCGAAGAAGCGCCGCACGGCGGTCTCGCAGAGCTGTTCGTCCCGGACGACCTCCAGGTCGGTGAAGGTGGGCAGCTCGTCGCAGAGCGCGACCATGCCGCGGTAGATCTCGTCGGTCTCCGGCAGGTTCGAGCTCCGCATCGCCTCCTGGTACGACGGGAACTCCACCAGCTCGACGATGTGCGCGTCGTCGGAGCGGTCCCTGCCGACCAGCGCGTGGGTCGCGGCCCGCCGTCCCCCGGTCTGTTCGACCCAGGTGTCGATCAGCTGGTTCATCTCGTCGATCCGGCTCGTCCGGCACTCGATGAGCTGTGCGAAGGTCATGGCGCCGCCTCCGGCCCCCCTTGGCCCGGTTCCGTCCATGCCATTTTCGCACCGGGGCGGCGACGTCACCTCCCCGCCGTCAGCGCGCGGGGGCCCTCACCGCGGGCCGTACTTGCGGCCCGTCCTGGACGTGACCCCGCCCAGCAGAGCCCGCGGGGTCAGCTTCACCAGACCCATCAGCGCCTTGTAGCGGGGGTCCGGCACGGACAGTGTGCGACCGCGGGCCAGATCCGTCAGCGCGGTCGCGACGAGTTTGTCCGCGTCCAGCCACATCCAGTTCGGGATGTTGTCCGTGCCCATGCCGGCCCGCTCGTGGAACTCGGTGCGCACGAAGCCGGGGCACAGCGCCATCAGGCGTACGCCGGTGCCGGCCAGGTCGCGCGCCGCGCCCTGGGTGAACTGCACCACCCACGCCTTCGACGCCCCGTAGGTGCCGCGCGGTACGAACGCCGCCACCGAGGCCACGTTCACCACCCCGCCCCGGCCGCGCTCGCGCATCGCCGCGGTCGCCGCCGACGTGAGCCGCAGCACCGCCTCGATGTGCACCTTGATCATCCGCAGCTCGTCGGCCATCGGGACGTCGAGGTAGCGGCCCCGGTTGCCGAAACCCGCGTTGTTGACCAGCAGGTCGACCGGGTTCCTGCGGTCGCCGAGCCGGGCGGCGACCGCCTCGATGCCCTCGTCCGTCGCCAGGTCGGCCGTCAGCACCTCCGCCTCGATGCCGTGCCGGTCGTGCAGCTCGGTCGCCTGCTCCGTCAGGCGCTTGGTGTCGCGCGCCACCAGGACGAGGTCGTGCCCGTCCGCCGCCAGCCGCCGTGCGAACGCGGCACCGATGCCCGCGGTCGATCCCGTAATCAGAGCCGTTGTCATGGCGAAAGGTTAGTGGCCCGGACTGCTCCGTTCCGATCTCTGCACAGGGTCTCCCGAAAGCTGCGGCGGAGCGTCAGGTCGTGTGCGCCCGCACGTACTTCCGGGCCGCCGCCAGTGACTCCGGGTGCAGCGCCGCCCCGGCCGGGAGCAGGCTCGGCAGCAGTGAGCGCTCCGTCGTGGCGGCCCGGAACTCCAGGGCCACGGTGACGTCGTGGTCCGGGCGGTGCACGATCTCGACCGGGTCGCCCGCGCGGATCTCACCCGGCTCGATCACCCGCAGGTACGCCCCCGGCGCGCCGTTCAGCGTGAACCGCCTCACCCACCCCTTCTCACCCAGATGGCCCTGGAAGGTCCGGCAGGGGATGCGCCCGCAGGTCACCTCCAGCACGGTCGGAGGACCGGCCGGCGAGCCGATCCGCCACCGCTCGCCGATCCGCGCGCCGGAGACGTCCAGCCCCACCGTGGTGAGGTTCTCCCCGAACGAGCCGTTCGGCAGCGTCCGGCCCAGCTCGCGCTCCCAGAAGTCGAGGTCCTCGCGGGCCATCGCGTACACCGCCTGGTCGTCGCCGCCGTGGTGCCGCGTGTCGCACACCGCGTCACCGGCCAGCCCGCTCGCGCCGACGCCCTTCGGTCCCGGCGCCGTCACCCGCACCGGCCCGGCCGCCGGCCGCTTGTCGATCCCGGTCACGCCCCGCGGCTGGTCGGTGTACGGCACGGCCAGGGGGCGGCCCAGGTTGACGGACAGAAGCTGCATCATGCCCGGCACGGTAGGCGGCCGGACATCAAAGCGTCGACGCAATATCCCCCGCTGCGTCCAAGCGGCGCTTATGCTTCAAGGGTGATCGAGGCTCGTCATCTCCGCGTGCTGCGCGCCGTGGCCACCAGCGGCTCCTTCTCGGCGGCGGCCCGTGATCTCGGCTGCACCCAGCCGGCCGTCAGCCAGCAGATGAAGGCCCTGGAGACCTCCGTCGGCACCCCGCTGCTGGTGCGCACCGGCCGCGAGATGCGGCTGACCCAGGCCGGTGAGGCCCTCGTCCGGCACGCCAGCGGCATCCTCGCCGGGCTCACCGCCGCCGAGGAGGAGGTCGCCGCCATCGCGGGACTGCGCGCCGGACGGGTCCGGCTCGTCTCGTTCCCCAGCGGCAGTTCCACACTGGTGCCCACCGCGCTCGCCGCCCTGCGCGCCGGGCACCCCGGCACCCGGGTGTCGCTGGAGGAGGCCGAACCGCCGAGATCCGTCGAAATGCTGCGCGAGGGAGACTGCGACATCGCGCTCGCCTTCCGCTACGAGGGCGCCGCGGGCGACGGCGCGGCGGACGCGGAGGAATGGGCTGACCTGGTGGTACGGCCGCTGCTGACCGACCGGCTCGTCGGACTCGTGCCCGAACGGCACCGGCTGGCCGCCGCCGGCTCCGTCGCCATCGCGGAACTCGCGGACGAGCCGTGGATCGCGGGCTGCCCGCGCTGCCGCGGTCAGCTGGTGCAGGTGTGCGCGAGCGCCGGCTTCACGCCCCGCATCGACTTCGCCACCGACGACTATCCGGCGGTGGCCGGCCTGGTCGGCGCCGGACTGGGCGTCGCCGTGCTGCCGCAGCTCGCGGTGGAGTCCGTACGTCCGCGGGGTGTGCGCACCGTGACCCTGGAGCCCGCAGTGCGCCGGGAGATCGTCGCCCTGACCCTGCCCGACCTGGCCCGGGTCCCGGCGGTCGCGGCCACGCTGGACGAACTGGTGCGCGCCGGGGTCCGCTGAGGCTGGTGCGCGCGCCGGGGTCCGCTGAGGCTGGTGCGCGCGCCGGGGTCCGCTGATGCCCCGCCGAGGGGTCCGATGGGAACGCACGGGGAGGGCACGCCAGCGCGTGCCCTCATGGTCGTATACCTGTGAAGAAACGTTCCTTCAGTTGTTCGAGGCGGAGTCCCCGCTGGATGACGAGGCCGTCACCAGCCGGTTCCGGGCCCGCCCCATGAGCTCCTCGCGCTCGTCCTCGGTCAGGCCGCCCCACACTCCGTACGGTTCGCGCACCGCCAGGGCGTGTGCCGCGCACTCCGCACGGACCGGGCACCTCATGCAGACCTCCTTGGCCGAGTTCTCTCGAGCGCTCCGAGCCGCCCCGCGCTCGCCCTCCGGATGGAAGAAGAGCGAACTGTCCACCCCGCGGCAGGCAGCCAGCAGCTGCCAGTCCCACAGGTCCGCATTCGGTCCGGGAAGGCGGGAGAAATCTGCCATTGCGTGACCCCTTGTAGCCGTTCGGTGGCGGATACGGTGCCAACGACCGTACGTTTCCGATCTAAGGAGATGAAAATATGACTCATTGAGAATCTAGCCCTAGACACCTAGAAACGGGAAGAAAAGGGGCTAAATGGGGCATAGCTTGTGATGAAAAGTTGAGAGGACGACGTCTGTGTCTGCGCTGTGTCCGCTCCCTCACGTAGAGTGCCGAAAACGGCGTACGGCCCCGTAACTCTTTCGAGTGACCGTCGTTGAGAGTGCGGAGGCGGTTGAAAACACAAGTGCTCGGGCAGGCGTCCGAGACGGTCGACCGCACAGGTGACGATTTCGTACCAGCCTGGAGGCTCAAGGTGACGCGCATCAGCTGCGGAGGGCGGCCATGACATCCGTCCTCGTCTGCGACGACTCCCCGCTTGCCCGAGAGGCGCTCCGCCGCGCGGTCGCGACCGTGCCCGGCGTCGAGCGTGTGACGACTGCGGCCAACGGCGAGGAAGTGCTCCGCCGCTGGGGCGCCGACCGCTCGGACCTCATCCTGATGGACGTGCGCATGCCCGGCCTGGGCGGCGTCGAGACGGTCCGGCGCCTGCTGTCCGCCGACCCCGGCGCGCGCATCATCATGCTCACGGTCGCCGAGGACCTCGACGGCGTGGCCCTCGCCGTCGCCGCCGGCGCCCGGGGCTACCTGCACAAGGACGCCTCCCGCGCGGAGCTGCGCGCCACGGTGACCCAGGCCCTCGCCGACCCCACCTGGCGGCTCGCCCCGCGCCGGCTGCGGTCCGCCGAGATGGGCGCCGCGCCGACGCTCACCGCGCGTGAGATCCAGGTGCTGGAGGGCATGAGCCACGGCCGCTCCAACGCGGAGATCGGCCGCGAACTGTTCCTCTCCGAGGACACCGTCAAGACGCACGCCCGCCGGCTGTTCAAGAAGCTCGGCGCCTCCGACCGCGCGCACGCGGTGGCGCTCGGCTTCCGGTGGGGCCTGGTCCGCTAGGACCTGCGTCGGCACCGGGTCCGGTGAACGGGCCACCTCCCGGCGGCGGGGACCGGTCGGCCCTGACCGGCGGAACGCGTGGGTGCGAAGCGCCGACGCGCCGCGATGACCGAGGTGACGCGACGCGCCGCGGTGACGCGGGTGCGGTGGGTCGCGACGTGAGGGTGCGATGCGTCGGGCGGCGCGCCGCACCGGCGGAACGGGACGGTGACGCTCCCGCGCGCGGGACCGGGCGGGGGAGCGCCGCCGGGAGGACGGCCGTCCGCCCGCACCGGCTGTCCGGCGGGACGCGTCGGCACATGGTGCCGATGCCCCCGAGCCGATGGATCTCCGCCGGTGTGTCCTCGCCGACACGTCCTTGCGTGCGGGGGAGAAGCCGAGTGGTCAGGGGAGTCGGGGCGGGATGCCGGGCCGGATACCGGCCGGTCCGTGGCGGGTTCGTGTGGGTTCGTGTCCCGGCCGTGCGCGGCGCCGCGTACCGTACGCCGGTCACCTGCGGCAACGCGGCTTGCCGGGCGACCGCTGCTCGTTTCGCCGCGGATGCCGCATCCTTGAGGTGTGGAGTTCCTCGGGGACGAGTCGGTCGAGCGGAATGGGAGGGCGCAGGGGATGGGTTCCGGCGCACCCGCTCATAACGCTTCGGTGCACAACCGTGATGGCGGTGCCGCGGAGCGTTCGACGCCAAGGCACGATGGTCCGATGCGCGACGACGAGGCGGCAGTTGCCCAAGGGGCGATCGGCCCGCTCGTCCACCGTGCCGTCGACGGCGACGAGCAGGCCACGCACGATCTGCTCGCCCGCGTCCATCCGCTCGCGCTGCGCTACTGCCGCACCCGGCTGTCCAGGCTGCCGGGCGACGCGCGCCACTTCGTGGAGGACCTGGCCCAGGAGGTGTGCGTCGCGGTGCTGCTCGCCCTGCCGCGCTACCGGGACACCGGCCGGCCCTTCGAGGCGTTCGTCTTCGCCATCGCCTCGCACAAGGTCGCCGACCTGCAACGCGCGGCCATGCGGCACCCCGGCTCGACGGCGGTGCCGTCCGACGAGATGCCCGAACGCCCGGACGACTCCCTCGGCCCGGAGGAGCGCGCCCTGCTCAGCAGCGACGCCGCGTGGGCCAAGAAGCTGCTGGCCAACCTCCCCGAGAACCAGCGGGAGCTGTTGCTGCTGCGCATCGCCGTGGGCTTGACCGCTGAGGAGACGGGGCAGATGTTGGGAATGTCACCGGGCGCGGTCCGGGTGGCCCAGCACCGGGCGCTGAGCCGGCTGCGAGCCCTGGCCGAGCAGTGACCGGGCTCGTTCGGCTCCGGTTCACACTCCAGTTGAGCCGGCCGGGCGCCGCTCCGGTACGAACATACGAAGCCGCCGGGCGCCGTCCATCGTGGAATGAGACGCCTCCGCTTCCCGTTAGCATGGACATCCGCACCGATCAAGGCCATTTGGGGAAGGTGTCATGACTGCAAACGTCGACGGAGTGCCCGAGAAATTCGCGACACTCGGGCTGACCTACGACGACGTGCTGCTGCTGCCGGGCGCATCCGAGGTGCTGCCCAACGCGGTCGACACCTCGTCCCACATCTCCCGCAACGTCCGGGTCAACATCCCGCTGCTGTCGGCGGCGATGGACAAGGTGACCGAGTCCCGCATGGCGATCGCGATGGCCCGCCTCGGTGGCGTCGGCGTGCTGCACCGCAACCTGTCCATCGAGGACCAGGCCAACCAGGTCGACCTGGTCAAGCGCTCCGAGTCCGGCATGGTGGCCAACCCCATCACCATCCACCCGGAGGCCACGCTCGCCGAGGCCGACGCGCTGTGCGCCAAGTTCCGCATCAGCGGTGTCCCGGTCACCGATCCGGCCGGCAAGCTGCTCGGCATCGTCACCAACCGCGACATGGCCTTCGAGCCCGACCGCTCGCGCCGTGTCAGCGAGATCATGACGCCGATGCCCCTGGTCACCGGCAAGGTCGGCATCTCCCGCGTGGACGCCATGGAGCTGCTGCGCCGCCACAAGATCGAGAAGCTGCCGCTGGTCGACGACGCGGGCGTCCTCAAGGGCCTGATCACCGTCAAGGACTTCGTCAAGGCGGAGCAGTACCCGAACGCCGCCAAGGACGCCGAGGGCCGCCTGCTCGTCGGCGCCGCCGTCGGCGCGAGCCCCGAGGCCCTGGAGCGCGCCCAGGCGCTCGCCGAGGCCGGAGCCGACTTCCTGGTCGTCGACACCTCGCACGGCCACAACAGCAACGCGCTGAGCTGGATGTCGAAGATCAAGTCGAGTGTGTCCATCGACGTGATCGGCGGCAACGTCGCCACCCGCGACGGCGCGCAGGCGCTGATCGACGCCGGCGTCGACGGCATCAAGGTGGGCGTCGGCCCCGGTTCGATCTGCACGACCCGGGTGGTCGCCGGTATCGGCGTCCCGCAGGTCACCGCCATCTACGAGGCATCCCTCGCCGCCCGTCCGGCGGGCATCCCGCTGATCGGCGACGGCGGCCTGCAGTACTCCGGCGACATCGGCAAGGCGCTCGCCGCCGGCGCCGACACGGTCATGCTGGGCAGCCTGCTCGCGGGCTGCGAGGAGTCTCCCGGCGAGCTGCTCTTCATCAACGGCAAGCAGTTCAAGTCCTACCGCGGCATGGGCTCGCTCGGCGCCATGCAGTCCCGCGGCCAGGCGAAGTCGTACTCGAAGGACCGCTACTTCCAGGCCGAGGTCGCCTCCGACGACAAGCTCGTGCCCGAGGGCATCGAGGGCCAGGTCCCCTACCGCGGCCCGCTGGCCAACGTGCTGCACCAGCTCGTCGGCGGTCTGCGCCAGACCATGGGCTACGTGGGCGCGGCCACCATCGGGGAGATGGAGTCCAAGGGCCGCTTCGTCCGCATCACCTCGGCGGGCCTGAAGGAGAGCCACCCGCACGACATCCAGATGACGGTCGAGGCGCCGAACTACAGCAGCAAGTAGGCGACGAGCCTGACAAGGGCGGCCCCGGATCCCTCCGGGGCCGCCCTTGTCGTGGGCGTCGGCGATACTGGAAGACGCTGGAACGCATCAGGGAAAGGCCACAGACGTGACTGAGATCGAGATCGGGCGCGGCAAGCGCGGCCGCCGGGCGTACGCCTTCGACGACATCGCCGTCGTCCCCAGCCGCCGTACGCGGGACCCGAAGGAGGTCTCGATCGCCTGGCAGATCGACGCCTACCGCTTCGAGCTGCCCTTCCTGGCCGCCCCCATGGACTCGGTCGTCTCCCCGGCCACCGCGATCCGCATCGGCGAGCTCGGCGGCCTGGGCGTGCTGAACCTCGAGGGCCTGTGGACCCGGTACGAGGACCCGCAGCCGCTGCTCGACGAGATCGCCGAGCTGCCCGCCGAGGCCGCCACCCGCCGCCTCCAGGAGATCTACGCCGCTCCCATCAAGGAGGAGCTGATCGGCGCGCGCATCAAGGAGGTGCGCGACTCCGGCGTGGTCACCGCGGCCGCGCTCTCCCCGCAGCGCACGGCCCAGTTCTCCAAGGCCGTGGTGGACGCGGGCGTGGACATCTTCGTCATCCGCGGCACGACGGTGTCGGCCGAGCACGTCTCGGGCGCGGCGGAGCCGCTGAACCTGAAGCAGTTCATCTACGAGCTCGACGTCCCGGTGATCGTCGGCGGCTGCGCCACGTACACCGCGGCCCTGCACCTGATGCGCACCGGCGCGGCCGGTGTCCTGGTCGGCTTCGGCGGCGGCGCCGCGCACACCACGCGCAACGTGCTGGGCATCCAGGTCCCGATGGCCACGGCCGTCGCCGACGTGGCCGCGGCCCGCCGTGACTACATGGACGAGTCCGGCGGCCGGTACGTGCACGTGATCGCGGACGGCGGCGTCGGCTGGTCCGGCGACCTGCCCAAGGCGATCGCCTGCGGCGCGGACGCGGTGATGATGGGTTCCCCGCTGGCCCGTGCCACGGACGCGCCCGGCAAGGGCCACCACTGGGGCATGGAGGCCGTCAACGAGGAGCTGCCGCGCGGCAAGAAGGTCGGCCTGGGCACGGTCGGCACCCTCGAGGAGGTCCTCACCGGTCCCTCGCACACCCCCGACGGCTCCATGAACTTCTTCGGCGCCCTGCGCCGGGCCATGGCCACGACCGGCTACAGCGAGCTCAAGGAGTTCCAGCGGGTCGAGGTGACGGTGGCGGACTCGCAGCACAAGCGGTAGACGACCACTCCGTCCGGCCGAAGGGGCCCGGTCACTCGCGTGAGCGAGCGGCCGGGCCCCTTTCCGCGCGTGCCGGATGTGCGCCCCGGGGACGGGGCGAGGGGGCGCGTTGCGCGCTTCGGGGGCGCACGGTTGCCTTCGGGGCGGAAGCGCCCGGGAACCGGTGTGTTGAGCCGGTAATGTCCCTGTCCGGCGCCCCGGTTCTCTGGAGCGCCCCCTTCCAAGGACACGGTCCGGACCCCGCCCTCGGGGCCCGGCCCGAATCCCGACGGACCGCCTCACCGGGCCGATGGGCGGCATCGTGGAAGGGGGCGCGCCCATGGGCCGTCACCGCAAGCCGACTCGCTGGGACCGGATCCGTCTGCGGATGGTGAAGTGCCGGAGGAGGTGGATCTTGCGGATCCACGGAAAGTGAGCGGCCACCCCTACAGAGAATAGGGGTGGACACTCCGATCACTTTTCAGGAGCCTGCCGCAGTGGCCGCTGCGGTGGGCTCCGCTTTTTGCACGGTACCGGATGCGGTGCCGGAGGAGGCGGATCTCGCGGATGTACGGAAAGTGAGCGGCCACCCCGATCGAGACCAGGGGCGGACACCCGTGAACCACCTCTCACGGTAGCGGCGGGGCCGCCCTCCCTCCACTCTTGGCGGTGGCCCGGGGAGCCCGCGCGCCCCCCTTCACAACCGGTGCGCCGCCCCCGTGGGCGCCGCTCCCCGGGTGTCCAGCAAGAGCTGCGCCTTCACCGACAGCCCCTGGAGGTCGTACGTCCGGTGGTGCTGGAGCAGGATCGTCAGGTCGGCGTCCGCCGCCGCCTCGTAGAGCGCGTCCGCGCGCGGAACCGGCTGGCCCGGGACGCTCCAGGCGGGCACGTACGGGTCGTGATAGCTGACCGAGGCGCCCAGTCCGGTCAGGCGGACGGCGATCTCCTCGGCGGGCGTGCCCTGGAGATCCGCGAGGTCGGGCTTGTAGGTGACACCCAGAAGGAGTACCCGGGCGCCTCGTGCCGACTTGCCGTGCTCGTTGAGCAGGGCCGCGGCGCGCTGCACGACGTAGCGGGGCATGCGGTTGTTGACCTGCTGGGCGAGTTCCACCATGCGCAGCCCTTGGCCGGAGGGGCCGACGAGGTCCTGCGGGATGCCGTGGCCGCCGACGCCCGGGCCGGGACGGAAGGCATGGAAGCCGTACGGCTTGGTCTCCGCGCAGCGCACCACGTCCCACAGGTCGACGCCCAGGTCGTGGCAGAGCACCGCCATCTCGTTGACGAGAGCGATGTTGACGTGCCGGTAGTTGGTCTCCAGGAGCTGGACCGTCTCGGCCTCGCGCAGTCCGCGCGCGCGGACCACCTTGTCGGTGAGCCGGCCGTAGAAGGCGGCGGCCGACTCGGTGCAGGCGGGGGTCAGGCCGCCGATCACCTTCGGGGTGTTGGCCGGGGTGACGTCGCGGTTCCCGGGGTCGACGCGGCTGGGCGAGTAGGCGAGGTGGAAGTCGCGGCCCGCGCGCAGGCCGGAGCCCTCCTCCAGCAGGGGACGCAGCACGTCCTCGGTGGTTCCGGGGAGCACGGGCGACTCCAGGATCACCGTGGTGTGCGGGCGGAGCTGTCCGGCCAGTGCGCGGGCGGCGGCCTCCACCTGGCCGAGGTCCGGGCCGCCGTCCGCGCCGCGCGGGGTCGGCGCGCAGATCACCGCCGTGCGGACCCGGCCCAGCTCGGCGGGGTTGGTGGCCGGCCGGAAGCCCCCCGAGAGCATCCGGCGCAGTTCGGCGGGGCTGAGGGAGCCGGACTCGTCGCCGGTCCGGTACCCGAGGGTGGGGATGCCGGCGGCGACCGCGGCCTGGGCCAGGGGCAGGCCGAGCGGGCCGAGTCCGATGACGGCGAGATCTGCGGGCATGGCGTGGGCCGTCCTTCCCAGTAACCGACGTGGTGCGGGCACGCAAGTCCGGTGGACAGAACGAGCGCGTGCAATGTCAGACTAGGAGTAAATATGACCGTTTTGTGGGATTGACCAGCGTGTTTCTCGGTGCGGCGGGGAGAGTTGTCCACAGGCTGGGGCGACTGGTGGCTGAAGTCGGGCAACACGGTCAGAATTCTGGGCAGGGAGACACGTGGGGGAGACGGGACGGGCTTCGCCCTACGGGCGCGGCCGGCGCTAGGGACAGCGGGAGGCAGCGGTGAGGACAGCGGCACTGGGGCCGGCGCAGCGCGCCGAGTCACTGGCGGAAATGGCCGAGCGCGAGCTGGACATCCTGGTCGTGGGCGGCGGCGTGGTGGGCGCGGGCACGGCCCTGGACGCCGTCACGCGCGGTCTGAGCACCGGCATCGTCGAGGCCCGCGACTGGGCGTCCGGGACGTCGAGCCGCTCCAGCAAGCTGATACACGGCGGACTGCGCTATCTGGAGATGCTCGACTTCGCCCTCGTCAGGGAGGCACTGAAGGAGCGCGGCCTGCTGCTGGAGCGCCTCGCCCCCCATCTGGTGCGGCCCGTGCCGTTCCTCTACCCGCTCCAGCACAGGGGCTGGGAGCGCTGGTACGCCGGTTCGGGCGTCGCGCTCTACGACGGCATGTCGATGGCCCGCGGTCACGGCCGGGGGCTGCCGCTGCACCGGCACCTGACCCGCCGTCAGGCACTGCGCGTCGCCCCCTGCCTGAAGAAGGACGCCCTGGTCGGCGCGCTCCAGTACTACGACGCACAGGTGGACGACGCCCGGTTCGTGGCCGCCCTGGTGCGCACCGCGGTGTCGTACGGCGCGAAGGCCGCCAACCGTGCGCGGGTCACCGGTTTCCTGCGCGAGGGCGAACGCGTGGTCGGCGCGAAGGTGCAGGACGTCGAGGGCGGCGGCGAGTACGAGATCCGCGCCAAGCAGATCGTCAACGCCACCGGGGTGTGGACCGACGACACCCAGGCGATGGTGGGGGAGCGCGGCCAGTTCCACGTGCGCGCCTCCAAGGGCATCCACCTCGTCGTGCCCAAGGACCGCATCAGCTCCACCACCGGGCTGATCCTGCGCACCGAGAAGTCCGTGCTGTTCGTCATCCCCTGGGGCCGGCACTGGATCGTCGGCACCACCGACACCGACTGGGACCTGGACAAGGCGCACCCGGCCGCCTCCAGCGCCGACATCGACTACCTGCTGGAGCACGTGAACTCGGTGCTGGCGGTGCCGCTCAGCCGGGACGACGTCCAGGGCGTGTACGCGGGACTGCGGCCCCTGCTGGCCGGCGAGTCCGACGCCACCAGCAAGCTCTCGCGCGAGCACACCGTGGCCCATCCGGCGCCGGGTCTGGTCGTGGTCGCGGGCGGCAAGTACACGACGTACCGGGTGATGGCCAAGGACGCCGTCGACGAGGCCGTGCACGGCCTGGACATGCGGGTCGCCGACTGCGTCACCGAGGAGATCCCGCTGTACGGCGCCGAGGGCTACCGGGCGCTGTGGAACGCCCGGGCGCGGATCGCCGCCGAGACCGGCATCCACGTGGTGCGCGTGGAGCACCTGTTGAACCGGTACGGCTCGGCCGCGCAGGAGGTGCTCGCCCTCATCGCCGCCGATCCGGCCCTCGGCGCGCCCCTGAGGTCCGCCGACGACTATCTGCGCGCCGAGGTCGTCCACGCCGCCTCGCACGAGGGCGCCCGGCACCTGGACGACGTGCTGACCCGGCGTACCCGCATATCCATCGAGACCTTCGACCGCGGCACGCGCAGCGCCCGGGAGGCCGCCGAGCTGATGGCGCCCGTGCTGGGCTGGGACGAGGGCCAGATCGAACGCGAGGTCCAGCACTACGAGAAGCGGGTCGAGGCCGAGCGGGAGTCGCAGCGGCAGCCTGACGACCTGACGGCCGACGCGGCACGGCTGGGCGCGCCGGACATCGTGCCGCTGTAGCGCGGTCGCGGCGCCCCGGGACCCTTACGGCCGGAAGTGTCCCGGAGCTCCGGCACCCCCCGCTGACCTCCTGTCACGGGCCGTCATCCCGCCACGCCGGGAGCGCTGTTCGGCTACCGCCCGGGGTGCCCCGAGGGGCACCCTGGGCGTGGAGCACTTGCCGGGTGAGAGACAATGGAGCCTCTGTCAGGGCGGGTTGCATGAGGGGACGCATGTCGGAGGCGGAGCGGGCGGGTGCATCCCGTCAGGACACTCGTCAGGACAACAGCGAGCGTCTTCTCGCCGGGCGGTACCGGCTGGGGGACGTGCTCGGCCGGGGCGGCATGGGCACGGTGTGGCGCGCCCAGGACGAGACCCTGGGCCGAACGGTCGCGGTCAAGGAACTGCGGTTCCCGTCGAACATCGACGAGGAGGAGAAGCGGCGCCTGATCACGCGCACGCTGCGCGAGGCCAAGGCCATCGCACGGATCCGCAACACCAGCGCGGTGACCGTCTTCGACGTGGTCGACGAGGACGACCGGCCGTGGATCGTGATGGAACTGGTCGAGGGCAAGTCCCTGGCCGAGGTCATCCGCGAGGACGGACTGCTCAAGCCGAGGCGGGCCGCGGAGGTCGGACTCGCCGTCCTCGACGTGCTGCGCTCCGCGCACCGCCAGGGCATCCTGCACCGCGACGTGAAGCCGTCCAACGTCCTCATCGCCGAGGACGGCCGGGTCGTGCTCACCGACTTCGGCATCGCCCAGGTCGAGGGCGACCCGTCCATCACCTCGACCGGCATGCTGGTGGGCGCGCCCTCCTACATCTCCCCGGAGCGGGCCCGCGGTCACAAGCCGGGCCCGGCGGCCGACCTGTGGTCGCTCGGCGGCCTGATCTACGCGTCGGTCGAGGGCTCGCCGCCGTACGACAAGGGCTCGGCTATCGCCACGCTGACCGCGGTGATGACCGAGCCGCTGGAGGAGCCGAAGAACGCCGGCCCGCTCCGTGACGTCATCTACGGCCTGCTCAACAAGGACCCGGCCAAGCGCCTCGACGACGCGGGCGCCCGGGCGATGCTCAAGGCCGTCATCAACGCGCCCGAGCCGGGGGAGAGGGAGCCCGAGCCGCCCCTGGACGCGACGCGGGTGGTCCCGCTGCCCGCGCAGCCGGACCGGCGGGCGGGCAAGGGCGGTTCGGCAGGCCGGGGCGCCGGATCAGCGGCGGAGCCCGGTCCCGGTTCCGCTCCGGGGGCCGGGGGCAAGCGGGGCGAGGAGGCGGCCGATCGGCTGCGCGGCGCGCTGCGGTCCGTGCGCAAGGCGGCCGGTTCGGCGGGCACCGCCCGCCCCACCGGGCCCGCGGCCGGCGCCGCCGGTTCGGCCGCCGGGGGCTCGGCCGCCGCCGCGAGCGGGACGGCTCCCGCCACGGCCGGTCAGGCGAAGGGCGCCGGCATGCCCGCCGGGCCCGCAAGCGGCGCCGGGGCCCGCACCGGAACGCGGCCCGGGAACGGAACCGGGACCGCCGGCGGCGGGAACGGCACGCAGGCCGGCCGAGCCGGTTCCGGCTGGCCCGTGATGCCGCCGCCGGACCTCGACCTGCCGCCCCGGCCGGCGCCCAGGGCGCCGCTGACCGACGTGGTGCCGCGGCGCACGCTGGTGATCATCGCGGTGGTCGTGGCGCTCGCCGTCGTCGGCGCCGTGCTGGCCGTCGTCCTCAGCGGTGACGACGAGGGCTCCAAGAGCGGCGACAGCGGCGCCGCCCGTACGTCCGTCACCGCCGGCACGACCGCGAGCTCCGTGTCCGAGGAGGACCCGAACGCCGCGAACGGGGCGGGCGGGAAGCGCACCGACTCGGCCGGGGGCACGTCCCCGGCGGCCGGTTCGGGCGAGTCGCCCTCGGCGGGCGCCGGCGCGCCGGACGACGACGGTTCGGATTCCCCGTCCGGCTCCGACTCCGCCTCGGACTCCGGCGGCGACGACGCGGCGGTGACGACGTACAAGAGCGGACAGGGCTTCACCATCGGGCTGCCCAAGGGGTGGAAGTACACCTCCACCGACGACGCGGGCGCCCGCTTCACCGGCCCCGACGGTCAGCGGCTGCTGGTCGGCTGGACGTCCTCGCCCAAGAGCGACCCGGTGGCCGACTGGCGCAAGCAGGAGCGCTACATGGTGCGCCCCCAGTACCACCGCATCCGGATCGAGAAGGTGGGCTACCGCGGCTGGAACACCGCCGACTGGGAGTTCACCTACGTCGGCGACGGGACCAAGTACCGGGTCGTGGACCGTGGGTTCGTCGTCGGCGACGACCTCGGGTACGGCCTGATGTACACGGCGAAGGCCGACGACTGGGACGGCGATCTGCGCCGTGACACCTGGCGGACGCTGACGAGGACCTTCGAACCCAGGAAGTGAGGCGAGCGGTCCCGGGGCGCGGGACCGGCTCGCACGGTTTTGCGGCACCAGATCCGGCAACCCCTCTTTGTGGGTTGCCTCCGGCACGTATCGTGAGTGGTTGCGGACCGTGAGCCTCGGGAACGGGTCGCGTGGCGAACGCATCTGACCGACCGTGCGGCCGGGGGAGGCAACGTGGACGACTATGCGGGCCGGGTGCTCGCCGACCGCTACCGCCTGCCGCTGCCCCCGTCCGACGAGTACGAACTCTCCGAGACCCGGGCCTTCGACACCTACAGCGGGCAGGAAGTGCTGCTGAGGCAGGTGCCGTTGCCCGAGGTGGTCGAGGCGGAGGTGCTCGACGCGGACGGCCTGCCCGAGGGGTTCACCGCCCGCGACGACTCCGTCCTGCGGTCCGCTTCGCGCGCCGGTCGCCAGGGGCGCGCCACCGGGCCCGGTGGCTCCGCGCGTCCGGCCACCCGGCGGCCCGCCGACCCGGCGGTGCGCCGCGCCCTGGAAGCGGCGCAGGCCGCCGCCCGGATCCCCGACCATCCGCGGCTCGACCAGGTCTTCGACGTGTTCGCGGAGGGCGGGTCGCTGTGGATCGCCAGTGAACTGGTCGCCGCGCGACCGCTGGCGGCGCTGCTGGCCGAGAGCCCGCTGACGCCCTACCGGGCGGCCGAGGTGGCCTCCGACATACTCATGGCCCTGCGGGTGCTGCACGGCCACGGCTGGGTGCACCGCAACATCACCGCCCGCACGGTCCTGGTCTGCGACGACGGCCGGGTGATGCTGACCGGACTCGCGGTCGGCGCGGCGGAAGAGGCCCTGTGCGGCTACGACCCGGTGCCGGCCCAGGACGACGATCACGCCGCCCACGAGGACCCGGCGCCGTACGACGGGGCCGGAGGACCGGAAGGCTTCGGCGGGCCCGGGCACACGGCCGGGCCCGGGCCCGGCCGTGCGCCCGGACCGGCCGAGCGCGGATTCTCCGGTGCCGGTGCCGGTGCCGGTGCCGGTGCCGGTGCCGGTGGCGGCTCGGGGCGTGCGCCGGAGATCGGTGGTGTTGCCGGTGCCGGTGCCGGTGCCGGTGCCGGCGACGGTGGCGCCGGCCTCGGCGGTGAGGCGGGCCGCCCGGGCGACGCCCCGGTGGACCCCGAGGCCGCGCGGCGGGCCGCCATCGAGGCACGGGCGGCCGGCGCCCTGCCCCCGGCCGGCGACGACACGTTGGACGACCCGCAGGAGCCGGGAGCGCTCGTGCGGCGGGCTCCGGAGAGCGGCGAGGACGTCCGCGCGGCCCGGGCCGGGGCGATCGCCGCGTACCGCGCGGGAGCCCGGGCGGCGGCCCGGGTGCAGGAGGCACAGCAGAGTGCGCGCGCCGCGCTGCCCGCCGCGCGCCCGCCCGCCGAGGATGAGGACCGCGGCGCACCGCCGGGCCGGATCGCCGACCCGTACGGCGTCCGCGCCACCCCCTGGAACGGCGCGGCGGCGCGGCCCGCGGCCGGCGGCGCGCCGCCGGCCGCCGGGCCCGGCGGACAGGGCCGTGCGGTCCTCCCCGGCTCGTCCCGGAGCGGCCGACCCGGGCCCGCCCTTCCGCCCGGCGACGTACCGGGCGGCTCCGCGTTCGTCCCCGGCCGCGGCGGCCCGGCCTCCGGTTCCGGCCAGGGCGTGCCCGCCCTCGGCGCCGTACCCGCCGCGGGCGTGCCCGGCCCGGCGCCCGAGCCGGACGGGCCGGGAACCGTCCCACGGCCCGCACGCTGGGACGACCTCGGCGCGGGTTCGTCCACGCGGCGCGGGCCGGCCACCGCGCTCGCCGCCGAGCGGGCCCGACAGGCGCGGATGACCGTGGTCGGACCGGTGACCGAGCGGTGGGCTCCCGAACAGGCCGGGTCCGTGCACGAGAACTGGCAGCTCGCCGCGCCGATCGGACCCGCGACCGACCTGTGGGCGCTGGGCGCGCTGCTGTTCAGGGCGGTCCAGGGACACGCGCCCTACCCGGAGGAGTCGACCGCCGAGCTGGTGCAACTGGTGTGCGCCGAACCGCCCGCCTTCGCGGAGGAGTGCGGCGCGCTGCGTCCGGTCGTGGAGTCGCTGCTGCGGCAGGACCCCACCGAGAGGCTGGACTTCGAGGAACTGGGCGGCTGGCTGCGGTCGCTGGTGCGCTCCGCGCCCGAACCGGAGGCGGGCGCGCACGTGGTGGCCGCGCCGCCCGCGGACCCCAGCCGGCTGCCGATCGTCCGCCGCCGCGGCGAACTGGTGCGCAGGCGGCGCGCCGGGCTGCCCGCCCACCACGGACGGCACAAGCGGGCCAGACAGGAGGGCTCGCCGCGCAGCCTGGGACGCCTGCTGCTCCTGCTCGTCCTGCTCCTGATGGCCGCGGCGGTCGCATACGCGATGGTGTTCATGCCGAAGGCGGACCACGACGGGGCGGCCGGCGGCGACCATACGGGATCCGCCGGGGAAGCGAGCCCGGCCCCGGAGTCCTCGGGCGGCGACGCGAGCGGCGCGCCCGCGCCCGGCGCCGGCGACAGTTCCTCGCGGACGTCGGGTTCGACCGAGCAGACGTCGGGTTCGGCCGAGGCGCAGACCACCACCCCGGGCACGGCGGCCGGCTTCACCCTGCGCAAGGACCCCGCCGGGTTCCAGGTCGCCGTCGCGGGCGGCTGGAGCCGTACGCCGAAGAACGGCCAGGGGCAAGTGGTCTACTCCCACGGCGGCTTCGAGCTGATCGTGGTGCCCGGCCGGGACAGCGCGGCCGAGTTCGGGAGCGACCCGATGACGTACCAGCGGGAGAGGGAGAGCGAACTGCAGGCCTACCGCGCCTCCAGCTGGGCCACCTCCTCCGGGATGCGGACCATCACGGTGGGCGGGAAGTCCATGGCGGAGGGCCAGTTCACCTGGAACGGCGCGAGCGGGCAGGAACTCTTCGTGCGCAACCTCGCGATCCTCCTCGACGGCCGCTACCACGTCGTCCAGGTGCGGGGCCCGGAGAGCCGGCGCGACGAGGTGGACAAGCTGTACGAGCAGGCGTCGGCGACGTACCGCTACACCGGCTGAGACCGCGGTCGTCGCCGGAATTTTCCGGACGACCCGTCAAGGGACAACTGTCACAGTGCGGATACCGTGGCACCCCGCTGGTTCCCTGACCGTGGGCCGGTCCTTACGCTGGCCCTGTCAAGAGCATTGCGGGGAAACGTGAATCAGATGCAGGGCCAGCTCCTCGCGGGCCGCTACCGGCTCGCCGAATCCATCGGCAGCGGCGGCATGGGGCGGGTGTGGCGCGCCCACGACGAGGTGCTGCACCGGTCCGTCGCCATCAAGGAGTTGACCGCCGCGCTCTACGTGTCCGAGAGTGATCAGGCCGTCCTCCTCGCTCGTACCAGGGCGGAGGCGCGCGCGGCCGCCCGGATCAACCACTCCGCCGTCGTCACCGTGCACGACGTGCTCGAACACGACGGCCGCCCGTGGATCGTGATGGAACTCGTCGAGGGCCAGTCGCTGGCGGACGCCGTCAAGGAACGCGGCCGGGTGGAGCCGGCCGAGGCCGCCCGGATCGGTCTGTGGGTGCTGCGCGCCCTGCGCGCCGCGCACACCGCCGGGGTGCTGCACCGCGACGTCAAACCGGGCAACGTCCTGCTCGGCCAGGACGGCCGGGTCCTGCTCACCGACTTCGGCATCGCGCAGATAGAGGGCGACACCACGATCACCCGCACCGGAGAGGTGGTCGGCTCGGTCGACTACCTGGCCCCCGAGCGGGTCCGCGGCCACGATCCCGGCCCGGCCTCCGACCTGTGGGCGCTCGGCGCCACCCTCTACACGGCGGTGGAGGGGCTGTCGCCGTTCCGCCGCACCTCGCCGCTGACCACCATGCAGGCGGTCGTCGACGAGGAGCCCCGCGAGACCCGGCACGCCGGTCCGCTCGGACCGGTCATCACCGCGCTGCTGCGCAAGGACCCGGCCCACCGCCCGGAGGTCCTGGCCGCCGAGCAGATGCTCGCGGAGGCCGCGGAGGGCCGGCGGCCGAGGGACGCGCAGGAGTACGTCCCCACGCGGACGGTCGGTCACCAGAGGGAGGCGGGCACCGGGACCACCGGCGCTGGGACGGGCGCCACGGCCTCCGGCGACGCCGCAACCGCGCAGCCGGTTCCGGCCCCCTCCGGCACGGCCGGCCAGGGCTTCTCCGGCCCCTACGGCGCCATGGGCGTCCCCGGCCCCCTGGGCGCCCCGGGGCAACAGCCGTCGAACGCCCGGACGGCCGTCGGCCCCGGGCACGCCACGGCCGTCGGCCCCGCGTACGCCGCGCCCGGCACGGTCGCGCCGACCAGGCGCCGCCGACTGCGCAACGCGGCCCTCGTGGTGGTCCTCGCCGCGCTCATCGGCGGCGGCACCGCGGTGGTCCTGCAGAAGTGGGACGAGCGCCGGGGGCAGGCTAGCGGCACGTCCGCGTCCACACCGCCCTCCACCCCGGTCCAGGCCGAGCCGAGCCCCACGACGACGAAGGCGAAGAAGAGCGGTTCCACGGGCGACCTGCCCGCCGGCTGGACCCGCAAGAAGGACCCCAACGGCTTCAGCATCGCCGTGCCCGGTGAGAACTGGCAGCGGGTGCAGTCCGACCCGGCACTGCACCAGGTCGACTACACGCCCGACGGCGGCGAGCACTTCATCCGCATCGCCGTGGACGACTCGCCGGACTTCCCCACCGCGCACGACCACCAGCTCGACCTGGAACAGCAGTTGCACCGGCTGGTCGACTACCAGCGTGTGACGCTGCGGAACAACACCTTCCGTGACCGTCCCGGCTCCCTGTGGGAGTACACCTGGACCGCGCTGGCCAAGGACACCCCCTACCCCGGACCGCGGCACGCCGTCGAGGAGATCTACTTCTCCCGCTCGGGCGTGGAGTACGCGATCTACATGTCCGGACCCGAAGCCGACTGGTCCTCCACGGAGCGGCAGTTCAAGACGGTGCTGCAGAGCTGGCGGCCCGAGTCGGGCTGACCGGGAAGGCGCTCGTGCTTGGCCGGTCGGCGCCCCGGGAGGAGCCCCGTCGATGCGGCATGATGGGGCGCATGGTGACCGAGGGGGACGACTCCCGCGTGATCGCGGACCGTTACCGCCTGGAGGCGCGGCTCGGCCGCGGGGGCATGGGCGTCGTGTGGCGGGCCACCGACCAACTGCTCGGCCGGCAGGTCGCGGTCAAGGAACTCCCGTTCGACGCAACGCTGTCCGTCGAGGAGTCAGGGCAACAGCGCGACCGTACGCTGCGGGAGGCCCGCGCGGTCGCCCAACTGCGCCATCCGCACATCATCGTCGTCCACGACGTCGTGGAGCAGGACGAACGCCCCTTCATCGTCATGGAGCTGATCGACGGCGGATCGCTCGCCGAGCGGATCACCACCCGCGGCCCGGTGGAGCCCGCCGAGGGCGCCCGGATCGGCATCGCGCTGCTGGGCGCGCTGCGTACCGCGCACGCGGCCGGAGTGCTGCACCGCGACATCAAACCGGCGAACGTCCTGATGGAGTCCGGTACCGACCGGGTCGTCCTCACCGACTTCGGCATCGCCCAGGTGGCCGGCGCCACCACGCTCACCGAGACCGGGTCCTTCGTCGGGTCGCCGGAGTACACCGCGCCCGAACGCATGTCCGGCGTGGGCACGGGCCCGGAGTCCGACCTGTGGTCGCTCGGCGCGCTGCTGTGCACCGCGCTCAGCGGTGAGTCCCCGTTCCGCCGGGACTCCCTGGGCGGCATCCTGCACGCGGTCGTCATGGACGAGATCAGGCCGCCCGCGCAGGCCGGCCCGCTGCTGCCCGTCGTACGCGGACTGCTGGAACGCGACCCGGACCGGCGGCTGACGGCGGCCGAGGCGGAGGGCATGCTGCGTGGCTACCTGGAGTCGGGCCGCACGCCGCGGCCGCCGGCGGCCCGCCATACGCCCTCGGCGCCGCCTCCGTCCTACACGCCCACTCAGCGGAACGTGCCGCGGCCACCGGGGACGCCCTGGCCACTGCCGTCGGCGCCGGGCCCGGCATCGCCGCCGAGCCCGGTGCCGCCCGGCGCGCCCGAGGCGCCCGCCGGCCACTCCACCCGGCGTGTGCTGGTCACCGCGCTGGCCGCCGCCGCGATGGCCACCGCGGGCGTGTCCACGGTGGCGCTGCTGATGAACGGCCACGGGAACGGCGGTGCCACGCCCACGAGTTCGGCCGGGCGGACCGTCACGGGCAACCCCGGGAACGCCACGGGCACCGCGGCGGGCACGCAGTCCCAGCGGCCACCGGAGCCGTCGGCACCGCCGTCGTCGGCCACGGCGTCGGCCGGACCGGCGGCCACCGCCACCCGGTCCGCGCCGACCGGCGGCGACGGGCCGGCCGTGCCCTCCGGCTACCACCCGGCGCGGGACCCGGCGGGCTTCTCGCTGGCCGTCCCGGACGGCTTCACCCGGTCCCAGCAGGGGGTGCGGATCTTCTACGTGTCGCCGGGGGAGACCTTCCGCCTCGGCATCAGGGTCGCCGGTCCGGGCGCCGGCGGCCCGCTCGCCGTGATGCGCCGCGCGGACTCCGCCGGCCCGTCCACCAACCCCGGCTACCACGACGGCGAGGTCACCGGGATCACGCACGCCGGGCGCCCGGCCGCCCTGTGGGAGTTCACCTGGGACGGCTTCAGCGCGGCGGAGGGACCGCGGCACACCTACGACCTGTGCTGGGAGCAGGACGGGCGGCTGTACGACGTGTGGGTGTCGGCACCGGTCGGCAAGGTGCGCGAGGCCAGGGAGTACTTCGACGTCGCGGTCGACACGTTCAGCCCGGAGTGAGCCCCGGGGCGCGAGGCCGGTCGACGGGGCGCCGGTCGGCACGGCACGGGTCCGTCGACGCGGCCCCGACGACGCGACGTTCCACGGCGGGAAGGCCGCCGGGATCACCGTCGGCTACGTCACCGGCGACTCCCAGCACCCCCGTCCGCGCGAGCTGCGGATCTTCCACTGCAAAACCGCCGCCGGCGACATGTACGAGCTCTTCGTCGGCTACCCCGGCAAGGGGGACTTCACCGAGCGCGGACGCGCGGTGGCGAGGGCGGCCGTCGCTGACCTGGACGTCGACCGGCCGTGACGCGGGGGAGGCGCTGGTCCCGGCCCGCCTCGCCGGGCCGGACACGGTCGAAGTGAGCGGCGCGGGCAGTCGGTTGGCACCGGCACGGCGGGTCGGCCGGGCCTCCGTACGCGTCGACAGGGAGGCGCGCGGCACGGTACTCATGGGACATGCGTGAGGACGGCGGACAGGTGGCCGACGGGGGCCTCGAAACCGGCGACGGCCGCACGGTGGGCGACGGCCGCACGGTGGGCGGGCGTTACCGGCTGGTCGAGCGCATCGGCGGGGGCGGGACGGGCACCGTGTGGCGGGCGTACGACGAGCTCGTGGAGCGCGAGGTCGCCGTCAAGCGGCCGCGGTTGCCGGGTGATCCCGAGAGCGAGGAGTACCGGCGCGCGGCCCACCGGCTGTACCGGGAGGCCCGGGCCGCCGCGCGGGTGGACCACCCCTGTGCCGTCACCCTCCACGACGTCGTCGTGGAGGACTCGGTCCCGTGGATCGTCATGGAGCTGATCCGGGGCGAGTCGTTGCACGAGGTCCTGCGGCGCGGCCCCCTCGATCCCGCCGGGGCCGCCCGGATCGGCCTCGGCGTCCTCGGCGCCCTGCGGGCCGCGCACGCAGTCGGCATCGTGCACCGGGACGTGAAGCCCGCCAACGTCCTGCTCGGCCCGGACGGCCGGGTCGTCCTCACGGACTTCGGCATCGCACAGGTGCGGGGTGAGCAGAACCTCACCGTAGCCGGGGAGTTCCTCGGCTCCCTGGAGTGCGTCGCGCCCGAGCGGATGTCCGGCCGGGGCGCGGGCCCGGCCTCCGACCTCTGGTCGCTGGGCGTTCTCCTGTACGCCGCCGTCGAGGGCACGTCCCCGTTCCGGCGCACGACAGGGGAGGCCACCCTCGCCGCGGTCATCACCGCCGACCCGCCCGAACCGGAGCGGGCGGGGCCGCTGGGGCCGCTGCTCGCACGGCTGCTGGACAAGACGCCCGAGGCGCGGCCGCCGGCGCACGAGGTGGCCGCGGCCCTGGAACCGGTGGCCGCGGAGACGACGGCTCCCGTCTCCGGTTCCGGTCTCGTGTCGGGTTCCGGTCCTGCGTCCGGTCCCTCTCATATGTCCGGCCTCTCTCCCATGTCCGGTCCTGCCCCCGTCTCCGGTCCTGCCCCCGTCTCCGGTTCCGTCTCCGGTTCCGGTCTCGTGTCGGGTTCCGGTCCCGTCCCCGGACCCGAGCCCGCAGTGGCGCGGGCCGAGGCCGTACCGGAGCCGGCGCCGGCTCCGGAAGCCGCGAGCGCGCCCACCGGTGAATCCCCGACGACGGCCGAGCCGGGGCAGAGTCCGCCCGGGAAGTCACGGCATGCCCCGTCGCGGACCGCGTCGTGGGCGCGGCCGCGGGACACGTCGACCCCCGAGCCGCCTCACCGGTCCCGCCGGCTGAGCCCCGCCCCGTTCGCCCTCGCCGGGGCGCTCGTCCTGGGTGGGCTGGGATACGGCCTCGTGGCGCACGGCAGCGGCGGTGGGGCGGCAGCCGTGAAGGAGGACACCGGCGGCAGGGGGAGGCCGGAGGCCACCGGAAGCGGCTGGGTGGGGCACGAGGAGAAGGCGATGAGCGCCGTCCTCTTCCTGCCGGCGGACTACACCCGCCGGAGCGCCCGGAGCCACACGGCCACCCAGCCCCGTACCGCCGTCTACGCCCACGACGACGGCGACCACGCCGTCCAGGTCCGTCTCCTTCAATGGGACAGGGCGCCCGGCTCGCCCCGCGACGAGGCGCGCCTCCTGGAGCGCGACGGCTCCACCGTGCGGTACACGCGGACCAGCCTGAACGGTCAGGAGGCCGTCCTCGCCGACACCACCCGCAGGCCGGACACCACCGGCGCTCCGGTCGACGGCGCCGAGCCGGGCGGCGCTCGCGGGGCGGACGCCACCGTCACCCGCACCATGGCGCTGATCGTCCGCACCGACGACGGCCGGATGTTCGAGCTGCGCGTCGACATGCCCGGGGGCACCGCGGACGAGAAGAAGGGGACGGCGGTGTTCGAGGGCGCCCGCGACCGGCTCGAAATAGCCGGGCGGACCACGCAGTAGTCAGGGAACCGGCCGAAGGTCCCTGATCAGCGCATTCGCTGCCAGTGATCACTGGCGCCGTGTGAGCACTCGGTGAATCCCCGTTACCGATGGGTACACAAAGCCTCTCCCGCGGCATACCCTGCGCTTCATGACGGACGCGCAGGCCCCGGCACAGACCGGCACGAACCCCCTGGCCCCCGCCCCCGCGGGCGCCCGGACCGCCGCCGACGTGGTGACCCCCGAACTGGTCGCCCAGCTCACCAAGGGCGTCGTCGGTTCGGGCCGGACCGCCAACCACACTCCGTTCACCGGTGAGAAGCTCGCCGACCTGCCCGAGTCCACCCCAGAGGACGTGGCCCTCGCCTTCGAACGGGCCCGTGCCGCGCAGAGCGCCTGGGGCCGCACCCCGGTACGGCAGCGCGCCGCCGTCCTGCTCCGCTTCCACGACCTCGTGCTCGACCGCCAGGCCGAGGTGCTCGACCTGATCCAGCTGGAGACCGGCAAGGCCCGCCTGCACGCGCACGAGGAGGTGCAGGCCGTCGCCGTCGCCTCCCGGCACTACGGCCGCCGGGCCGCCGCCTATCTGAAGCCGAAGCGGCACACCGGCGCCATCCCGACCCTGACGAAGGTCACCGAACTGCGCCACCCGCGCGGCGTCGTCGGCCAGATCGCCCCCTGGAACTACCCGCTGGAACTCTCGGTGGGCGACGCGCTGCCGGCCTTCGCCGCGGGCAACGCGGTGGTGATGAAGCCCGACACCGAGACCTGCCTGACCGCGCTGTGGGCCCGCGACCTGCTCGTCGAGGCCGGGCTGCCGGCCGAGGTCTTCCAGGTCGTCATCGGCGACGGCCCGGTCGTCGGCCCGGAGGTCGTCAGGCACGCCGACTACGTCTCCTTCACCGGCTCCACCCGCACCGGCCGCGAGGTCGCCCAGGGCGCCGCCGCCCGCCTGGTCGGCGTCTCCCTCGAACTCGGCGGCAAGAACGCCATGCTGGTCCTGGAGGACGCCGACGTCGAGAAGGCGGCGGCCGGAGCCGTCCGCGCCTGCTTCTCCTCCGCCGGCCAGCTGTGCATCTCCATCGAGCGGCTGTACGTCCACGAGGCCGTCGCGGACGCCTTCCTCGAACGTTTCGTCGCCCGCACGAAGGCGATGCGGCTCGGCACCTCCCTCGCCTACGGCGCCGACATGGGCTCACTGGTCGGCGAACGGCAGCTGAAGACGGTCGCGCGGCACGTGGAGGAGGCCGTCGCCAAGGGCGCCACGGTGCTGGCCGGCGGGGTCGCCCGCCCGGACATCGGCCCGTACTTCTTCGAGCCGACCATCCTCGACGGCGTCGACGCCCCGATGGCCGTCTGCACGGAGGAGACCTTCGGCCCGGTCGTCTCCGTCTACCGCTTCGCCGACGACGACGAGGCCGTCGAGCGCGCCAACTCCACCGCGTACGGCCTGAATTCGTCGGTCTGGACGCGGGACGCCCGCCGGGGCCGCGAGGTCGCCGCCCGGCTGCGCACCGGCACGGTCAACGTCAACGAGGGGTACGCGCCCGCCTACGGCAGCGTCCAGTCGCCGATGGGCGGCATGAAGGACTCCGGGCTCGGCCGACGGCACGGCTCCGAGGGCATCCTCAAGTACACCGAGGCCCAGACCATCGCCCACCAGCGGCTGCTTCCCATGGCCCCGTCGCTCGGCATGGACGACGAGAAGTACGCGGCGTTCATGAGCCGGAGCCTGAAGGCCATGAAGGCGTTCCGGTTCCGTTAGCCCACACCCGTTCTCGACGAGGAGAGCACGTGTCGCAGGAGAACTCCGTCCGCGATCAGGACGACGCGGCGCACGACCACGCCGACGCGGCCCACGAGCGCGAGGACGTGTCCCAGGAAGGCACGGCACGCGACCGTGACGACGAGGCCTACGACTACGACGTCGTCGTCGTCGGCTCCGGCTTCGGCGGCTCCGTCACCGCGCTGCGCCTGACCGAGAAGGGCTACCGGGTCGGCGTCCTGGAGGCCGGCCGCCGCTTCACCCGCGAGACCCTGCCGAAGAACTCCTGGGACCTGAAGAACTACCTGTGGGCCCCGAAGCTCGGTATGTACGGCATCCAGCGCATCCACCTGCTGGGCAACGTCATGGTGCTGGCCGGCGCGGGAGTCGGCGGCGGCTCCCTCAACTACGCCAACACCCTCTACGTGCCGCCGAAGGCGTTCTTCGAGGATCCCCAGTGGCGGGGGATCACCGACTGGGAGGAGGAGCTGGCCCCGTACTACGACCAGGCCAGGCGGATGCTGGGCGTCCGGCTCAACCCGACGATGACCCCCTCCGACGTGCACCTGAAGGCGGCGGCGCAGCGCATGGGCGTCGGCGACACCTTCCACATGGCCCCGGTCGGAGTGTTCTTCGGGGACGGCGAGGACGCCGACGGCACGGCGAAGGCCAAGCCCGGACAGCAGGTCGCCGACCCCTACTTCGGCGGCGTCGGTCCGGCGCGCAAGGCCTGCACCGAGTGCGGCGAGTGCATGACGGGCTGCCGGCACGGCGCGAAGAACACGCTGAACGAGAACTACCTGCACCTCGCCGAGAAGGCGGGCGCCGTGGTCCACCCCATGACGACGGTCGTGTCGGTCACGGACGACTCGCGCGGCGGCTACGCCGTGGCCACCCTTCCGACCGACGACCGGAGGAAGGGCGCCGGCCGGCTCTTCACCGCCCGCCGGGTCGTCCTGGCGGCCGGCACCTACGGCACCCAGACCCTGCTGCACCGGATGAAGGCGGGCCGGCAACTGCCCTACCTCTCGCCTCGGCTGGGCGAGCTGACCCGCACCAACTCCGAGGCGCTGGTGGGCGCGCAGACCGACGACCGGCGCTACCGCCGGGCGACCGGCCGGCCGAGGGCCGACTTCACCCGCGGAGTCGCCATCACCTCCTCCGTCCACCCCGACGAGAACACCCACATCGAGCCGGTCCGCTACGGCCGGGGCTCCAACTCGATGGGCGGCCTGTCGATCCTCCAGGTCCCCTACACGGAGGGCTCGTCGAGGGTCACGGCCTGGCTGGCGAACGCCGCCCGCCACCCGATGCTCGTCCTGCGCTCGCTGTCGAACCGCCGCTGGTCGGAGCGGACCATCATCGGCCTGGTGATGCAGTCCCTGGACAACTCCCTGACGACGTACCTGAAGCCCGACGGCGTCGGAAAGGGCCTGCTCACCGCCCGTCAGGGGCACGGCTCGCCCAATCCCAAGCAGATCCGCGCCGCCACCGAGGGCGCCACCGCGCTCGCCGCCGAGATCAACGGCTTCGCCGGCTCCAACGTGGGCGAGCTGATGGGCACCCCGCTCACCGCGCACTTCCTCGGCGGCTGCCCGATCGGCGACTCGGCCGAGAGCGGCGTCATCGACCCGTACCACCGGCTCTACGGCCACCCGGGCATCTCGGTCGTCGACGGCGCGGCGGTCTCGGCGAACCTGGGTGTGAACCCGTCCCTGACCATCACGGCCCAGGCCGAGCGGGCGATGTCGTACTGGCCCAACAAGGGCGAGGCCGACCCGCGCCCGGCGCAGGGCACGGCGTACGAGCGGCTGAAGCCGGTGGAGCCCCGGCGGCCGGCGGTTCCGGCGGACGCGTTCGGCGCGCTGCGGCTGCCGTTCCTCGGCATGCCCTCGGTGCCGCCGAAGAAGTAGCCGGCGCGGGAGGAACGGCAGGAGACCGGCTCGGGAAGAGCGGCAGAGGGCCGGCCCGGTAAGAGCGGCAGGAGCCCGGCAGGAACGGCAGAGGGCCGGCCCGGTAGGAGCGGCAGGAGGCCGGCTCGGTGGGAACCGCATGAGAGAAGGACCTGCACCCCCCTCCTGGCACAGGTCCTTCTCCCCCCGAGGGCCCCGCGCCGTGCGGTGCGGGACCCTGCGATCCGTCGGGCGCGTTACGCCTGCGCGCCGCCCTTGCGGCGACGGACGGCGAACAGCGCGCCGGCGCCGACGACCACCGCGAGGCCGCCGACGAAGCCGATCACGGGCACCATGGAGCTGGAGCCGGTCTCGGCGAGGGTGCCGGTGGGCGGGATCTCCTTGGCGCCGCCCTGTGGCTGCTTGCCGCCCGTGGGCTTGTCGCCGTTGTCGGGCTTCGGCTTGGCGTCACCCGGCTCGTCGTTGGGGCTGCCGGGCTTGAGGACGGTGAACGTGTAGTAGTCGAACGCGCTGTGGACGCAGTTCTTCTCCTGGTCGACGTAACCACCCAGACCCACGGTGTAGCCGTCGCCCGCGGGGGCCTTCGCGGTGATGTTCACGCGCAGCTTGATGTCGACCGTCTGCTTGGGACCGAGCGGCGTCTCACCGAAGTAGATGCCACCGCCGATCTCGTCCGTGAGGGACTCCCAGGCCTTGGTCGCGGGGTTGAAGTACTCGAGCTGGGTGTAGGTGCTCAGCCAGTCCTTCTCGTTCTCGCTCATCGAGTCGTTGTCGATGATCGCGAGCCACTGCACCTGGCCGAGGGACTGGTTGCCGTGGTTGGCGGCGGTGAGCTTGAACGGGTGCCAGCCGCTGCCCGCGACGATCTTGCCGGGCAGACCGGAGACCGCGATCGTCAGCTGGGAGTCGGGGTCGACCTCGTCCATCGTGCAGGGCGTCGGGTCGGCCGTGGGCTCGGCGGACTCCGAGGTCTGCGGGGTGGGGCTGCTCGGCGCCGGGCTGGACGGGGAGGGTGAGGCGGACGCGCTCTCGGACGCGGACACGCTCGGGGAGGGCGACGTGGTCTCGGTCTCGGACGCCGACGTGCTCGGGGAGGGCGACGTGGTCTCGGTCTCGGACGCCGACGTGCTCGGAGAGGGCGACTCGCTCGGGGAGGGTGACTCGTCGGCGCTCGTGCTGGCGCTCGGCGAAGGGCTCTCATCGGTGGACGCGAACGCGGTCGGCGCCGACAGCAGAGCCAGTGGAGCTATGACAGCCGTCGCGGCCGCGGTGACCATGGCGCGGCGAAGCTTCATGAAGACCTCGGGAGATCTGGCGTACGGCACCTTCGGCGCAGCACGGACGCTGGGTGAGGCATCCGCGTGGCGGTGCGGATGTGACCCTCGGTTCTGCTGGTGTGACCCGAGCAGGCTGTGAATGGTTGCGTCCTTTCACAGAATTCTCATGTGGCGTGCATCACACCCT
Source organism: Streptomyces sp. NPDC015220 (assembly GCF_043079345.1). NCBI lineage: Bacteria > Bacillati > Actinomycetota > Actinomycetes > Kitasatosporales > Streptomycetaceae > Streptomyces > Streptomyces sp. NPDC015220. Next base: position 636,058 of record NZ_JBIBUK010000002.1, on the reverse strand, counting down.
GATGGGGACTCAGCTGCGGGGTCGACGGTGGCGGAGAGCAGATCCAGCCGTGGCGAGGAGTCTCGTGCGGCTTCGGCGGCGTCGCCGGCGAGGCACTTCCAGCCGTTCGGCGCCGACGGCGACGCCGGTGCCCTCGTCGGTCCGGGGTGCGGCGGTTCGGGGGTGCGCGCGGCACGGCGGTGCGGTGCGTCTCGGTGGTCCGAGGGCTACGGCGATCCGAGGGTCAAGGTGATCCGCAGGTCAAGGTGATCCGCGGGTCAAGGTGATCTGTGGATCAAGGTGATCCGAGAAGCGCGGCGGTCCGAGGGGCGCGGTCGGCCCCGGGCGTCCCCGGGGCCGACCGTGCCATGGGTGACCGGGCTGCTGTCCCCTGCCGTCCGGTCACTTCCCTGGAGCGAGGTCCCACGGCGCACGGCACGATCCGGGCGCCTCATCGCTCCAGAGAGCACACGCGGTTCTCTCACGCCCGCCCCTGGCCGGCGCGGACATCCGGAGCAACGAGTCGTGGCACGCACCGGTCACGCGCCGTACGGGTGAGATGCGGTTGGGGCGTGGGCGGGCGTGGGCGGGACGCGCGGGCGGCTCCGGGGCGGGCGGCGTGGGCGGCGGGTGCGGATCCGGTTCAGACCCTGCCCCGGCACAGCTCCAGCAGGGTCATCGCCAGGGTCGTGCCCGGCTTGCCGAGGGCGTCCCTGTAGTGGCCGAGGATCTCCATCTCGCGGGAGAGGTTCACGCGCCGGCCTCCCGAACCGATCCGGGCCTCCTGGATGACGGCCGAGACGGCCATCCGTTCCTGGATCAGTCCGATGATCCGGTCGTCCAGTGCGTCGATGCGCTCGCGGGCGCCGGTGATCAGGCGCGCGGCCTCGTCGGTGCGGGCGCCGGTCTGCTCTGCCGGGGTGGCTGCGGTGGCGGTCATTCGGGGGCTCCTCACGGGTGGGTGGGGTGCCCCGGACCGGCAAGGACCGGGAAAACGCCAGGCGTCCCGGGCCTTGTCGGCCCGGGACGCCTGGGAAGTCGCTCGTCAGTGACTCAAGCAACACGACCATGGCAGCCGGCGGGCCGGGTGCCATAGGTAAACAGGAAGGTCGTGGTCTGCGTGAGCATGGCTCCAGTATGCCGTGGTGGCGGCCGGTGGCCAAGGCGGCTCGTATGGTGAGACGCCGATTCCAGTGACTGGTCGTCGTCGGTGACGGGAGGCGGTCCGTGGCCCGTCCGTGCCTGGTCGTCGTCGGCGACGGAGGCGGTCCGTGGCCCGTCGTTCCCGGCCGTCGTCGGCGCTCGGGACGTCGTTCGCGCCCACCCCGTTAGAATCGGTGTACACAGCCCCCCGCCCAACCGCCGGAAGGCACCCCGTGTCATCAGCGACCCCCGCTGCCGCCGCCACCGACACCGTCCTGGTCGTCGACTTCGGCGCGCAGTACGCCCAGCTCATCGCCCGTCGCGTCCGCGAGGCCCGGGTCTACAGCGAGATCGTGCCGAGCACCATGCCGGTGGCGGAGATGCTCGCCAAGAACCCGGCGGCGATCATCCTCTCCGGCGGCCCCTCCTCGGTGTACGAAGAGGGCGCCCCCCGCCTCGACCGCGAGATCTTCGAGTCCGGCGTCCCCGTCTTCGGCATGTGCTACGGCTTCCAGCTGATGGCGCAGGTCCTCGGCGGAACCGTGGACAACACCGGTGCGCGTGAGTACGGCCGGACCGAGCTCGCCGTATCCAAGCCCTCCTCCACCCTCTTCGAGGGCACGCCGGAGGAGCAGGCCGTGTGGATGTCGCACGGCGACGCCTGCTCCGCCGCGCCCGAGGGCTTCACCGTCACGGCCTCCACGGACGTCGTCCCGGTCGCCGCCTTCGAGAACGACGACAAGAAGCTCTACGGCGTCCAGTACCACCCCGAGGTCATGCACTCCACGCACGGCCAGCAGGTGCTGGAGCACTTCCTGTACCGCGGCGCGGGCCTGAGGCCGAACTGGACCACCGGCAACGTCATCGACGAACAGATCGCCGCGATCCGCGAGCTCGTCGGCGACAAGCGGGCCATCTGCGGCCTGTCCGGCGGTGTGGACTCCGCGGTCGCCGCCGCCCTCGTCCAGAAGGCCATCGGCTCCCAGCTGACCTGCGTGTACGTCGACCACGGCCTGATGCGCAAGGGCGAGACCGAGCAGGTCGAGAAGGACTTCGTGGCCGCGACCGGCGTCCAGCTCAAGGTCGTGGACGCGGAGGAGCGCTTCCTCACCGCTCTGAAGGGGGTCTCCGACCCCGAGGAGAAGCGGAAGATCATCGGCCGCGAGTTCATCCGGGTCTTCGAGCAGGCCCAGGTGGAGATCATCGCGGACGAGGGCCCGGCGGTCGAGTTCCTCGTCCAGGGCACGCTCTACCCGGACGTCGTCGAGTCCGGCGGCGGCACCGGCACCGCCAACATCAAGTCGCACCACAACGTCGGCGGGTTGCCCGAGGACCTCGAGTTCAAGCTGATCGAGCCGCTGCGCAAGCTGTTCAAGGACGAGGTCCGTATGGTCGGCCAGGAACTGGGCCTTCCGGAGGAGATCGTCCAGCGCCAGCCGTTCCCGGGTCCCGGCCTCGGTATCCGGATCGTCGGCGAGGTCACCAAGGAGCGGCTGGACCTGCTGCGCGAGGCCGACGCCATCGCCCGCGAGGAGCTGACGGCGGCCGGCCTGGACCGCGACATCTGGCAGTGCCCCGTCGTGCTGCTCGCGGACGTCCGCAGCGTCGGCGTCCAGGGCGACGGCCGCACCTACGGCCACCCGATCGTGCTGCGCCCGGTGTCCTCCGAGGACGCGATGACCGCCGACTGGTCCCGGCTGCCCTACGACGTGCTCGCGAGGATCTCCACCCGGATCACCAACGAGGTGCGGGACGTCAACCGGGTCGTCCTCGACGTCACCTCCAAGCCGCCGGGCACCATCGAGTGGGAGTGAGCCCCTCGCCGGCGAGGGGTCAGGTCCGCCGGAGGGTGCGCACCGGCTCTCCGGGCCGCCAGACCTGAGCGACCAGATACGTGTCGTCCTCGACGAAGGTCCGTACGACCTCCGTCAGCTCGGTGCGGAAGAGGTGGAACGGCTGCGGCGGTTCCACCTCTTGCGCATACGCGCCCTTCGCCGCCGGGTCCGTCACCTCGAACGCACGGCCCCCGATCCGCACGTCGCCGCCGCCCAGCGTGGTGCCCGGCCCCGGATTGGCCTGCAACGCGAACCTCGCGTCCCGCCGCAGGTCGAGGGCCTTGAGCGAACCCGGCATCATGCCGAGCCAGAGCTCGCCGCGCAGGAAGCGGACCTCCAGCCCGGTGGTGCGCGGCGAGCCGTCCCTGCGCAGGGTCGCGAGGACATGGTGGGTGAACGCGCCGAACCGCTCTTCGACGGTCCGGGCCAGCTCGGGTTCGGCGGCGGCGAACGCCGCCCAGCCCGTCGCGGTGCGGCCGGTCGCCGTGCGGTCCCCGGCCGCGGCCGTCGCCGTCGGGGGACCCTTCTCCGTGTCGTTGGTCGTGCGGTTCGTCGTCATACGGCGAGTGTGGCGGCGAAACCCGACATCCTCTGTCGGGTATGGGGCACCCGGACTTCCGGGTGCGCGGCGTCTTCACGGACCCGCGCTGTCATCCTGGCCCGAGCGCCGGTAGCTTGCGGCCCGTACGCCGACCCCGCGCCGGAGGATCCATGCACGGCCCCACGCCGCCCCCGCCCCTGCCGACCGACAAGCTGCGGTTCGCCATGCCGCCGCGGCACGAAACGGTCGAGGAGGAACGCCGGCACCGGAAGGAGCGGCTCGCCGGCGCGCTGCGGATCTTCGGACGGTACGGTCTCGAGGACGGCGTCTCCGGGCACATCACCGCCCGCGACCCCGAGTTCAGCGACTGCTTCTGGGTCAACCCCTTCGGGATGCCGTTCAAGCACGTCACCGTGAGCGACCTGGTCCTCGCCAACCAGGACGGGCAGGTCATCGAGGGCGCCTATCACGTCAACCAGGCCGCGTTCACCGTGCACGCCCAGGTCCACGAGGCCCGCCCCGACGTGGTCGCCGTCGCCCATTGCCACTCCCTGCAAGGCAGGGCCCTGGCCGCCCTGGGCGACCTCCTGGATCCCATCACCCAGGAGAGCTGTGCCTTCTTCGAGGACCACGCCCTCTACGAGGCCTATACCGGCGTCGCCGTCGACACCGAGGAGGGCCGCCGGATCGCGGCCGTCCTGGGCTCCCGCAAGGCGCTGGTGCTGCGCAACCACGGGCTGCTGACGGTCGGCGACTCGGTGGACGCCGCCGCCTGGTGGTTCCTGTCGATGGAACGCTGCGCCCAGGTGCAGCTGACCGCCCGGGCGGCGGGCCGGCCGGTCATCATCGACCGCAGGGCGGCGGTGGCGACGCGCGAACAGCTCGGCGGGGACCTGGTGGCGTGGATCAACTACCAGCCACTGTGGCAGGACATCAGCCGCAGCGAACCGGACCTGCTCAGCTAGTGCCGCGACAGAAGACGTTCGCCCCGTCGCGACGCCCGGCACGCCTTCCCCGAGCCCTTGGAACGGGGGGCGACCCCGCTCGCCGCACCAGCCGAAAGCCCAAGTACGTCCAGGACGAGGATTTCCGGCCGGCACATCCCCGAGCTCTCCAAGCAGGGGCCATACCCGGAGGGCACGCGCCGGACGCCGCTCCCTGACTGACGAACGCTGCCCGCCGCGGCACCAGGCGGCCGACACCCACCCGGGCTCGCGAGCCGGTGCGGTCCCGGGGTCGTGAACCGGTCCCGTTCCGCGGACCGTCCGGAACCGGCGCCCGCTCCCGGGCCCGGAACCGACGCTCGTTTCCCGGCCCGGAACCGGCGCCGATCCGGGCCGCGCCGGCTTCTGGGGTGCGGTCCCGACCCGCTGGACGTCCCCGAGCACGAGGGAGCGTACGCCGCCGGGTCAACACGATGGCCGGAGCTTCACCCGCACTGACCGGAGCGAGCACCCGGGGGCGGGGGCGGTAGGGCACAATTCGCAGTCGGCGAAGGCGTGTTGGCCGCAGGGACTCTGCGGGCTCCGGGGAAGGCGGGCATCGGGCGTGGCGGTGCAGGAAGCGGGAGACGGCGCGGGCGCGGCTGCCCACTCGGGCGGCTGCACGTGCGGGGACTGCCCGCACGGCGCGCGTACGGGGCACCGGCGGGCCGTGGCCGCGTTCCTCCTCAAGCGGGACGAGTACGCCGCCGGACAGGGCCTGCCGGCGGCCGTGGCCCACTCGGCGTCGGCCTCCCGGCAGTGGGTCTCGGAGGAACTGACGCAGTCGGCGGAACTCGTCGCCGTACGCGGCCGGGCCGAGGGCGAGGCATGGCTGGCGAGGCTGTGGCGCTGGACGACGTACACGGCCTGGGCGTCGGTCGTGCTGTTGCTCCTGGCCCAGGCGCTGACGGCGATCGGCGCGGGCTGGAGCTCCGCGCGGACGGCGGGTCTGCTGGCGGCGGTGCTGGTGGCCGGCGCCCTGACGGCCGCGTCGTGGTTCCACCGGACGCGCGGCGGGGCGCTGGCCCCGGTCATCGGCGAGGACAACCGGCTCTCCACCTCGCGCGCCGTCGCCGCGGCGTGGGTGCTGTTCGTGGTGTACGCGGTGCTGGTGCTGGTGGGCCGGCTGGCGGCGGCCTCGGACCACACCGAGCGCGACGCGCTGATCTCCGGCCTGGACCTGGCCCGCGGCGCCGGTGTGGTCACCGTGCTCGCCGTGGTGTGCGGGATCGCGGTGCTGGTGCGGCGGGTGGTCGGGCTCCGGGTGCTGGGGCAGCGGCTGCAAAAGGTGCGCGCGGACCGGCCGAGGGCGGCCGACCTGCTGACGGACGACGCGGGGCGGGGCACGTTCCCCGACATCCAGTACGTCGTGATCAGCGCCGTGTCCCTGGCGTTCGCGGCGGTGCGGCTGGCCCGGCGGCCGGATCAGCTGCCCGACCTGCCGTGGGGGCTCGCGGTACTGGTGCTGGTGTCGGCCCTGACCTACCTGGCGGGCAAGTACGCCGAGGGCGGCCGGCCGGTGATCCTCTCGGTGGTCCGGGTCCGGGAGGCGGGTGACCTGGACGCGCCGATCCGCACCGGCGACGACATCGAGATCCGCGGAGCGGGGTTCGTCCCGCCCGGCGCCCAGGGCGCCGACCGGCTGGCGCGGATGGTGGTCCGCATCGGCGCGGTCAACGTCCATGTGCCCCTGGTCCCGGTCACCGGAGGGTTCAGCAACCCCACGGACGCGGCGCTGACCGTCCCCGTCCCGGCGGACGTGGAACCGGGCCGGGTCGAGGTGCAGCTGGTGACCGCGGCGGGCGTGGAGACCAACCGGTACTCGATCGACGTGACGGAGTGAGGGGGGACCACCTACCTCGCATCGGAATCATGCGTTAGTCGGAAAAACTGCCCGGTGCGGTTGAGTGCGTTCTTTCCTGCATACGTATGGTCTGTCGAGGAGTGCACGATATGGCGGTGAGAGGCGGATGGCAGTGATGGCTCACGGCGTTCGGGTGGACCCACAGACCTCATACAGCGAGGGACGCGGTGACTGGCGGGACACCGCTGCCCGCTACGCCCTCCTTCCCCTCCGTGTCTTCCTGGGCGGCACCTTCATCTATGCCGGCCTGGACAAACTCACCGACAGTGCCTTCCTCCAGGCAGCCGGCACCGGGTCGATCGGCGACACGATGCGCGCGGCGCGCGACTCCGCCGCCGTCCCTGCCCTGGTCGACCTGGCGCTGAAGGCCCCGGTCGGCTTCGGCTGTGCCATCGCCCTCGGCGAGCTGGCCGTCGGCATCGGCACCCTGCTCGGCCTGTTCGGCCGTCTGGCCGCACTCGGCGGCGCGCTGATCTCCCTCAGCCTGTGGCTCACGGTCAGCTGGGCCTCCACCCCCTACTACTACGGCAACGACCTCGCCTATCTCATGGCCTGGATCCCCCTCGTCCTCGCGGGCGCCCCGATGCTCTCCATGGACGAGGCCCTGCGGTCGCGCCGACGGCAAGGTGCCCGCGTCTTCCGGTAGAAGATCTCGCGGAAGCACCCGGCGGGCTGCCCGTGCGGTTGCCCACCGGGGCCGCCCGAGGCCCGTCCGCGGGAGCCCGCGGGGCTCAGTCCGCCGCGTCCGGCGCGGTGTCGCCCCTTCCCGTACGCCGGTCGGCCCGTAGCCGGCGTACGGCGCGGTTCAGCAGCGCGGCCACCGCCGCCAGGCACAGGCCGCCCACGACCAGCGGGGCCGCCACGAACCACGGCGTCCGCCAGAGGCCACCGGCGTCACCGGCGTAGACGACGCCCGCCGCGGTGAGGAAGAGACCGGCCACCAGCTTCCCGGGCTGGAACTCATGACGCAGCACGACTCACCTCCGCCTGTCCCATGCCGACCCGCAGGTCGATGTCGAGTGTTCCGGCGTTCCCGGCGCCCGACGCCGGGACCAGCGTCACTTGCTGGTGCCTGCCGGGAGCCACGTCCACGTCCTGAGAGCCGTCGCCCGGCAACCGGATGTCGCCGAGACCCACGTCGATGGTCGCCCGCACGGTCACGTCCCGGGGAACGATCACCCGCAGCCGGCCCAACCCGACCTGCGCCCGTGCCGTCACCGTCCGGTCCTGGCCGGGGCGTATTCGGGTCAGGTCGAGCGTGCCCTCACCGGTGCCCAGGTCGTACTTCCTCGGGACGTCCGTCGTCGCGGTGGGCCGCCATGTGGTGTGTGCCCAGTGGGTGCTGATGTCCTTCGGAAGCGCTGCCGACGTGGCGAGCAGGGCCGCGGTGATGATCGCCAGCAGTACGGAGCCCGCGCCCGTCCGCCCCAGGAACGCGCTGACCGCTATGCCCAGGCCGAAGACGGCGAGCGCACAGGCCAGGCCGGTCTGCAGACTGGTGCCCAGCGCATGATCGTTCCAGGTCCGGCCGGTGCCCAGGGCACCGGCGACCAGCGCGAGCAGGAACACCCAGCCACCGATCCAGCGCGGCCCGCGCGGGCCGCGCGGCGGCTCGGCGCGCGGCGCCCGCACGTCCTCCCTCACGCGGTCGCCCAGGCTGATGTTGACGGCCGCCGCGATGTCCCGGTCGTGGGAGTCCCGTGGGCCCCACAGATAACCGGTGCCGCCGACGTGGGTGCCGTCCTTGACGATCGGGTCGCGCCACCAGGAGGGGTAGGCGGTGGGGACCGGGGGCGCCTGGGCCTCCGGCGGGGCGTCGGCGGCCGCCTGGGCGGCGAGGGGGCTTCCCCTGCTCGGGCGCGGCCGAGAGCTGGGGGAAGGATCGGGGGCGGGGACCCCGCGGTGCTGCGACCAGTACCCGGCTCCCGCCAGAAGCAGGGAGAGGACGACGGCGAAGGTCAGCACGCTGCCGTTGTTCAGCATCGACAGGAACACCCCGCAGCCGACCAGCGCGAACAGCACGCCGGCCAGCGCCTGGCCGTCCACCCTGCCGGTCAGGAGCTTGCGGACCTCGTTCTCGTCCTCGTCGTCGTACGCCACGAAGAGCCAGGCGAAGCCGTAGAAGATGAGGCCGATTCCGCCGGTCGCGGCGAGCACGGCCAGTGTGACCCGGAAGATCACCGGATCCATGTCGCACTGGCGTCCCAGCCCCGAGCAGACCCCGGCGATCAACCTGTGCCGCCGGTCCCGCCGGAACCTCGACGGTTCCCCGGCGGCCCCCGGGCCGCCCGCCGCCGCGTTGCCGTGGGGCCCCGGGCCCGCCGGTCCGGAAGATCCGGCCGGCCCGGGCTCCCCGGACCGGCCCGGACGTGGCTCCTCGGCCGTGTCCGCCGGGCCGGCCGCCCCCGTTGTCCCCGTCACACTCGCCTCTCCGCCGTGGTGCGGACGGTCGCCGGCACCGGGCCGTCCGCTCGTTTCCCGCGCCTGCGCGCCCGTGTGCCCGTGCGCCCCCGGGTCCTCACCGGCACCCTGGCCGGGCGCGGTGTCCCGCGGCCCGGCACCTGCGGCCGCGCGGGAGCCGGAGCCGGGTTCCGGGCTCGTCGCGGCGTGCTGGTGATTCGTCATGCGTCCATGGTGACGGGCGCGCCGTCGCGGCGGCAGTCGGGACGACCCTGGCCGAACCCTGATTCGCCCCTGAGCCGTGCCCGGGATGTGTTCGACGGGCCGCCGGAGGTCCGTCGGCGCCGCGTCCCAACGGCTCGCTCGAAGATCAGGGGAGTCTCGGGGACGGACCCTGATGCTCCCGCTCCGGCGGCATGTGACCATCGATGGCATGCCGGAAGCCGCAGCACTGCCCCTCGACGACCCGCGGCCGCCGCGCAAGCTCTACCGCAGCAGCGACGGACGCTGGCTCGGTGGGGTGGCGCGGGGCCTCGCCGGGCATCTCGGGCTGCCCGTGGTCTGGGTGCGGCTCGTCTTCGCGGGCCTGTTCATGGCCGACGGCCTCGGCGCGCTGCTGTACGCGGCCTTCTGGTTCTTCGTGCCCCTCGGTGTCGGCGGTGTCGCGGGTCAGAAGCCGCCCTCCCTCGTCACCACCGAGACCTCGCCGGACGGCCGGCGCAGAATGGTCGCCCGCAAACCGGACAAGGGCCAGATCCTCGCCCTGCTCCTCATGGTCGTCGTGGCGACGGTCTTCGTCGGCAACGTGAACCTGGGCGACGGCGCGAAGGCGTACCTCCTGCCGGCCGTCCTCGTCGCCGCGGGCGTCGCCCTGGTCTGGCGCCAGGCGGACAACGCCCGCCGGGCCCGCTGGGTCGAGGTCGGCCGCCGCCGCCGCACGCTCACGCTGCTGCGCGCCGGGGCGGGCGTGCTGCTGGTCACGGCAGGCGTCTCCGCCATCTTCGTCCTCCAGGGGTCCGCAGCTCATCTCGGCTCGGTCCTCCAGGCGGCCCTCGCCGTCCTCGTCGGCATAACGCTGCTCGCCGGGCCGTACCTCGTGCGCATGACCCAGGACCTCTCCGAGGAGCGTCTGATGCGCATCCGCGCGCAGGAGCGTGCCGAGGTCGCGGCCCACGTCCACGACTCGGTGCTGCACACCCTGACCCTGATCCAGCGCAACGCGGAGAACGCGGGGGAGGTGCGCCGCCTGGCCCGTGCCCAGGAGCGCGACCTGCGCGCCTGGCTCTACAAGCCGGAGGGCAACGGCAAGGACGAGGCCGACGAGCCGGCCACGCTGGCCGAGGCGGTCAAGCGCAACGCCGCCGAGGTGGAGGACAAGCACGGCGTTCCGATAGAGGTGGTCGTGGTCGGCGACTGCCCGCTCGACGAGCGGATCGGCGCCCAGATGCAAGCCGCGAGGGAAGCCATGGTGAACGCCGCCAAGTACGGTGGCCAGGGCGGCGCCGTGCAGGTCTACGCCGAGGTCGAGGGGAGGAAGGTCTTCGTGTCCGTCCGGGACCGCGGACCCGGCTTCGACTTCGAGGCGATACCCGCCGACCGCATGGGCGTCAGAGAATCGATCATCGGCCGCATGGAGCGCAACGGGGGAACGGCCCGGCTGCGCGCGGTGCCGGACGGCGGCACGGAGGTCGAGCTGGAGATGGAGAGGGCGGAGAACACGTGATGAGCGACCCGACCGAGGCGAACGGTACGGCGGGAGCGGAGGCGGCGGGGACGGCCGGCGGGGGGACGGACGGACGGCACGTGCGCGTGGTCCTCGTCGACGACCACCGCATGTTCCGTACGGGCGTCCAGGCCGAGATCGGCCGGACCGAGCAGACCGGGGTGGAGGTCGTCGGCGAGGCCGCGGACGTGGACCAGGCGGTCACGGTCATCACCGCGGTCCGACCCGAGGTGGTCCTGCTCGACGTGCACCTTCCCGGCGGCGGCGGGGTCGAGGTGCTGCGGCGCTGCGCGGCGTTGACGGCCGACACCGAGCGACCGGTCCGCTTCCTGGCGCTCTCCGTCTCGGACGCGGCGGAGGACGTGATCGGCGTCATCCGCGGCGGCGCGCGCGGATACGTGACGAAGACGATCACCGGGGCCGATCTCATCGACTCCATCTTCCGTGTCCAGGAGGGCGACGCCGTCTTCTCGCCCCGCCTGGCCGGCTTCGTCCTCGACGCCTTCGCCTCCACCGACGCGCCACCGGTCGACGAGGACCTCGACCGTCTCACCCAGCGCGAACGCGAGGTCCTCAGGCTCATCGCCCGCGGTTACGCCTACAAGGAGATCGCCAAGCAGCTCTTCATCTCGGTGAAGACGGTGGAGTCCCATGTCTCGGCGGTCCTGCGCAAGCTCCAGCTCTCCAACCGCCACGAGCTGACCCGCTGGGCCACGGCGCGCCGACTGGTGTGAGCGGGCCGTTCATCCTGGCCCCGGCGACCGGCGACCGGCGACCGGCGACCGGCGACCGGCGACCGGCGCTGCCGGACCGTCACCCGTCCCTCGCCTTGAGGTCGGCCCGTGAGCTCACGCCACCCGGGTCGCCCCCACGAACGGCATCTGGTCGATCGGGGCCACCCGGACCGGGGCCGAGGGGTTCGGGGCGTGGATCATGTGGCCGCCACCCACATAGATGCCGACATGACTGACCCCTGAGTAGAAGAACACCAGGTCACCGGGGAGCAGTTCGTCCCGGGCGACGCGGCGGCCGGCGTTGATCTGGGCGTAGGTGGTGCGGGGCAGCGAGATTCCGGCGGCACGGTAGGCGGCCTGGGCCAGGCCCGAGCAGTCGAAGGCGTCGGGACCGGTCGCGCCCCACACGTAGGGGCTGCCGAGCTTCTGGTAGGCGTACGCGACGGCCGCCGCCGCCCGGGAGCCGGGGGCCCTGACCGCTGCCGGGCCGCCGAGCGTGTTCCGCGTGGCGGCGGTGGAGCGCGAGGCACGCCCGGTGTCCGCGTCCTGGCCGGTCGTCGCGGCCCGCTGGTGAGGGGACAGCCCGGACAGCAGCCGACGGGCCTCGTCCAGTCTGCTGGTGATCGTCTTCTTGTGCCGCCGCAGTCGCGCCTGCTCCGACCGGAGGGAGGCCAGTTCGACGCGGGCCGCACCGCGCAACCGCTCGATGTTCCTCAGTTGCCTGCGTACGTCGGCCACGGCGGCCGTCTGCCGGAACCCCGCCCGCTCCGCGAACTCGGCGTCGCGCAGATAGCGGCGCGGATCGTCGGAGAGCATCAACCGTACGGCCGGATCGATCCCGCCCTCCCGGTACTGCGCTGCGGCGATCGAACCGAGCGCGTCCCGCGCGGAGTTGAGCCTGGCCTGGCTGCGGGCCGCCTCGTCGCCCAGCGTCCGCAGCCGCCGCCCGGACGCGTCAGCCTTCTCCCTCGCGCCGTCGTACCGCTCGGTGGCGACCTCCGCCTCCCGGTACAGCTGGTCCACCCTGGCCCTGACCTGCTCCGGTTCGGGCCGCGGCGCGGCCCGGCCGACGCCGTCGAAGCCCGTCAGCGTCGCCGCGCCCGCGAGGGCGATGGTGACGGCCGTACGCGCCGTGCTGCCGCTGAGCGAGCACTGTCGGGGCTTGCGGTGCGCTGCCACGAGGACTGTCACGTTCCCTTCGTCCGGCCGCGGGGCCGCGGTGCGGGGTGCGCGTCCGGCGGCGGCCCACACGGGGGAGCGCGCCACCGCCGGACCATTCGGCGGTGGTGTCCGGCTGCCGCCCCTGGTCCGGGCGGCGATGGGGAGCCGGTCACCGGGTGAGGACGCTAGGGCTCTCCGTGTCGAGCGGGTGACTCCATGTGCGGAACTGACGGGAGGGGACCGGCCGGTGACCGTATGAGACCGCCGGACGCTCCCCAGGGCGGCGTCTTCACGCTGAGTGGTGACCGTTCCGGGACTTCGGGAGCGGACGGGAACGAGGGGGTGCTATGGGACGTGGGCGCGCCGCCGTGTCGGCCGGGCCGCGCCGGACGCTCGGGGACGGGCCGGTGTCCGAAGGGGTACGGGCCGGTGGTTAGGCTCCGGCCTCATGGACGTACTCATCCATCTCTTCGTCGGCCTGCACATCATCGGCATCGCCGCGCTGCTCGGCGGTTTCCTCACCCAGATGAAGGCGATGGGCCAGGGCAGGGCCCGGTTCGTGCCGGGAATGCTGCACGGCGCGCTGACCATGCTGGTCACCGGCGTCGTCCTGGTCGGCCTCAACCAGGCCGAGGACTTCCACGTCAACAACGTCAAGATCGGCGTGAAGCTCGCGCTGCTGATCGTGATCCTGGGCCTCGTCTACGTCAAGCGCGACGACGAGAAGGTGGACAAGGGCATGTTCGGCCTGGTGGGCCTGCTGACCATGGCGAACATCTTCATCGCGGTCCTGTGGACGTGAGCACGGCGTCGGACGCACGCGGGCGCGAGCGCGTAGGTCAGCGCACGGAGCGGAGCTCGGTGCGCGCCTCCGCGACCGCGCCCGCGGCGACCGCCAGCCACGCCGCCGCGGCGGTCCACAGCAGTGCCTCGCCGGGCACGTGCAGTGCCGGGGCGCGCAGGGAGGCGGCGATGGACAGCGCCGCCACCGCCGTCATGCCCATGGGGAAGACGGTCGACCAGCGCCGCACGTCGTAGCGGAGCCTGGGCCGTACCAGCTCGGCGACCAGCAGTACGGCGTACCAGCACAGATCGAGGACGAACAGTCCGAGGGTCACGGTGTGCAGGACGTCGCTGTCGTCCTTGTTCCACAGGTACGACCCCGCGCCCGCCGCGGCGATCAGCTTCGCGCCGGCGACCGCAGAGATCGCCAGCGCGCCCGCCGCCACCCACTGGTCCCCGTGCCCCTCGAACACCTGCCGTAGATCGAAGCGGCTCAGCGCGAGGACGTAGAGCGCGAGGCCGAGCCAGAAGAAGACCACCGCCGTGTGCGCCAGCCAGGCCGTGTCCTGGGCCCTGGCCACGGATGCGCCGAGCACGGCCAGTCCCTCCGTGGCCACGCAGCAGAGGAAGACCGCCCCGGGCATCGGGCGCTTGGCGTTGCGCAGCACCAGCACGAGCAGCCACGGCCACAGCACGAACGCCAGCGCGAGCAGCGCGTCGGCGAGGACCTGCCGGCCCAGCACGGAGAAGCGGGTCCCCAGGACGGCGGTCGCGGCGACGCCGGTGAGCGCCGCCGGTGTCCCCGCCTCGGCCAGCCACCGTGACCGCTCGCGCACCAGCCGCACGACGAAGTCCGTGGCCAGCGCCAGCCAGGCGGCGCAGGCCACCGCGAGCACGGCGTAGGACGGCAGGTCGTAGCCCGTCAGGTGCAGCCCGATCGACACGATGCCGCTCGCCATCACGGCGGCCCCGGCCGCCGGCGGACGCTGCGCCAGCCAGGCGCGCAGGGGTGAGGTGTCCGGCACGACCACGATGCTAGTGAAGAGCCGCGCGCGCCGCGCGAGCGGGAACGCGGGCGGGCGCACCGAAAGCGCGACCTGTGCGGGGCCGGCAGATGGCGCGCCGACCCCGCCCAGGTCGTCCTTCGATCACCGGGAGCGGGTCGTGCGCCGGTCCCTAGCGGGTTCGTGCGCCGCTCTCGAGCGGGGGGGGCGCACCGGCCTCCGGGCAGGTTGTCCGCGGCTCCCTCCGAGCAGGGCCGGGGGGTGACCGGCCCCGCTCGGAGCGGTCGCCGTTCCGCTCAGGCCGGGCGGACCACGTGGACCACCCGCTCGCCGACGCGGAACACGGGCTCCTCGCGGACGCAGGCACCGGGTCGTGGAGAGTGGACCACCATGCCGGCGCCCGCGTAGACGCCGACGTGACTGACGTCGGCGTGGAAGAAGACGAGGTCGCCGTGGAGGGCCTCGGAGAGCGGGACCAGGGCGCCGGCGCCTGACTGGTCGCGGGTGGCGCGCGGGAGGGCGACGCCGGCGGCCTTCCAGGCGGCCCGGGTGAGGCCGGAGCAGTCGTACGAGCCGGGGCCGACGCGCCCGAGACATACCGCTTGCCGATCTGGGCGCGGGCGAAGGCGAGCGCCCGGTGGGCCTCGGCAGACGCGGAGCCCCCGCGCCGGACGGCCTCGTCCCCGCCGGTTCGCAGGGGCCCGGGAGCCCCGGCGACCACGGCGCACCCGGTGGTCACGGTGGTCACTGCCGTCAGGGGGTCCGCGGGATCTCGGCGGAGACCGGCTGCCGGCGCCGTTCGCCGGTGGGGGTCGTGCGGCGGAACCGAACGGTGACCAACCCGTGAGGCTTGCGTGAAGACCGATGCGTGATCCGCCGATGCGTTCCCGTGACCTACCCGCCGTACCCGCCGCCCCGCCGGTGTGACGATGTCGTTCCGGTGCGTGATCGGCGGATCCGCCCCCGGGTTGTCGGTGCGGAGCCCTAGACTCGTAGAGCGATGAGCAGCCTCTTTGACGACAGCTTCCTGGCGGACCTCCAGGCCCCGCGGGGCCACGAGGAAGAACTCCCGCCGCCGCCCGAGGACGATCACGCTCCGGAGCCCGTTCCGGACGATCTGTTCGGCGGGAAGTTCGACCTGCCGCCGGACCCGGACTCCTACGGCCGGGACGCCTACTACCGCGACGGCGCCCCCCGGCCCGTCATCGACCCGGCCGCGCTCCTGGAGGGGCTGAACGACAACCAGCGCGCCGCCGTCGTCCACGCGGGCTCGCCGCTGCTCATCGTGGCCGGCGCCGGTTCCGGCAAGACCAGGGTGCTCACGCACCGCATCGCCCACCTGCTTGCCGAGCGGGGCGTCCACCCCGGCCAGGTCCTTGCGATCACCTTCACCAACAAGGCCGCCGGGGAGATGAAGGAGCGCGTGGAGCAGCTCGTCGGCCCACGCGCGAACGCGATGTGGGTGATGACCTTCCACAGCGCGTGCGTGCGCATCCTGCGCCGCGAGAGCAAGAAGCTGGGCTTCACGTCGTCGTTCTCGATCTACGACGCGGCCGACTCCAAGCGGCTGATGGCCCTGGTCTGCCGTGACCTGGAGCTCGACCCCAAGCGCTATCCGCCGAAGTCCTTCAGCGCCAAGATCAGCAACCTCAAGAACGAGCTGATCGACGAGGAGGACTTCGCCGCCCAGGCCACCGACGGTTTCGAGAAGACCCTCGCCCAGGCCTACGCCCTGTACCAGTCGCGGCTGCGCGAGGCCAACGCCCTCGACTTCGACGACCTGATCATGACGACGGTCAACCTGCTGCGCGCCTTCCCCGACGTCGCGGAGCACTACCGCCGCCGCTTCCGCCACGTCCTCGTCGACGAGTACCAGGACACCAACCACGCGCAGTACGCCCTCGTGCGGGAGCTCGTCGGCACCGCCGAGCAGCCAGGGGACGTGCCGCCGGGCGAGGCCGGTCTCCCGCCCGCCGAGCTCTGCGTGGTCGGTGACGCCGACCAGTCGATCTACGCCTTCCGCGGGGCGACCATCCGCAACATCCTCCAGTTCGAGGAGGACTACCCGGACGCGACGACGATCCTGCTGGAACAGAACTACCGCTCCACGCAGACGATCCTGTCCGCCGCCAACGCGGTCATCGAGCGCAACGAGTCCCGCCGCCCGAAGAACCTGTGGACCAACGCGGGCGCCGGAGCCCGCATCACCGGGTACGTCGCCGACACCGAGCACGACGAGGCCCAGTTCGTCGCCGAGGAGATAGACCGCCTCACGGACGCGGGCGAGGCCAAGGCCGGTGACGTCGCGGTCTTCTACCGCACCAACGCCCAGTCCCGTGTCTTCGAGGAGATCTTCATCCGCGTCGGCCTGCCCTACAAGGTGGTCGGCGGCGTCCGCTTCTACGAGCGCAAGGAAGTCCGGGACGTCCTGGCCTATCTGCGGGTGCTGGCCAACCCGGAGGACTCCGTCCCGCTGCGCCGCATCCTCAACGTGCCCAAGCGGGGCATCGGCGAGCGCGCGGAGGCGATGATCGACGCCCTCGCCCAGCGCGAGAAGATCAGCTTCCCGCAGGCGCTGCGCCGCGTCGACGAGGCGTACGGCATGGCGGCGCGGTCGACGAACGCGGTCAAGCGGTTCAACACGCTCATGGAGGAGCTCCGTACGATCGTGGAGTCGGGCGCCGGCCCGGCCACGGTCTTGGAAGCCATCCTCGAACGCACCGGCTACCTTGCCGAGTTGCAGTCCTCCACCGACCCGCAGGACGAGACCCGCATCGAGAACCTCCAGGAACTCGCCGCCGTCGCCCTGGAGTTCGAGCAGGAGCGCGGGGAGGGGGAGCCGGTCGCGCTGTCCGACTTCCTGGAGCAGGTGGCCCTGGTCGCCGACTCCGACCAGATCCCCGACGAGGAGGACGGCGACGGCGTCATCACGCTGATGACCCTGCACACCGCCAAGGGCCTGGAGTTCCCGGTGGTCTTCCTCACCGGCATGGAGGACGGCGTCTTCCCGCACATGCGCGCCCTCGGCCAGACCAAGGAGCTGGAGGAGGAGCGCCGGCTGGCCTACGTCGGCATCACGCGCGCGCGGGAGCGGCTGTACCTGACCCGCTCGGCGATGCGCAGCGCGTGGGGCCAGCCTTCGTACAACCCGCCCTCCCGCTTCCTGGAGGAGATCCCGCAGACGCACGTCGACTGGAAGCGCACGGGCGGTTCGGCGCCCGCGCCCTCCGGCCCCGCGTCCGGGGTGGCGGCCTCGCTGTCGTCGTCGCGGTCCCGCTCGTCGGCCTCCGGCGCCTCGGGTTTCGCCACCCGACGGACCGCGGACAAGCCGGTGGTGTCCCTGGCCGTCGGCGACCGGGTCACGCACGACCAGTTCGGCCTCGGCACGGTGGTCGCGGTCAAGGGCACGGGCGGCAACGCCGAGGCGACGATCGACTTCGGCGACGCCAAGCCGAAGCGGCTGCTGCTGCGGTACGCGCCGGTGGAGAAGCTGTAGTCCCCGCGACGTGGTGCTCCCCCGCCGCGCGGGCGGGGGAGGGCCGGGGCCCGCGTCGAGCCGGCCTGGCCGCCGGTCCTACGTGGGGTCGAGGCCGTGGCTGCGCAGCCAGGGCAGCGGGTCTATCGGCCCCCCGCCGGCGGGCCTGACCTCGAAGTGCAGGTGCGGTCCGGTGGAGTTGCCCGACTTGCCGGAGTAGGCGATGGGATCCCCGGCTTTCACCGTCGTGCCGGAGGGAACCCGGTAACTGGAGAGGTGGCAGTACCACGTCTCCGTGCCGTCCTTCGCCGTCAGGATCAGCATGTTGCCGTAGGCGCTGTTCCACTGGGTGCGGACCGTGCCGTCGGTCGCGGCCATCACGGTGGTCCCGTACCAGACCGGGAAGTCGATGCCGGTGTGCACGGACATCCAGTTCACACCGGCCTGGCCGAAGTAGGCGCTCAGCCCCCGCTCCGCGACCGGCAGCGCGAACTTGGGGCGCAGCCGTTCCTTGCGGGCCGCCTCCTTCGCCGCCTTCTTCTGTTCGGCCACCTGCTGCGCCTTGAGGTCGATGCGCTCCTGCGTGCGGCTGGCGCGGCCGGCGAAGTCGTTCGCCCCGGCGGACAGGCTCTGCAACTGGGTGTCCAGCTTGTTGTTGGCGGTGGCCGGCTGGACGGGGTGCGCGTCGGACGCGGACGCCGAGGTGTCCTCGCCGTCGTGGGTGAAGCTGTCGACGGAGGCGGCGGCGATCCCGGCGACCCCCAAGACGCAGACCGAGGGGACGGCCACGGTCAGCAGCGCCGAGCGCTTGGCCGGCGGCCGGCGGCGGGACCGGCCGGCGCCGCGGGAGGCCGCGCGCGGGGCCGGGACCGGCGTGATCTCCTCCTGCTCCTCGAGCAGGTGGACGGCGGGCAGTTCGCCGGTGTCGGTCGGCTCCGTCGGGGCGGTCTCGCCGGTCTCGTCGTGCGGCTGCCGGGACGAGGGCACCTGCTCGGCAGTGTCGGCCTCGCCGTCGGTGTTCCACTGGGTGGCGTCGTACGCGCCGGTGTCGAAGGTCTGCGTGCCCCAGTCCCACTGCTGGGTGTGATCACCCGTGGCGTCGGGCTGGTCGGCCCAGGCGGTCGCGCCCCACTGGCCGCTCGCCTCGACGGGCGCCGACTGCTGCGGGACGAAAGGCAGTTGCTGCTGGTATCCGGTGGACCAGGCGGTCGTGTCGTACGCGCCGGTGTCGTAGGCGGCGTGGTGCTGGGCCGCGTACGAGTCGTAGTTCAGGGTCTGGTGGCTGCCCGTGGCCCACTGGGTGGTGTCGTACGTGCCGGTGGCCTGGGCGCCGCCGTCCGCGGCGCCGCCGGAGAGGGGAACGGCCGCGTATCCCGCCGTGTCGTACGTGCCGGTGTGAAAACCGGTGGCGTGGTACTCGCCGTACGTGGTGAAGTCGCCGTAGCCGGCTTCCTGACCGCCGTCGTACGACGCGTAGGGCGCCGAGGCGTCATCGGAGGCCGGAGCCGGGGTGGTAGCGGTCCCCGACGGGTGACGGTCGTTCACCGACTTCTCTTTCGCCTCGACGACAGGGCTGCCAGAGCAGTGCGGCGACTGTACCCGGCAGTACGCGGGCGCGACAATCTTCCGTTGGTTTCCCGGGGGAGGGAAACGGGCAATCGGCTGTGTTTCGGCGGACTGCGGACACAGCCTTGGAGTTGTGTTCGAGGTGAGGTTCGACCCTGATGGGTCAATCCCGCCGCGTCGACGGGCCCGGGGTCATGCCACGGTCAGGCCGCCGGTGAACTTCGCGGTCGGGTCCCCGGGCCGCACGGTGTCCAGGGCCTGCCGGATGCCGCTGGCGACGGCCGGGTGCACGGGCATCGCGAGATGGCCGATGCCGCTCACCCTGACGTTCTCCGCCTTGAGGTCGGGGTGCTCGATGCAGGCCGACTCCAAGGGGTCCATCAAATGGTCCAGGTCGCTCCAGAAACCGACGAAGTACGTGCGGCAGCCCGGCGCGGGACGGGACAGCTCTTCCATCAGTGCCGAGTCCGGGCGCATCTGGCGCACGATCGGGTGGGCGTTGGCCAGCGGCGCGACCCTGGTGCCGGCGTGCGGGGTGCCGAGGGTGACGAGGGTGCGGACCCGCAGGTCGCCGCCGAGCCGCTGCACGTAGTACCGGGCGATCAGGCCACCCAGGCTGTGCCCGACGACGTCGACCCGCTCGCTGCCGGTGCGCTCGCAGATCTCCTCGATGTGCCGGCCGAGCAGTTCGGCGGCGGTGCGGATGTCACAGGTCAGCGGCGAGTAGTTGAGGGACTCCACGCGCGACCGGCCGTGCTGGGCGAGACTGCGGCGCAGCAGCACGAACACGGACCGGTTGTCGATGAACCCGTGCAGCAGCACCACCGGGGGCTTGGCCTCGACCGGCAACTGGGCGGCTGCGCCGGGCGCGGGGAGCGGGCAGGCGGGCCCCCGGCGCTCCTGGATGATCCCGGAGGGATAGAGGAGGACGTGTCCCGCGAGGATGGCCAGTTCCAGGGCGGTCGCCTTCAGGAGGCCCAGCGAGAGTCCCGTGATCCGGCCCGGAATCAGGCGCTGACAGAGCGGGAGGATGGGGTCTGCGACGCTGGTGACCTTCATGGCCGACCTCCTGTCGGCACACGGGAGGGCGGCTCTGCCCCCCGTGTGCGCTCGTGGGCAGCCGCGGCGAAGGCGGTCGACGGGGCGTGGACGGCCCGCACGGGGCGGCTCGTCCGGCGAATGGCGGACGTGCCGCCGAGAAGGTGACGAGGCTCCCCGCCGGTGGGACGAGGAGACTCCCCGCTGCTGTGCCGTGTCTGCCCTGTGTGTCCCTCGCGCCCTCGCCGGTGCGCCGCACCACGGCGGTGCGTGGATCGCGGCGCGCTGGTGCGACGACCTTGTTGCGGCTCCCGTGACGCTTGTTCCCGCAGAGGCCCCCGCGCCGCCGGGGTGTCCGGCCCACGGACGGTGACGGCGGGGAAGGGTATGCGGTGCGGGAGTTCTCCCGGCCACGAAAGCCTGGAGGAGTGTCCCACCGTGTGATTTCCCCCTCCCTCCGCACCGCGAAACTGCCGGGTGCGGGATGCTGGAGATAACGTTCGTTCACTTCCCCGGACGGTGTGGTGCGGGGCTTCCGTCCCACGGAGGACGGGTGTAGTCGCTTCATGGAGGCAGTGATGGGTGTGGCAGCCGGTCCGATCCGCGTGGTGGTGGCCAAGCCGGGGCTCGACGGCCACGATCGTGGAGCCAAGGTGATCGCGCGGGCGCTGCGCGACGCCGGCATGGAGGTCATCTACACCGGGCTCCACCAGACCCCCGAGCAGATCGTCGACACGGCGATCCAGGAGGACGCCGACGCGATCGGCCTGTCCATTCTCTCCGGCGCGCACAACACGCTGTTCGCCGCCGTGATCGACCTGCTCGGGGAGCGCGACGCCGAGGACATCGTCGTCTTCGGGGGCGGCATCATCCCCGAGGCGGACATCGCGCCGCTGAAGGAGAAGGGCGTCGCGGAGATCTTCACCCCGGGCGCGACCACCCAGTCGATCGTGGACTGGGTCCGGGCGAACGTCCGGGAGCCCGCCGGGGCCTAGTGCCGCGACAGGCGGCGTCCGCCCCGTCTCGACGCCCGGCACGCCCTGCCCGGGCTCCTCGAGCAGGGGGCACCCCCGCTCACCGGACCGGCCGAAAGGCACGTACGTCCCGTACAGGGGCTTCCGGCCGGCACTTCCCCGAGTTCTGCGAGCAGAGGGCGCCCCCAAAGAGAACGCACCGGACGATGCTCCTGTACGGGCGAACGTCGCCTGCCGCGTCACCGGGCTCCGTGGTATCGGGCTCCGCGGCGCCTTGGCGGCGCCGGCCGCCCACCGGCGTCGGCCGGGTACGGAGTGGCCCGGCCTTCGGGCCTCCCCGTCCGCTGGGGCTCGCGGAGGTCCGGGGACGAGGCCGAGGCCGTCCGAGCCGGCGACCGGGGGCCGGGGACGCTCACCCTGGCCCGGGGGGAGGCTCAGCCGCCCGGCACACCGAGTTCCTCGGCCATCGCGGCGCGCAGCCGCAGTGTCGTCACCAGTCGCTGGAACGCCTCCGCCCAGTACCCGCCGGCCCCGGGCGACGCGTCCCGCGTCTCGTCCGGCACCGTCAGCAGCCCGTCGAGCCGGCTCGCCTCCGCGGGGTCCAGACACCGCTCGGCCAGTCCCATCACTCCACTGAAACTCCATGGGTAACTCCCTGCGTCCCGCGCGATGTCGAGCGCGTCGACCACCGCCCGTCCGAGCGGCGCGGACCACGGCACCGCACACACTCCGAGCAGCTGAAAGGCCTCGGACAGACCGTGTGCCGCGATGAATCCGGCCACCCAGTCGGCCCGCTCGGCGGCGCCCAGCGTCCCGAGCAGCCGGGCACGCTCCGCCAGCGACACCGCGCCCGGCCCGCCGGCCTCGGGTGCGGCGGGTGCCCCGAGGAGCGCCCGCGCCCACTGTCCGTCCCGCTGCCGCACCGCCGCCCGGCACCAGGCGGCGTGCAGTTCCCCCTGCCAGCCGTCCGCGACCGGCAGCGCCACGATCTCCTGCGGCGTGCGCCCGCCGAGCCGCGCTGACCAGGCGCCGAGCGGGGTCGCCTCCAGCAGCTGCCCCAGCCACCACGAGCGCTCGCCCCGGCCCGTCGGAGCCTTGGCGACGACACCGTCACGTTCCATGGCCGCGTCGCACTCGTGGGGAGCCTCGACGACGATCGTCGGGGTGTCGAGGGTGCGGTCGACGGCCACGCATGCCCCGGCCCGGTCCGCCATCCGCGCGGCCAGCGCCGAGCCGGGCAGCGCCGACAGCAGCTCCGCCGCGGTCGCCCGGACGTTGCGGCTGCGGTCGGCGAGTGCCTGTTCGAGGAACGGCTCGTCGTGCGGGCTCAGACCGGAGCGCAACGAGTCGAGGAACATCAGCCGGTCCTCGGCCCGCTCGGT
Source organism: Streptomyces sp. NPDC015220 (assembly GCF_043079345.1). Lineage (NCBI taxonomy): Bacteria > Bacillati > Actinomycetota > Actinomycetes > Kitasatosporales > Streptomycetaceae > Streptomyces > Streptomyces sp. NPDC015220. The sequence goes on along the minus strand of NZ_JBIBUK010000002.1, from coordinate 613,473 downwards.
CGCCCAGGTGGAGGCGAGCAGTTCCCGCGCCGCCGCCGGCTCGCGTTCCCGTATCGACGCCAGGAGCGCCACCCGCTCCGCGAACAGGCCCTCCTCCCACAGTCGCCGTATCCGGTCGGCCTCCCCGGGGCCGGGCAGCGCGGCACTGCCGCCCGGGGCCGCCCGCAGCGCGAACCGCCAGTCCGGGTTGAGTCGCGCCAGCCACAGCGCGCGGGGCCCCGCGAAGGCCAGCGCGGCCGGGCGCAGGTCCGTACGGCCGCGGGCGGCGTCCAGCAGCGCGGGCAGCGCCTCCGCGGGCGCCGCGTAGCCGCGGGCGTTGGCCGTGGCGAGCCACTGGGGCAGCAGTTCCATGAGGTCGGGCGCCGTGCCCCTGCGACCGCCGCCCGCCACCCCGGGCCGGTCCGACAGCAGCATGGTGAGCCGGCGGGCCGCCGCGCCGGGAAGTGCCGGGCGCGGGTCGGCGGGCGCCGGTTCCGGGCAGGCCGCCGGAGTCGCGGGGCGCAGTCCGGCCCGCCGCCGCACGGTCTCCACGGCCGCCGCGTCCAGCAGCGCCACCGGGGCCTCCCGGCCCACGGCGCCGACCGGGGGCGTACGGCGGTCCGTGCCGAGCAGGGCGGTGGTGACCAACTCCTCCCAGGCGCCCGACGCGGGCGCCTCCACCGGGGCGGAGGTCCTGATCATGAGCTTCCTTTCCCTTGCCGGGTGCCTGCGGGTGCTCGGAGGGCCACCCGCGCCGGGTTTCCCGTCGAGCGGAACAAATGCGTGAAACAGCTGAGAAAGGGTGGACGGACGAGGGCTGCGGTCGCGGCCGATGTGCGCCTTTCGGGTGAGGGTTCCCGCTGTGCCGGGGCCGCCCCGCGATTCGTCCTGACGTCACTCCAATGCCTTACACGGGAGCCGCGTCACCAGCACGGATGTTGCGCAGTGTGCATCCCGTATCAGCACAGTGTCACCATCTCGCCGTCATCCCGGGGCCAGGCCGTCAGGGGCGTGAAACCGCGGTGGCCGCACTCGCCGAACACCGTCACGGGCGCGCCGCCGGACAGCGCGACGAGCCGCCACAGCCCCGGTCGGGCACGGGCCGCCGCGCTGAGCGGCAGCGCGGAGTCCGGCCCGGCCCCGGCCAGCTGCCAGGAGTCACCGTCCGGAACCGGTATCACCTCCCGCAACGTCACCGGAACGGACTCCAGCCACGGGTCGTCCCGAAGGGCCTCGCCGTAGCGCGCGGCGGCCTGCGCCGGCGTCACCCCGGCCGGGCGCGTCCGGGCGGGCGCGGGAGGCGCGAACCGCTCGCCCAGGGCCACGCGCGACTGTCCGGCGCCCGGATACGCGGCCACCTCCGCGTCCAGGGCCAGTCCCACCGGCAGTGCGAGGTCGGGGGCGCGGCCGGCGGCGCCGTAGGAGAGCAGCAGGACCGTACGGCCGGTGTCGGCGCCGTGCAGCCAGATCCGGCGCGTGGTCAGCTTCGCGTCCGCCGTGTCGTACTGGGCGAGGACGAGCCAGCGGTCGCGCACCGGCGGTCCGTCGGCGGCGCCGGGCAGGCCGATCCGGGCGCGAACCGTCGCGGCCAGCTGTTCCGGCAACCGCTCGCGGCGCAGCCAGGCCTGGTCCAGGAGGTGCAGCAGCGCGCACTCCTCCAGCAGCCGCACCGGCCAGCCCGGCCCGGACGACGCGATCGAGCCCAGTTCGCGGACTCGGGCCGCGAGACCCGGGGCCTGGGCGTCGACCATGCGGGCCGCCGTCTCCTCCCACAGCCCGTACCCCGCCTGTTCGGCCGCGGCCAGGCCGCCGCGCAGCAGGTCTGCCAGGCGCTGCTCCAGTTCCGTCGCCCCCGCCGTGATCCGCTCGGCCCGGCGCTCGGCCCGGCGCCGCGCCGCCTGCGGGTCAGCGGCGCCGGACGCGGCACCCGCGGCGCCGGCCGGCGCCGCCGTCCGCTTCCTCCGCCCGGCCAGCCATTCCTCGGCCCAGTGCGGCGCCTGCCCGGCCGGCACCGCGCCCTCGTCGGCCGCCCACAGCAACAGCAGCCCGAGCGCGTGCTTGCACGGGAACTTGCGGCTGGGGCAACTGCACTTGTACGCCGGTCCCGCTCCGTTCACGAGGTCGACGACCGTCTGATACGGCTTCTTGCCACTGCCCTTGCACAGCCCCCACACCGTCCCCTCGTCCGAACTCCCCGTCCCCGACCACGGACCGGCCGTGCCGAGTTTGCTTCCCGCTTTGCGCGACGCGTCGTCAGGCGCCAGTGCCAGCACCTGGTCCGCGGTCCAGCGCACCCCCTGCTGTGTCATGCCGTCGAAGGTAGATCCCACCACTGACAATCGGCCTGGAGAACGCGTTCGCGCAGGTCAGAACGGATTGTCAGTGCCGTGGTGCACGGTGGGTGCCAGATCCGAACCGGCCGAGCTGGAGGGGGCCTCAGCCATGTCTGTGTCCGTCGAACCGACATCCGTCGAACCGAGCCGGAACCACTCCGCGCCCGCGAACACGCACGGTCCGCAAGGCGCGGAGGGCGCCGGGAACGCGGTGGGCGCACAAGCCGCCGAGGCGCTGCGGCCGCACGCCGAGAACGCCTTCGCCGCCGAACTCGCCGCGCTGGCCGCGCAGGACGACCGACCGCGCCCGGCTCGCTGGAAGCTGTCGCCATGGGCCGTGGCGACCTACCTCCTCGGCGGCACCCTCGGGGACGGCACGGTGATCACGCCGAAGTACGTCGGCCCGCGCCGCATCGTCGAGGTCGCCGTCACGACCCTGGCCACCGACCGCGCCCTGCTCCTGCTCGGCGTGCCCGGCACGGCGAAGACCTGGGTGTCCGAACATCTGGCCGCGGCGGTCAGCGGCGACTCGACGCTGCTGGTGCAGGGCACGGCGGGCACCCCGGAGGAGGCCATCCGCTACGGCTGGAACTACGCGCGGCTGCTGGCGCACGGCCCGAGCCGCGACGCCCTCGTGCCCAGCCCGGTCATGCGGGCCATGGCGCAGGGGATGACCGCCCGGGTCGAGGAGCTGACCCGTATCCCGGCCGATGTGCAGGACACGCTCATCACGATCCTGTCGGAGAAGACCCTGCCGATACCGGAACTGGGCGAGGAGGTGCAGGCGGTCCGCGGCTTCAACCTGATCGCCACCGCCAACGACCGCGACCGGGGGGTGAACGACCTGTCCAGCGCCCTGCGCCGGCGTTTTAACACGGTGGTGCTGCCGCTGCCGGAGACCCCGGAGGCCGAGGTCGACATCGTCACCCGCCGCGTCGACCAGATCGGCCGCTCCCTGGACCTGCCGGCCGTACCGGACGGCATCGACGAGATCCGCCGGGTCGTGACCGTCTTCCGGGAGCTGCGCGACGGCCTCACCACCGACGGCCGGACCAAGCTGAAGTCGCCCAGCGGCACGCTGTCGACGGCCGAGGCGATCTCCGTGGTCACGAGCGGCCTCGCGCTGGCCGCCCACTTCGGCGACGGGGTGCTGCGGGCCGGCGACGTCGCCGCGGGCATCCTCGGCGCGGTCGTCCGCGATCCGGCGGCCGACCGCGTCGTCTGGCAGGAGTACCTGGAGACGGTGGTCCGCGAACGCGACGGCTGGAAGGACTTCTACCGCGCCTGCCGGGAGGTGAGCGCGTGAACGGTCGCACCCCGGTCAGCCGGATCGCGCCCGTGCCGGCCCCGGCCCACGCCCTGGCCCGGGGGCCGGTCCGGGGACGGGGTGCGGCAGCGGGCGCCGCGACGTGGCGCTGCGCGGACGACGAGCCCAGTTGGACGGGCGGGCGAGGCGGACGGTGCCGGTGATGCCGACGGTACGCATGAGGGGGACGACATGACAGGTGCGGAGGAAACGGGGGGCCGCGGGCCCGGGGCGGGACCGCTGCTGCTGGGCGTGCGGCACCACGGGCCCGGATCGGCGAGGGGGGTGCGGGCCGCGCTGGACGCGGCCCGGCCGGCGGTGGTGCTGATCGAGGGGCCGCCGGAGGCCGACGCGCTGATCCCGCTCGCCGCCGACGAGGGCATGCGGCCACCGGTCGCCCTCCTGGCCCACGCCGTGGACGAGCCCGGCCGTTCCGCGTTCTGGCCGCTGGCCGGATTCTCCCCGGAATGGGTCGCCATCCGCTGGGCCCTGGAGCACGACGTGCCCGCCCGTTTCATCGACCTCCCGGCCGCCCACACCCTGGCGTGGCAGAGGGACGACGAGAGCGCACCCGCGGACGACACCGGCCCCGCGGGCGCCGGGGCCCCGGGGGACCCCGCGGACGGCCAGCGGGCCGGCCGCGGCGAGCGGGCAGCGGACGGCGAGGACGCCGCGGACCGGCAGGGCTCCGTCGACCGGCAGGGCTCCGCGGAGGAGGGGACCGCGGAGCGCCCGGGCGGTGGTGGCCCGCCGGGCGCCGATGTCCGGATCGACCCGCTCGCCGTGCTCGCCGAGACCGCCGGGTACGACGACCCCGAGCGCTGGTGGGAGGACGTCGTCGAGCACCGGGGGGTGGGGCGCGCGGACGCGTTCGCGCCGTTCCTGGCGCTCGAGGAGGCCATGACGGCGCTGCGGGAGGCGCACGGGAGCGGAGGCCACCGACGGGACCTGGTGCGGGAGGCCCACATGCGTCTCCAGGTGCGCGCGGTACAGCGCGAGTTCGGGACCGACGTCGCGGTGGTGTGCGGGGCCTGGCACGTACCCGCGCTGCGGCGGAAGGCCGCCGTCACCGCGGACCGGGCGCTGCTCAAGGGACTGCCCAAGGTGAAGACGGACATGACGTGGGTGCCGTGGACGCACCGTCGGCTGTCCCGGGCCGGTGGCTACGGCGCGGGCATCGACGCACCGGGTTGGTACGCCCATCTGTTCGAGGTGCCGGACCGGCCCGTCGAGCGGTGGCTGACCAAGGTGGCGGGCCTGCTGCGGGAGGAGGACCGGATCGTGTCCTCCGCGCACGTCATCGAGGCGGTGCGACTGGCGGAGACGCTCGCCGCGATGCGCGGCCGCCCGCTGCCCGGGCTGAGCGAGACGACGGACGCGGTGCGCGCGGTGATGTGCGACGGCTCGGACGTGCCGCAGGCACTGGTGCACGACCGGCTGGTGGTCGGGGACGTCCTGGGCGAGGTGCCGGAGGCGGCGCCCGCCGTGCCGCTGCAGCGCGACCTCGTCCGGCTCCAGCGACGGCTGCGGCTCAAACCCGAGGCGCTGGAGCGTGAGCTGGAGCTCGACCTGCGCAAGGAGACCGACGCCGAGCGCGGCAGGCTGCTGCACCGGCTGCGCCTGCTGGGCATCGGCTGGGGCGAGCCCGCGCACTCGCGGGGCGGCACCGGCACGTTCCGCGAGACGTGGCGGCTGCGCTGGGAGCCGGAGCTGTCGGTGCGGGTCGCCGAGGCCGGAGTGTGGGGCACGACCGTGCTCGCCGCCGCGAACGCCAGGGCGGAGGCGGACGCCGTCGGCGCCCAGGCCCTCGCCGAGGTGACCGCGCTCGCCGAACGCTGTCTGCTCGCCGGACTCACCGACGCCCTGCCCGTGGTGACGCGGGCGCTCGCCGACCGGGCGGCGCTCGACGCCGACGTCGGCCACCTCGCCCAGGCGCTGCCGGCCCTGGTGCGCTCGCTGCGCTACGGCGACGTACGCGGCACGGACACCGGGGCGCTGGCGGGCGTCGCCGCGGGCCTGGCCGAGCGGGTCTTCGTCGGCCTGCCCCCGGCCTGCGCCGCCCTGGACGCGGACGCCGCCGAGGAGATGCGGCGCCATGTGGACGCGGTGCACACCGCAGTGGGGCTGCTGGGCGACACCCTCACGGCCGGCCACGGAGACCGGGGGGACCTGCGCGCCCGCTGGCACACGGTGCTCCGGACCCTTTCGGGCCGCGACACCGTGCCCGGGGTCGTCCGCGGACGCGCGGTGCGTCTCCTGCTCGACGACGGGGAGGTCGAGCGGGAACAGGCGGCGCGGCTCATGGGGCTCGCGCTGTCACCGGGCACGCCGCCGGCGGACGCGGCCGCGTGGATCGAGGGCTTCGTGGGCGGCTCAGGGGGTGGCGGAATGCTGCTCGTGCACGACGAACGGCTCCTCGGGCTCGTCGACACCTGGCTGACCGGGGTGCCGGCGGGCGCGTTCACGGACGTCCTGCCGCTGCTGCGGCGCACCTTCTCGGCCTACGAGCCGGGCGTGCGCAGAACGCTCGGCGAACTGGTCCGGCGCGGTTCCGGGCGAGGCGGAGGCGTGGCCGGGGCCGGGGCGGCGGGCGTGCCCGGTTTCGCCGCCGACCTCGACCGGGAGCGGGCGGACGCCGTTCTTCCCGTGCTGCGCCTGCTGCTGGGACTGGACGAGGCGGGAACGGCCGGCACGGCGGCCCAGGAGAGCGCCGACGGGCGGCGCACGGGGGCGGCCGCATGACAGGGGAGGAGAGGCACGGCATGACGGACGCGGCGCAGGAGCGGCTGCGGCGCTGGCGGCTCGTGCTCGGCGGCGACACCGCCGACGGCACCGGTTGCGCGCTCTCGGGCCGGGACGCGGCCATGGACGGGGCGCTCACCGCGCTCTACGGCAAGGGTGACAAACAACAACGGACCGGAGGGAGCCGGTCGGCGGGGCTCGGGGCTTCGGCCCCCTCGGTGGCGCGCTGGCTGGGAGACATCCGGACGTACTTCCCCTCCTCCGTCGTACAGGTCATGCAACGCGACGCCATCGACCGGCTCGGGCTGGACACTCTGCTGCTGGAACCGGAGATGCTGGCGGCGGTGGAGGCGGACGTACACCTCGTCGGCACCCTGCTGTCGCTCAACAAGGCGATGCCGGAGACGACGAAGGAGACGGCCCGAGCGGTCGTGCGCAAGGTCGTCGAGGACCTGGAGAAGCGGCTCGCCACCCGCACCCGGGCCACCCTGACCGGCGCCCTGGACCGCAGTGCGCGGATCAGCCGGCCCCGCCACCACGACATCGACTGGAACCGGACGATCGCGGCCAACCTCAAGCACTACCTGCCCGAGTACCGGACGGTCGTGCCGGAGCGGCTCATCGGCTACGGGCGGGCGTCCCAGTCAGTGAAGAAGGAGGTCGTCCTGTGCGTCGACCAGTCCGGGTCGATGGCGGCGTCCGTCGTGTACGCCTCAGTGTTCGGGGCGGTGCTCGCCTCCATGCGGTCGGTCAGCACCCGGCTGGTCGTGTTCGACACCGCGGTCGTCGACCTCACCGACCAGCTCGACGACCCGGTCGACGTGCTCTTCGGCACCCAGCTCGGCGGCGGGACCGACATCAACCGGGCCCTGGCGTACTGCCAGTCGCGGATCACCCGGCCCGCGGAGACGGTGGTCGTGCTGATCAGCGACCTCTACGAGGGAGGCATACGGAACGAGATGCTGAAGCGGGTCGCGGCGATGAAGGCGTCCGGAGTGCAGTTCGTGACGCTGCTCGCGCTCTCCGACGAGGGCGCGCCCGCCTACGACCGGGAGCACGCCGCCGCGCTCGCGGCGCTGGGGGCGCCGGCCTTCGCCTGCACACCGGACCTGTTCCCGGAGGTGATGGCGGCGGCGATCGAGAAGCGCCCGCTGCCCGTCCCCGACACCGTGTGACCACCCCGACCGGACTCCGTCCAGCGAGAGGGACATGACTACCAATCGGTAACGGGGCTTGCGCCGCCTGGGGAGGCCCGTGCGAACATCGGTGCCTCATCGGTGGCGCGTCGTCCCAGCAGGGAGGGAACCGGCCGGGACGGACGCCGGTACGTCCCCGTGCCCTCCGGCCGGGCGAAACCCCGGGCGCCGTCTTCGGCCCCGGAGCCCCACCCGGGTCTCGCCGGGCCTTCCGGGGACGCTCCGGACGTGCCCGCAGGGCCATCGGCCGACGCGGGGCCGAATCGTCAGCACCACGTTCGCGGCGCGCGCGGCGGTTCGTGATCGTCCGGCGGCAGAGCGGGCAGAAGGCGCTTCGGAAGGCGTGGGACGTGCGGCAGCCCAGGGCGCGGGGTGTACGGAAGCGCCCGGAGCCGCCCGCCCGGCCGACTCCGTGGGGCCGGTGGGCCCGGATGGCCGAAAGCCGTCGGTTTGTCCGGCCGTCCTCCCGGAACCCTGCGGAAGGGCCGGCTGGTCCCCATTGGGGTGGGGATCATCCGCCCTGTGCCCTTCGGGGCTGTTCCAGGGGCCTCACCGGGTCAACCCCAGCCCGGTGAGGCCCCCCCGCACACGGCACGGCGTGCCAGGGAGTGCGGCATCATGTGACAGGTATCACCGCTCACGTGTGACCCCCGGATTTATGGAGCTCCCGCGAGCGGGGATAACCTGCGAGATGGACATGCCGCGCGCTCGGACACCGTGTGCGCCCCCCTTGTGACAGAGCGGACGTCACGTTGCCCTTCGCGGCACGCCCACGCATCCAACGAACCGCGAGATCACTGATAGGGACGGAAGCGCGTGGACCTGTTCGAGTACCAGGCGAGGGACCTCTTCGCCAAGCACGGTGTACCGGTGCTGGCCGGTGAAGTCATCGACACGCCTGAGGCGGCGCGCGAGATCACCGAGCGGCTGGGCGGCAAGTCGGTCGTCAAGGCCCAGGTGAAGGTCGGTGGTCGTGGCAAGGCGGGTGGCGTGAAGCTGGCCGCCACCCCGGACGAGGCCGTCGCCCGTTCGACGGACATCCTCGGCATGGACATCAAGGGCCACACGGTCCACAAGGTCATGATCGCCGAGACGGCTCCGGAGATCGTCGAGGAGTACTACGTCTCCTTCCTCCTCGACCGTGCCAACCGCACCTTCCTCTCCATCGCCTCCGTCGAGGGCGGCATGGAGATCGAGGAGGTCGCGGCCACCCGTCCCGAGGCCGTCGCCAAGACCCCGATCGACGCCATCGACGGTGTGACGCCGGAGAAGGCCCGCGAGATCGTCGAGGCCGCCAACTTCCCGGCCGAGATCGCCGACAAGGTGGCGAATGTCCTGGTCACGCTGTGGGACACCTTCATCAAGGAGGACGCCCTCCTGGTCGAGGTCAACCCGCTGGCCAAGGTCGCCTCCGGTGAGGTCATCGCCCTCGACGGCAAGGTCTCCCTGGACGACAACGCCGAGTTCCGTCACCCCGACTTCGAGGAACTCCACGACAAGGCTGCCGCCAACCCGCTCGAGGCGGCCGCCAAGGAGAAGAACCTCAACTACGTCAAGCTCGACGGCGAGGTCGGCATCATCGGCAACGGCGCCGGCCTGGTCATGTCGACCCTGGACGTCGTCGCGTACGCCGGTGAGAAGCACGGCGACGTCAAGCCCGCCAACTTCCTGGACATCGGCGGTGGCGCCTCCGCCCAGGTGATGGCGAACGGCCTGGAGATCATCCTCGGCGACCCGGACGTCAAGTCGGTGTTCGTCAACGTCTTCGGCGGCATCACCGCCTGTGACGAGGTCGCCAACGGCATCGTCCAGGCCCTGAAGCTCCTCGAGGACCGTGGCGAGAAGGTCGAGAAGCCGCTGGTCGTCCGCCTCGACGGCAACAACGCCGAGCTGGGCCGGCAGATCCTCACCGACGCCAACCACCCGCTGGTCCAGCGCGTCGACACCATGGACGGCGCGGCCGACAAGGCCGCCGAGCTGGCCCACGCCGCCAAGTAAGCACTCAGGACGAGGACACCAACACACCATGGCTATCTGGCTCAACAAGGACAGCAAGGTCATCGTCCAGGGCATGACCGGCTCGACCGGCATGAAGCACACCAAGCTCATGCTCGGCGACGGCACCAACGTCGTGGGCGGCGTGAACCCGCGCAAGGCGGGTCAGACCGTGGACTTCGACGGCACCGAGGTACCCGTCTTCGGCACCGTCAAGGAGGCCATCGAGAAGACCGGCGCCAACGTCTCCGTCATCTTCGTGCCGGAGAAGTTCACCAAGGACGCGGTGGTCGAGGCCATCGACGCCGAGATCCCGCTGGCCGTCGTGATCACCGAGGGCATCGCCGTGCACGACTCGGCCGCCTTCTGGGCGTACGCCGGCAAGAAGGGCAACAAGACCCGCATCATCGGCCCGAACTGCCCCGGCATCATCACCCCGGGTCAGTCCAACGTCGGCATCATCCCGGGCGACATCACCAAGCCGGGCCGCATCGGCCTGGTCTCGAAGTCCGGCACGCTGACGTACCAGATGATGTACGAGCTGCGTGACATCGGCTTCTCGACGGCCGTCGGCATCGGTGGCGACCCGATCATCGGCACCACCCACATCGACGCGCTGGCCGCCTTCCAGGCCGACCCCGACACCGACCTGATCGTCATGATCGGCGAGATCGGCGGCGACGCCGAGGAGCGGGCCGCGGCCTTCATCAAGGAGAACGTGACCAAGCCGGTCGTCGGCTACGTCGCGGGCTTCACCGCGCCCGAGGGCAAGACCATGGGCCACGCCGGCGCCATCGTCTCCGGTTCCTCCGGCACGGCCCAGGCCAAGAAGGAGGCCCTGGAGGCCGCGGGCGTCAAGGTCGGCAAGACCCCGACCGAGACCGCCAAGCTGGCCCGCGAGATCCTCGCCGGCTGAACCGGCCGGGCTCCTGCCCGACCCACAGCACATCGGTGGGCCCGTCCCCGGGTACGGGGGCGGGCCCACCGGCGTGTCGCGGACGTGCCGGGCCCCGGACCGCCCTGGGGCCCCGGGCGGTCCGCCGAACTCGATGCCGAGCGGCGGCAGCGGACCGTCTGCCGGGCCGAGGCGGCCCGGGGGCGGGCCTATCGGGCCTCGGGCGTCAGCCGCCCCGGCCCGCCCGCCGTCCGTGCCCTCAGCGTGGCGCGCAGCTCGAGCGCCTCCTTCGACAGGGGGCCGGCCGCCCTGCCCGGCTCCGGCAGTCCCCGCACCGCGTGTCCCGGGGAGACCGGCGCGAGGTAGTGGGTGGGGGCCGTCCGCAGCGTGAGGGCCGTCGCGCCGATGATGGTCACCGTCAACGCGATCGCGGACCGGGTCCACAGGCGAGTGCCGCGTTCCCCGGCGGCCCGCACGGCCGCAGGCGCGGGCGGCTCCGGGACGACACCGGCCGACGGCCCGCCCGACGGCGCGATCGTCGACCCGTCCGACGGATCGGCCGACGGCCCGTCGGACGGCCTGGCGGCCGTTCCGGCCGCCGCCCCCGCGGCCGCTCCTCCGGGCACCGCGACCGGCGCGGTGGCCGAGGCTCCCGCGGACGCCGCCGCGGACGATCCGGCCGGGGCCGGGTGGTGTCCCGCCGCGGCCGGACGGCCGGCGGAGGCGAGCCGGAGCAGGCGGTGGTGCAGTTCCGCCGGGTCCGCCAGCTCCGGCAGGTGCTCGGCGACGGCCGCACGGGCGTGCATCAGACGGTTCGCCGCCGCCGGGGTGCTCGCCTCCGTCTCCGCCGCCGTCTCCGGCAGATCGAGGCCCACTCCGTCGTAGAGCACCAGTGTGCGGCGGTACGACGGCGGGAGCCCGAGCAGCGCGCTCTGCAGTGCGCGGTCGGCGGGATCGGGCGGCGGGTCGGGGAAACGGTGGCCCCGGCGGAAGCGGTGCCAGGGGGACAGGGCGCACTCGTACACCGCGGCCCGCACCCAGCTCGCCGGGTCCCGGTCGTGGGCCACCTCGGGCCAGCGCTGCCAGGTGAGCCGGAAGGCGCGCTCCACGGCGGCGCGCGACCGCTCGTGACTTCCGGTCAGCAGATAGGCCTGCCGTACGAGAGCGGGGGCGCAGAAGGCGTAGAGCGCGTCGAAGGCCTGTGCGGGCGTCAGGGGGTTTCCGGGCCCGTCCTCCGCTTCACCCGCGGTTCGCTTCCGGGCGTCGGCTCCCGCCGTCCCGAGGGCCTGAGCAGGCGTCAGGGCGACGTCCGGGCAACGCTCGTGCGTGCGCGGCGAGAGCGGGTTCGCTTGACGATCCGTCACAATGCCTCCCTCCGTGTGATTAGGCACATAAACGTATATTGAGCGACACATCGGAGGTTCGCCTGTTGCGCCGGGAAAGCGTGTGACGTTGGCAGCATGGCGGGCGTGATTCGGACGACATATCGACGCCCGCCGTCGGCCCTGCGCACCCGCGTGCGGGACCGCTCACCCGGACTCGGCGCCGGCTTCCTCGGCGGCGTGGTCGCGGCGGGCCTCGGGCTCGGCTCGTCGGCCGTGCTCGTCATCCTGCTGTGGATCAGCTCGCCGTACCCCGACAGCGGACCCGGCGACGCGCTGCACGTCGCCGCCGCGCTGTGGCTGCTGGCGCACGGCGCCGAACTGGTCCGCACCGACACGCTCACCGGGGCGCCCGCGCCCGTGGGGGTGACACCGCTGCTGCTGCTCGCCCTGCCCGTGCTGCTGGCGCACCGGGCGGCGCGGGACACGACCGACGGGGGCGACGGCGGCCCGCTCGTCCCCCCGCGCACCGCCTGGGCGGGCGTCGTCTCCGGCTACCTCGCCGTCGCCTGCGGGGCCGCGGTGTACACGGCCGACGGCGTGCTGCGCCCCTCGTGGCCGTGGACGGTCCTGTGGGTGCCGCTGGTCGCGGCGGTGGCGGCGGGCAGCGGCGTCTGGACGGCGTACGGCTGTCCGCGCGCGCCGCTGGAGCGGGCGCTGGGCCGGCTGTCACCAGGGGTACGGCGGCTGCTGCTCGGGCCGGGGCCACGGGCCCGGCTCGGCGCGTCCACGCGGGCGGCGGGAGCCGGGGCGGTGGTGTTCGTCGGGGGCGGCGCGCTGGTGCTCGGGGTGTCGCTGGTGGGCCACGGCTCAGCGGCCCAGGGCGCCTTCCTGCGACTGACGGAGGGCTGGTCGGGACGGCTCGCCGTACTGCTGCTGTGTCTGGCGCTGCTGCCGAACGCGGTGCTGTGGGCGGCGGCCTACGCCCTCGGGCCCGGCTTCCTCGTGGGCACGGGCCAGGTGGGACCGCTCTCCTCCGCCCCGGTGCCGTCGCTGCCGCCCTTCCCGCTGCTCGCGGCGGTCCCGGACGCGGGCCCGGGCACCTCGCTGAACTGGGCGGCCGCGGTGGTGCCGGTCGCGGCCGGACTGACGATCGGGTGGTTCGTCGCGGGAGCGGCGGTACGGGAGGGGCGCGCCCCGAGCGGGAGCGGACCGGCCGGAACGGGTCCGGGCGGGCCCGGCGCGGGCGGGAGCGGGGCCGGGGCGGTAGGGGCCGGAGCGGCGGGCCGCGGACCGGGCCCGCGGGGCGCCGGGGTGCGGGCGTGGTCGTGGCGGCGGACCGTGGGCGGGGCCGGGCTGGCCTGTCTGCTGTGCGCCCTCGGGCTCGGAGTCTTCGCGGAACTGGCGGGCGGCCCGCTCGGCAACGCCGCCCTCGCCCGGTTCGGGCCGGTGGGGTGGCAGGTGGCCGGGGCGGCGCTGCTGTGGACCGCGACGGCGGCCGTACCGACGGCGGTGGTGGTGCGGGCCTGGCGCTGCCGGGGCCGCCGGGCACTCGTGGACGACGGATCCGGGCCCCGGATCGGGAGCCCGCGCCAGGGCGGCGCGGCGAGGGCGGCGCGGCCCGCGGACGGCGGCCGCCGCGCTGTGCCGGAGCCCTACGACTCCATCCTCGAGCCGTACGACGTACTGCCGCTCGACCCGTCGGCGCCCGGGACCACCGGACCGGCCGCCTGGCCGCACGACGGCGCCACGCGCCGGACCGGCCGGGCCGCTCCGGACCGGACGGCGCAGACGCCCACGCAGCCGACGGGGCGCACGGAGCCGGACCGGCCCGACGGGCCCGCACAGCCGCGGAAACCCGCGCATCCGGCGCCGCCGACCGAGTCGGCACCACCGACGGAGCCGGACCGGCGACTCGGGCCCGCACGGTCGACGCGGCCCGCGCGGCCCACTCCGCCGACGTCCTTCGTCGAGCCGCCGCACTCCGCCGAGCAGCCCGAGTCGCCCCGCCCGGCCGCCCCGGCCGAGACAGGTGAGGAACCGGCCCCGGTGGAGGGAACCCCCGGCTCCCGGGCGGCCGACGCACCTGAGACGGCGTCCGAAGCTCCCGGATCCGCGGCGGTCGACGCGCCCACGAGTGGCACTCAGGACGCCGGCGCCCGCCCGGCGGACGCCCGGGCAGTCGACGCCGAGCCCTCGGGCGCGCTCCCCGAGTGACCCCCGGCCCCGGAGGCGACCCCCGAGCGTTCGCCGGACCCCGGGCGCGCCCGGCGAACGACCTCCGGCCCCGCACCTGGCCGAGCGACCCCGCGGGCCCTCGCGGCCCGGGCCGTCCGGCGCGGCGCCCCGGTGGGTGCCGGGCGGCTCAGCCGTCGACGCCCAGCATCCCCCGCAGCTCCTGCGGCAGATGCTGGTCGCAGGACTGCTTCGCCTGGTTGGTGAGGGCGTCGTTCATGCAGGTGTAGTAGTCGCTGTAGACGAACTGGGCGGCGAATCCCGCGGCGACCATCATCAGGGCCAGGGAAGCGGTGACCAGGCCGCTGACCGCGGCCGTGGTCAGCGGGCGGCCTTCGGGCCCCGAGGCGTTCGGGCCGGTCCGGCGCGACTTCGCGCGCAGGGAGCTGATGCCCCAGTACAGGGCGAGAGCGCCGAGCAGCAGGGCGACGTAGGACCAGCCGAAGAGGACGAAGAAGAAGGCCCACATACCGCACAGCAGGGCGAAACGCGCGCGGCGCTGGGCGGGGTCGGTCGGGTCCCAGCGCATGCCGGGACCGGGTCCGCCGCCGGGCTTGCCGGGGTCGCCGCCGGGCTGCTGAGGGCGCTCGCCGAAGCCGCCGGGGGAGCGGCCGGGCTGGCGGTCGCTCCACTGGCCGCCCCAGGGGGAGCGGCCGTTGTCACCACCGGAGCCGTCACCGGGACCCGACCCGTCGCCGGAGGGGTGCCGTGGCTGCCACGGACGGTCCGGCGTGCCCTCGGCGGGCGGTGCGAAGGGGTTGTCGTCCGGGGCGGGACTCCCCTGGCCGGCGCTCCCACCGTCGCCTGAGGGCGCGTCCGGCGGAGAGGCCGGGCGCTCCCTGAGCAGCACGGCGTCGCGTTGCCCTCCCCGCGCCGTCTGCGGAGGGAGCGTGAGGAGTCGCGGGCTGCGGTCCGGCATCAAGTGAGCGTCTTCCCCTTGGTAGTCACAACTGGCCCGGAGAGTCCGGTATCCGTTGAACGCGCGGTGCGCCAAGTGCGTTCCCGGCGTGTTCCCGTACCAGCTCTCCCCAGACGCTACCTTCCGGCCGTGCCCCCGTCCCATGGGGGCCGTGCGGTGTGCCGGTATCGTTGCTGACGGTCGGCCGCTTCGTAGGCTTCCCCGTATCCGGGGGACCGAAGCATTCGTACGACCGTACAAACAGCTTCCGTGAGAAAGGGCCCCACCGTGGCCGCCAAGCCCGTGGCCAAGCGCCTCGTCGTGCTGGTCTCCGGATCCGGCACCAATCTGCAGGCGCTCCTCGACGCGATCGCCGAGACCGGACCCGAGGCCTACGGCGCCGAGATCGTCGCCGTGGGCGCCGACCGCGAGGGGATCGAGGGGCTGGCGCGCGCCGAGCGCGCCGGGCTGCCGACCTTCGTGCGGAAGGTCAAGGACCACGGCACCCGCGAGGAGTGGGACGCGGCGCTCGCCGAGGCCGTCGCCGCCCACGAGCCCGACCTCGTCGTGTCCGCCGGGTTCATGAGGATCGTGGGGAAGGAGTTCCTCGCGCGGTTCGGCGGGCGGTTCGTCAACACGCACCCGGCCCTGCTGCCCAGTTTCCCGGGAGCCCACGGCGTGCGCGACGCCCTCGCGTACGGCGCCAAGGTCACCGGTTGCACCGTCCACTTCGTCGACGACGGCGTCGACACCGGACCGATCATCGCCCAGGGCGTGGTGGAGATCCGGGACCAGGACGACGAGAGCGCGCTGCACGAGCGCATCAAGGAAGTCGAGCGAAGGCTGCTCGTCGAGGTCGTGGGCCGGCTCGCCCGCCACGGCTATCGCATCGAGGGACGAAAGGTAGTAATCCTGTGACCGCCGAGAGCAACAAGCGGCCCATCCGGCGCGCGCTCGTCAGCGTCTACGACAAGACCGGGCTGGAGGAGCTGGCGCGCGGGCTGCACGAGGCCGGCGTCGAACTCGTCTCCACCGGCTCCACCGCCGCGCGGATCGCCGCCGCCGGGGTGCCCGTCACCAAGGTCGAGGAGCTGACCGGCTTCCCCGAGTGCCTGGACGGGCGGGTCAAGACCCTGCACCCCAAGGTCCACGCGGGCATCCTCGCCGACCTGCGCCTGGAGGACCACCAGCGTCAGCTGGCGGAGCTCGGCGTGGAGCCGTTCGACCTGGTCGTGGTCAACCTCTACCCGTTCCGCGAGACCGTCGCCTCCGGCGCCTCGGCCGACGAGTGCGTCGAGCAGATCGACATCGGCGGCCCCTCCATGGTCCGGGCCGCCGCCAAGAACCACCCGTCGGTCGCGGTCGTCACCAGCCCGGCCCGGTACGCCGACGTCCTCGCCGCGACGCAGGCCGGCGGCTTCGACCTGGCCACCCGCAAGCGCCTGGCCGCCGAGGCCTTCCAGCACACGGCCGCCTACGACGTGGCGGTCGCGAGCTGGTTCGCGTCCTCGTACGCGCCCGTGGACGACTCGCGGTTCCCCGACTTCCTCGGCGCCACCTGGGAGCGCGCGCACACCCTGCGCTACGGCGAGAACCCGCACCAGCCGGCCGCCCTCTACGTCGACGCGGGCGGCGCCGGTCTCGCGCAGGCCGAGCAGCTGCACGGCAAGGAGATGTCGTACAACAACTACACGGACACGGACGCCGCGCGCCGTGCCGCGTACGACCACGACGAGCCGTGCGTGGCGATCATCAAGCACGCCAACCCGTGCGGCATCGCGGTCGGCGCGGACGTCGCCGAGGCCCACCGCAAGGCGCACGCCTGCGACCCGCAGTCCGCGTTCGGCGGTGTGATCGCCGTCAACCGACCGGTGAGCCGGGAGATGGCCGAGCAGGTCGCGGAGATCTTCACCGAGGTCATCATCGCGCCCGACTACGAGGAGGGCGCGCTGGAGGCCCTCGCCACGAAGAAGAACCTCCGGGTGCTGAAGGCGCCCGGCGGACCCGTCAACCCGGTCGAGGTGAAGCAGATCGACGGCGGGGCGCTGCTCCAGGTCACCGACCGCCTCCAGGCCGACGGCGACGACCCGGCCAACTGGACCCTGGCGACCGGCGAGGCCCTCGACGAGGCGGAGCTGGCCCAGCTCGTCTTCGCCTGGAAGGCCTGCCGCGCCGTGAAGTCCAACGCGATCCTGCTCGCCAAGGACGGCGCCTCGGTCGGTGTCGGCATGGGACAGGTCAACCGCGTCGACTCCTGCCGGCTCGCCATCCAGCGCGCCGGCGAGGAGCGGGCCCGCGGCTCGTACGCCGCGTCGGACGCGTACTTCCCGTTCCCGGACAACATCGAGGTCCTGACCGCCGCCGGGATCAAGGCGATCGTCCAGCCGGGCGGCTCGATCCGCGACGAGCTCTCCATCGAGGCCGCGAAGAAGGCGGGCGTGACGATGTACTTCACCGGCACGCGGCACTTCTTCCACTGATCGCGCCGATCACCGTGAGGCCGTGGCCTCCGGCCCTCCCCCAGGAGGGGCCGGAGGCCACGGCCGTGTGCGGGCCCGGTCAGCAGGGGCGCAGGGACCAGATCGGGTCCCAGGTCGCCGTGCCCGCCTGGTAGGCGGTCGACGTCCAGCGGACGCTGCCGTCCCGGTTGAAGAACTTCGCGACCGTGCCCGGCGTCTGGTTGTTGGTGAAGGGGCCGTCGCCGGTCCAGTTGTTGACGGTCCACGTCTGGCACTTGTAGAAGTCGAACTTCGTTCCCTTGACCACCATGCAGAGGTGGCCGTAGCCGCAGTCCAGGTCCTTGAGCGCGGCCTTGCCCTTCGGCGCGGCGGTGACGGTCAGGCCCTCGTACCGGACCGCGTCGGCGGAGACGTGCAGGGCCTTGGGGTGCCCGGCGAGCACCTGGTCGGCGGTCTGCTGGAGGCTGGTCACCCGGGTGCCGGCCGGGTCGGCGGCGGATGCCGCCACCGAGGTGCCGGCGAGCAGGGCGGTGGCCGCGGCGAGCAGCGCGGCGGGCTTCTTCACGTTCACAGGTTCCCCCATGTGACGATGGTGGTCGTACCGCCGAAGCGGAGTGGTACCACCGTGCCGGGCGGGCCGCCCGTCCGGTACCTCGGAACTCTCAGGGTCACCTCCGGCCCGGCGGCGTGTACTCCTGGAGGTAGTGGGCGACGCGGGCGCAGTAGTCGCGGTACTTCGGGGGGACTCCGCCCGCGCCGTTCACCTTCCGGAACGAGGTGCGGTACGCCGCCGCGATCAGCACCCTCTTGTCGCCGGGCAGCGCGGGGTTCAGGTTCGGCGCGATGAAGCACAGGTAGCGGGCCATGGCCGGGATGGACACGGCGGCGGGGAACGGGGGGCTGGGGATCGTGGGGGCGGGCTCTCCGTCGGGCCGGATCCAGTAGCGCAGCACGCGCGGGGTCCAGCGGGCGATGCCGTACTCGTCCCTGGCCGGGTCGGACAGCGCGGGGTCGAAGTCGCTCTCCGCCTTCAGCATGGCCGCGATCAGCGCGGGCGTGACGTCCGGTTGCGGACAGTCGTGCGCGGAGTCCACGATCAACGGCCGGTAGGAGGGCGGAACGCCCTGGTCGGTGCGGAGTTCGGCGGCGCCGTAGGTGGCGGGGGCGCCCTTCGCCGGCGCTGCCGTGGCCCCGCCGCCGGACGGCCACAGCGGCTGGCCGGCCCAGGTGCTGAGCCCGTACCCGAGAGCCGCGGCGGCCAGGGAGGCGAGCGCCGCGCCCACGACCGGACCGGTACGGCGGCCACCGCCGCGCCCCGGCCCGCGCGGCCGGGCGAGGCGGGAGAGACCGCCGGTGAGACCGGTGAAGCGGGGCGGGTGGACGGCGCCGGCCGCCGTCACTCGGCGCAGCAGGGACTCGGTGCCGATCCGGTCGGCGTGCGTGCGGGTCAGGCAGGCGGCGAGGACGTCCCGCCAGGCGTCCGGGAGTCCAGGGGACAGCCGCAGTCCCTCGGTGCCGCGGGCGTAGGCGGCGGCCGCGTCCCGGCGGGCCGTCGGGGTGCCGCCGGGCAGCGGGAAGGAGCCGGTGAGGGTCAGGTGGGCGAGGACGCCGAAGGCCCAGACGTCGGCGGACGGACGGATCCGGCGCCCGCGCTCGCCGATCTCGGACCACAGCAGCTCGGGCGGGGTGTAGTCGGGCGTGGAGAAGGCAGGCGTGTAGGCGTGGGTGCCTTCGAGCTCGGCGGCCATGTTGAAGTCGGCGAGGCGTGCCGAACCGTCTCGCATCAGCAGCACGTTGGCCGGTTTCAGGTCGCCGTG
Source organism: Streptomyces sp. NPDC015220 (assembly GCF_043079345.1). Lineage (NCBI taxonomy): Bacteria > Bacillati > Actinomycetota > Actinomycetes > Kitasatosporales > Streptomycetaceae > Streptomyces > Streptomyces sp. NPDC015220. The sequence continues at coordinate 594,296 of NZ_JBIBUK010000002.1, read as the reverse complement.
CACCCAGCCGGCCCGGTGCAGCTGGACCAGGCCCTCGCAGATCTGCGCGAGCAGCGCGGGGCCGGCCGGGGGCCGGGGCTCGTCGGCCAGCAGGGCGGCCAGCGAGCCCTCGGCGCGCTCCAGGACCAGGACGGTGGCGCCGTCCAGGCCGGGCCTGGACGGGTCGTCGACGGTGAGGGTCTCGTACATCCGGATCAGCCGGGGGCGGCGGAGCCGGCGGTGCAACGTCACCTCCCGTTCGACGAGTTCGCGCAGGTGGGTCAGGCGGCGCGGGGTGCCGGTGCCGGTGGGCAGGAACTTCAGCGCGGCCGTGTCCGGGAGCGCCGTGTCGCCGCCGGTGCGCCGCGCCTCGTACACGCTGCCGAAGGCGCCCGTCGCGATGGGCCGGCGCACCTCCCACACGCCGACCCGGTAGCCGCGGGGCACCACGACGGCGTAGGCGTCGGTCACCGGCCCGCCCGGCGCTGCCCGCCCGCCCGGTCCGGCCCGCCCGCCCGGTCCGGCCCGCCCGCCCGGTCGGCCGGTGCCGCCGGGCCGGCCCGGGCCGTCGGGGGCGGGGTCAGGAGGGCCAGGTCGTCCTCCCGCACCAGGTCGAAGCGGAGGGCCAGGGAGACCAGGGACTCCTTCTTGCCGTTGAGACGCGGTCCCGTCTCGGCGGTGTCCGGGCCGGGCTTGAGCCGCAGTTTCACGGCCAGGTAGTCGATGTTCCACTGCACCGAGGCGCGGGACGCGGCTCTCCAGGTGGGCCGCAGCCGCTCGACCACCTGGTCGACGGTCGGCAGCGCGGCGTGCGGATCACCGCGCAGCCGGGGTTCGCACAGGGCGGCGAGCACCGCGAAGTAGCGCTTGCCGCGGTCCACGGAGAAGGCGGGCGCGGTGGGCTCGCCGTCGCTCCCGCCGGGGCCGCTCAGATAGTCGTGGCGCGGCGCCCACACCTCGATCGGCAGCAGGTCCCCGGCCGCGGGCAGCACGATCCGGGAGAACTCGAAGGGAACGGGCGCGTCCAGCCGCCCCGGCCCGACCTTGATGTGCTCGCCCGCGCCCTCCGGGTTCTCGACGACGTAGGTCTGACGGGCGGAGAGGTTGCTCAGTATCCAGAAGGCGCCGTACGCGGTGATGGTTCCGGCCCGGCGGGACACCCCGTCGTGCTCGATCACCAGCTCGTTGTCCGGGGCGGAGCGCCCGAAGGCGAGTCGGTCGCCGGGCGCGAGCCGGAACTGGGCGCCGCTTCGTTCGTCCCCCGTGGTCGGCGGAGGTACCACGATGATGCTGTACAAGGTGCGTCTCCCCGTGCCTGACGGCTACGGATTCCAGACTAGGGCGACGCACGAGGGCCGTGTCCCCCTCTTGTGCGGGGTGGGACACGGCCCTCGGTCGTGGTGGCGTGAAGTCGCGCCGTGTGCTTCGGCCAGGTGTTCGGCCGGCGGCTCAGTAGCGCGGGCGGTTGAACCAGGCCGAACCCTTGGAACCGCCGACGAAGCAGGCGATCAGGATGGCCAGCACCGTGTGCACCAGGCCCACGATGATGAACGGGTAGAGGCCCAGGATCGCGGTGATGATGCTGAAGACCATGACGGTGATCCGGACGCCGTTGCGGCCGGAGTTGAACTTCACGGCCAGCACGGCCGCGAACACGCCCCAGGCCACCGCGAACAGGACCAGCCCCCACAGCCTGCCGGTCGAGTAGTCGGCCAGCTGCTGGAAAGCGGTGTCGTCCTTGAGGGTGTTGTCCTTCTTCGCGGCGCTGACGCCGACCGCGCTGATGGCGAACAGGGCCGCGCCGACCACCTGGAAACCGACGATCACCCACATCATCACCCGGGCGCCGCTGACGTTGCCGGGCATCGTCTCGGGCACCGGAGCGCCGTACTGCTGCACGGGCGGCGCCTGCGGGTAGCCGTAACCGGGCTGCTGCGGCGACTGCGGTGCGCCGTAGGGATTGTTCGGGTCGCCGTAGCTCATGGTGGTCTTTCCTCCGTCGATCAAGTGCGGGGACGACGCGTGGCACCGTGCGGAGGAGAGTTCTGCAGAAAGCGGCCCGTCCCCCCGAGCTGCCCGCGGCACTGTGTCTTTCATCGTTCTTGACCGACCGCTTACTTGTCCAGCCGCATTCACCATGCGTTGTGCAAGTGCAACATCCGGATCATGACCGCGCGACGGGAGCGCCGCGGACGCCCCCCGGATTGGAACCGGCGCCGGGTCATCCGCGAGGATGGGCACATGACCGCCCAGATTCTCGATGGCAAGGCCACCGCAGCCGCGATCAAGTCCGATCTGACCGTCCGAGTGGCGGCGCTGAGGGAGAAGGGCGTCACGCCCGGCCTCGGCACGATCCTGGTCGGCGACGACCCCGGCAGCCGCAAGTACGTCGCCGGCAAGCACCGCGACTGCGCCGAGGTCGGCATCGCCTCCATCCAGCGCGAGCTGCCGGCCACCGCGACCCAGGAGGAGATCGAGGCGGTCGTCCGGGAACTCAACGAGGACCCGTCCTGCACCGGCTACATCGTCCAACTCCCGCTGCCCAAGGGCATCGACGAGAACCGCATCCTCGAACTGATGGACCCGGACAAGGACGCCGACGGCCTGCACCCGATGAACCTGGGCCGTCTCGTCCTCAACGAGCCGGCGCCGCTGCCCTGCACCCCCAACGGCGTGCTGACCCTGCTGCGCCGCCACGGCGTGGAGATCAAGGGCGCCGAGGTCGTGGTCGTCGGCCGCGGCGTGACCATCGGCCGCCCGATGCCCCTGCTCCTCACCCGGCGCAGCGAGAACGCCACGGTCACCCAGTGCCACACCGGCACCCGGGACCTGTCGGCACACCTCAAGCGGGCCGACATCATCGTGGCCGCCGCCGGCTCCCCGCACCTCATCCGCGCCGAGGACGTCAAGCCCGGCGCCGCCGTCCTGGACGTCGGGGTCTCCCGCAACGCCGAGGGCAAGATCCTCGGCGACGTCCACCCGGACGTCGCCGAGGTGGCCGGCTGGCTCTCCCCGAACCCCGGCGGCGTCGGCCCGATGACCCGGGCCCAGCTGCTGGTCAACGTGGTCGAGGCGGCGGAGCGCAGTGTCGGCTGAGGCGGGCGGCCCCCGGCGGGACAAGGCCTCCGGGGAGCCGGAACCCGAGGTCCGGGACCCGATCAGCGCGCCGGACGCCTCCGGCCGGCCGCGGCGGGTCACGCGCCGCTTCCCGCTGTTCACGCGGGACACGGCGCGCCCCGAGGGCGGCGGCCGGGCCGCCGCGGGCGACGCCCCGGCGCCCGCCCGGCAGTGGCCGCTGCTGTCCGTGCTGATCGCGGTCGGGCTCGGCCTGCTGGTGACCGCCTTCGACGCGTTCCGGGTCGGGCTGCTGCTGATCGGCGCCGGACTGCTGGGCGGCGCCGCGCTGCGCTGGCTGCTGCCGCGCGTCGGCATGCTCGCCGTCCGCTCCCGCTTCACGGACATCGTCACCTTCGGCATCCTGGGCGTCACCATCGTGCTGCTGGCGCTGATGGCCCAGCCCAGGCCGTGGCTGGAGATACCGTTCCTGGACGACGCGCTGCACTTCACCGTTCGCAACAGTTAGCGCCCTGACCGCAAGCGGTGCCGGACGCCACGAACCGGTGGACCCTTCCGGTCGCGGCGCCGGCGACGTCCGTACGACCCGTCCGCGGCGGCGGCCCGTCCTCTCCCCCGAGCGAGGGCGGACCGCCGCCGGGACCAACCTTCCTGCACCGCGAACGCGCTGTTCAACGGCTGTCCGTGCGCTGTGGCACGGAAGTGACCGTTCCGCTACGGTGTCCGGGCTCTGCCACAGGCGCGCCCCCGCCCGGCGTGGGAACCGTTCCGCCGCCCCCACCGCTGCGCCGTACGCTGCGCGCTCTGCGCGGGTGCGAGGCGCGGGCTCGGCAGGCGCGGCGCAGGGGACGCCGTGCGGCCGGCGGTGCTCCGTGACGGCCGCATCCGGCCCGACTGCTCCCGGTAATAGGGCACTTCGCCGAGCGGTGGCGATCCTCCGAAGAAGGCGCGCGCACGCCCCCGTGTGCCGATGCCCCGGCGAAACAGGGTGCCGGGGGCGAAGTCGTCCGACAAGCGGGCCGGCGTGGACAATTGACCCAATGACGCGCGTCCCCGCCGGAACGGGCACCGCGCGCGGGGAAGAACCGGCACCTACCGGGGGAAGAGGGGAAGCAGCAGTGCCTCGCTGGAAGGCCTTGCCCGACGAACTCGATCCACAGGTCCGCGAGTTCGTGAACCAGTTGCGGCGGCTCGTCGACCGCGGCGGCCTGAACGTCGCCGCGCTCGCCGACCGCACGGGTTACAGCAGGACGTCCTGGGAGCGCTACCTCAACGGCCGGCTCCTGGCGCCCAAGGGAGCGGTGATCGCCCTCGCCGAGGTCACCGGCGCCGGCCCGGTCCACCTCACGACGATGTGGGAGCTCGCCGAGCGGTCCTGGAGCCGCGCGGAGCTGCGCCACGACCGGACCATGGAGGCCATCCGGATAGCCCAGGCCCGCGCCGCGCTCGGGGAGTTCGACGCGGGCACGTCCGGCGGCGAGCGGTCCGGCGGAGGCAAGGGCGCGGGCGGCGGCGAGCGGGCCGACGGGAGTGGGGGCGCAGAGTCCGGCAGGACCGCCGTCGAGCGGGGCGACGCGGCGCCCGGGTGGCCCGCTCCCGGGATCGCGGGCCCGGCGGGCGTGTCCCCGACGGTGCCGTCCCAGCCGAGGGCGAACGACGCGTACGACGAGGACGCGCGCGAGGAGCGCGAGGGGGCGGTGCGGCAGGGTTCACCGGCCCCGCGGACCGGGGGCGGCGGCGCGACCGGGACCTGGCCCCGCGTCGGCTCCGGCCCCGTCCCTGACCGGGGCCCTGTCCGTGACTCGGGCCCCGTCCGTGACGCGGGCCCTGTCCGTGACGCAAGCCCTGTCCGTGACGCAAGCCCTGTCCGTGACGCGGGCCCCGTCCGTGACGCGGGCTCCGTCCGTGACTCCGGCCGCAGCGGTGACTCGGGCCCCCTCCGCGACTCAGGGCCCAGCCACGACTCCGACTCCGGCCCCGAAGCAGGGTCCGCTGGCACCACGGCTCACGGCACCGGTGCCGCGTCCGCCGGCTCCTCGGGCGGCAACTCATGGGGGCTGGCCGGGTACCGGGGGCCGTCCCCCGTGGGCGGGAAGCGGGCCCCCCGCGCTGCCGGGGACGCGGGCGCGGCCGGTACGGCTCCCGGCGGCCCGCCCGCGACGCCGGTCGACGGGGCGCCGGTCCCGTACGCGACGGGCGTCCCGTACGCGACGGGCGTCCCGTACACGACGAGCGTCCCGGGCCCGCACGGCGCACCGCCGCGGACGTCGCGTCCCGTGGATGACGGGAAGGACGCCGGCGGTGGGATCGGGCGGCAGGCGGCGATGTTCCTCGCGGGCCTGGTGGCGGTGCTCGCGGTGTTCGCAGCCGTCTTCTACTTCACGGGGGGTGACGGCGGAGCGAAGGCCGGGCGTGCGACGAGGCCGCCGTCGCCCTCCGTCGGCACCGCCCAGAGCCTGCCGCCCGGAGTTAAGTGCGCCGGGGCCGGCTGCACCGGCAAGGACGCCGAGGCCATGGGGTGCGGCGGCGAGCTGGTGACCACGGCCCGCAGCGTCACCGTGGGCACGGTGCTCGTGGAGGTGCGCTACAGCAGGAGCTGCGGCGCCGCCTGGGGCCGTATCACCCAGGCCGGACCGGGGGACCGGGTCCAGGTCACGGTCGGCACCCGCGAGGAGACCGACACGGTCACGGCCGACGGGGACACGATCGCGTACACGCCGATGGTGGCCGTGCGGGACGCCGCGCAGGCGACGGTGTGCGCCACGCTGGCGACGGGGCGGCAGGGCTGCACGAGGTGAGGAAACCGAGGAGGTGGAGAAGAAGCGGTGCACGACCCGCTGACGGCCCACCGATCGGGGCACAGGAAGGAGAACCCCCCACGGGAGCCAGGTCGCCTCGGCGACCCTCGTGCGGCGGCCGCCTTCGTCCCCACCTCTCCTGGACGGGCGGCCGCCACCTGTGGCCATCGGCCGTACAGTCCACCGGGGACCGCCACTTGCCCGTCGTCCGGTCACTCTGTGGGACGGGCCACAGGGTCCCGGCGGTCCGTGATCCCGGATGCGCGATAGCCTGACCGCTGGATCTCTCTTGACGCCAAGAGATCGATCATCCGTAGCGTTGATCGATCATCGCGGCGGCGTACCGTCACGAAACGGACGCGGGGATCCAGCTCCCCGGGGCAGGGACGCCCCACCGCCAGCTGTCATACGGAGAACGCCATGACCCGCACTCCCGTGAACGTCACCGTCACCGGCGCGGCCGGCCAGATCGGTTACGCCCTGCTCTTCCGCATCGCCTCCGGCCAGCTGCTCGGCGCGGACGTGCCGGTCAAGCTGCGCCTCCTGGAGATCACGCCGGCGCTGAAGGCCGCCGAGGGCACGGCCATGGAGCTGGACGACTGCGCGTTCCCGCTCCTCCAGGGCATCGACATCAGCGACGACCCGAACGTCGCCTTCGACGGCACGAACGTCGCCCTCCTCGTCGGCGCCCGCCCGCGGACCAAGGGCATGGAGCGCGGTGACCTCCTCGAGGCCAACGGCGGCATCTTCAAGCCGCAGGGCAAGGCCATCAACGACCACGCCGCGGACGACGTCAAGGTCCTCGTGGTCGGCAACCCGGCGAACACCAACGCGCTGATCGCCCAGGCCGCCGCCCCTGACGTACCGGCCGAGCGCTTCACCGCCATGACCCGCCTGGACCACAACCGCGCGCTGACCCAGCTCGCGAAGAAGACGGGTTCGACGGTCGCCGACATCAAGCGCCTGACCATCTGGGGCAACCACTCCGCCACCCAGTACCCGGACATCTTCCACGCCACGGTCGCCGGCAAGAACGCCGCCGAGGTCGTCAACGACGAGAAGTGGCTGGCCGAGGACTTCATCCCGACCGTCGCCAAGCGCGGCGCCGCCATCATCGAGGCCCGCGGCGCCTCGTCGGCCGCCTCCGCCGCCAACGCCGCCATCGACCACGTGCACACCTGGGTCAACGGCACCGCCGAGGGCGACTGGGTCTCCATGGGCATCCCGTCGGACGGCTCCTACGGCGTCCCGGAGGGTCTGATCTCCTCCTTCCCGGTCACCTGCAAGGACGGCAAGTACGAGATCGTCCAGGGCCTGGAGATCAACGACTTCTCCCGCACCCGCATCGACGCCTCCGTCCAGGAGCTCGCGGACGAGCGCGACGCGGTCCGCGCCCTCGGCCTGATCTGAGTCACGCCGTACGACTCGGCTCCTCTGGTCGCACGAGCCCGCACGGGCCCCTTTCCGGCATCCGCCGGAAAGGGGCCCGCTGTGCTGAGCGCCCCTGACGGAACGACCACCCGGGAGGGACGCCCCCCGGGCGGCCGTCACGAGATGAGCCCCAGGGGGTACGCCTCAGGGACGGAGGCCGCCGGCGATCTCCCGCAGCGCCGTCGCCGCCCGGCGCTGCAGCCCCGGCCCGAAGGTGATCCGGGTCGCCCCGAGCCCGCCCAGCGCGGTGGGGGAGGGGCCCTCGCCGTCCAGCCGCCCGAGCGCGTTGAGCGGCCCCCGCACGCCGGCCCGCAGCAGCGGCAGCACGTCCGGCGGGGCGAGGATGGGATACACGCAGTCGGCGCCGGCGGCGACGTACAGCGCGGCCCGCTCGATGGCCGCCCCGGGGTCCGGGTTGCCGTGCAGGAAGGTGTCGATCCGGGCGTTGACGAACAGCGCCTCGCCCGCCGCCTCGCGCACCCCGGCCAGCCGGTCCGCGTGCCGGCGAGGGTCCTGGAGGACGCCCCCGTGCGAGTCCTCCAGGTTGCAGCCGACGACGCCGGCCTCCAGCAGCCGTTCCACCAGCTCCTTCGGCGCCAGCCCGTACCCGTCCTCGACATCGGCCGACACCGGTACGTCCACCGCCCGGGCGATCCGCGCCACCGCCGCGAACATCTCCTCGGCGGGGGTCGCCCCGTCCTCGTACCCGAGGGCGGACGCGACGCCCGCCGAAGGGGTGGCGAGCGCCGGGAAGCCGGCCTCGGCGAAGACGCGGGCGCTGGCCGCGTCCCAGGGGCCGGGCAGGACGAGGGGGTCCTCCGGCGCCCGGCCGCGGTGCAGCGCGCGGAAGAGCGACGCCTTGCTCACCACTCGGTGCTCCCCGGGGGGATCCGCCGGGCGACCATCAGCCGGTTCCAGGTGTTGATGGCGGCGATCAGCGCCAGCAGATGGGCGAGCCGGGGGCCGTCGAAGTGCTTGGCCGCCCGCTCGTACACCTCGTCCGGCACGGGGTCCGCCCCGGACCCCGTCCGGGAGGCGCCGCCGGTCGGCACGGTGACCGCCTCGGTCAGCGCCAGCGCGGCCCGCTCCCGCTCGTCGAAGGCCTCCCCGGCCTCCTCCCAGGCGCTCAGCAGGTCCAGTCGCCGCTGGTCGACCCCCTGCTCGCGGGCGAGGGCGAGATGCATGTCCAGGCAGAACGCGCAGTGGTTGAGCTGCGAGGCGCGGATCTGCACCAGTTCGGCGAGGGCCGGGTCGCCGAGGCCCTTCTTGGCGGCCGCGCCCACGGCCCGCAGGGCGGAGCGGATCGCCGCGTCCAGGTGCGTCGTACGGGCCGTCACCGGTGCTGCCCCGGCCGGTAGTGCCCCGGGGCCATGCGGAAGGTCACGCCGAACCGGTTCCAGGCGTTGATCACCGCGATGGCGGAGAGCAACTGCGCCAGCTCGGCCTCCTCGAAGTGCGCGGCGGCCTTCTCGTACACCTCGTCGGGCACGAACCCGTCCGTCAGCACGGTGACCGCCTCGGTCAGCTCGATCGCCGCCAGCTCCTTCTCCGTGTAGAAGTGGCGCGACTCCTCCCAGGCGCCGAGCTGCACGATCCGCTCCACGCTCTCGCCCGCCGCGAGCGCGTCCTTGGTGTGCATGTCCAGGCAGAAGGCGCAGTGGTTGAGCTGGGAGGCGCGGATCTTCACCAGCTCGTACAGCTTGGGTTCGAGGCCCTGCCGGGCGGCGGCGTCGAGCCGGATCATCGCCTTGTAGACCTCGGGGGCGTGCTTGGCCCACTCCAGCCGCGCGGGCCGCTCGGCGGCGTAGGGGGTGGTCGTCGTCTCGGTGTCCGTCGTCGTCATGCCTCGACCCTAGGCACCAGGCAGCCCAGGAGTATGGTCCATTTCCATGGCGGAATCATGGGCCACTCCGGGCGTCGACCTGCACCTGGAACCGACCGGGCCGGGCGTGCGCCGCGGACTGACCGACGCCCTGCGCGAGGCGGTCCGCACCGGCCGTCTGACCCCCGGCGCCCGGCTGCCCTCCTCCCGGAGCCTCGCCGTCGACCTGGGCATCGCCCGCAACACGGTCGCCGACGCCTACGCCGACCTGGTCGCCGAGGGCTGGCTCACCGCACGCCAGGGCTCGGGCACCAGGGTCGCCGACCGGGCGGTGGCGGCCCCGCCGGCCGGCCCGGCCCACCCGCGCCGCGAACTCCGGCGTCCCCTGCACGACCTCCGTCCCGGCACCCCCGACCTGGCCTCCTTCCCCCGCGCCGAGTGGCTCAGGGCCGCCCGCCGCGCCCTGACCGCGGCCCCCAACCACGCCCTCGGCTACGGCGATCCGCGGGGCCGCCCCGAACTGCGCGCCGCCCTCGCCGGCTACCTCGCCCGCGTGCGCGGGGTACGCACCGACCCGGAGCACGTACTGGTGTGCTCGGGCTTCGCGCACGGCCTGCGCATCCTCGGCGAGGTGCTGCGCCGCCGCGGGGCCACCACGGTCGCCGTCGAGTCGTACGGCCTGGACGTGCACTGGGACCTGCTGGCCCGGGCCGGGCTGCGCACCCGCCCCATGCCCTTCGACGGACTCGGCACGGTCACCGGCGACCCCGGGGACGTGGGCGCGGTCCTGCTCACCCCGTCGCACCAGTTCCCGATGGGCGTCCCCCTGCGGCCGGACCGGCGCGCGGCCGTGACCGACTGGGCCCGGCGCACCGGCGGCCTGATCCTGGAGGACGACTACGACGGCGAGTTCCGCTACGACCGCCAGCCGATCGGCGCGCTGCAGGGCCTGGACCCCGACCACGTCGTCTACCTGGGCACGGCGAGCAAGTCCCTGGCCCCCGGGCTGCGCCTGGCCTGGATGGCACTGCCCCCGTCCCTCGCGGCGGAGGCCGCCGAGGCCAAGGGCGCCACCGAGACGTGCGGAGTGCTGGACCAGCTCACCCTGGCCGAGTTCCTCGCCTCCGGCGCCTACGACCGGCACGTGCGCTCCGCCCGGCTGCGCTACCGCCGCCGCCGCGACGCCCTGGTGGAGGCTCTCGCCACCCGCGCCCCGGACGTCCGCGCCACCGGCATCGCCGCCGGACTGCACGCCGTGCTGCGGCTGCCGGCCGGCACCGAAGCCACGGTGGTCCAGGCGGCCGCCTGGCAGGGCCTCGCCCTCTACGGCCTCGCCCGCTTCCGCCACGAGCGGGCCACCGCCACCGCACTGGACGCCCTGGTCGTCGGCTACGGCACTCCGCCGGACCACGCCTGGACGGCGGCCCTGGACGCACTCTGCCGCGTGCTGCCCTGACGAGCCCGCCCGAGTCCGCGAAGTCGGTCAGGCGCCCCGGGCCGGCGCCCGCGTGGCAGGCGTCTCCTCCTCGGCGGGCGCCTCACCGAACCGTGCCAGCGCCAGCGCCCCGGCCACGGCCACCGCGAAGCCCAGCACCGCCAGCCAGGCCAGGCCGTCCCGGGTGCGGTCGCCCAGCCACACCACGCCGACCGCCGCCGGGCCCAGCGTCTCGCCGAGCACCAGGCCGGCGGTCGCCGTCGTCACCGAGCCGCGCTGGAGAGCCGAGGTCAGCAGCAGGAAGGCGGCACCGCCGCCCAGCAGGAGGGCGTAGGCCGCCGGGTTGGTGAACAGCGTCGACGGGGCGAGCGAGTCGATCAGCCGCACCGTCACCTCGACCACTCCGAAGCCGAGGCCCGCGCCCAGACCGAGCAGCAGTGCCCGGCCGCGTTCCGGCAGGCGCCCGGCCACCGCCCCCAGCGCCAGCACGGCCAGTGCCGCCACCAGCATCGCCCACTTCAGCGCCATGGAGCCGTCCTGGTCGCCCTCGGCCCCCGAGGCCAGGCCCAGCATCGCCAGTCCGGCGCAGACCACGCCCACCGCGGCCCACTCCGTGCCGCTCAACCGCACCCGCAGCATGCGCGCCGCGACCACGGCCGTCACCGCGAGGCTGGACGCCAGGGCCGCGCCCACGGCGTAGATCGGCAGCGAGCGCAGCGCCACGATCTGGAGGACGAAGCCGAGCCCGTCCAGGGCCAGACCCACCAGATACCGCCACTGCCGCAGTGCCCGCAGCAGCAGCGCCGCGTCCCCGCCCTCGCCGGACCCCGCAGCGGTCCGGGCGGCGACCGCCTGGAACACCGTCGCCGTACCGAAACACACCGCCGCGCCGAGCGCGCACACCATTCCGAGAAGCACGCAGCGACTCTAGTGCCGCGGCCGGACGGGCTCGCCGGGAAGCCCCGCGGCGTCCGGAGCGGAGCGTCGCCAGGCGGAGCGTCGCCCGCGCCCCGCCGCCCCCGTGTCCCCTCCGCCCGCGGCCCGCCGCCCCCGTGTCCCCTCCGCCCGCGGCCCGCCGGCGGGGTGTTCCTCCCACCGAACTCGCGCCGCCCGGCGGGAGGGCGGGCCTGCCGCGGGGCGGGGCCGGGGAGCGCGCCTCGCCCGGGGCCCCTGGGCAGACGCTCGGACCGGTCTCTAGGCTGGCGGTCGGGATCCGGCCAGCCACGTACGGCCGGCGGTCAACTTCGACGGGGAGAAACGGACATGGCGGACGTAAGGCGACAACTGCGGTCGGGAACGGTCGTCCTCGGGGGCATGGGACTGCTCGCGGCGGCGCTCACCGCCTGCTCCTCCGACCCGGACAAGCGGTGCGTCGACCGCAACAGCTACAACCTCACCAAGGGCTACAAGGTCGTCTCCGACAAGTACTGCAAGTCCGCCAAGTCCTCGACGCCCGTCAAGAGCCCCGTGGCCGGGGCCTGGTACTACGGCGGCAAGAAGAAGAGCGGCTGGATCGACGGCGGTTCCCTGACCAAGCCCCGCAAGGGCTCCGGCGGCTCGGGCGGGTCCAGCGGCGGCCACGGCGGCGTCGACCGGGGCGGCTTCGGCGGCGGCCACGGAAAGTCCGGCGGCTGAGGCCGGCATGGAACGCCGCACGATCACGCCCCGGCCCGGCTGGCAGCAGACCGTCGAGGCCCAGGGGCTCATCTACCCGCTCACCCGGTACCCCGACGACTCCCTGCGCCCCTACTGGGACGAGAGCGCGTACTACGTCTTCACGCTCCCCGAGGTCGAGGCGCTGGAGGAGACCGTCGAGGAACTCCACCGGATGTGCCTGGCCGCGGCGGACCACATCGTCGGCGCCGGCCGGTTCGCCGACCTGGGCATCACCGACCCCCGCGTCGTCGACGCCGTCGCCGAGGCCTGGCGCCGGCGCGCCGAACTCCCCTCCGTCTACGGCCGGTTCGACCTGCGCTACGACGGCACCGGCCCGGCGAAGCTCCTGGAGTACAACGCCGACACCCCCACCTCCCTGGTCGAGGCCGCCTCGCCCCAGTGGTTCTGGATGGAGGACCGTTTCCCCGGCGCCGACCAGTGGAACTCCCTGCACGAGCGCCTCGTCGCCGCCTGGCGCAAGCAGGCCCGCCTCCTGCCGCCGGGCAGCCCGCTGCACTTCGCGCACTCGGCCGACGACGAGCTCGGCGAGGACCTGATGACGGTCGCCTACCTGAAGGAGACCGCCGAGCAGGCGGGCCTGGACACCGACTGGACATCCATGGAGGAGATCGGCTGGGACCCGCTGTCCGGCCGGTTCGTCGACAACGGCCTGCGCTTCATCCGCAGCGTCTTCAAGCTCTACCCCTGGGAGTGGCTGACCACCGACCGCTTCGCCGGTCATGTCCTCGACACCCTCGACAACGGCGGCGGCACCGGCTCCACCCTGTGGATCGAGCCCGCCTGGAAGATGCTGCTGAGCAACAAGGCGCTGCTGGCGATCCTCTGGGAGCTCTACCCCGGCCACCCCAACCTGCTCCCCGCCCACCTCGACGGCCCGCGCGAACTGGCCGCCACCACCGGCTACGTGGCCAAGCCCCTGCTCGGCCGCGAGGGCGCCGGAGTGACCGTGCACGAGCCGGGGGCGGAACCCGTCCAGCGCGACGAACCCTGCTGCTACCAGGCCCTCGCCCCGCTGCCCGCCTTCGACGGCAACCACGTGGTCCTCGGCGCCTGGGTCGTCGAGGACGAGTCCGCCGGCCTCGGCATCCGCGAGTCGGCCGGACTGGTCACCGACGAGTACGCGCGCTTCGTACCGCACGTGATCCTCTGAGCGGCCCGCGCCCGGCCCGTCACCCCCTGACACGTCCCCCGGAACGGCCCGCGGGACCGCCGTCCTCCGGCACGGCCCCCGCGGGGCCCCGTCGAGCGGGGCGCCGTCCGCCGGGCGGGCGGCTGGCGCGCCGTCGAGTCCGCCGAGGTCCGAAAACGCGCTCGCATGGTGGACGTCGCGTCGCCCCCCGCAGGCCGCCCGGTAGGCTGACCTGCGGGCCGTGACTGGCGCGCTGGGATGGGACGGACCATCGGGGAGCGGTCCGAGCGAGAACTGTGCCGTGCGCCTGGGCCGTACCGTGAACGCCGAACGCCACGTCCGGAGGTCCCTGAGATGTCTGCGCCCCTCTCCACCGAGTCCACCGCCTTCCGCGCCGCCCTCGACGTGATCCGCGCCGTCGAACCGCGTGTCGCCGACGCCATCGGCCAGGAGGTCGCCGACCAGCGCGAGATGCTCAAGCTGATCGCCTCGGAGAACTACGCCTCCCCGGCCACCCTCCTGGCGATGGGCAACTGGTTCAGCGACAAGTACGCCGAGGGCACCATCGGCCGCCGCTTCTACGCCGGCTGCCGCAACGTCGACACCGTGGAGTCGCTGGCCGCCGAGCACGCCAAGGAACTCTTCGGCGCCCGCCACGCCTACGTCCAGCCGCACTCCGGCATCGACGCCAACCTCGTCGCCTTCTGGTCCGTGCTCGCCCAGCGCGTGGAACTGCCCGCCCTGGAGAAGGCCGGCGTCCGTCAGGTCAACGACCTCTCCGAGGCCGACTGGGCCGAGCTGCGCCGCGCCTTCGGCAACCAGCGGATGCTGGGCATGTCCCTCGACGCCGGCGGCCACCTCACCCACGGCTTCCGCCCGAACATCTCCGGGAAGATGTTCGACCAGCGTTCCTACGGCACCGACCCCGCCACCGGCCTGGTCGACTACGAGGCGCTGCGCGCCTCCGCCCGCGAGTTCAAGCCGCTGATCATCGTCGCCGGCTACTCCGCCTACCCCCGTCTCGTGAACTTCCGGATCATGCGCGAGATCGCCGACGAGGTCGGCGCCACGCTCATGGTCGACATGGCCCACTTCGCGGGCCTGGTCGCCGGCAAGGTCCTCACCGGTGACTTCGACCCGGTCCCGCACGCCCAGATCGTCACCACCACCACCCACAAGTCGCTGCGCGGCCCGCGCGGCGGCATGGTCCTGTGCGACGACTCCCTCAAGGACCAGGTCGACCGCGGCTGCCCGATGGTCCTCGGCGGCCCGCTTCCGCACGTCATGGCGGCCAAGGCGGTGGCCCTCGCCGAGGCCCGGCAGCCCTCCTTCCAGGACTACGCCCGGCGGATCGTCGACAACTCCCGCGCCCTGGCCGAGGGCCTGATGCGCCGGGGTGCCACCCTCGTCACGGGCGGCACCGACAACCACCTCAACCTGATCGACGTCACCTCCTCCTACGGCCTCACCGGCCGCCAGGCCGAGGCCGCCCTCCTCGACTCCGGCATCGTCACCAACCGCAACGCGATCCCGGCCGACCCCAACGGCGCCTGGTACACCTCCGGCATCCGCATCGGCACGCCCGCGCTGACCACCCGTGGCCTGGGCACCGCCGAGATGGACGAGGTCGCCGGCCTCATCGACCGCGTGCTGACGACCACCGAGCCCGGCACCACCGGCAAGGGCGCCCCCTCCAAGGCCCAGCACGTCCTCGACCCGAAGATCGCCGACGAGATCTCCCAGCGGGCCACCGACCTGGTGGCGGGCTTCCCGCTGTACCCGGAGATCGACCTCGGCTGACCCCGCCGGCCGGCGGTGCCGGCCCCGGTGCCCTCCCGTGATTCCCCGCCCGGCATGTCCACGCCGGGTGGGGAATCGCTTTCCGCGCGCACCGCACCCCGCCTCGCACCCCTATGAATCCCGTCACCCTTGGGGGCGGCGGTCAATGAGAGAATGGTGAGCATGGCCTCTGATCGACCTCGCGTGCTCTCCGGAATCCAGCCCACCGCAGGCTCGTTCCACCTCGGCAACTACCTCGGCGCCGTCCGGCAGTGGGTGGCTCTGCAGGAAAGCCACGACGCGTTCTACATGCTCGCCGACCTGCACGCGATCACGGTCACGCAGGACCCGGCCGAGCTGCGCGCCAACACCCGGGTGGCAGCCGCCCAGCTGCTGGCCGCCGGTCTCGACCCGGACCGCTGCACGCTGTTCGTGCAGAGCCATGTCTCCGAGCACGCCCAGCTCGCCTGGGTGATGAACTGCCTCACCGGCTTCGGCGAGGCGGGGCGGATGACCCAGTTCAAGGACAAGTCCGCCAAGCAGGGCGCCGACCGCACCTCCGTGGGCCTGTTCACCTACCCGGTCCTCCAGGTGGCCGACATCCTGCTGTACCAGGCCCACGAGGTGCCGGTCGGCGAGGACCAGCGGCAGCACATCGAGCTCACCCGTGACCTCGCCGAGCGCTTCAACGGCCGCTTCGGCGAGACGTTCACCGTCCCCAAGGCGTACATCCTCAAGGAGACGGCGAAGATCTACGACCTCCAGGAGCCGACGACCAAGATGAGCAAGTCGGCGTCCACGCCGAAGGGCCTCATCAACCTGCTGGACGACCCGAAGGTCACCGCCAAGAAGGTCAAGAGCGCGGTCACCGACACCGACACCGTCGTCCGCTACGACCCGGAGACCAAGGCCGGCGTCAGCAACCTCCTCACGATCTACTCGACGCTGACCGGTGCGGGTATCGGCGAACTGGAGGAGAAGTACGCCGGCAAGGGCTACGGTGCGCTCAAGACGGACCTCGCCGAGGTCATGGTCGAGTTCGTGACGCCGTTCCGGGAGCAGACCCAGCAGTACCTGGACGACCCGGAGACGCTGGACTCGATCCTGGCCAAGGGCGCGGAGAAGGCGCGCACGGTCGCCGCCGAGACCCTCGCCCAGACGTACGACAAGGTCGGCTTCCTGCCCGCCAAGCACTGAGGCGCACCACCGCTCGCACGCAGGACGGGGCAGAGCGCTGCACATCACTGTGCCCGCGCCTGCCCACAGCCCCGCCGTGGCCGTACAGTCGAAAGCCGGACGGCCGAAGCGGACCCGCCGGGACGAACCGACCGGACCGGAAGAACCCCGGCGACCGGAAACACCGGAACACCCGGGACGACCGGAACGGACGGCCGGGAACGGGACGCGAGCCGCACCCCGCGGGTGCGGGCGGCCGGCACGGGGTCCCGGCGCGGGACGGGCGGGAACCGGCACGACGGCGGACGACCGAGCACGACGGAAGATCACCGGCACGACGACAGGAGACGACGTGGGGACCGTAACGATCGGTGTGTCGATCGCGGTCCCGGAGCCGCACGGCAGCCTGCTCCAGGAGCGCCGCGCGGGCTTCGGCGACGCCGCGGCTCACGGTATCCCCACGCACGTCACGCTGCTGCCGCCGACCGAGGTCGACGCCGCCGAGCTGCCGGCCGTCGAGGCGCATCTGACCGAGGTGGCCGCGGTCGGGCGCCCCTTCACGATGCGGCTGTCCGGCACCGACACCTTCCGGCCGCTGTCGCCGGTGGTGTACGTCCGGGTCGTCGCGGGCGCCGAGGCGTGCGCCCGGTTGCAGCAGCGGGTCCGGACCCCCTCCGGGCCGTTGGCGCGCGAACTCCAGTTCCCCTACCACCCGCATGTCACCGTGGCGCACGGCATCGACGACGCGGCGATGGACCGTGCCTTCGAGGAGCTCGCCGGCTACGAGGCGGAGTGGCTCTGCACCGGCTTCGCGCTCCACCGGCAGGGTTCCGACGGGGTGTGGCGCAAGCTTCGCGAGTTCACCTTCGGCGGCCGTGGGGTGGTGCCCCCGCAGGCGGCCCCCGTCGACCGCGGCACCCTTCCCACGCGGTAGGCCCGGCTACAGCGGCAGTCGCCGGTACAACGCGCGCGGCAGGTGCCGGAGCACGGCCGCCACGAGCCGGAGGACACCGGGCACCCACACGGTCTCCGAGCGCCGTCGCAGCCCCAGCTCCACGGCCGTGGCCACCTTCTCCGGGGTGCTCGCCAGCGGGGGCGCCTCACGGCCGGCCGTCGCCGGGGTCCGCACGAACCCCGGGCGCACCGCCATGACGTGCACGCCGGTGCCGTGCAGGGCGTCGCCCAGGCCCTGGGTGAAGGTGTCCAGGCCCGCCTTGCTGGAGCCGTAGATGAAGTCCGTGCGGCGGGCCCGCTCGCCGGCGACGGAGGAGAGCACGACCAGCGAGCCGTGCCCCTGGTTCTGCAGCATCCGCGCGGTCACCAGCCCCGCGGAGACGGCCCCGGTGTAGTTGGTCTGCGCGACCCGTACCGCGTCGAGCGGCTCCCGCTCGTCGTACGCCTGGTCGCCGAGGATGCCGAAGGCCAGCAGCACCATGTCGATGACGCCCTCGGCGAAGACCTTGCCCAGCGCCTCCTCGTGCGCGGCGGGGTCGAGCGCGTCGAAGGCGACGGTGCGCACGTCCGCGCCCAGGGCGCGCAGCCGCGCGGCGGCCTCCTCCAGCGCGGGCGACGGCCGGCCGGCCAGCCACACCGTGCGGGTGCGGCGCGCGACGAGCCGGCGCGCGGTGGCCAGCGCGATCCCGGACGTGCCGCCGAGGACGAGCAGGGACTGGGGGAGACGGGCGAGACCGGAGGCATCCTTCACGGCAGCCGACTGTATCGTCCTGTTATGGCCGCTATGTCGCAGAAACGCGGTGGTGACGCTTCGCCCGGAACGGGAACGGTCCGGTCATGGACTGGCTGAAGAACCTCCCGGTCGTCGGCCCGTGGCTGGCGCGGCTGATGCTCACGCACGCGTGGCGGTCGTACGAGCGTCTGGACCGGGTGAAGTGGACGCGGCTGGCCGCCGCCATGACGTTCGTCAGCTTCGTCGCGCTCTTCCCGCTGCTGACGGTGGGCGCCGCGATCGGCGCCGCCACGCTCAGCGTCCGGCAGCAGCACACGCTCCAGGACAAGATCGCCCAGCAGTTCCCCGGGCTGGGCGGCCAACTGGACATCAACGGCCTGGCGCAGAACGCCGGCACCGTCAGTGTCATCGCCGGCGCCGCCCTGCTGCTGACGGGCATCAACTGGGTGGGCCAGACGCGCGACTGCCTGCGCGTGGTCTGGGAGTTGGCCGATCCGGCGGAGAACCCGCTGCTGAGCAGGTTGAAGGACGCGGGCATCCTCGTCGGCCTCGGCGGTGCGGTCCTCGTCACCTTCGCCGCCTCCACGGTCGCCTCGGCCGCCGTGGGCCGGCTGTCGTCGGCGATCGGTCTCGACCAACACGGCTGGGGAAGCACGGTGTTGAGGATCGTCGCCTTCCTCGTCGCCGTGCTCGCCGATTTCCTGGTGCTGCTGTACGTCCTGACCCTGCTGCCCGGCGTCGAGCCGCCGCGCCGCCGACTGCTGGTCGCCGCGCTGCTCGGCGCGGTCGGTTTCGAGCTGCTGAAACTCCTGCTCAGCGGCTACATCCAGGGCGTGGCGGCGAAGAGCATGTACGGCACCTTCGGCGTCCCCGTCGCCCTGCTGCTGTGGATCAACTTCACCTCCAAGCTGGTGCTGTACTGCGCCGCGTGGACGGCGACGGGCAGCAAGACGGCTCTGGACGGCGAGGGCGACGGCGGCGGGGACCCGGACGGCGGCGGCGCGGACGCCGGGGTGGAGCCGGGCCGCCGGAGCGGCCCGGGACCGCTCAGGGACGGGAACGGCGGCGCATCAGGTCCGGCAGCGGCCAGCGGCGGTTGACCAGGAAGACGCCGGCCGCGAGCAGCACCAGCACGCCGCCGGCGACGCCCAGGGCGATCCCCATGCCGCGGGAGCCGCCGCCGACGGAGGCGCTCGCCACCGGCTTGGCCGACGAGCCGCCCGTTCCGCCCTCCGCGGGCGCCTTCGCGTCCGCCTGGGCGCCGTCCGCGGGCTGGGCGCTCCTCGGGCGTGCCAGTTCACCCACCGGCTGCACCTTGCCGGCCGCCTTGAAGCCCCAGTCGAAGAGCCGGGCGGTCTCCCGGTAGACCTCGTTGTGATCCTTCTTCTCCGGGTTCATCACCGTCACGAGCAGCACCCGGCCGCCGCGTTCGGCGACGCCGGTGAAGGTCGCGCCGGCGTTGGTGGTGTTGCCGTTCTTCACGCCCGCGATGCCCGGGTACACGGAGACGTCGTAGTCGCCGGCGAGCAGCCGGTCGGTGTTCTGGATCTCGAAGGAACCACGGGTGGTCTTCCCCTTCTTGTCCTTCTTCGTCTCGCCGGGGAACTGGGCCCGCACGGTCGAGCAGTACTCCCGGAAGTCCTTCTTCTGGAGCCCGGAACGGGCGAACAGGGTGAGGTCGTACGCCGAGGAGACCTGGCGGGGCGCGTCGTAGCCGTCCGGGCTGACCACGTAGGTGTCGAGCGCCTGGAGGTCCTGGGCGTGCGCGTTCATGTCCTCGACGGTCTGCGGGACGCCGCCGTTCATCGCGGACAGCACGTGCACCGCGTCGTTGCCGGAGCGCAGGAAGACCCCCAGCCAGAGGTCGCGGACCGAGTAGGTCTCGTTCTCCTTTATGCCGACCAGGCTGGAGCCGGCGCCCATGCCGGCCAGGTCGCTCGCGACGGCCTTGTGCGTCTGCGTCTTCGGGAACTTCGGCAGCAGGGTGTCGGCGAACAGCATCTTCAGGGTGCTGGCCGGGGGCAGCCGCCAGTGCGCGTTGTGCGCGGCGAGCACCTTCCCGGACTCGGCGTCGGCCACGATCCAGGAGCGCGCGGTGAGATCCTTGGGCAGCACGGGTACGCCGGCGGCCAGGTTCACCTGGGTGCCGGCCTGACCGAGGCGGGCGCCGCCCACGGTGGACATGTTGGCCGGCGGGACGGCCGACCTGCTCGTCTTCGGGGTCGGGGCGGCCAGTGCGGCGGGCGCGGTCAGTGACATGGAGACCAGGACGGCGGAGGCGACCAGCAGGGTTCGGCTGACGGTCTTCTGGAGTGCGGGCACGGTCGGAAACGTACCTCCCGCGGCTGTCGAGGCTCCGCCCGCGCCCCCGGTCCCACCCCGGACCCGGCGCCGGACGTCCGGCAGCGATACTGAAGGCATGAAGCTCAGCCGCCCGGTCTCCTGGTTCCTGCTCGCCTTCGGGGTGTGGAGCTGGATCATCTGGGTCACTTTCGTCAAGAATCTCGTCAAGGACAGCAGCGGGCTCGCGTTCGACCACGGGCACCCGACGGCGTACTTCTGGGTGCACCTGACGCTGGCCGTCGTCTCCTTCGTATTGGGGACGGTCATCGGGGCCCTCGGGTTGCGCGGACTGCGCGCACTGCGCCGGACGTCATAGTCCGCGGGCCGCGGACCGGGCGGAAGCCGGTCACGACGGCCGGAAACCGAACACTGATCGACGGCCGGGACCGACGGCCGGGCAGGACCGGGCGGCACCCCTAAGGAACGCCGGCCCGCCCGCGTCAGGACGCCGGGCCGTGGTCCGGTCGGCGCCGACGGAGTGCGGGCCGGGGGAGTGGACGCGGCCGGACGTCGGCCGGGGCGACAGCGCGATGGGCCCGAACCTCAGCCGGCGCGCGCGGGAGCGTGGCGGCCGTTCGCGCGCCCTCGCGGTATCGACGCCGTCCGACCCGTCCCGGATCAGCCACGCACAGACGGTGAATCGGGCATAGAGCCTAAAGTGCCGGATTTCATGACTCGCTGAGAAGTTTCTGTGAAACGAAGTGAAAACACGTCTTCATAACTTCTTTTCATCCTCCCCGGAATCCTCTTCCGTCAGATGAAAGACCTGTGGTTAGGTAGCCGCGCCACTCAGCTGTGTGGCATCTGAAAGGCGGCCCAGGGCGGGCCTGGGAGGGGCATCACCGATGCGATCGGTCCGCATCCGGATTCTGCTGACGCTGCTGGTGGTGGCGGTCGTGGGCGTGGCCGGCTGGCGACTCCTGCCGTCCCAGGGCGGCAAGGACAAGGCGATCACGGTCGGCACCACGGACGCCGTCACCTCGCTCGACCCGGCCGGCGCCTACGACGCCGGCTCCTGGGCCCTGTACAGCAACGTCTTCCAGTCCCTGCTGACCTTCGAGCCGGGCGGCACCTCACCCGTGCCGGAAGCGGCCGAGAGCTGCGCCTTCACGGACGGCGGACTGCGCGCCTACCGCTGCCGGCTGCGCGAGGGGCTGAAGTTCCCGAGCGGCCACACGATGACCGCCGAGGACGTGAAGTACTCCTTCGACCGGGTCAAGAAGATCCACTCCGACGTCGGGCCGGCCGCCCTGTTCGCCACCCTCGGCTCGGTGGACGCGAGCGGTATGACCGTGACGTTCCACCTGTCCACGCCGGACGCCACCTTCCCGTTCAAGGTCGCCACCGGAGCCGGTTCGATCGTCGACCGCACCCGCTATCCGAAGGGCGCGCTGCGCACCGGCGGCCAGGCCGACGGCACCGGCCCGTACCGCCTGGCCGGGTACACGAAGGGCGAGAGCGCCGAGCTGGAGCCCAACGGTTCCTACCGGGGCGCCGTCGGCGGCGCCGGCAAGCCGGTCGAACTGCGCTACTACGCCGACGGCAGCGCCCTCGACAAGGCGTGGCGGGAGAAGAAGGTCGAGGTCGCCACCCGCACCCTGACGCCGAAGGTGCTGGCCGGGCTCAACCCGAGCGACCCTGACCAGCGGGTGTCGGAGTCCGAGAGCTCCGAGACCCGCAATCTCTACCTCAACACGCGTGCGTCCTCGCCGCTGCACGACACCCGCGTCCGCCGCGCCATCGCCTGGCTGATCAATCGCGAGCAGCTGGCCGGCGACGTGTACGACGGGACCGTCGACCCGCTGTACTCCCTGATCCCGGCCGGCCTCACCGGCCACACGACGGCGTTCTTCGACGCCTATCCGACGCAGAGCGCCCAGAAGGCCAGGGAACTGCTGACCGAGGCCGGTGTCCCGATCCCGGTGCGGTTCACCTACGGCTACGGCATCGGGCGCGGCGCGGGCGCCGAGGAGGCCACGGAGATCAAGCGCCAGCTCGAGGCGAGCGGCCTGTTCAAGGTCGACGTCAAGGGATACGAGTGGACCGACTTCCAGAAGCGCTGGGCGGGCGGCAGGCTCGACGCGTACGCGGTCGGCTGGGTCGCCGACTATCCCGACCCGGACACCTTCGGCGGCCCGCTCGTCGGCACCGGCAGCACCATGAACACCGGCTACGCCAACAAGGCCGTCGACCGGCTCATCACCGACAGCCAGCGGTACGCCGACCGCAGCCGGGCGGCCACGGACTTCCGCACCCTCCAGGCGGACGTGGCGGCGGACGTGCCGCTGATCCCGCTGTGGCAGCAGAAGGAGTACGTCGTGACGACGGAGGACGTCGGCGGCGGCCAGTACCTGTCGGACGGCACGGGCGTGTTCCGGCTGTGGAGGCTCAACCGGATCTGACCCGGAGCGAGGTCAGCCGGTCCTGCGCCGCCCGGCCTCGAGGATCTCCGCGACGTCGAGGGTGACCTAGGCGCCGAGGGAGTCGGGGAGGGTGACGAGTTCGCCGGGGGCGTACGGGCGGTGGTACTCGTAGGCGTCCCCGGACGGTTCCGCCAGCACGTGCAGACGCTGGTGCTCGCGGTCGACGACGACACAGAGCGGCACCTTGGCCTCGGCGTAGGCGGCGGCCTTGGTCTTCAGGTCGTTCTTCCGGTTCTTGGAGGTGACCTCCAGGACGAGACGGAAGCAGACCGGGTCGTAGGCGATGTTCTCGATGTAGTGGTCGTCGATGTCGGCGTCCACCACCGCGAGGTCGGGGACGGCGTAGTCCTCGGCGCCGGTGGGCAGCCGGAGTCCGATGTTCTGGAGGACTTCGGAGTCACCGTCGTCGAGCCCCGCGGCGATGAAGGGGCGCATGAGCTTGGTCAGAGCTCGGGCGTGAGGGGCATCCGGGGATGGGGTCACGAGCAGGTGACCACCGATGATCTCGACCCGGTAGCCCGGATGGCGCTCCATGATCTCGTCGGCGATGGCCGTGAGGGGGAACGGCCGGCCGTCGTCGAAGGGCTGCTCGACGCCTGCGGCGGACATCGCGTGCCTCCTAGGGGCTGGTGTCGAGAACATCATCGTAGGCAGCCCGGCTCCGGGACGCCCCCTTCGCACGCGTCACCCGAAAGTGATCATCAGCTCTTCCGCCCCTTGACCGCCGGGTCCGGCAGCGCCCTCGTCATCCCCGGCAGGAAGTCCGTGAACAGCTCGTGGACCTCCAGCACCAGCGGGCGCAGCACCCGGAAGCGGGCCAGCGAGACGCCCCGAGCGGTGAGCCGCGCCCCCCGCTCGGCCAGCCGGTAGCTCCGCTCCCGGCCCTCGGTACGGTCGAACACCCAGTACAGGACCAGACCCATCTGGGCGAGCCACATCAGCTCGGGCAGCACCTCGCGCAGTTCCGCCGGCACCTTGGTCCGCGCCCCGCGCAGCACCTCCTTGTGGACGCTGATCGCCTCCACGCGCGCGTGCTCGGACTCGGGGGAGAAGGGACTGAGCGGGCTGTCGGGGTCGGCGGCGTTCTTGAAGAACTGCACCGCGAACTCGTGGTACGGCGTGGCGATGTCCAGCCACCGCTTCAGCACGCCGGCGAGCCGCGCCTCCAGGTCGGTCTCCCGTGCCAGGACCTCCCGGACCGCCTCCTGGTGCTCGGCGGCGATCCGGTCGTAGAAGCCCTGGATCAGGTGTTCCTTGCCCTCGAAGTAGTAGTACGCGTTGCCCACGGAGACCCCGGCCTCCTTGGCGATGGCCCGCATGGTCGTCTTGTCGTAGCCGTGCTCCTGGAACAGCCGCATCGCGGTCTCCAGGATCAGGGCGCGGGTCTGCTCGGACTTGCTGCTGTTCTTCTCGGGCACGGGGAGAGCCTAGCCAGTGGCCCGGCGGGCTCCCGGCGGGCGGTGGCCGGGCCCGGGCGGCGGGGCCTCAGAGCCTGCGGCCCAGCTCCGGGCGCTTGGTGTAGTCCGTGAAGCCGAGGACGTTCCCCCACGGGTCGTTGATCTCGACCAGCCAGCCGGTCGCCACGGCCGACGGTTCGTCCAGCAGTGCGATCCCGGCCTCCGTCAGCTCCCGCGCGGCCGCCCGCGCGTCCGGGACCTCCAGCCAGAGGCGCGGCGAGGGCCACGGCGGGGTCCGGTGCCCGAGCGCCTCCTCCTGCCGCAGCAGGATGCCCGGTGTCTCGCCGCCCACCTTCAGCAACGCGATCCCGGCCTCGTCCATCCGGAACGCCACCGCGAACCCGGCCCGCTCGTAGAACCCGACGGCCTCGCCGAGGTCCCCGACGGGCAGCAGCACGCTGTCGAACCCGAGCAGCTCGTACGACTCGTCATCTGACATGCGATCAGATTAGGTACGGCCCCGGCCCGCGTCCCGGCGCACACCCCGGGGGACCGGCCCCCGGCTCACCCGTCCGGCCCAGGGACCGTGAGCCCGCGCGCGGAACGCCGCCGGATGCGTGGGCCACGGGAGGGGAACGCCACCGAGCCCGTGGACTCCGCGCGCGGAACGCCGAGGGCCCCGCTCCTAGGGGAGCGGGGCCCTCGGCACGTGCCTGAGGCGAGGCGGACTCAGAAGCGGCGCGTGATCAGCGCCCGCTTGACCTCCGCGATCGCCTTCGTCACCTCGATGCCGCGCGGGCAGGCGTCGGTGCAGTTGAAGGTGGTGCGGCAGCGCCAGACGCCGTCCTTGTCGTTCAGGATCTCCAGGCGCTGCTCACCCGCCTCGTCACGGCTGTCGAAGATGAAGCGGTGGGCGTTGACGATGGCCGCCGGGCCGAAGTACTGGCCGTCGTTCCAGAACACCGGGCAGGACGAGGTGCAGGCCGCGCACAGGATGCACTTCGTGGTGTCGTCGAACCGCGCGCGGTCCTCCGCCGACTGCAGACGCTCACGCGTCGGCTCGTTGGTGTCCTTGGTGATCAGGAAGGGCATCACGTCCCGGTACGCCTGGAAGAACGGCTCCATGTCGACGACCAGGTCCTTGAGGACCGTCAGGCCCTTGATGGGCTCGACCGTGATCGGCTTCTCGGGGTTGATGTCCTTGATCAGCGTCTTGCAGGCCAGCCGGTTCTTGCCGTTGATCCGCATGGCGTCCGAGCCGCAGATGCCGTGCGCGCAGGAGCGGCGGAACGTGAGCGTGCCGTCCAGGTCCCACTTGATCTTGTGCAGACCGTCGAGGACGCGCTCCTTGGGGTCGATCTCCAGCTGGAAGTCTTCCCAGGTCGCCTCCGCCGAGACCTCCGGGTTGAACCGGCGGACCCGGAAGGTGACGGTGATGTAGGGGGAGTCGGCGAATCCCGGCTCGGGCTGCCCGGCCGCGTCCGCCTTGTCCAGAACAGGGGTTGCCATCAGTACTTACGCTCCATCGGCTGGTAGCGGGTCTGGACGACCGGCTTGTAGTCGAGACGGATGGATTCGGACCCGTCGGCGCCGACCTCGCGGTACGCCATGGTGTGGCGCATGAAGTTGACGTCGTCGCGGTTCGGGTAGTCCTCGCGGTAGTGACCGCCGCGGGACTCCTTGCGGGCCAGGGCGGAGACCGCCATGACCTCGGCCAGGTCCAGGAGGTTGCCCAGCTCGATGGCCTCCAGGAGGTCGGTGTTGAACCGCTTGCCCTTGTCCTGGATCGCCACGTTCTTGTAGCGCGCGCGCAGCTCGGCGATCTTCTCGACCGCCGTCTTGATCGTCTGCTCGGTGCGGAACACCATGACGTTGGCGTCCATGGCCTCCTGCAGCTCGCGGCGCAGGGTCGCCACGCGCTCGTTGCCCGTGGAGGAGCGCAGCTGCTCGATCTGCTCGACGACGAGCTTCTCCGGGTCCTCCGGCAGCTCGACGAAGTCCGCCTTCTGCGCGTACTCGGCGGCGGCGATGCCGGCCCGGCGGCCGAAGACGTTGATGTCGAGCAGGGAGTTGGTGCCCAGGCGGTTGGCGCCGTGCACGGACACGCAGGCGACCTCGCCGGCCGCGTACAGGCCCGGGACGACGGTGGTGTTGTCCGCCAGGACCTCGCCCTCGACGTTGGTCGGGATGCCGCCCATCGCGTAGTGCGCGGTCGGCTGGATCGGGATCGGGTCGGTGTACGGCTCGATGCCCAGGTAGGTCCGCGCGAACTCGGTGATGTCCGGCAGCTTGGCGTCCAGCTGCTCCGGCGGCAGGTGCGTCAGGTCGAGGTACACGTGGTCGCCCTCGGGACCGCAGCCGCGGCCCTCGCGGATCTCCGTGTAGATGGAGCGGGACACGACGTCGCGCGACGCCAGGTCCTTCATGACGGGAGCGTACTTCTCCATGAAGCGCTCGCCGTCCTTGTTGCGCAGGATGCCGCCCTCACCGCGGGCGCCCTCGGTGAGCAGGATGCCCATGCGCCAGATGCCGGTCGGGTGGAACTGGAAGAACTCCATGTCCTCCAGCGGCAGCCCGCGCCGGTACACGGCGGCCTGGCCGTCACCGGTCAGGGTGTGCGCGTTCGACGTCACCTTGAAGAACTTGCCGCAGCCGCCGGAGGCGTAGATCACGGACTTCGCCTGGAAGACGTGGATCTCGCCGGTCGCCAGCTCGTACGCCACGACGCCGGCGGACTTCTTGACGCCGTCGACCTCGGTGATGAGCTGGTCCAGGACGTAGAACTCGTTGAAGAACTCCACGCCCTCCTTGACGCAGTTCTGGTACAGCGTCTGGAGGATCATGTGGCCGGTGCGGTCGGCCGCGTAGCAGGACCGGCGGACCGGGGCCTCGCCGTGGTTGCGGGAGTGACCGCCGAAACGGCGCTGGTCGATCGTCCCGTTGGGCGTGCGGTTGAACGGCAGGCCCATCTTCTCCAGGTCGAGGACGGAGTCGATGGCCTCCTTCGCCAGGATCTCGGCGGCGTCCTGGTCGACCAGGTAGTCACCGCCCTTGACCGTGTCGAAGGTGTGCCACTCCCAGTTGTCCTCCTCCACGTTGGCCAGCGCGGCGGCCATGCCGCCCTGCGCGGCGCCCGTGTGGGAGCGGGTGGGGTAGAGCTTGGTCAGCACGGCGGTGCGGCTGCGCTTCGTCGACTCGATGGCGGCGCGCATACCGGCGCCGCCGGCGCCGACGATGACGGTGTCGTACTTGTGGATCTTCATGAGTGGATTACCTCAGCCCCGTGCCTATCGGATGTTCGGGTCGAAGGTGAAGATCACCAGCGTGCCCAGCAGGATGGTCCACACCGTCGCGGTGTAGAGCAGCGCCTTCAGCCAAAGCCTGGTGTTGGCGCGCTCCGCGTAGTCGTTGATGACCGTGCGCAGGCCGTTGCAGCCGTGCAGCATGGCCAGCCACAGCATCAGGAGGTCCCAGACCTGCCACCAGGGGGAGGCCCAGCGGCCGGCGACGAAGGCGAAGCCGACCTTGGAGACGCCGCCGTCCAGGACGAGCTGGATCAGCAGGTGCCCGATGACCAGGACGACCAGGACGACGCCGGACAGCCGCATGAACAGCCAGCCGTACATCTCGAAGTTGCCGCGGGTCGACCGGGGGGTCTTCTTGGTGCGCTTGCGGGGGGCCTCGATGAACGGCGCCGGGTTGTCCACGTTGTAGACGGAGGCGCCCTCGACCGGACCGATGCCGGAAGCGGGGGTTTCAGTGGTGGACATGCGCGTCAGCTCCCGAAGACGACTCGAGCGGCGTGGCCGAGGACGGGGTAGATCGCCCCGAGCATGAGCACGACCCAGAGACCGACGACGGTCCAGAGCATCTGCCGCTGGTAGCGGGCGCCCTTGGCCCAGAAGTCGACGGCGATCACACGAAGGCCGTTGAGCGCGTGGAAGAGGATGGCGGCGACGAGGCCGTACTCCAGGCACGCGACGATCGGGGTCTTGTACGTGGCCACGACCTTGTCGTAGGCCTCGGGAGACACGCGGACGAGTGCGGTGTCCAGCACGTGAACGAACAGGAAGAAGAAGATGAGGACGCCGGTGACTCGGTGAGCCACCCAGGACCACATTCCTTCCCGGCCGCGGTACAGCGTTCCAGCCGGCACGGAAGAACCCTCCGGGAGCGGGGACTAGGGCCGCGCCGGCTTCACTGTCGGTCGGGCCCGGCCGGGTACGGTCCACCGGCCCCCAGCATCGTAGCGATGTGCCGCCGCGGTGCTTACAGGGGGCCCACCCGTGTGATCAAACTGGCACTCAAAGGTGCACGGACGGGTTAGCGCGGGGCGGGCGCCCAACCAGTGCCCGTCGCGGCGCCGACGGGCCCGGCCGGCTGCCGGGCACGAGCGCGTCCCCGCTGGTCGAGCGGGGTGGCGGAGCCGCTGGTGAGGGCTGCCCCGCGGCCCCTGACCAGCCTCCTCAGCCGTGCTCCCGCCAGGCACCGCAGCTCCTCGCGCGCGACGACGCGTTCGTCCTCCGGATCGTTCGTCAATCGTGACCGGATCGCCGCCAGCACCCGGTCCAGGATCTCGTCCGGAGCGGCTCCCTCCAGGCAGATGACGAACGTGTGTCCGAATTTGGCCGCGTAGGCCGCGGAAGCCGCGGTCAGCGCCATGGAGGCGGCCGCGTACGTCCCCTCGGGCAGTGCCGGCAGCGGCTCCGCCGCCAGGGCCGCCGCGAGGTCCCCCGGCTCCAGGTCGTACGTCGCCTCGTCCGCCGCCGCCAGCAGGGCGGGCAGGTTCGGATAGGGGCGGTGGGCGGTGAGGCGGTGGGCCCAGCGTGGGCTGTGCAGGCAGGTGAGGAGGGTGAGACGGGCCGCGTCGGGCGCGGCGGTGTTGAAGTGCTCCAGGGTCTGCGCGGGCAGCGTGGGTCCTCGGCGTGGGATGCGGTGGCGCCCGGCGTGGGCGTCCCGTGTGTGTCGGCAGGGGATGGTGTGAGAGATGCGCCATCACGTTAGCGGCAGTGGTGATGACGTGTCCGTCGTGTGCCTGAATTTCACCCGGTCGGCCGAGTTTGAGAACGGCCGGTGGACGCCTTTGTCGTGCGCAGGCCTTACGTTGGCCGGGTGAGTCAGCACAGACGGCGCCGGGCCAGGGCGCTGAAGCCGCGGCACAGGCGCGCACTGGTCGGCGGGGCGTTCGCCGTGGTCGGGCTCGGCGTCGGCCTCGGCGTCTGGGCGTCCGGCGGCGACGGGTCACCGGCGGGATCGGCGCACGGCAGGCCCGAGGTCCCGCCCCCCACGAGCCCCGGTCCCACGCGCAGCTACCCGATGTCGCAGGCGCCGCGCACCATCCCCGCCGTGCGCTCCCACACCGCGGCGCGCGGCCCCGGCTGGCGGCCGGCCCGCGGGGAGCGGGTCGTGGTGAGCGACGCCTCCCTGGCCGACGAGGGGCGGCTGACGGCGCAGGAGCTCGGCCTGACGTACGCGGGCCAGGCGAAGGACACCCGCGCCGGGGACGTACGCCTGGCCCTGGGCGGCGGCCGGCGCGAGAACCCCGAGTCGTACACCATGACCGTGCGCGACGGCGGAGTCACCATCAGCGGGCCGACGGACGCGGGCGTCTTCTACGGCACCCGCACCCTGAAGCAGGAGGTCCGGGGCGGCGGCGCCGCACCGGAGGGCGTCGTGGACGACGAGCCGGCCAAACCGCGCCGCGGCTTCATGCTGGACATCGCGCGCAAGCCGTTCACGGCCGGCTGGATAGAGGACCGCATACGCGAGCTCGGCGACCTGAAGTACAACGAGCTGGGCCTGCACTTCTCCGACGACCAGGCCTTCCGCATACAGTCCGACTCGCACCCCGAGATCGTCTCCCCGGACCACCTCGGCAAGGCTGAGGTCAAGCGGATAGTGGACCTCGCCGCCGGCCGGCACATCACCGTCGTGCCGGAGATCGACTCCCCGGGGCACCTGGGCGCGGTGATCGCCGCGCACCCCGATCTCCAGCTGCGCAACGCGCAGTCCGTCGCGACCAGGGGCGCGATCGACATCTCCGAGCCCCGGTCGGCCGAGATCGTCGACGACCTCCTCGACGAGTTCGCGGGCGTCTTCCCCGGCGGCTACTGGCACCTCGGCGGCGACGAGTACCAGGCGCTGACCGTCCGCAGCCCGGAGACCTCCTACCCGCAGCTCGCCGCCGCCGCCCGGAAGGCCTACGGCTCCGGCGGCACCGTCGCCGACCTCACCACCGGCTGGCTGAACGACCGCGCCGCCACCGTCCGCGAGCACGACCGTGCCCCGCGCGCCTGGAACGACGGCTTCTACCGGGACACCTCCGTCCGGCCCGCCGAGGACATCGAGGTCGCCTACTGGACCGGCAAGGAGTTCGGCGCCCGCCTGCCGGACGTCTACCTGAGCGCCGGCCGCAAGGTGATCAACTACAACGACGAGTTCCTCTACTACGTCCTCGGCCAGCCGCAGACCTTCGTCTACCCGACCGGACAGCGGATCTACGAGCAGTGGACCCCACGGGTGCTGCGCGGCACCGAGGCCGTCC
Organism: Streptomyces sp. NPDC015220; assembly: GCF_043079345.1. Taxonomy (NCBI): domain Bacteria; kingdom Bacillati; phylum Actinomycetota; class Actinomycetes; order Kitasatosporales; family Streptomycetaceae; genus Streptomyces; species Streptomyces sp. NPDC015220. Next base: position 563,601 of record NZ_JBIBUK010000002.1, on the reverse strand, counting down.
CCGCCCGGTACGACGCGCAGATACTGGGCGGCACCTTCGCCGTCTGGTGCGACCTGGCGAACTCCCAGACCCAGGACCAGGTGGCCGCCGGCATCCGCATGCCGCTGAGGGCCACGGTCCAGAAGCTGTGGGACCCCGGGAAGCCGGCACTGTCCTGGGCGGACTTCAAGACCCTGGCGGGCCGGCTGGGCTGACCGTCCGCGCCCGTTCCGGGGCCGCGGCCTGTTCCGGGCTCGTGTCCTGTTCCGGTCCCGCGACCGGGCCGGGGCGGGGCGCAGGGCGCCGCGGGCGGTGGTCTCGCGCCGGGCCCGCGGACGGGTGTGACGGCCGGGGGTCCGCGCGCCGCGGGGATCCTGTGGGTGTCCTGCGGCCGAGGTGCGGGGGTCCTGCGCCGGTTGCGGGAACCGTCCGGAACCGGGTGACGGAACACGCGTCCGCCTCGCTCTCTCCTATGTGACAGGGCAGCAAGTGACGACTCAGCAGCAGACCAGGCCGCACGCCGCCGGCCGGCCGGTGCGATGGGCGGCGGACACCGTGGCGGCGATGCGCGAGGGCGCCCGGCTGCGCCTGGACTACTCGGCGCGGAGCCTGTGGCGGGTGGACCGGGTGATCGAGGAGATACACCGCGAGGGCACGCCGTACGCCGCCGTGCGCGGTGTGCTGCGCGGCTTCGGCGCGTACGCCGGCGAGGTGATCGTCCGGGAGGGCGGCGCGGAGTGGTGGGCGACCGGCGGCGAGCACTGGGTGCGCACCGTCGACGGACGGCTGTGGGACCCCATCGACGAGGCCCGGCGCTGCTTCGGCGGCCACGGATCCCTGCGACTGCTGTGCCGGGACGCCCTGGGCGGGTTCCGGCACTGAGCGGTGCGGGCCGTGGGCCGGGTCCCCACCGGCCCGGGTCCCTCGCCGTCCGGGTCCGGGGCGGTCCGGCGGCCGGCCGTCGGCCAGGACCTGACGGGCTGTGACACTTCGGTCGCCGCCGACGCTGATGAGCGTGAGGGCATGGGCACGGCCGGCCACCCGGCGGCGCGCACGCCCGGTACCCGCTACGGACGAGGACGGTACTTGGGCCAGGGAGGGGAAACCCGCCGCGCACAGGCGCACGACGGGGAGCTCGGCGCGGCCGTCGCGCGGGCCCAGGAGGGCGACGACAACGCCTTCGCGGTGGCCTACCGGCTCGTGCAGCCCGGACTCCTCGGCTATCTGCGCGGTCTGGTCGGCGAGGACGCCGAGGACGTGGCCTCCGACGCCTGGCTGGAGATAGCCCGCGACCTCGGACGCTTCCGGGGCGACGGGGCGGGCTTCCGCGGCTGGACGGCGACCATCGCCCGGCACCGGGCGCTGGACCATCTGCGCCGGCAGCGGGTACGGCCCAGGGGGACCGTCCTCGAACAGGACGTGCTGGAGCTTCCCGGCCCGCACAGCACCCACGACCAGGCGCTGGAGGCCATCACCACCGAGCGCGCCCTCGCGCTCGTCCGCCGGCTGCCGCACGACCAGGCCGAGGCCGTGCTGCTGCGGGTCGTCGTCGGTCTCGACGGGCCCGCCGCCGCCCGGGTCCTCGGCAAGCGCCCGGGCGCCGTCCGCACCGCCGCCCATCGGGGGCTGAAGCGGCTGGCCCGGCAGCTCGCCGCCGAGGGTGTGACGGATGAGGGCCCTCGGACGCTGGGGGATTCGACGTGACGGGCGGCGGCGCGCAGCCGCGGACAGGGACGGGACGGACATGTCTGGACAGCGGGGAGCCGGCGGCGCCCACGACCACCGGCCGGCGCGCGAAGCCGGGCTGGAGGTACTGCTCGCCGCCGCCCTGCGCTCCGGGGCCGACGATCCCGAGGCCGAGGGGCGGGCCGTGGCCGCCTTCCGCGCCGTACGGCGGGGGGAGGCGCGGCGGACCGGGAACCGTCGCCGTGACGACTGGCGGCCCGGAAGGCGGCGGCGCGCGGGCCGCTCGGTGCGGACCACGGCCGGGCTGCTGCTGGCCGGCCTCACCCTGAGCGGAGTCGCGGTCGCGGGGGCCGGTTCGGTGGGTCCCGCCCACCGCCCCGTCGCACCGAGCGCGCCGGAGCGGACGGGTTCGAGCGCGCCGGAGCGGACGGGCCCGGGCGGCGGCTCCGTCTGGAACCCGCGCGCGGCCGCCGGCCGGACCACCGCCACGTCCCCGGCCGGTCACGCCGTGACCGGCCGGGGGACGGACGGGGACCGGGAGAAGGCCGAGAAGGCCGAGAAGGCCCGGAAGAGGGCTTCGGACAAGGCGGCGAAGGCCGCGGCCAAGGCCGGGAAGAAGAACGCGAAGGCCGCGGCGAAGGCCGCGAGGCAGAACGAGAAGGCCGGGAAGAAGAGCACGAAGGCCGCGGCGAAGAGCGAGAAACGGAACGCGAAGCCCGGGAAGGGGAACGCGAAGGCCGGGTCGAAGCCGGCCGGGGCCGGTCACGCGGCCGCGCGGTCCGGCAAGGGTGCGAGCAAGGTCCGTTAGCCCGCGGGGAGTTGGCCGCCGAGGCAACGGCCGGGGCCGCCACCCCCCACAGGAGAGGCCCCGGCCGTCGCGCGGCACGGGCCGCGCGGCGGCCCGTACTTCCTACAGCGCCGGGGGTGCGTTTTCCGTCACACCTCACCCCGGAATTAGTTAGTTGCACGTTGTACGGTCATGGACGAGAGACGGTTTCAGGCCGTAACGTGCCTTTCGCGCCGGGCGCGGAAAGATGCATGATCACCGCACACATCGTCGGCCGCGGTGCCGTGACGATGCTGCTCGATCTACTGAGGAACCACGGGTGCTGGGGGACGACGCGGAGCTGACCGCCGCGGTGCTTGCGGCACAGGACGGGGACGAGACCGCGTTCCGGACTGTGTACCGCGCCGTGCACCCGCGACTGCTCGGATACATACGCACACTGGTGGGCGACCCGGACGCCGAGGACGTCGCGTCCGAGACATGGCTGCAGATCGCCCGCGACCTGCGGCGCTTCGGCGGAGACGCCGACCGGTTCCGCGGCTGGGCCGCCCGGATAGCCCGCAACCGGGCCCTGGACCACATACGTATGCGCGGCCGCCGCCCCGCGATCGGCGGTGACGAAACGGAACTCAGCGGCAAGGCCGCCGAGTCCGACACCGCTGGCGAGGCCATCGAGTCCCTCGCCACCGGCCGCGCCCTCTCGCTCATCGCCCAGCTGCCCCAGGACCAGGCCGAAGCCGTGGTGTTGCGGGTGGTCGTGGGCCTGGACGCCAAGACCGCGGCAAAGACCCTGGGCAAGCGGCCGGGCGCCGTGCGCACCGCGGCGCACCGGGGCCTGAAACGGCTCGCGGAACTGCTGGGTGACGATCCGGAATCCGCCGGCGCGCTCGGCGCGCTGCCGCCCCCGAGGCAACCGCGGGGCCGCCCGGTGACGTCCGCCGGTGTGACGCATATGCGCGCACGGACGCAGAGGGACATGTGATGGCCGACGAGCAGCACCGATGGCTGGACCGCGAGACGACGGAGCGACTGCTGCGCGGTGAGCCACTGGACAACGTCGACGCGGCCGTCCGGGACCGGGCCGAGCGGCTCGCCCAGGCACTGAACGCGCTGTCCGCCGAACACGACGCCCGTTCCTCCCGGGCCGCCGACCCCCAGGACGAACTTGCCGGTGAGGCCGCCGCGCTCGCCGCCTTCCGCAAGGCGCGGGCTGAGCGGGCCGACGTACCGGCCGCGGCCGCCGGTCCGCGCGCCGCCGACGGTCCGGCCGACGACGGAGCCGTCCGCATCGGGACGCGCCCGCGTCCGGGCGGGCGGGCGCGCGTGCCGCACGGTGGCGCCGGGCGCTCGCGTCCGGGCTGGGGCCGTCCCGTGCGCCTAGTGCTCTCCGCCGCGCTGGCCGCCGGCGCGGTGGGCGGGGTCGCCGCGGCGGCCACCACCGGGGTGCTGCCGGCGCCGTTCGGCGGAGACGACCCCGAACCCGCCGCGTCCGTCCCGGACCGGGCCACTCCGGTCGGCCCGTCCCTCACGCACTCGTCGGCGGGCACCCCCGGCGGCGAGCAGAGCGCGCGGACACCCGGCGGCGCGCCGGCGGCCTCGTCCGGCGGCGCTGCCCGCGACACCGCCCGCGGCGACGACGCCCGGGGCGGCGGCGACGCCACCCCCGGGCCCGAGGACGCGCCGGGCGACGGCTCCGCCGGTCGCTGGGGCAGGCCGACCGCCGCCTGCCGCGACCTGCGCGCCGGCAAGGACCTGGACACAGTGAGCAAGCGTGCGCTGGAGGGCGCGGCCGGCGGTCCCGCGCGCGTGTGGGCGTACTGCGACGGCATCCTCAAGGCGATCGAGGGCCGTGGGTCCGGGCGCGGCGGCCAGGGCCCGGGTGCGGAGGAGGGCGGCGGCCAGGGCGGCCAGAACGGGCAGGGAAACGGCCACGGCGGTGACGGCGACGGCAACGCCGGGCAGGGCGGTGACGACGAGGGCGGTCACCCGGGCGGCGGCCGCTCCAGTGTGAACGTCGTCGTACCCCCGCCCCTCGGTCCGCTCGTACTGAAGCGGGTTGCCACACCCCCGGCGCCGGTCGCGGACCCCACGTCCGACCCCGGCCCCGCGGTGGCCGCGAGTCCCGCGGCCGGCCCGCCGTGATCCGCCCCGGCGTGTCGGACTCACCCGCCCAAAACGCCGCTGACCTGCGGTTTTGCCACTGGTAGAAAAATTCTCGGCGCGAGGTGTGACGTTTTCGCAGACCGGGGCGCAGTAATGAGTGAGCCGACTGGTCATCGGCTGTCGCACAGAGCCGGGGTTCCCCCCGTACCTACGGCTCGTGCATCCGGCGCGGGCGGGACACGTTCCCCCGGTCCCGCCCGCGCCCCGAATCCGCCCGCCGACGGCGTCACCAGTGCACGACGACCTTGTCGCCCGTCCGCACCTGCGCGAACACCTGCGCGATGGCGCTCTCGTCCCGTACGTTGACGCAGCCGTGCGAGCCGCCGGCGTAGCCGCGGGCCGCGAAGTCGGACGAGTAGTGCACGGCCTGGCCGCCGCTGAAGAACATCGCGTACGGCATCGGGGAGTGGTAGAGCGTCGACACATGGTGGCGCGACTTCCAGTAGATGTGGAACACACCCTCCCGCGTCGGTGTGTACTGCGTGCCGAACCGCACCGCCATCGTCGAGATGGTCCGCCCGCCGATCATCCAGCGCAGCGTCCGGGTCGTCTTGTCGATGCACAGCACCCGTCCCGTCAGACAGCGCGCGTCCGGGGCGCCGGCCGGCTGACCGCCCATCGGGTACAGCTCCCACGTGCCCGGTTCGTGCGTCATGCCCAGCAGCCGCTGCCAGGTGACGGTGTCCGTCCGGCCCGTCGCCGGCAGGCCGCGCCTGGCCTGGAAACCCCGGACGGCACGCTCCGTCAGCTCGCCGTACGTCCCGGTCGGGGCCCCGGACAGCCAGGCGATCTGCCGCAGCCGGGCCTGGAGCTCGCGGACGTCACGCCCGGTGTCGCCGCGGGACCACAGGACGCGCGCGGGCGCGGCGGTCCGCCCCCGGGCCGGGCCGGGGGCCGTGCCCGGCCGGCCGTCGGCGGGGGAGCGGCCGCCGGGCGACCGGGAGGACGGGACCTGGGTGCCGGCCGGCGAGCGGTGCCGCCCGTCCGTACCCGCGCCCGGCGCCCCGCCCGCACCCGCTCCGGCCTCCTGCACCCGGCAGCCGCACATCGCCGTCAACAGCAGGAGCGCGGCCACGGCCGCGCCCACCCCCCGCGTTCCCCTGGTACGCATACCGCCCCCGCCGTCTCGTCGGCGCCGCGTCGCCGCCACCGTTCGTGGTTCCGGTCGTACACCGGGATGTCTCCCCATCGCCGAGCGGTGGCGAACCACGGGGCGAGGTGGGACAACAGGAGCGGGAACCGGTCTGTGAGCAAGCTCCCAGCGCGGGGCACTCCACCCGGCGCACGGTCACCGCTACAGTCCGTGGCGGGAGTCGGCCGTACCGACGGGTAACCGACGGATACCTGAGAACGTGGAGGCGCACACCATGGCGCGGGAGTCGGAGTCCGGGCTGCCCATCGAGCCGGTCTACGGGCCGGACGCCCTGGAGGGCTGGGACCCGGCCGAGAAGCTGGGCGAACCGGGCGCGTACCCGTTCACCCGCGGCGTGTACCCGACGATGTACACCGGCCGGCCGTGGACCATGCGCCAGTACGCCGGCTTCGGCACGGCGACCGAGTCCAACGCGCGCTACAAGCAGCTCATCGCCAACGGCACCATGGGCCTGTCGGTCGCCTTCGACCTGCCGACCCAGATGGGCCACGACTCCGACGCCCCGATCGCGCACGGCGAGGTCGGCAAGGTCGGCGTGGCCATCGACTCGATCGACGACATGCGGGTGCTGTTCGGCGGGATCCCGCTGGACAAGGTGTCCACGTCCATGACGATCAACGCCCCCGCCGCACTGCTGCTCCTGCTGTACCAACTGGTGGCCGAGGAACAGGGCGTTCCGGCGGACAGGCTGACCGGCACGATCCAGAACGACGTGCTGAAGGAGTACATCGCGCGCGGGACGTACATCTTCCCGCCCAAGCCGTCGCTGCGGCTGATCGCCGACATCTTCAAGTACTGCAGGGCCGAGATCCCGAAGTGGAACACCATCTCGATCTCCGGCTACCACATGGCGGAGGCCGGCGCCTCGCCCGCGCAGGAGATCGCCTTCACCCTCGCCGACGGCATCGAGTACGTCCGTACGGCCGTCGCGGCCGGCATGGACGTCGACGACTTCGCGCCCCGGCTGTCGTTCTTCTTCGTCGCCCGCACCACGATCCTGGAGGAGGTCGCCAAGTTCCGCGCGGCCCGCCGGATCTGGGCCCGGGTGATGAAGGAGGAGTTCGGCGCCAAGAACCCCAAGTCGCTGATGCTGCGCTTCCACACCCAGACGGCGGGCGTGCAGCTCACCGCGCAGCAGCCCGAGGTGAACCTGGTCCGCGTCGCCGTCCAGGGCCTGGCGGCCGTGCTCGGCGGCACCCAGTCGCTGCACACCAACTCCTTCGACGAGGCGATCGCGCTCCCGACCGACAAGAGCGCCCGGCTCGCCCTGCGCACGCAGCAGGTGCTGGCGTACGAGACGGACGTGACGGCGACGGTGGACCCGTTCGCCGGCTCCTACGTCGTCGAGAGGATGACCGACGAGGTCGAGGCCGCCGCGCTGGAGCTGATGCAGCGGGTGGAGGACCTCGGCGGCGCGGTCGCGGCGATCGAGCACGGCTTCCAGAAGAACGAGATCGAGCGCAGCGCCTACCGCATCGCCCAGGAGACCGACTCCGGCGAGCGCGTCGTGGTGGGCGTCAACCGCTTCCAGCTCGACGAGGAGGAGCCGTACGAGCCGCTGCGCGTCGACCCCGCCATCGAGGCCCGGCAGGCGGCACGTCTGGCGACGCTGCGGGCCGAGCGCGACCAGGCCGCGGTGGACTCGGCCCTGGCCGCCCTGAAGAAGGCCGCCGAGGGCGAGGAGAACGTCCTCTACCCGATGAAGGACGCCCTGCGGGCCCGCGCCACCGTGGGCGAGGTGTGCGGCGCGCTGCGCGAGGTGTGGGGCAACTACGTGCCGTCGGACGCCTTCTGACCCCGTCCGCCCCACCCGTCCGCCCGGGCCGTCCCGCCCGCCGGAATTCCCGCCCGGAGTGTCGCGCTCCCGTGCGACACTCCTTCCCATGTTCGGCGTCATCGACCTCCCCACCTACCTGGCGGGACTCGTCCTCATCGTGCTCCTCCCGGGGCCCAACTCGCTCTACGTGCTGTCCGTGGCCGCCCGGCGCGGGGTACGGGCCGGGTACACCGCCGCGGCGGGCGTCTTCTGCGGGGACGCCGTGCTGATGACGCTGTCGGCCGCCGGGGTCGCCTCGCTGCTCAAGGCGAACGACGTGCTGTTCGGGATCGTCAAGTACGCCGGCGCCGGCTATCTGACCTGGCTGGCGATCGGGATGATGCGGGCCGCCTGGGGGATGTGGCGGACGCGGCGCGAGAAGGCCCCGGAGGAGACCGCGGCCGTCCCGGAGACCACCGGCGAGCGGCCCTACCGCCGGGCCCTCGTCGTCAGCCTGTTCAACCCCAAGGCGATCCTGTTCTTCATCGCCTTCTTCGTGCAGTTCGTCGACCCGGGCTACGCCTATCCGGCCCTGTCCTTCGTCGTCCTCGGCGCCTTCGCGCAGGTCGCCAGCTTCCTCTACCTCAGCGCCCTCATCTTCGGCGGCACCAGGCTCGCCGCCGCCTTCCGCCGCCGCAGGCGCCTGTCGGCGTGGGCCACCTCGGCGGCGGGCGCGCTCTTCCTGGGCTTCGCGGTCAAGCTGTCGCTGGCGAGCGCCTAGGCCCGCTCGGCCGGGCGGGTCCGTGGCCCGCCCGAACCGGTGGCCGGTCGCCGGTCCGGGCCGTCGGGAGGGTGCGGACGCGGGCGTCAGCGGCCCATCGCGCGCCCCAGTGCGCGGGCGCGGCGTGCCATCCGCCGTACTGCCGCGTTGCGCGGTATGAAGGCGAGCTGCGCCGGGACGCCGCCGGGCAGCGCCAGGGAGCTGAGGCGGCGGCGCTTGAAGTAGCGGCGGGTGTGCGTGTCCAGATGGGCGGCGAGGTACCGCTCGGCGGCCACGCGCAGACCTGGGTGGATCCTCGGCTGCATCGCGAACGACACGGCCCGCACCAGCTCGGTCAACGCCTCGACGGTCAGACCCCGCCGCTGCCCGGCCACCGCCGCGTCGTCGTCCAGATCGGGCAGCAGCGCGTCGACGATCGTCACCGGCACCCGGTTGCTGTTCTCGTACGGGGTCAGTCGCTCCAGCAGCGTGCCGGTGCCGGTGCGGGCGACCGGCAGCCCGTACAGCGCCGACGCGGTGAACAGCGCGGTGGAGAAGCAGCCGACCACCAGCGCGGGACGTGTCCGCTGGTAGAGCACCTCGGCGAGGACGGGCGTGGCCAGCACCGTGAGGTCGGCGCCCAGCCGCTCGGCCTCCTCCTCCAGCGCCCGCGACCAGCGGGCCGGCGCGGACGGATGCGGCTTGAACACCACGCGGGTGTGGCCGAGCCGGACCGCTCCCCGCAGCATCCGCACGTGCAGCGCCTCCTCCTCCTCGGCGGTGAGGATGCCGAGCGCGGACAGGTACTGCCCGAGCAGCAGCGCCGGTTCGTCCGGCAGCACGGGCAGGGCGTCGACCTCGTCGCCGAGTTCGGCCAGCACCTTCACGAAGGCGTCGGTCGGCACGATCTCCGGCGCCACGCCGAACTCGGTGAGCAGCACCGGCCTCAGCCCCGGCACCAGGTCCAGGTGCAGGAGACGGTCGACGCAGGTTCCCACCAGCGGGTCGATCTTGTTGCGGGTGGGCCCGTAGCTCATCAGGCCGTCGGCGTAGACGGTGACGGGCGAGCCGGTGAAGATCTGGCAGAAGCCGAGCGCCGGGTTGACCTGGATCGACTCGACCGCCAGCTGCACGTCGTCGTCGCCCAGGTTCCACAGCAGTCTCAGGTGCCGTTCCCACAGCGGCACGTCGTCCGGGCGCGGGGCCCAGCCGCCCGGGTGGCAGGGCGAGATGACCTCGTTCCACGACAGCACGTCGTCGAACCGCCCCCGCAGCCGCTCGAAGCCCGGCAGCTCGTTCAGCGGCGGAGTGGTCTCCGGCATCGCCGCGTTGTTGCAGACGAGCAGGATCCGCCGGTCGGCGGGGGCGAAGCGGTCGGAGTCGAGGGCGGCGGCGAGCGTCGCGGCGCCGTACAGCGTCGACGCCAGGAAGATCTGAGTGGTCACGCGGCGGCTCCCGTCGGCACCGGGCGGCGGCGCAGCCGGCGCAGCCGGCTCGCGCGCTTCAGGTCCATGGAGTCCAGCGCCGCGTCGAGGACGTCCTGCGGCATGCGCCGCAGGGCGGCCGCGCCGAGCGACTTCAGTCTCCGTGCCACCGGCGGCTCGAACTTACCGATGGAACCCAGATGGTGGGAGAGGATCGCGCAGTAGGTGCGGACCGCCTTGGGCAGCAACCGGTCCGCCTCCCGGTCCTTCGCCGTCTCCTCGACGACCTGGTCGAAGGCGCGGATGAAGTCGAGCTGGCGCACGTCGCCGATCTGGGTGAGCGAGGAGGCGACCCCCCGCCGGTAGTGGACGCCGAGCAGCCCGAGCACCGCGAAGGACTCCGCCTCCCGGTGCAGCTTCCAGATCCACGGCCGGTCCTCGGCCGTGCGCAGACCGTCGGTGAAGTGCAGCAGCCCCCGGTCGAGGAGGCGGCGGTGGTAGACGCCCGCCCAGGCGTAGGGGTAGTCGACCGAGGTGGTGCGGTCGGCGGGCAGGATCGCCGCCCGCGGGTCCAGCACCACCCCGCGCCGGCCGAGCGGGACCCGGTGCAGGGTGCGCGTCCGTCCGGTGCACTGCACGTGGTCGCTGCGCACGAAGTCACAGCCCAGCTCCTCGACGGCGGCGAGCAGCCGCGGGTAGTAGCCGGGCGCGATCCAGTCGTCGCCGTCCAGGAACGTCAGGTACTCGCCGCGCGCCCTGTCGATGCCGGTGTTGCGGGCGGTCGCCAGCCCTCCGTTCTCCTCGTGCCGGACGTACACCGCGCCCGGCAGCTCACGCTCCGCGCGCGCGAGGATGTCCGGGGTCCCGTCGCGCGAACAGTCGTCGACGAGAACGAATTCGAAGTCGTCGCGCGCGTTCGCGTGCAGACTTCTCAAGGTGTCGGGCGCGTATTGCTGCACGTTGTAGAACGGCACGATGACGGAGAGCTTGACCACGCAGGTGACGTTAGGACCCGGCCCCCGCCTGCGTCTTTACTCGCGGTTTGACCTTGGGTGAACGACGCGTGGCGATGCCGTGAACCGGCCTTCCCACAGGGCCGATCCGGACCTGATTCGCCGTTCGGCGGCGTGCTGTTAACCCTTTGTTGCGGTCCGGTTGGGCGGAACCTAGAAATGCCTTCCTACGGTCTTCGACGTGCCAGCAAGTGCGATGAAGGCCCTGCGGGTCGCCGTTCTCGCGGATTCCGACACCCGGTGGAAATGGGGCGCGCTCACCGCGAGCCGTATCGTCTCCGCCCGGGCCGGCGGTCCGGGCGAGGAGCCCGGTTCCGGACCGGACGAGCCGGACATCCGTCTCGACGGCTACCTCCTGCGGGGCCGAGCCACCCCCACCACCCGTCAGCTGACGGAGGTCGGCGTCCGCGCGGACTCGCTCCGCGAGGTGACCGCCGTCGAGTTCCTGCGTGCCATGGACGGCGGCGCCGCGGGCGAGGAGCCCTACGACGTCCTCGTCCTCGCCCTCGTCGGCGGCGGGGTGCAGGCGATGCTGCACGGGCTGAAGCGGGTGTGGGAAGGAAGGGCCAGGCGCCCCGTCGTCGTCACCGGCTACGTCGGAGTCGTCTACGAGAAGCTCGCCGACGGTCTGCTGCTGCGGCACGGCGCCGACCTCGTGCTCGCCAACTCCGGTCAGGACGCGGACCGGTTCCGGGCGGTCTACGAGGGCGTGGGCGCCGACGCCTCGGCGGTCACCGAGGTGGCGCTGCCGTTCCTCGGCGGCGCCCCCCACACCGGCGGGAACGACCCGTACACGGTGGTGTTCGCCGCACAGCCCTCCGTGCCGGCCAGCCGCACGGACCGCGCCTACCTGCTTCAGCGGCTGATCGGGCACGCCCGGCTGCACCCCGACCGCGAGGTGCTGCTGAAGCTGCGCTCCCGGCCCGGCGAACACACCACCCACATCGAGGAGATCCCTTACCAGAAGCTGGCCCAGAAGACCGGACTGCCGCCCAACCTCCGCCTGGTCTACGGCCACATGGGCGAGGTCCTGGACCGGACGGACCTGCTGGTGACGGTCAGCTCCACGGCCGCGCTGGAGGCGCTGCACCGCCGTATCCCCACCGCCGTGCTCACCGACCTCGGGGTGCGCGAGGTGCTCGGCAACCACCACTTCACCGGTTCCGGCTGCCTCGCCTCCTGGGACGAGCTGGACGCCGGGCACCGCCCGGCGCCCGACGAGGCGTGGCTGGCCCGGCAGGGCGTGGCCGCCGACGGGTCCTACGCCACCGCCTTCGACGCCGCCCGTGAGCGCATCGCCGAGCTGCTGGCGGCCCCCGGCCCGCTGCCGCCCCTCGACCCCTACTACACACTCGCGACCGCCCCCGGCTACCTGCCGGGCATCCTCGCCCGTCACCACCTCGGCCCCGACGGCGCCCCGCTGCCGGGCGCCCCGGCCGCCGACCGGGAACCCGGCCCGGTCCGGCAGATCGTGCGCAGGGCGGCGCGCGGCGCCTACCGGCACGGCGTGCAGCGCGTCGCGCCCGTCATCCGGCGGATGGGCGAGCTGTGAACCGCCCGATCCCACGTCAAGGAGCAGACCCCATGTCCAACCCGGAAGCGGTCCGGGGCGCCTCGCTGCGCCGGGTGCTCGCGGTGATCCCCGCGCGCGGCGGCTCCAAGGGCGTGCCCGCCAAGAACCTCGCCGCCGTGGGCGGCGCGCCGCTGGTCACGCGCGCGGTGCGGGAGTGCCGCGCGGCCCGGCTCGTCACGGACGTCGTGGTGTCCACCGACGACGCGGCGATCGCCGCGGCGGCGCGCGAAGCCGGCGCCGAGGTGGTGCTGCGGCCCGCCGCGATAGCCGGCGACACGGCCACCTCCGAGGCGGCCGTGCTGCACGCCATGGACACGCACGAGGCGCTGCACGGCGCACCGGTGGACGTCGTCCTGCTGGTCCAGTGCACCAGCCCGTTCCTCCTGCGCGAGGACGTCGACGGGGTCGCCGGCGCCGTCGTCGACGACGGCGCCGACACCGCGGTGACCGTGGCGCCGTTCCACGGCTTCGTCTGGCGGGACACCGAGGACGAGGCGGTCGCGGGCAGCGTGCCGGGCACCGCCGGAGCCGGCGGCGGGTACGGCGTCAACCACGACAAGTCCTTCCGTCCGCGCCGCCAGGACCGGCCCCAGGACCTGCTGGAGACCGGCGCCGCCTACGCGATGGACGCGACCGGCTTCCGCGAGCACCGGCACCGCTTCTTCGGCCGTACCGCACTCGTCCGCACCGACCCGGCGCGGGTCCTGGAGATCGACGACCCGCACGACCTCGCCCGCGCCCGGGCCCTCGCGCCGATCCTCGACGCGGACCGCCCGGCCCCGGGTGCCGCGCGAGCGGGCGGGGACCCCGTCGGAACCCTCCCGACCGGCGCCGACATCGACGCGGTCGTCCTCGACTTCGACGGCACCCAGACCGACGACCGGGTGCTGATCGACTCCGACGGACGGGAGTTCGTCTCCGTGCACCGCGGGGACGGCCTCGGCATCGCCGCCCTGCGCAGGAGCGGCCTGAAACTGCTGATCCTGTCCACCGAGCAGAACCCGGTCGTCGCCGCCCGCGCCCGGAAGCTGAAGCTGCCCGTGCTGCACGGCATCGACCACAAGGACCTCGCGCTGAAGCAGTGGTGCGAGGAACAGGGCATCACCCCCGAACGCGTGCTCTACGTCGGCAACGACGTCAACGACCTCCCGTGCTTCGACCTCGTCGGCTGGCCCGTGGCGGTCGCGAGCGCCCACGACGTCGTACGCGGCGCCGCCCGCGCCGTCACCACCGTTCCCGGCGGCGACGGCGCGATCCGGGAGATCGCCGGCTGGCTCCTCGGCCCCGCGCTGACCCCGCTCGACACCACCCTCGAACCGCTCCCCGGCAAGTAAGGACCCCCACCATGAGCACCTCCCGCATCCGCACCCTCGGTTCGCGCGAGGCCGGCCCCGGCCGCCCCGTCTACATCACCGGCGAGATCGGCATCAACCACAACGGCGACCTCGAGAACGCCTTCAAGCTGATCGACGTGGCCGCCGAGGCGGGCTGCGACGCGGTCAAGTTCCAGAAGCGCACGCCCGAGATCTGCACCCCGCGCGACCAGTGGGACATCGAGCGCGACACCCCGTGGGGCCGGATGACCTACATCGACTACCGCCACCGTGTGGAGTTCGGCGAGGACGAGTACCGCCGGATCGACGCGCACTGCCGGGAGAAGGGCATCGCCTGGTTCGCCTCCCCGTGGGACACCGAGGCCGTCGCCTTCCTGGAGAAGTTCGACGTCCCCGCCCACAAGGTGGCCTCCGCCTCCCTCACCGACGACGAGCTGCTGCGCGCGCTGCGGGCCACCGGCCGCACGATCATCCTCTCCACCGGCATGTCCACCCCGAGGCAGATCCGCCACGCGGTGGAGGTGCTGGGCAGCGACAACATCCTGCTCTGCCACGCCACGTCGACCTACCCGGCCAAGGCCGAGGAGCTGAACCTCCGCGTGATCAACACGCTGGAGAAGGAGTACCCGAACGTCCCGATCGGCTACTCCGGCCACGAGACCGGCCTGCAGACCACGCTGGCCGCGGTCGCCCTGGGCGCGGTCTTCGTCGAGCGGCACATCACCCTGGACCGCGCGATGTGGGGCTCCGACCAGGCGGCCTCCGTCGAGCCGCAGGGCCTCGCCCGCCTCGTCCGAGACATCCGCACCATCGAGTCCTCCCTCGGCGACGGGGTGAAGAAGGTCTACGACTCCGAGCTCGGCCCGATGAAGAAGCTGCGCCGCGTCACCGGGGTCGTCGCCGAGGCGGAGATCGCCGCCGCGGCGGGCGAGCCGGTCGCGGTCTGAGGCCGGGCCGGCCGGTCCCCACCCGCCCTTTACGACGGAACGGTCGTGCGTCGATGAGCCCCCACACCCTCGCCTTCGTCGAGAGCCCCGTCCAGCTCCTCAACGTCCTGGAATGGGCCCACGCCCATGGCCTGTCGGGGGATCCGCGGGACGCGCGGGACCCCGACCCGGCGGCGTGGCCACCGGCCGGGGACGGCCGGGCGGCCGTGACGGAGCACGGGGCCGCCCCGGAGACTCCCGCGAGCGTCGGGGCCCAGGGGGCTGACGCGGCCGGCGGGTCCCTTGGCGTCGCCGTGACCGAAGCGGCCGACGGGACGGACGCCACCACCGCGGCCGGCGCCGCCGCTCCCGCCGCCGCGACCGCGACGGCCGACGGGGCCGGCGGGCGGGCCGGCGGGCTGGTCCCGGCCCAGCGCAGGCGCCGGGCGCCCGGTCCGGCGCGGGCCGGACGGGTGCCCGCCCCGGCGGGAGCCGGAGCGGGGATCACCCTCGTCGTGCTGTCCCCGACCGATCCGATGACCCGTGGGCAGCTGCGGCGGATGGCCGAGCTGGCCCGGGACGAGGGGCACGAGGTCCGGTGGGAGGAGGCGCGGGGCGGCGCGACGGCGCCGTTCCGGACCGTCGGCGGGCTGCGGCGGCTGTTGCGGCGGGCGGAGCGGGTGGTGATGGGCGACCCGTTCTCGCGCTACGTGCAACTGCTGCTGACCATCACGAAGGCACGTGACCTGGTGGTCGTCGACGACGGCACGGCCACCATGGAGTTCGTCGCCCAGCTCGCCCGCGGCGAACGGCTGGTGCGCTGGCACCGCAAGGGCGGCCGGCCGGGCCCGCGGGACCTGCTCTTCGCCCCGGTGTCGGCCGCCGCCCGCCGCAGACTGACACCAAGCACGAGCGGCCGCGGCCGACGGGTGGCGGTCTTCTCCGCCATGCCGGTCGGCGACATACCGGACGGCGTGAGCGTCACCGCGAACGACTTCTCCTGGACCCGCGCCCGCTTCGGACCGCCCCGCATCACCGCCGGCGCCGACCTCGTGGGCACCTCGCTCGTCGAGACCGGCGTGGTGGACGGGGAGCGCTACCTCGAAGCCGTCGGCGCCCTCGCCGAGGCGCACGGCGCGACCCGTTACTTCGCCCACCGCCGCGAGAGCGCGGACAAGCTGCACCGGCTGGCGGTGCGGACGGGGCTGGAGGTGGTCCGGCCCGACCTGCCGCTGGAGCTGATCGCCCGGCGCGGCCCGATCGGCCGTACGATCCTCAGCTTCCCCTCCACGGTGGTGCACACGCTCCCGCTGGCCCTGTCCGGCACCCCGGTCCGCGTCGCCGTCTGCGACATCGAACCGAGCTGGCTGACCGCGCACGCCTCGCCGCGGGCCCAGGGCTTCCTGTCCGGGGTGACCGGGACGGCCCGCGACGTGCACCGGCTCGCCCGGACGGGCCAGCCCGGCTGACCCGGTCGTTCCGGGCCGATCCGGCTGGTCGGCGGGTGTGCCCGGGGAGTCCGTCGGACGGACAAGTCGGGCGTGCTCCGGGTCAGGCGTGGTATGCGTGGAGGAAAAGAACAGTGGGGCGGGTGCCAAGGAAGTGGCGGGCGCCACTCTCCCGGGGATTCCGTGATCCGCTCGGCCCGCGAAGGCGGGCGAGTGTACCCAGCCCCGTCGACGGCCATGCGTCGGCGGCCGGTTTTTCTTCCCCTAACGGACTGAACTTTTGTTGATCTAGGGTCAGTTGACCGCCCCGGCGTCATACCCTTCAGAGGGTGAAGCAACTGATGTCCCCAGAGTCCGAGGCCGATCTCCCCGCGGAAACCGCCCTGCCCGGCACCCTGCCGGAGGCGCTGTACGCCGAACTCGTCGCCTTCCGCCGCGACCTGCACATGCACCCGGAACTCGGCAACCAGGAGTTCCGCACCACCGCCGCGATCAAGGAGCGGCTGGAGAAGGACGGGCTCGCGCCGCGGGTGCTGCCCTCCGGGACCGGGCTCGTCTGCGACATCGGCACCGACGGCGCGGCCGACGCTCACGGCGCGACCGGCGGCGACGGGGGGCCGCAGGGCATCCTCGCCCTGCGCGCCGACATCGACGCGCTGCCCATCCCGGACAGCAAGAGCGATTGCCCCTACCGCTCCACCGTCCCCGACCGGGCCCACGCCTGCGGGCACGACGTGCACACCACCGTCGTACTCGGCGCCGGGCTCGTCCTCGCCGCCCTGCACCGCCGGGGGCTGCTGCCCCGGCCGGTCCGGCTGGTCTTCCAGCCCGCCGAGGAGGTGCTGCCGGGCGGCGCCGCCGAGGCCATCAAGGCCGGTGTGCTGAACGGCGTGAGCCGGATCATCGCCGTGCACTGCGACCCCCGGGTGGACGCCGGGATGATCGGTCTGCGCCAGGGCGCGATCACCTCCGCCTGCGACCGGCTGGAGGTCCTGCTGGACGGCCCGGGCGGCCACAGTGCCCGGCCGCACCTGACGACCGACCTCGTCACCGCCGCCGCCCGGGTCGTCACCGACGTGCCCGCGCTGGTCGGCCGCCGGGTCGACACCCGCGCCGGGCTCGCCGTGACCTGGGGGCGGATCGAGTCCGGGCACGCCCCGAACGTCATCCCGCAACACGCCGAGCTGGCCGGGACCGTCCGCTGCCTGGACATCAACGCCTGGCGGCACGCGCCCGACATCGTGGTCGCCGCGATCGACGAGGTCGCCAACCTGCACAAGGCCAAGTCGGAGATCAACTACGTGCGCGGGGTGCCGCCGGTCGTCAACGAACCGGTGGTGACCGAACTGCTCCGGGCGGCCATGGTCGCGCGGCGCGGCGAGACTGCCGTGGAGAGCACCGAGCAGAGCCTCGGCGGCGAGGACTTCTCCTGGTACCTCGAACAGGTGCCCGGCGCCATGGCCCGGCTCGGGGTGCGCACCCCGGGCGAGCGGACCCTGCGCGACCTGCACCAGGGCGACTTCGACGCCGACGAGTCCGCGATCAGGGTGGGCGTGGAGCTCTTCACGGCGGCCGCCCTCCTGCACCCGGCGCACTGAGAACCGCGAAGGGGGCGAGCGGCGGACTCCCGCCACGGCCGGGAGGCGCGGCCACCCGGTCCCGCCTCCCGCCCCGGTTCGCGGCGCTCCACCCGCCCACCGGGTGCGGCGGCGCCGGCCATGGGGAAAGGTGCCGTTTCGTCCGGGTGCTTCACCGTGTCGTCATCGGGGACACATGACCGTCACCCGCTGTCGGCACGGTTCGGTAACGGCCCGGAGAAAGACCGTTCCCCTGTCCTTCTACGCGCGTTACTGTGCGCCGGAATCGCCACCTGAGGCGGCTCAAGGGGATGCGGGCCGATGACGGCGCCGTGGGCGAGAAGGGGTGCTTGCTGTGCGTACGAACTCCCGGAGGACCAGGTTCTCCAAGGCCGCGGTGGCCGTCGCGGTCGTCGCGCTCGCGGCCGCCGGGTGCGGCAAGTCCAGCACCGACTCCGGCGGCGGTTCCTCCTCCGAGTCCGGGAAGTACTCGGGCAAGGGCATCGGCCTGGCGTACGACGTCGGCGGCAAGGGCGACCAGTCCTTCAACGACGCGGCCTTCTCCGGGCTCGAGAAGGCCCAGAAGGACTTCAGCCTGGGCGGCCGGGACATCGAGCCGCAGGACGGCGAGTCCAACGCCGACAAGGTGCAGCGCCTGGAGCAGCTCGCCAAGGCGGGCTACAACCCGGTCATCGGCGTCGGCTTCGTCTACGCGCCGGCCGTCAAGGAGGTCGCGGCGAAGTACCCGAAGACCACCTTCGGCATCATCGACGACGACACCGTCAAGGCGGGCAACGTCGTCGACCTGGTCTTCCACGAGGAGCAGGCCTCGTACCTCGCGGGTGTGGCGGCGGCCAAGGCCACCAAGAAGAACCACATCGGCTTCGTCGGAGGCGTGGACATCCCGCTCATCCACAAGTTCGAGGCCGGCTTCGACCAGGGCGCCCGGTCGGTCAACCCGAAGATCAAGATCGAGTCGCAGTACCTGACACAGACCGCCCAGGAGGGCGGCTTCTCCAGCCCCGACAAGGGCAAGGACGCGGCCAACGGCCAGATCGAGAAGGGCGCGGACGTCATCTACCACGCGGCCGGCCTGTCCGGTCAGGGCGTCATCCAGTCCGCCGCCGCGCACAAGGTGTGGGCGATCGGCGTCGACTCCGACCAGTACCAGCAGTCCGCCCTGGCCGGCTACAAGGACTGGATCCTCGGCTCGGCCCTGAAGAACGTCGGCGGCGCGGTGTACGACCTCACCAAGTCCGTCGTCGACGGCAAGCCCCTGACCGGAGAGGTGCGCGGCGACCTGAAGTCGGGCGGCGTCGGCTTCGCCGACTCCAACCCGAAGTACCAGGCCATGAAGGACGTCGTCGCCGCCGTCGACAAGGCCAAGCAGGACATCACCGACGGCAAGGTCACGGTCGCCACGAAGTGACGTCCGGCCGGCCGGACGCCGGGCGGGCCCGAAGGCCCCGCTCGCGTCCGGCCGGATCTCCCGCCCGCGCTCGGCGTCCGGTCCGGCGTCCCGGCCGCTCGGCGTACGTTGCGAACGTCCCGGCCCGCGTGAGTCGTTCGGCGGGACGTCCCGCTCCCACGCGGCGTCCGGCCGGACCTCCGGGGCCGGTGGGGGGCGCCCCCGACCGGGTGTCGCGGCCCCGGTCGGCGCCGCCCGGAGGTCGTCCGGCGCCCCCGCCCGGCTCCTCCCACGGCCTTCCGCCCCACCCCGAATCCTCGCCCGCCGTCGCGCCCCTCGCCTTCCGCGAGGGGCGCGGCGCTGTCGGTAAGGGCGGGCCGTGAGTGTGGCCACAGGTCGATAACGGACCGGACAGAAGGGGTTTTCCGTCTGGTCTACGCGCGTTACGCTGCGGCGGAACCAGCGCCTGGTTTGGGCGCTTGCACAAAGGAGTCTCGTTCCATGCGCCGGGTGTCCCGTATCGCGGTTGCGGGCGTTGCAACCGCAGCTCTCGCCGTCACCGTTTCCGCCTGTGGCAGCAGCTCGTCCAGCGAGTCGGCCGGCAACGGCGCCAAGAAGAACCTGGGCCTCGCCCTGGCCTACGACGTCGGTGGCAAGGGTGACCAGTCCTTCAACGACGCCGCCACCGCCGGCATGGAGAAGGCCGACCAGGAGTACGGCTACAAGAGCGCCGCCGTCGAGCCGCAGGACGGCGAGTCGGACGCCGACAAGGCGCAGCGTCTGGAGACCCTCGCCAAGCAGGGCTACAACCCGGTGGTCGGCGTCGGCTTCGCCTACGCGCCCGCCGTCAAGGAGGTCGCGGCGAAGTACCCGAAGACCACCTTCGGCATCGTCGACGACAACACCATCAAGGCGAGCAACGTCGCCGACCTGGTCTTCCACGAGGAGCAGGCCTCCTACCTGGCCGGTGTCGCCGCCGCCAAGACGACCAAGTCGAACACCGTCGGCTTCATCGGTGGCGTGGACGTTCCGCTCATCCACAAGTTCGAGGCGGGCTTCAAGCAGGGCGTCGCGGACACCAAGAAGGGCGTCAAGGTCAAGTCGCAGTACCTGACCGAGACGGCCGCCGAGGGCGGCTTCGCCAGCCCGGACAAGGGCGAGAACGCGGCCAACGGCCAGATCGACGCCGGTGCCGACGTCGTCTACGCCGCCGCGGGCCTGTCCGGCCAGGGCGTGATCAAGGCGGCCGCCGCCCACAAGATCTGGGCGATCGGCGTCGACTCCGACCAGTACAAGCAGGACGCGCTGGCCAAGTACAAGGACTCGATCCTCACCTCGGCCATGAAGGACGTCGCGGGCGCGGTGTACAACCTGGCCAAGTCGGTCAAGGACGGCAAGCCGCAGACCGGTGAGGTGCGCGCCAGCCTCGCCACCGGCGGTGTGAGCCTCGCCGACTCCAACCCCGTCTTCCAGAAGAACGCCGCCCTCCAGGCCGCGCTGAAGAAGGCCGAGGAAGGCATCAAGAGCGGCACCATCCAGGTCAAGTCCTCCTGACCGGACGGTCGTGAGCCCGCCGCGGCCGGTGGTGAACCTGTCGTAGGCATGGTCAAAAGGACGCTGCAATGGCAGCGTTGCGGCCACCGAACGGGGTGTGGGAGGCATGACGGATCTCGCACCCCGTTCGCGCGGCAGAATGCTCGGAACGGATCGGAAGCAAGTCAAGATCGATCAGGTCCGGGCACTATTTAAAGCAGGGGCGCTACGCGCGTAGAGCGGCCCCTTTCCTGAGGAGAGTGCGCCATCGACGCGTCCAGCAGCCCTCCGCTCACCGCTCGGTCGACAGTCGCGGTAGAGCTCGCGGGCATCACCAAGCGGTTCCCCGGAGTCGTCGCCAACCACGACATCCACCTCACGGTCCGCAAGGGCACCGTGCATGCCCTCGTCGGCGAGAACGGGGCCGGCAAGTCGACCCTGATGAAGATCCTCTACGGCATGCAGAAGCCGGACGAGGGCACCATCGCGGTCGACGGCGAGCAGGTGGCCTTCAACAGCCCCGCCGACGCCATCGTCCGCGGCATCGGCATGGTCCACCAGCACTTCATGCTGGCCGACAACCTGACCGTGCTGGAGAACGTCGTCCTCGGCAGCGAGAAGCTCCACGGCATCGGCGGCGGCGCCCGCAGGAAGATCAAGGAGATCTCCGACCGCTACGGGCTCGGAGTGCGCCCCGACGCGCTGGTCGAGAACCTCGGCGTCGCCGACCGCCAGCGCGTGGAGATCCTCAAGGTCCTCTACCGCGGCGCCCGGACCCTCATCCTCGACGAGCCGACCGCCGTGCTCGTCCCGCAGGAGGTCGACGCGCTCTTCGACAACCTGCGCGAGCTGAAGTCCGAGGGCCTGTCCGTCATCTTCATCTCCCACAAGCTGGGCGAGGTCCTCTCCGTCGCCGACGACATCACCGTCATACGCCGCGGCACCACGGTCGGCACCGCCGTACCGTCCGAGACCACCCCGCGCCAGCTCGCCGAGATGATGGTCGGCAGCGAGCTGCCGACCCCGGAGACGGCCGAGTCGACGGTCACCGACCGGCCTGTCCTCACCGTCGACAGGCTGCGCCTGGAGGCCGAGGGCGGCCGTGCCGTCCTCGACGACATCACCTTCACCATCCACGCCGGCGAGGTCCTCGGCCTCGCGGGCGTCGAGGGCAACGGCCAGACCGAGCTGATCGAGGCCCTCATCGGTCTCAAGCACGCCGACTCCGGCACCATCACCCTCGGGGACCAGGACATCACCCTCTGGCCCACCCGCAGGCGCCGCGAGTCCGGCGTCGGCTACATCCCCGAGGACCGCCACCGCCACGGTCTCCTGCTGGAGGCCCCGCTGTGGGAGAACCGCATCCTCGGGCACGTCACCGAACGCCCCAACGCCAAGGGCTTCTGGCTCGACCCCAAGGGCGCGCAGGAGGACACCCGCCGCATAGTCGAGGCGTACGACGTCCGCACCCCCGGCATCGACGTCACCGCCGCCTCCCTGTCCGGCGGCAACCAGCAGAAGCTGATCGTCGGCCGCGAGATGAGCCACAGCCCGAAGTTCCTGATCGCCGCCCACCCCACCCGCGGCGTGGACGTCGGCGCGCAGGCCGCGATCTGGGACCACATCCGCGAGGCCCGCCGCGAGGGCCTGGCCGTGCTGCTGATCTCCGCCGACCTGGACGAGCTGATCGGTCTGTCCGACACCCTGCGGGTGATCTACAACGGCCGCCTGGTCGCCGACGCCGACCCGGCCACCATCACCCCGGAGGAGCTCGGCTCGGCCATGACGGGCGCCGCCTCCGGCCACCTGGAACACGTAGAGACCACCGACGACGACGCCGGTCCGGAGGACGAGGCCCGATGAAGAAGTTCGACAAGGAGCGGGTGCTCCTCGCGGTGGCCGGGCCGGTCATCGCGCTCGTCGCGGCGATCGTGCTGACCTCGGTCGTGCTGATCGCCTCGGGCAAGAGCCCGATCGAGCCGTACACGCTGATGCTCCAGCAGGCCGGTTACTCCGACGTCCAGGTGCTGATCCTGAACCAGGCGTCGATGTACTACCTGGCCGCGCTCGCGGTCGCCGTCGGCTTCCGCATGAACCTGTTCAACATCGGCGTCGACGGCCAGTACCGGCTCGCCGCGATGATGACCGCCGTGGTCGGCGCCCACCTCGCGCTGCCGTCCTTCCTCCAGATCCCGGTGCTGCTCGTCGTCGGCATGCTCACCGGCGCCTTCTGGGCCGGCATCGCCGGTGTCCTGAAGGTCACCCGGGGCGTCAGCGAGGTCGTCGCCACGATCATGCTGAACGCCATCGCCACCAGCCTCATCGGCTACCTGACCCTGTCGAACGTGTGGGGCGTGCAGGTCGGCAACAACATGACCACCGGCATCATGAAGAACTCCGGCTGGTTCCCCGGCATCGACCTCGGCTCGGACGTCGGCGAGATCTACGGCCTGGTCTTCCTCGCCATCGCCATGGGCGTCGTCTACTGGATCGTCCTCAACCGCACCCGCTTCGGCTTCGACCTGCGCGCCACCGGCGAGTCCGAGTCCGCCGCCGCGGCCTCCGGCGTCGACGCCAAGAGGATGGTGCTCACCGCCATGCTGATCTCCGGCGCGGTCGCGGGCCTGTCCGGCCTGCCGCTGCTGCTCGGCGACGCCCACACCTACAGCCTGAGCTTCCCCACCGGCCTCGGCTTCACCGGCATCACCATCGCCCTGCTCGGCCGCAACAACCCGGTCGGCATCGCGTTCGCCGCGCTCCTGATCGCCTTCCTCGACAAGGCCTCTCCCGCCCTCGACTACGCCACCCCGGTGGCGTACGAGAAGGAGATCGCCACCATCATGCAGGGCCTGATCGTCTTCGCGGTCGTCATCTCCTACGAGGCCGTGCGCCAGTGGGGCCTGCGCCGCCAGCAGAAGCAGGTCGGCGCCGAACTCGCCGCGGCCGCCGCCGCCCAGAACAACTCCGAGAAGAAGGAGGTGGCGGCCCGATGACCACCGCGACCGTCGCCAAGCCGCAGGCGAAGCAGCCCGGCAGGGCCAGCCGCCGGTACTCCCTGCCGGTACTCCTGCTGATCATCGCGGGCGTACTGGTGCTCACGTCGGTCGTCCGCCTGATCACCGGCGCGGACGAGATCACCTCCACCGGACAGATGTCCACCGCGCTGCGCCTGGCCGTGCCGATCGGCCTGGCCGGCCTCGGCGGTCTGTGGGCCGAGCGCGCGGGCGTCGTCAACATCGGCCTCGAGGGCATGATGATCCTCGGCACCTGGTTCGGCGCCTGGGCCGGCTACCAGTGGGGCCCGTGGACCGGTGTCGTCTTCGGCATCGTCGGCGGCGCCCTCGGCGCCCTGCTGCACGCCGTCGCCACGGTGACCTTCAACGTCAACCACATCGTCTCCGGTGTGGCCATCAACATCCTGGCCCTGGGCACCACCCGCTACCTGTCGAAGTTCACCTTCGAGGGCGTCCCGCAGGGCTCCTCCAAGCAGTCCCCGCCGATCGACTCGCTGGGCACCTTCGACATCCCGGGGCTGTCGGACTGGCTGCACACCCTCAACGACAAGCACTGGTTCCTGGTCTCCGACGTCGCCGGCCTGATCGGCGGCCTGATCACCGACCTGTCGCCGCTGACCGTCGTCGCCGTCGCCCTCGTGCCGCTCTCCTGGTGGGTGCTGTGGCGCACCGCGTTCGGACTGCGGCTGCGCTCCTGCGGCGAGAACCCGGTGGCCGCCGAGTCGCTCGGCGTCAACGTCTACAAGTACAAGTACCTCGCCGTGCTCATCTCCGGCGGCTTCGCCGGCCTCGGCGGCGCGTTCCTGTCCATCGTGGCCTCCAACGTCTACCTGGACGGCCAGACCGCCGGCCGCGGCTACATCGGCCTCGCGGCGATGATCTTCGGCAACTGGATGCCGGGCGGCCTCGCCCTCGGCGCGGGCCTGTTCGGTTACACCGACAGCCTGAACCTGCGCGGCGGCACCACCAACGTCCACGCGCTGATCCTGCTGCTGGCGATCCTGCTGGTGTTCGGGGTGGCGTACCTGGTGTGGAAGAAGCGGCTCGTCCCGGCCGTGATCACGGCCGTGGTCTCGGCGCTGATGTTCGTCTGGTACGCCGGCACCGACGACGTGC
Source organism: Streptomyces sp. NPDC015220 (assembly GCF_043079345.1). NCBI lineage: Bacteria > Bacillati > Actinomycetota > Actinomycetes > Kitasatosporales > Streptomycetaceae > Streptomyces > Streptomyces sp. NPDC015220. Next base: position 538,951 of record NZ_JBIBUK010000002.1, on the reverse strand, counting down.
CGAAGCAGGTCGTGACCGCCACCCCGTACATCGTCACCCTGCTGGTGCTGTCGCTGTCCGCGCAGCACCTGCGGATGCCGAAGGCGGACGGTCTGCCGTACCGGAAGGGACAGGGCAAGTGACCACGGAGACGACGACGGTCGACTGGGCGGCGCTGCGCGAGGAGGCGCGGGCGGCGATGTGCCGCGCCTACGCCCCCTACTCGGGCTACCCGGTCGGCGTCGCCGCCCTGGTCGACGACGGCCGGACCGTCACCGGCTGCAACGTCGAGAACGCCTCCTACGGGATCGGCCTGTGCGCCGAGTGCGGACTCGTCTCGCAGCTGCAGAACAGCGGCGGCGGCCGGCTGACCCACTTCACCTGCGTGGACGGCCGCGGCGACATCCTCGTGCCGTGCGGGCGCTGCCGCCAGCTGCTCTACGAGTTCGGCGGGCCGGACCTGCTGCTGGAGACCCCCGAGGGGATCCTGCCGCTGTCGGAGATGCTGCCGCAGGCCTTCGGCCCGGACCATCTCGCCAAGTGACACCCGAGCGGCCCCTCTGAGCCCGTCCCGGCCCAGGGGGGCCGCCGCTTTTCCCGCACCCCCTCGCACCCTCTCGCACCCTCTCTCCACCACCCTTCGCACCCCGGAAGGAACCGAACACCATGGCCATGGACGCCATCTCCGTCATCCGCACCAAGCGGGACCGCGGCGCGCTCAGCGACGAGCAGATCGACTGGGTCGTCGACGCGTACACCCGCGGGGAGGTCGCCGACGAGCAGATGTCCGCGCTCGCGATGGCCGTCCTGCTCAACGGCATGGACCGCCGGGAGATCGCCCGCTGGACCGCCGCGATGATCGCCTCCGGCGAGCGCATGGACTTCTCCTCCCTGTCCCGTCCCACCGCGGACAAGCACTCCACCGGCGGCGTCGGCGACAAGATCACCCTGCCGCTGGCCCCGCTGGTCGCCGCGTGCGGCGCCGCCGTTCCCCAGCTGTCGGGCCGGGGCCTGGGCCACACCGGCGGCACGCTGGACAAGCTGGAGTCGATCCCCGGCTGGCGCGCGCTGCTCTCGAACGAGGAGATGCTGTCGGTGCTGGACGGCGTCGGCGCGGTGATCTGCGCGGCCGGCGACGGCCTTGCCCCGGCGGACAAGAAGCTGTACGCGCTGCGCGACGTGACCGGCACCGTCGAGGCGATCCCGCTGATCGCCTCCTCCATCATGTCGAAGAAGATCGCCGAGGGCACCGGCTCGCTGGTCCTCGACGTCAAGGTCGGCACCGGCGCCTTCATGAAGACCCTGGCCGACGCCCGGGAGCTGGCGTCCACGATGGTCGGCCTGGGCACCGACCACGGCGTGCGGACGGTGGCGCTCCTGACCGACATGTCGACGCCGCTGGGCCTGACCGCGGGCAACGCCCTGGAGGTCCGCGAGTCGGTGGAGGTCCTGGCCGGCGGCGGCCCGGCGGACGTGGTCGAGCTGACCCTCGCCCTGGCGCGCGAGATGCTGGACGCGGCCGGCCTGAAGGACGCCGATCCGGCCAAGGCGCTGGCCGACGGCTCGGCGATGGACGTCTGGCGCCGGATGATCGCGGCCCAGGGCGGCGACCCGGACGCGCCCCTGCCCACCTCCAAGGAGCAGCACGTGATCACGGCCGCCTCCACCGGCGTCCTGACCCGCCTGGACGCCTACGACATCGGCGTCGCCGCCTGGCGCCTGGGCGCCGGCCGCGCCCGCAAGGAGGACCCGGTGCAGGCGGCGGCGGGCGTGGAACTGCACGCCAAGCCCGGCGACACGGTGACCGCCGGCCAGCCCCTGCTCACCCTGCACACGGACACCCCCGAGCGCTTCGACTACGCGCTCCAGGCGGTCGAGGGCTGCTACGACGTCGCGTCGGCCGACACCGACTTCACCGCCTCGCCGGTGGTGCTGGAGCGTATCGCCTGACCTGCGGTTTCCCCATTCGGGTGAACGGGATCGGTGGACCGCCGCCGGTCCCGTTCGGCATGCTGGGATCGGTGACGCACCGATGGGAGAACCGCCATGAGCGCACTCACCGTGAGCCAGGACCCCGAGCGGAGCTGGGACGACCTCGTCCGGTTCTGGGAGGAGATGGAGTGGCCCGAGGGCAGCAAGGTGGAGATCATCGAGGGGATCGTCACCGTGTCACCTGCTCCCGCACCCCGCCACAACGTCATCGCGGCTCGCATCCAGCGTCGCCTCTACTCCGTGATTCCCGAGGACTGGGAGATCTTCCAGACACTGGCCCTTTCCGTGCCGTCGCGTCTGGGCATGCTCATCCCGGACCTCGTGGTGGCTCCGTTGCCGGACTGCGCGGAATCGGACACCCACGTTCCGGCCGCCGTCGCGGAACTCGTCGTCGAGGTGACCTCCAAGTCCAACGCGCGCCACGACCGCGTCAGCAAGCCCGCCGCCTACGCCACCGCGGGCATCCCGCTGTACCTCCTGGTCGACCGCTGGGCCCCCGACGGTCCCACCGTCACCCTCTACGGCGAGCCGCAGGGCGACGTCTACCGCCCACTGAGCACCGCGAAGTTCGGCGAGCCCGTCAAACTCCCGGCCCCCTTCGACCTGGTGATCGACACCGGTGAGTTCCCGGTGGACTGACGGCGTCCTCACCCCAGCGACGCCGCCACGGCCACCAGCACCGGCACCGACAGCACCGTCGACAGCAGGATCGACTCCTGTGCCAGCGACTCGCCCACCCGGTAGCGGCTCGCGTAGGTGAACAGGTTCTGCGCGGCGGGCAGCGCCGAGGTCACCACGACGTCCAGCAGGGGCGCACCGCGCAGGCCGAACACACCCGTCGCCAGCGCCCAGGCGGCCAGCGGCTGGCCCACCGACTTCAACGCCACCGACAGCAGCACCGGACACCGGTCACGGCCACGACCGGGGGCCGCGCTGCCGCGCAGGGCGATGCCGAAGGCCAGCAGGACGGCCGGGACCGACATGTTGCCGATCAGGGTGAGCGGTTCCAGCACCGGGCCGGGCACCCGCAGACCGGTCGCCGAGACCAGGACACCGGTCAGCGCGCCCACCGCGACCGGGTTGCGCAACGGTGTGAGCAGCCGCCGCCACCAGGGGCCCTTGTCGCCCGCGCCCGACAGGTCCAGCACCGTCAGCGCGACCGGGGTGACCAGCACCTGCTGGAACAGCAGCACCGGGGCCACCAGCGAGGCGTCACCGAGGACGTAGGCGGCGATCGGGATGCCGAGGTTGCCGGAGTTGACGTAACTGGAGCACAGGGCGCCGATCGTGGTGCGGCCCACGCCCCAGCGCCGTACGGCGCCGAACGCCACGAAGACGCCGGCGGCGGCCGCGGTGCTCATCGCCGTGACCAGCAGCCGGCTGGAGAAGACCGCCGACAGGTCGGCCCGGGCGAGCGTGGTGAAGAGCAGCGCCGGGGTCGCCACCTGGAAGGCCAGCCCGGTCAGCACCTCGCGGCCCTGGTCGCCGAGGGAACCGCGCCGCCCGATCACATAGCCGACGCCGATGACGACGGCGATGACCGCGAACCCCGTCAGCACCCCCCGCACACGGCCTCCTCGACCGGAGGGAGGAGGCCGTCGGGTATCCGGGACGGTGCTGATCCGTGAGACATGCGGTCACCCTCCGGGGCGGGAGGGGAACGGGTCAATGTGATCTCCGTCGGCCGCCCTGCCCCCGGCTCGCGCACGGCCGCCGATGAGTTGCGTCCGGGCGGGCGGTCTGCAGACCGTGGACGCCAAGAGACCCGCCCCGCCCGTACTCGTGCTCACCGGACCCGTCACCCGGGAGGAGGCGAGGGGACTGTGCGACGACGTGCGCGGGCTGGTCGCGCTGAGCCGCGCCCGGGTCGTGGTGTGCGACGTGGGCGCCCTGCGGACCCCCGACCTCGGCGCCGTGGACCTCCTGGCGCGGTTGCAGCTCGCCGCCCGGCGCGCGCGGGGCCGGGTCCGCCTGCGCGCTCCGGGACCCGCGCTACTCGCCCTGCTCGGCCTGGTCGGCCTCGCCTTCGAGGTGGAGGGGGAGCCCGAACAGCGGGAACCAGCGCCCGGTGTCGAGGAAGCAGTGGAACCCGGCGATCCGGCCGTCTGAGATCTCCAGCACCTGCACCGCCCACGGGACGAAGCCGCCCCGTTCCGGGTCCGGCTTGTAATGGGCGAAGCCGGGCAGTCCGTTGGCCCGCACCGGCAGCAGCCGGGAGTTCGCGCAGGAGGCGCCCAGGGTCGTCATGAAGCCGGTGATGTCGGCCGGACCAGACAGCCACAGGTCGAACGGCGGCATCGTCATGACCGCGTCCTCGTGCAACAGCGTGGTCAGCGCGGTCATGTCGTACCCCTCGAACGCCCGCACATAGCGCTCCAGCAGTCTCTGCTGCTCCGCGTCCAGCGGGTCGGACACGGCCCCCTCGGCGTGGCCGTCCGCCCGCTCGGCGAGGGTGGCGCGCGCCCGCTGGAGCGCGCTGTTGACCGAGGCGACCGAGGTGCCGAGCAGCTCGGCGACCTCGCTCGCCTTCCAGGCCAGCACCTCACGCAGGATCAGCACCGACCGCTGCTTGGGCGGAAGCCGTTGCAGGGCCGCCATGAAGGCGAGCCGCACGGACTCCTTGGCGACCGCCGCCTCGGCGGGGTCCTCGACCGCCGGCAGCACCCGGCCGTCCGGCATCGGCTCCAGCCAGGTGCTGTCCGGGCGGGGCGACAGCGCCGCCTGGGCCAGCGGGGTCGACTCGGTCAGGTCCATCGGCCGGGCCCGCTTGTTGCCCGCCGTCAGCATGTCCAGGCACACATTGGTCGCGATCCGGTACAGCCAGGACCGGAGGCTGGAACGGCCCTCGAACTTGTCGTGGCTGCGCCAGGCGCGTACCAGGGTGTCCTGGACCGCGTCCTCCGCCTCGAAGGACGAACCGAGCATGCGGTAGCAGTAACCGGTCAGTTCGACCCGGTACCTCTCCAACTCCATGTCCAGGTCCGTCGTCGTCGCCGTACCGTCGCCCATCGTCGTCCACCCACCCCTGCGGCCGTTCCGGTGCCGGATGCCGGTCGTCGCACCCAGCACCGCGGAAGCTATCGCAGGGCACTGACAATCGCCCGGGGGAGCGCGGACGACGCAGGCCGGGCGCGTGGCGGCGGCCGGTCCCCGCACCGGCCGGCCACCACGCGCCCGGAGGGAGCGGGCGGTCAGCGGGCGGCCGCCGGCTCCCGCCGCGCCGCCGCCCGGGCGGCCCGCGACCCGGCGACCGTGATGGTCACCACGCCCAGGACCGCCAGCAGGCCGACCCCGACCGTGCCGGACCAGCCCTCGGCGTGGAAGGCCGTCGCACCGACCGTGCTGCCGACGCTGGAGCCGATGTAGTACGCGGACTGGTAGAGGGCGGAGGCCTGGGCGCGGCCGTGGGTGGCCGTCCTGCTGACCGCCGAGGAGGCGACGGCGTGACCGGCGAAGAAGCCCGCGGTGATCAGGACCAGACCCAGCAGCACCAGCGGGACCGAGTCCAGCAGCGACAGCAGCAGACCGGCCGCCGTCGTCGCGCCCGCCAGGTACAGCGCGCCCCTGCGGCCCAGCCGGCCCACCAGCCGGCCCGCCGTCGACGCCGACACCGTGCCCACCAGGTACACCAGGAAGATCGAGCCGATGACGCCCTGGGGCAGCGAGAACGGGGCCTCGGTCAGGCGGTAGCCGATCACCGTGTAGACACCGCCGAACACCGTCATGAACAGCGCGCCGATCGCGTACAGACGGCGCAGCAGCGGGTCGGACAGGTGGTCGCGTACCGTGCCCGCAAGTACCCGCGGGCGCAGCGAGCCCGGCGTGAAGTGCCTCGGCGCCGGCAGCAGCATCCGGAACGCCACCGCGCAGACCACCGCGATCACGCCGACCGCCCCGACCGCGACCCGCCAGCCCCACTCCTGTGCCACCCAGCCGGTGACGACCCGGCCGCTCATGCCGCCCACGCTGTTGCCCGCCACGAACAGGCCGATCGCCGTGACCAGCGCCCTGGGACGGACCTCCTCCGCCAGATAGGCCTGCGCCGAGGCCGGCAGACCCGCCAGCGCGGCGCCCTGCAACGCCCGCAGCACCACCAGCGTGCCCAGCGACGGCGCGAACGGCACCAGCAGACCGACGGCCACCGCGACGGCCAGCGAGGCCGTCATCACCGTACGGCGGCCGAAACGTTCCGACAGGGCGCTCATCGGCAGGACGAAGAGGGCCAGACCGCCGGTCGCCGCCGCCACTGTCCAGCTCGCCTCGCTCGCCGCCACCCCGTACTCGCCGGAGATCAGCGGCAGCAGCGCCTGCGTGGAGTACAGCAGCGCGAAGGTCGCGACCCCGGCGAGGAAGAGGGCGAGGCTCATCCGGCGGTAGCCGGGGCCGCCCGGGGCCATCCGGGAGTCGGCGGCCTCGGGGACGGGAACGGCGGGAGCGGCGGGAGCGGTGGCTTCCGGTGCGGCGCCCACGACGGTGGACGCCCCGGTATCGGCGGGAGACATGCTTCGACGTTAGGAAGACGACGGTCATCCGTCCAATGCACGGACTCGCCATAATCGTTCCCATGGTGCATCAGCAAAGGTCACGAGCTCGCCTGTCACCGGCCGGTGACACAGAAGTCATCGACAGGAGCGGTGAGGAGGTCGCCCTGCTGCTCGCCCCGCGCCTGGCCCACTTCGCCGGGGTCGCCCGCACCGAGCACGTCACCCGGGCCGCGCGGGAGATGCGGGTCCCGCAGTCCACCCTGTCCCGGGCCATGGTCCGGCTCGAACAGGACCTCGGCGTCGACCTCTTCGCCCGCCGGGGCCGCACCGTCTCCCTCACCCCCGCCGGCCGCACCTTCCTCGCCTCCGTCGAACGCGCCCTCGCCGAGGTCGAGCGCGCCGCCGAAGAGGTGCGCGCCGACGCCGACCCGGCCACCGGCAAGGTCGCCTTCGGCTTCCTGCACACCATGGGCGCCGAGACCGTGCCCGGACTCATCCAGGCGTTCCGCGCCGACCACCCCCGGGTCCGCTTCAGCCTGGTCCAGAACTACGGCGAGGCCATGCTGGAGCGGCTGCGCGCCGGCGAACTGGACCTCTGCCTCACCTCACCCGTCCCGGACGCCCCCGACCTCGTCGCGCGCCGTCTCGACGAGCAGAAGCTGCGCCTGGTCGTCCCGGCCGACCACCGGCTCGCCGCCCGCCGCCGGGTCCGACTCGCCGAGGCCGCCGACGAATCCTTCGTGACCCTGGAGCCCGGGTACGGGCTGCGCCGCATGACCGACGACCTGTGCCGCGAGGCCGGCTTCAAGCCGCGCGTCGCCTTCGAGGGCGAGGAGGCCGAGACGCTGAGGGGCCTGGTGGCGGCCGGCCTCGGGGTGGCCCTGCTGCCGCCGCCGGCCGTGCCCCGGCCGGGCGTGGCCGAGCTGACGGTCACCGCTCCGCGCGCGGCCCGCGAGATCGGCGTCGCCTGGCTGGAGGGGCACCCGGACACACCGCCGGTGGCCGCCTTCAAGAGGTTCCTGCTCTCGCGCCGGGGCAGGCTGCTGCCGTGACCGGCCGGTGGCGGCGGGACGCACACGGCGGGACGCGGCAGGACCCGCGCGGCAGCCCCGGGAACGGCGGGACCCGCTGCGGCAGGCCCGGGAACGGCGGGACCCGCTGCGGCGGATCCGGGAACGGCGGGACCCGCTGCGGCGGGCCCGGGAACGGCGGGACCCGCTGCGGCGGGCCCTACCGACGCAGGGTCTTCCCGAACCCCGCCGCCAGCGGCATCCGCAGTCCCAGCGGCGGGGGCGCGGCCAGCGCGTCCCGGACCGGCCGGGAGAACGCCCGCCCGAACAGCGTCCCCATCATGAAGTCCGCGGCCAGCGCGGTGACTTCGTCGCGGTACTGGCGCAGCCCGTGCCCGTCGGTGTGGACCTCGAACCGGCACACCTCCCGGTTCGCCTTCTTCGCCCGTGCCGCGAACCGGAAGGACAGCTCCGGGTCGGTCCGCTCGTCGTTGGTGCCGTGCACGATCAGCACCTGGCGCCCGGCGAGCTGCTTCACCGGTTCGGGGGAGGCGGCGACATCGTCCTCGGGCAGCCAGGGGGCTATCGCCACCACGGAGCTGACGGCCTCGTGTCCGCCCGCGTGCAGCGCCGCCCGGCCGCCCATGTCCATCCCGGCGAGGCAGACCGGAACGTCGCCGTAGCGCCGTACGATCTCGTCCACCGCCCACGCGGCGTCGCGGGCGGGATGCGCCTGGCTGCCGTTCCAGCCGCGGTAGCGGTAGTGCACCACATGGGTGGCCAGGCCCTCGTCACGGCCGGCGCGGGCCAGCCGGCGCCCCAGGGCGCGCATGGAGGCGGCCGCCAGCACCGCCGAGGGTCTGCGGCCCGACACCTCCCGGCCGCCCGGGAGCAGCAGCACCGCTCCGCTCACCGCCGTCGGCTCCGGGCCGAGCGTCCTCCCCAGCCGGGCCGTGCGAACCGGCGTCGCTTGCTGTGCCATGACAGAACAGTGTCAGAAGCGTCGGTGTACGCCACCCGTCCGCGCGGTCACTGTTACGTATCGACCCGAGCGCGCACGGCGTGAACCGGCCGCGCGCGCCGCCGTTCCCGCACGGCGCTTTCTACGCGCGTAGGAGTTAGAGTGCGGAAATGACGAGCCAGACTGCCCATCAGGGGACCGCACCGAGCTCGGACCAGATCCTCCGGGCCCCCAAGGTCCTGCTGCACGACCACCTCGACGGCGGTCTCCGCCCGGCCACCGTCGTCGAACTCGCCCGGGACGCCGGGTACTCCCAACTCCCCGAGACCGACCCGGAGAAACTCGGCCTGTGGTTCCGCGAGGCGGCCGACTCCGGCTCCCTGGAACGGTATCTGGAGACCTTCTCCCACACCGTCGGCGTCATGCAGACCCGGGACGCTCTCGTCCGGGTCGCCCGCGAGTGCGCCCAGGACCTCGCCGCCGACGGCGTCGTCTACGCCGAGGTGCGCTACGCCCCCGAGCAGCACCTGACCGACGGGCTGACCCTGGAGGAGGTCGTCGAGGCCGTCGACGAGGGCTTCCGGGAAGGGGAACGCCTCGCCCTCGACGCCGGCCGGCGCATCCGGATCGGCGCCCTGCTCACCGCCATGCGGCACGCGGCCCGCTCCCTGGAGATCGCCGAACTCGCCGAGCGGTACCGGGACGCGGGGGTCGTCGGCTTCGACATCGCGGGCGCCGAGGCCGGCTACCCGCCCACCCGGCACCTGGACGCCTTCGAGTTCCTGAAGCGGGCCAACAACCACTTCACCATCCACGCCGGCGAGGCCTTCGGTCTGCCCTCCATCTGGCAGGCCCTGCAGTGGTGCGGCGCCGACCGGCTCGGCCACGGGGTGCGGATCATCGACGACATCACCGTCCACGAGGACGGCACGGTGGAACTCGGGCGGCTCGCCTCCTACGTCCGGGACAAGCGCGTCCCGCTGGAACTGTGCCCCAGCTCCAACATCCAGACCGGCGCGGCGGATTCGTACGCCGATCACCCGATCGGGCTGCTGCGCCGGCTCCATTTCCGCGCCACGGTCAACACGGACAACCGTCTCATGTCCCACACCGGCATGAGCCGGGAATTCGAGCACCTCGTCGAGGCCTTCGGTTACACACTCGACGACATGCAGTGGTTCTCCGTCAATGCGATGAAGTCGGCGTTCATTCCTTTCGATGAACGTCTGGCGATGATCAACGACGTGATCAAGCCCGGATACGCGGCGCTGAAATCCGAATGGCTGTTTAACCAGACGGCGTCCACCAGCGGTTCCGCGACCTCGGACGGCTGATCGCAAAAGACCGGGCGCTCGTCTCCTTCACATTCCCGTCCGCGATCGGGCGTTTGCGGCCGGGGCTGTGGCGTGTTTACGGTCGGTCACCGCTCGGTCCCCCCGCCTTCCACTCAAGGACGCGTTCTCATGAAGCAGTCTGCCGCCAAGACCCTCGGTGTCGCCGCTCTCGGCGCCGCTTTCGCCGCAGTCGGCGCGGGCGCGGCGAACGCCGCGCCGGCCGTCCCGGACGCCGGTCAGCCGCTGGGCGCCGTCGCCAGGGAGATCCCGACGGACAGTGTCGCCAAGCAGCTGCCGGGAACCGGTGAGACGCTGAACCAGGCCAAGCCGGCGCTCCGGTCCGGGCTCGCCACCGCCCGGGACGTCCAGCGCGGCCGGTCCGGTCCGCGCGCGGGCCTGCTCGGCGGGATGCCGATCAAGGGTATGCAGGTGGGCAGCCTCCCGCTGAGCTGAACCGGCGCCGTCGCCGGAAGCCGGCATCGACAGCGGCATCGACAGCGGCTTCGACACGCCGTCGGGGCGCACCCCTGATCCTGCTTCAGGGTGCGCCCCGACGGCGTCCGCGCACGGTGACCGCGTCAGCGGCTACCAGGCCGTGCGGGCGGGCTTGCCCTCGGCGGGCAGCAGGATCCACAGCGCGAGGTAGAGCAGGAACTGCGGGCCCGGCAGCAGGCAGGACAGCAGGAAGATCACCCGCATCGTGGTCGCGGAGGTACCGAAGCGCCGGGCCAGCGCGGCGCACACTCCGCCGATCACGCGGCCGTGGGTGGGGCGGGCAAGGGCGTTCATCGTGTTGCCTCCGTGAACCGTCGGTGGTGCGGGGCCTCCCCGTCGGCGACCCCGTCTGACACCCACGTTACGGAGACGAAGGGGGCAAAACGTCGCTCCAAGGGGCGATACCGACCCTGGGAATCGTCGGGGTCCGACCCTGAGCCGGGTCCTCCTGGCGGACGGCCGGGACGTCCCGGCGCCCGGCCCTGCGACGGAGGCCGGCACGGGCCGCGGGAACGGCCGCGAGGTGGGTGACGGCGACCCCCAGCGTGTTCAGCAGCAGCGTGTCGACGTCCACGACCCGGCCCGGCACACCGGTCTGCAACAGGGCGATGCCCAGCGAGATCAGGGCGCCCGCGGCGACGGTGCGGACCAGGGAGGCGAGCGGGGAGACACACAGCCTGCCGTGTGCCAGGGGCAGCAGCACACCCAGCGGGGCCAGCAGGCCGAGTCCCTCGCCGATGCGCCGGACGGCCTCGGCCCCGCCCAGCGCCAGGTCGGCGCGGACGGTGGCGAACGGACGCAAGTTGGCCGGCATCACCCAGGGGACGTCCAGCGGCCGCAGCATCAGCCAGGCGACGAGCGCGAGATGGGCGACGAGGAGGACACCCCCTGTCACGCGGACGCGGATCACGGCGCTGCCGCCGATGGAGCCTTGACGCTGCACGCCCCCGTAGACGCGCCTTCCGGCGCGGTCGGTTCCGGGACCGCCCGGACCCGGCGGAATGAGGCACGCGCCACATCCCCGCCCCGTCCGGGTGGGCGCGGCCACCTGGGCGGGACTCGCGCGCCCCTCCGGCGGGCGCGACCAGCGCGGCCACGGCGGGCGCGAGGAGGGCGCGGGGGGTGCCAGGGGGGCGCGGCGGGTGCCCCGGGGGCCTCGGCGGGCGCCGGGCGCCCGGCGCGTCAGCCCGCCGTCACCTCCGTCGACGGGGGCTGCGTCGTGCCCGGCCGGGTGCGGAGGTCGTCGGTGCACTCGTAGCGGCGCAGACCGGCGCCGGCGGGCCCGCCGAGGACGACCGAACCGTCGCCCTCGGCCGCCGCCGAGTCGGACAGCGTGCAGACGATCTGCGCGAGCGCGTACGAGTCGAGGGCGGCCGGGGCGGTGCTCAGCCGGAGGGTGTCCTCGGGGTCCTTGGGGCGCGGCCCGGCGACGGTCAGGCCACGTGGCACGTGTGTGGTGTACCCGGCCGCCTTCTCGCTGGCCGAGGGCACGGCGGCGAGCTGCTCCAGCAGCCCCTGGGCCACGATCATCCGCCGCCGCGCGTCCGCCGTGCCCTCGGGCACCCGCACCGTGCGGTCGACGGTCACCAGCGACGAACCGCACAGCAGGAACACCTGCACGGGCACGCCGCGCGAGGTCTGCGTGGCCAGGTCGGGCTGTGTCAGCGAGCAGGGCACCCGGGAGGGCGCGCCGCCGAAGTCGGTGGGCACCTCGGTGGGGCGGATGCCGCACCCGGCGAGCAGCAGGGCCAGCGCGGGCAGCGCCGGCAGGCAGTGGCGCAGCACCGCGCCGCGCCCGCGTCCGTCTCGTGCCGTCATCGGGCGCCCCCCTTCGATCCGCCGTCCGCGCCGTCCTTCGCCCGGACGTCGCCGCCGGCGTCCGCGCCCGGCTCCGCGGCGAGGTCGGAGACGTCCTGCGGCAGCCGCAGCGTGAACACCGCCCCGCCTTCCGGCGAGTTGGCGGCGGTGATGTCACCGCCGTGGATGTGCGCGTTGTTCAGGGCGATGGACAGGCCCAGACCGCTGCCCTCCGAGCGGGGCCGTGAGGCACTCGCCTTGTAGAACCGGTCGAAGACGTGCGGCAGGACGTCCTCCGGGATGCCCGGCCCGTGATCGCGCACCTGGATGACGATCTGCGCGGCCCCGGCCGTCTCCCCGGCCGATTCGCGCACCGAGACCCGCACCGGCGACCCGCCGTGCTTGAGGGCGTTGCCGATGAGGTTGGCGAGGATGACGTCCAGGCGGCGCGGGTCCAGGCGGGCGTGGATGCCCCGGTCGGCGTCCAGCTCCACCGCGTCCAGCCAGGCGCGGGCGTCGATGCAGGCGGTGATCTGGTCGGCGATGTCCACGTCGTCCAGGACCAGGCGGGCGGTGCCCGCGTCGAAGCGGGTGACCTCCATCAGGTTCTCGACCAGGTTGTTCAGCCGCCGGGTCTCGCTGACGACGAGCCGGACCGCGGGTTCGATCATCGGATCGATGCCGCCGCCCTCGAACTCCAGCTCCTCCTCCAGCACCTCCGTCACGGCGGTGATGGCGGTCAGCGGCGTACGCAGCTCGTGGCTCATGTCCGCCACGAAGCGTCGCGAGGCCTCGTCCCGGGCCGCCATGTCGGCGACCCGCTTCTCCAGCGCCTCGGCCGCGTTGTTGAACGTGCGTGAGAGGTCGGCCAGTTCGTCCGTGCCGGACACCCTCAGCCGGGTGTCGAGCCTGCCCTCGCCGAGTCGCCGCGCGGCGACGCCGAGCCGGTGCACCGGCTTCAGCACGGTCGTGGCGGCGGCCTGCGCCAGCAGCGCGGCGCCGACCAGCGCGAGCGCGGTGGCGACCCCCAGCGACCAGGCCAGCGAGTTGAGGTCCTTGGCCTCCGGCTCCAGCGACTTGAGCATGTAGCCGGTCGGGCCGCCGCCGATGATCCGGGTGCCGGCCACCAGATACGGCGTGCCGTGCTCGGTGACCCGCTGCCAGTACAGGTGGTAGGGCGACTTGTTGGCCGCGTCGAGCGGCTGCCGCTTGTCCACCGCGGTGCGCAGCGACCGGGGCACGTCCTCCAGCGCGAAACCGCTCAGGCCGCCGGAGTTGCCGTACACCGCCCGGCCGTCGGCGTCCTGGCCCACCAGCAGCACGCTGAACCGCTGGCTGCTGTTGGCCATCTGACCGGCCGTGTGCTGCAACTGGTCCTGGGTCGGGTGCACGGGCAGCGTGCCCGCCCTGTTGCGCATCTCCTGCTGGAAGTCGCGCAGCACCGCGTCCTGGGTACGGGTGAGCACCGCCTCGCGGTTGAGCCAGTAGGCGATCCCGGACGCCGACACCGCGGCGGTCAGCGCCACCAGCGCGAAGACCACCACGAGTCGCAGCCGCAGACTGGTGAAGCGCAGCCGGGACAGTGCCTTCGCGCGCCCCGCGGCCCAGCCGCGGAGCCCCCCTCGCCGTCGTGTCACTGAGGCGCGTCCAGGCGGTATCCGACTCCGCGCACGGTACGGATCAGCGTCGGGGACGACGGCACGTCCTCGACCTTGGCGCGCAGCCGCTGCACGCACGCGTCCACGAGGCGCGAGTCGCCGAGGTAGTCGTGCTCCCACACCAGCCGCAGCAACTGCTGCCGGGACAGCGCCTGCCCGGGCCGCCGGCTCAGTTCCAGGAGCAGCCGCAGCTCGGTGGGCGTGAGCTGGAGGTCCTCGCCGTTCTTCGTGACCGTCATCGCCGAACGGTCGATGACCAGGCCGCCGAACGTCGCCGAGTCGGTCGCCTCCCGCTCGCCGCGTCGCAGCACGGCCCGGATCCGGGCGTCCAGCACCCGTCCCTGCACGGGCTTGACGACATAGTCGTCGGCACCGGACTCCAGACCCACCACCACGTCGATGTCGTCGCTGCGGGCGGTCAGCAGGATGATCGGCAACTGGTCCGTGCGCCGGATGCGCCGGCACACCTCGAAGCCGTCGATGCCGGGCAGCATCACGTCCAGCACGATCAGGTCCGGCCGCTGCTCGCGCAGCAGTTTCAGACCGTCCTCGCCGCTGGCAGCGGTGGCCACCCGGTGCCCCTGGCGGGTCAGTGAGAGCTCCAGGGCCGTCCGGATGGCGTCGTCGTCCTCGATCAGCAACAGGGAAGGCACGGGCCTCATTCTGGCCCATCCGGGGTCGGGCTTTCGACACCCCCACGGCTACCTGCGCGTGACGGGGAGCCCGTTACCCCTGTGACAGGTCTGTGACAGTCGGCGGACACGGCCATGAAGTCACGGCGGAAGGATTCTCGGCACAGGCAGGAACGCAGGACGGACACCGGAACTCCACGACGGGGGGCGCGAGATGAACACGCTGCACAGCACCAGCACCAGCGCAGTGGTCACGCGTCTGCACGACGTGGCCCGGGGACCGGAGAAGTCCGGCGCCGAGGGGGGTCCCTCCCGCGCGAGCGTGTTCGAGCGTGGGGGAGGACGGGGGTGCGCTCGCGGTAGCGGGCGTCAGCACACCGCTTGGATGTCGGTGGTTGACGAGCACACGGGGGAAACGCACGGGGGAACCGCGTACGGGGAGGGTTCGGGGGAGCGTCGGGCCCGGTCGGAGGCGGAGTTCACCGCCTACGTCCAGGAGCGCCGCGCCTCCCTGTACGCAACCGCCTACCACCTCACCGGCGACCGCTTCGAGGCCGAGGACCTGCTGCAGAGCGCGCTGTTCTCGACGTACCGGGCGTGGGACCGGATCAGCGACAAGGCGGCCGTCGGCGGATACCTCCGCCGCACCATGACCAACCTGCACATCAGCGCCTGGCGGCGCCGCAAGCTCAACGAGTACCCGACCGAGGAACTGCCGGAGACGCCCGGCGACACGGACGCCATGCGCGGCACCGAACTGCGCGCCGTCCTGTGGCAGGCACTGGCCCGGCTGCCCGAACTCCAGCGCACCATGCTGGTCCTCCGCTACTACGAGGGCCGCACGGACCCGGAGATCGCCGACATCCTCGGCATCAGCGTCGGCACGGTGAAGTCCAGCATCTGGCGCTCGCTGCGCCGGCTGCGCGAGGACGAGGTCCTCAGCTTCGGCCGTGACCAGGAGGAGTCCTTCGGCGAGCTCGTCGCCTGAGCAAGCCGGAGGTACGGGGGGAAGAACGGGGGAGCGGTACCGGGGGGACCCCACGGGGGAACGCGGGGAACGGTACCGAGGGGGCCCACGGGGGGACCCTGGGGGAGCACCGCCACGGGGGAAGTGGGGGAGCACGAAGGAGCGGGACCGGAGGG
Organism: Streptomyces sp. NPDC015220; assembly: GCF_043079345.1. Lineage (NCBI taxonomy): Bacteria > Bacillati > Actinomycetota > Actinomycetes > Kitasatosporales > Streptomycetaceae > Streptomyces > Streptomyces sp. NPDC015220. Next base: position 523,466 of record NZ_JBIBUK010000002.1, on the reverse strand, counting down.
CTGGGGGGCCGTCCGGTCCCGTTCCGCGTGCGCGCGTTGCCGCCCCGCTCGCCGGCGCCGGCGAGCCGCCGGACGTGCCGGCGCCGGCACGCGGCGGCCGGGGCCGGGCGGCCGGGCGCGCCGGGGTCAGGCGGCCGAAGGCGCCTGGGTCTGCCGGCCCGCCGCCGCGGCCGCCAGTCGGCCCAGCGCCTCCTCCCGGTCGCAGGCGTGCGCGCCCAGCGCGACCTGCCGGGCGACGATCGACCGTTCGGCACGCATCAGCCGCCATCCGCGGCGCAACAGGAACGGCACCGACTTGCGGCCCTCCTTCAGGTCCCGCAGGAAACGCCGGCGGAAGGTGGTGACCGGTCCGCGGGTCAGGCACAGCGCGTCGGCCAGCACCCCCAGCTCGCGGCAGCGCTCCACGATCTCGGCGGCGAAGATTCCTTCCGCGATGAACAGCGGGGTACGGCCGATGTGCAGGGTGTCCTCGCCGGTACGGGCGCTGCGTGCGATGTCGTACACCGGCACCCCGGTGCTGCCCGTGGCGCACAGCCGGCCGATCGCCGCGAGCGCGACCTCCGCGTCCCACGACCCGGGGTGGTCCCAGTCGATGTCCGAACTTCCCTCCACCAGCGGCAGCGTCGGGTCGTCGCCCTCCTTGTAGAAGTCGTCGAGGCGCAGCACGGGCAGCCCGGCAAGGGCGGCGACCAGGGACTTGCCCGAGCCCGAGGGGCCGCAGAGCAGCACGACACGGGCGGGTGACGGGGGATGAAGGCTCACGGAACACCAGTTTGACGCATGGTGGCCCGACTGCCGACCCCGCGGGTCGGCTTTGGAACGTGGGTCGCCCCTCAACTACCCTGTGCGCTGTCTCCGTTACCCAGAGCAGCAGAAGGCGGCACCAGAAATGGCTCGACACGGGTCCTTCCCCCAGTCCACCGCACGGCGCGTCCTGGTCGCCGTCGCGACCGCCGGGGCCGCCCTGGGCGCGGGCGCGACGACGGCGGTGGCGGAAGCCGCCCCGGCCGGGAACCAGACGCACGAGACCGTCACTCCGGGCGAGTTCAGCCCGGGCGCGGCCACGCGGACGCTGACCGGCACGGTCGGCCACGCCACCGGACCGGTCACCGGGCTCAAGCCCAACCCCCTCGCCGGCACCGGGGTCGACCCGCTCGACAACGGCGTCGGCACCCAGGTCGCCGACTTCCGGCCGGTGAGTTCGAAGGCGATCACCGCACCGGTGGCCGAGGCGCCGTCGGTCGGCGCGATGCCCGTCGTCGGCCAGGCGGCCGGGGCGCTGCGCTGACGCACGCCCGAGCGCACAGGAGAGAGCCGCGTCTCCCCCGGACGGAGGGGAGGCGCGGCTCTCGTCCGCGCGAGCGCCCGCGGGGGCGCTCAGAGGCGGACCGGACCGTTCCGAGGGTCCCGGGCCGCCCCGGGCGCCCCGGGTTGCCTCAGTACGCCGAACCCGACGCGCCCAGGGACCCCGTGGGGTGCCAGACCGTCTTGGTCTCCAGGAAGGCGGTCAGCCGGTCGGTGCCGGGCGTCGCCGCGTAATCCACAGGCTGTGGACGCAGCACCCGCTTGAGGTTGTCGGCCGCGGCGATCTCCAGCTCCTTCGCCAGCGCCTCGTCGGCACCCGCCAGGTCGATCGCGTTGACGTCCTGGTGGGCGGCGAGCGGCGCCGCGATCTCGGCCGTACGGCCGGTCAGGAGGTTGACGACCCCGCCGGGCAGGTCGGAGGTGGCCAGCACCTCACCGAGGGAGAGGGCCGGGAGCGGTGACCTCTCGCTCGCGATCACCACCGCCGTGTTGCCGGTCGCGATCACCGGGGCGATCACCGAGACCAGGCCCAGGAAGGACGACTCCTGCGGGGCGAGGACCGCCACGACGCCGGTCGGCTCCGGAGTGGAGAGGTTGAAGAACGGACCCGCCACCGGGTTGCCGCCGCCGACCACCTGGGCGATCTTGTCGGTCCAGCCCGCGTACCAGACCCAGCGGTCGACCGCGGCGTCGACCTGCGCCGCCGCCTTGGACTTCGACAGCCCCTCGGCCTCGGCGACCTCGCGCACGAACTGCTCGCGGCGGCCTTCCAGCATCTCCGCGACGCGGTAGAGGACCTGGCCCCGGTTGTACGCCGTCGCACCCGACCACGCGCCGAACGCCTTGCGCGCCGCCACGACCGCGTCCCGGGCGTCCTTGCGGGACGCCAGCGGAGCGTTCGCCAGCCAGTTGCCCTTAGTGTCGGTCACCTCGTACACCCGGCCGCTCTCGGAACGCGGGAACTTGCCGCCCACGTACAGCTTGTACGTCTTGAAGACCGAAAGCCGCGGTTCGGTCGTCTCCGTCTTATCGGACATCGAGGTACGCCTCCAGGCCGTGGCGGCCGCCCTCGCGGCCGAAGCCCGACTCCTTGTAACCGCCGAACGGCGAGGTCGGGTCGAACTTGTTGAACGTGTTGGACCAGATCACGCCCGCGCGGAGCTTGTTCGCGACGGCGAGGATCCTCGACCCCTTCTCCGTCCAGATGCCCGCGCTCAGGCCGTACTGGGTGTTGTTGGCCTTGGCGACCGCCTCGTCCGGGGTGCGGAAGGTGAGCACCGAGAGCACCGGGCCGAAGATCTCGTCGCGGGCGATGGTGTGCGCCTGGGTGACGCCCGTGAACAGCGTCGGGGCGAACCAGTAGCCGGACGCGGGCAGTTCGCAGGCCGGCGACCAGCGCTCGGCGCCCTCCGCCTCGCCCTGGTCGGCGAGCGCGGTGATCCGGGCCAGCTGCTCGGCGGAGTTGATCGCGCCGATGTCGGTGTTCTTGTCCAGCGGGTCGCCCAGGCGGAGCGTGGAGAGCCTGCGCTTGAGGGCGTCCAGCAGCTCGTCGTGGATCGACTCCTGGACCAGCAGCCGGGAGCCCGCGCAGCACACCTGGCCCTGGTTGAAGAAGATGCCGGTCACGATGCCCTCGACGGCCTGGTCGATCGGCGCGTCGTCGAAGACGATGTTGGCGCCCTTGCCGCCCAGTTCGAGGGTGAGCTTCTTGTCCGTGCCCGCGACCGTGCGGGCGATCTCCTTGCCCACGGCCGTGGAACCGGTGAACGCGACCTTGTTCACGTCCGGGTGCGCGACGAGCGCGGCGCCGGCGTCGCCGTAACCGGGAAGGATGTTGACGACGCCCCTGGGCAGGCCCGCCTGGCGGCAGACGTCCGCGAAGAAGAGCGCGGACAGCGGAGTCGTCTCGGCGGGCTTCAGCACCACCGTGTTGCCGGTCGCCAGCGCCGGGGCGATCTTCCACGCCAGCATGAGCAGGGGGAAGTTCCACGGGATGACCTGGCCGGCCACGCCCAGCGGCCTCGGGTTCGCGCCGAAGCCGGCGTGCTCCAGCTTGTCGGCCCAGCCCGCGTAGTAGAAGAAGTGCGCGGCGACCAGCGGGAGGTCCGCGTCGCGGGTCTCCTTGATCGGCTTGCCGTTGTCCAGCGTCTCCAGGACCGCCAGCTCACGGCTGCGCTCCTGGATGATGCGGGCGATGCGGAACAGGTACTTGGCGCGCTCCGAACCGGGCAGCGCCGACCACTTCGCGAAGGCCTTGCGGGCGGCCTTCACCGCGCGGTCCACGTCGGCCTCGCCGGCCTGCGCGACCTCGGACAGCACCTCCTCGGTGCTGGGGGAGACCGTCTTGAAGACCTTGCCGTCGGCCGCCTCGGCGAACTCGCCGTCGATGAACAGACCGTAGGACGGCGCGATGTCGACGACCGACCGGGACTCGGGAGCCGGGGCGTATTCGAAGGGGGAAACCATGGTGATCAGTCCACCGTCACGTAGTCGGGGCCGGAGTAGCGGCCGGTGGCCAGCTTCTGACGCTGCATCAGCAGGTCGTTCAGGAGCGAGGAGGCGCCGAAGCGGAACCAGTGGTTGTCCAGCCAGTCCCCGCCGGCGGTCTCGTTGACCAGGACGAGGAACTTGATCGCGTCCTTGGTGGTGCGGATGCCGCCGGCCGGCTTCACGCCCACCTGGACCCCGGTCTGCGCCCGGAAGTCGCGCACGGCCTCCAGCATGAGGAGGGTGTTGGCGGGGGTCGCGTTCACCGCGACCTTGCCGGTGGAGGTCTTGATGAAGTCGGCGCCCGCCAGCATGCCGAGCCAGCTCGCCCGGCGGATGTTGTCGTACGTCGACAGCTCGCCGGTCTCGAAGATGACCTTCAGGCGAGCGGACCTCCCGCAGGCCTCCTTCACGGCGACGATCTCGTCGTACACCTTCAGGTACCTGCCCGCGAGGAACGCCCCGCGGTCGATGACCATGTCGATCTCGTCGGCGCCCGCCGCGACCGCCTCGCGCACGTCGGCCAGCTTGACGGCCAGCGACGCGCGGCCCGCCGGGAAGGCGGTGGCGACCGAGGCGACCTTCACGCCCGAGCCGGCGACGGCCTCCTTGGCGACGGCCACCATGTCGGGGTAGACGCAGACCGCGGCCGTGGTGGGCGTCGTCCGGTCCGTCGGGTCGGGGTGGACCGCCTTGGCACCGAGCGCCCGGACCTTGCCCGGGGTGTCCGCGCCTTCCAGCGTCGTCAGGTCGACCATCGAGATGGCGAGGTCGATGGCGTACGCCTTCGCGGTGGTCTTGATGGAACGGGTGCCGAGCGCCGCGGCGCGCGCCTCCAGGCCGACCGCGTCGACGCCGGGCAGCCCGTGCAGGAAGCGGCGCAGCGTGCTGTCGGACGAGGTGACGTCGGCCGGAGCCATGGGGGTACCGCCCACGCGTTCAGCGGTGGGGGAGGTGGGTGCAGTGGTGGGCATGGTCACCAGACGAGCATATCTACGCGCGTAGCGGCTGTACACCCCCCGGAGCTTCCGGCGCACGATCCGGCGGTGCCCGCCGCCCGTGCTCCGCCCCGGCCGGCCGCCCCCGCCCGCTTCCCGCGGGCGTCGCGCGGTCCGTGTCCGGCGGTCCGTGCTCGCCGCGGGACTCCCGTGGTCGGCGCCGCTTGCCGGGCACCGCGGATGAGCTTCCTCCGGAGCGTCGTGCAGAATCGGGACCATGACGACGCCCGAGCACGAGTCCCCCGCGCCGCAGCCACCGGCCCCCGAGTACCACGACCGGGTCCGCCGGTCGTCCGGCGGCATCGCGTGCGGAGTCCTGCTGCTCGCCGTCGTCCTGTGGCTGGGCTTCGACGCGATGTTCACCGGCGGCGGCCGCACCCCGTGGCTGGCGCTCGCCGGGATGATCCTCGTGGTGCCGCTGGTGGTCGCCTTCACGTTCCGCCCGGCCGTGTACGTCAACGAGAACCGGCTGCGCGTCCGCAACCCCTTCCGCGTGATCGTGCTGCCCTGGGCCCAGGTCGCCCTCCTGCGCTCCGGCTACTCGAACGAGGCCGTCACCAAGTCCGGCGGCAAGTACCAGCTGTGGGCGGTGCCGGTCTCCCTGCGGGCGCGCAAGCGGGCGGCCCGGGCGGAGGCGCGGGCCGCCACCGCGGGAGAACGCGGAGCGGTCGGCGGGGGCGGCCTCGGCGGGGGCTCGTTCGGCGGGGGCGCCTTCGGCCGGGGCGGTCTCGGCCGTGGCCTCGGCGGCGGCGCGGCCGGCGAGCCGATCCGCGCCGAGGCCGACCAGTTCATGGTCGAGCTGCGCGAACTCCAGGAGGCACGGGAGAGCGCCGAGACCGCCCAGGGCGAGGTGACGGTCCGCTGGGCCTACGAGATCGTCGGCCCGGCGGTGGCGGGCGCGGTGGTGCTGGCGGTCCTGCTCGCGGTGGGCTGAGCCGGGCGAACCGTGGTGCCCGGGCACCGGGGCGGTGGCTCCGGAGCCCTGGACCAGGGGGTGGCGCCGGGCCTGTGGGGCCGGTGGTGAGCCGGTGAGCGCGGGGCCGGTGGCGGGATGCCAGGAGCAGGGTTTCCGGGCCGGTGGCGGAGGTCCGGGTGGGTGTGCGGTGCCGGGCCCGTGGTGTCGGGCTCGATGTCGGGTGCCGGGCCGGGGCAGGGGCGCCGGGCCGGTGCCGGGTGCCGGATGTCGCGCCAGGGTCAGCGCCGGGTGCCGGGTGCCGGGTGCCGGGCGTCGCGCCCGGGTTGGTGACGGTGCCGGACGCGGGTCCTCGGGCCGGGGCTGGGCCCCGGGGCGAGGACGCCGGTGACGGGTGCCGGGTGTGTCGTGGTGTCGGCCGGTGGCCCGGTGCCGGGCCGGGGGCGTTGAGGTGTGAGTGGGGGATCCGGGCCGGGGTCGCTCGGCCCGGATCCCCCACTCGTCCCCGTCCGTGACCGGGCGGGCTCGGGTCAGATGCCCAGGGCCGTGGAGAGGTCCCGCTTGATCGTGGCGAGGAGGGCGGCGGCCCTCGTCCGGGCCGACGGGAGGTCGGCGCGGGAGGCCACCGGGATCACGACCTCCAGGTAGCACTTCAGCTTGGGCTCGGTGCCCGACGGGCGGACGATCACCCGGGCGCCGTCGAGGGTGTAGCGCAGGCCGTCCGTGGGCGGCAGCTCGTCCGTGCCCCGGGTCAGGTCCTCGGCCCGGGTGACGGCCAGGCCCGCCAGCTCGGCCGGCGGCTGCTCGCGCAGGCGGCGCATCGCGTCCGCGATCAGGGAGAGGTCCTGGACGCGCACCGAGAGCTGGTCGGTGGCGTGCAGACCGTGCTCGACGGCGAGGTCGTCGAGGAGGTCGAGCAGGGTGCGGCCCCGCTCCTTCAGCTCGGAGGCCAGTTCCGTGATCAGCAGGGCAGCGGTGATGCCGTCCTTGTCGCGAACGCCGTCCGGGTCGACGCAGTAGCCGAGGGCCTCCTCGTAGCCGTAGCGCAGGCCGTCCACACGGGCGATCCACTTGAAGCCGGTGAGGGTCTCCTCGTGGCGCAGGCCCGCCTTCCCGGCGATACGGCCGAGCAGGGAGGAGGAGACGATCGACTCGGCGAAGGTGCCCCGCGCCCCGCGGGCGACCAGGTGGGCGGCGAGGAGCGCGCCCACCTCGTCGCCCCGGAGCATCCGCCACTCCCCGCCGTCCCGCACCGCCGCGGCGCAGCGGTCCGCGTCCGGGTCGTTGGCGATGATCAGGTCGGGGTCCGTCTCGCGGGCCCGGGCGAAGGCCAGGTCCATCGCGCCGGGCTCCTCCGGGTTGGGGAAGGCGACGGTCGGGAAGTCCGGGTCCGGGTCCGCCTGCTCGGTGACGAGGACGGGGTCGGGGAAGCCCGCGCGGGCGAAGGCGGCCAGGAGGGTGTCCTTGCCCACGCCGTGCATCGCCGTGTAGACCGTGCGGGCCGTGCGCGGGGAGCCGGGGGCGAGGACGGCGTCCGTGCGCGCGAGGTAGGCGTTCAGGACGTCCTCGCCGAGGGTGTGCCAGCCGGAGTCCGGGCGGGCGACCGCGCCGAGGGTGGCGATCGCGTCGATCTCCGCCGCGATCTCCGCGTCGGCGGGCGGGACGATCTGGGAGCCGTCGCCCAGGTACACCTTGTAGCCGTTGTCACGGGGCGGGTTGTGGCTGGCCGTGACCTCGACGCCGGCGACCGCGCCCAGGTGCCGGATGGCGAAGGCGAGGACGGGGGTGGGCAGGGGGCGCGGGAGCACGGCGGCGCGCAGACCGGCGCCGGTCATCACGGCGGCGGTGTCGCGGGCGAAGTCGGCGGACTTGTGCCGGGCGTCGTAGCCGATGACCACGAGGCCGTCGGCGTGGCCCTGCTTCCTCAGGTACGCGGCGAGGCCGGCGGCGGCGCGGATGACGACGGAGCGGTTCATGCGCATGGGGCCGGCGCCGAGCTCGCCCCTCAGGCCGGCGGTGCCGAACTGGAGGGTGCCGGCGAAGCGGTCGGCGAGTTCTTCGACGTCGCCCGCGTCGATGAGCGCGGAGAGCTCCTCGCGGGTCTCCTGGTCGGGGTCCTCGGCCAGCCACGCCTTGGCCCGTGCGATGAGGTCGTCGTGCACGTCTGCGTCAGCCTCTCGTGCTGTGTCGGAGCGGCGCCTGCGGTGTGGTGCGGTGCGTTCGCGGCGCCCACTGGTCAGTGTGGTTCGGGGCCATGGGGGGTGCGTCCAGCCCGCCGCGCACTGACGCGCGGTCCGCGGTTCCTCGGTGGAACGAGGAGGGGCCGCGGTGCGCGGCGGACCTCGGACGCGCCCCCACGGCCCGCTCCCGTACGTCCGGCGGCTTGCCCGCCGTGGTGCCGGGGACGGGCATGGGGGGCGGGGCGGCTGCCGCGACTGCGGGGGGTGATCCCTTCCCCGGCGGTCGTGTCACCGCCGGGGGTTCCCGCTTCTGCGCCGCAAGCCGCCGGCCGCGCGTGGTCCTACAGGCGGTCCAGGACCTGGGCCAGCAGGGAGCCCATGCGGGTGGCGCTGTCCCGGCCCGCCTGGAGGACCTCCTCGTGGTTGAGGGGTTCGCCGGTCATGCCGGCGGCCAGGTTGGTCACCAGGGAGATGCCGAGGACCTCGGCGCCGGCCTCGCGTGCGGCGATCGCCTCCAGGACCGTGGACATGCCCACCAGGTCCGCGCCGATGACGCGGGCCATGCGGATCTCGGCCGGGGTCTCGTAGTGCGGGCCGGGGAACTGGGCGTAGACGCCCTCCTCCAGGCTGGGGTCGACCTCCTTGCACAGGGCGCGCAGGCGCGGGGAGTAGAGGTCGGTCAGGTCGACGAAGTTGGCGCCGACGATCGGGGAGGTGGCGGTGAGGTTGATGTGGTCGCTGATCAGGACCGGCTGGCCGGGACGCATGCCCTGGCGCAGGCCGCCGCAGCCGTTGGTCAGCACGATCGTCTTGCAGCCGGCCGCCACGGCGGTGCGCACACCGTGGGCGACGGCGGCCACACCGCGGCCCTCGTAATAGTGGGTGCGGCCGAGGAAGACCAGGGACCGCTTGCTCCCGATGGTGTAGGAGCGGATCTTGCCACCGTGGCCCTCCACCGCCGGCGGCGGGAATCCGGGCAGCTCGGTGACCTGGAACTCGGCGTCGGGCGCGCCCAGGGCGTCGACGGCCGGTGCCCAGCCGGAGCCCATCACGAGGGCGACGTCGTGGGTCTCCGCGCCCGTGAGTTCCCGCAGGCGAGCGGCGGCGGCGTCGGCGGCCGCGTAGGGGTCGCCCTGGATGTCGTCCGGAAGAAGAGATGCGTTCACGCCGACGAGAGTAGCCGCTCTCGGCCTACGCGCGTAGATGACGGAGCTCACGGGAATGGGATCGTTGTCTTGTCGTTTCCGACGAGAGCCCGCGCACGTGCGCCCGCGGGCCGCCTCAGCAGGGACGTTTGCGCAGCTCCATGACGTAGTCGTGGGGCGCGCCCGCCGACTCCGCGGCGTCCGCGATCTCGCCCAGGTAGCGGGCGGAGGGGAGGCCGCCCTCGTAGGCGTTGAGGACGTATGCCCAGGCGGGCTCCTCGCCGTCCAGGGTGTGGACGCGCACCCGCATGCGCCGGTAGACGTCCATGCCGACGCCCTCCCAGCGGTCCAGCGACTCCTCGTCCATGGGGGCGATGTCGTAGAGGGCGACGAAGACCTGAGAGATCGGGTCCTCGACGAGGGTCGCGAGCGCCCCCTCCCAGCCCAGGTGCTCGCCGCCGAAGGTCAGTCGCCAGCCGTTCAGCCAGCCCGTGGCGCGCAACGGCGAGTGCGGGGCGCGGCGGGTCATCAGCCGCGCGTCGAGATTGCCGGCGTACGCGGCGTAGAGCGACATGGAGCGAAGCGTACGGCAGGGACGGGGCGCCGCCTCCGTACCGGGAGGGCGGTTCACCCGTCCCGGAGGCGCCTCCCGCGAGTCGCGTGGGCGACACGGGCCCCGGGCCGACGCCCCGGGGCAGTGGCACTTTGAGGAGTGCGGGACAATGGAGTACGTGACTCGGATCGTGATCATCGGTGGCGGACCCGGCGGATACGAAGCGGCGCTGGTCGCCGCTCAGCTCGGCGCGGAGGTGACCGTCGTCGACTGCGACGGTCTGGGCGGGGCGTCGGTGCTGACCGACTGCGTGCCGTCGAAGACTCTTATCGCTACGGCCGAGGTGATGACCACCTTCGACTCCTCGTACGAGGAGCTGGGGATCATCGTCGCCGACGACACCCCGCCGCTGGAGCAGGCCGCCCGGGTGGTGGGCGTGGACCTGGGGAAGGTCAACCGGCGGGTGAAGCGGCTGGCGCTCGCGCAGTCGCACGACATCACCGCCTCCGTGACGCGTGCAGGGGCCCGGGTCATGCGCGGGCGCGGCCGGCTGGAGGGCATGCAGGCCCTGGACGGCTCGCGCAAGGTCGTCGTCACCACCGCCGACGGCAGCGAGGAGACGCTCACCGCGGACGCCGTCCTGATCGCAACCGGCGGTCACCCGCGCGAGCTGCCCGACGCCCAGCCGGACGGCGAGCGCATCCTCAACTGGACCCAGGTCTACGACCTCACCGAACTGCCCGAGGAACTCATCGTGGTGGGGTCCGGTGTCACCGGCGCCGAGTTCGCCGGCGCCTACCAGGCGCTCGGGTCGAGGGTGACGCTCGTGTCCTCGCGCGACCGGGTGCTGCCGGGCGAGGACCCGGACGCCGCCGCGGTGCTGGAGGACGTCTTCCGGCGGCGCGGCATGAACGTCATGGCGCGTTCGCGGGCCGCGGCGGCCAAGCGGGTCGGCGACCGGGTCGAGGTGACGCTCGCCGACGGGCGGGTCATCACCGGCTCGCACTGCCTGATGGCGGTCGGCGCCGTCCCCAACAGCGCCGGGCTGGGGCTGGAGGAGGCCAGCGTCAAGCTGCGCGACTCCGGTCACATCTGGACCGACAAGGTGTCGCGGACGACCGCTCCGGGCGTGTACGCGGCCGGTGACGTGACCGGAGTCTTCGCCCTGGCGTCGGTGGCGGCGATGCAGGGACGCATCGCCGTGTACCACTTCCTCGGCGACGCGGTGGCCCCGCTGAACCTCAAGACCGTCTCCTCCAACGTCTTCACCGACCCGGAGATCGCCACCGTCGGCTACACCCAGGCCGACGTCGACGCCGGTAAGATCGACGCCCGCTGCGTGAAGCTGCCGCTGCTGCGCAACCCGCGCGCCAAGATGCAGGGCATCCGGGACGGCTTCGTCAAGATCTTCTGCCGGCCGGGCACGGGCATCGTGGTCGGTGGCGTGGTCGTGGCACCGCGCGCCTCGGAACTGATCCACCCCATCTCGATCGCCGTCGACAGCGATCTGACGGTCGAACAGATCGCGAACGCCTTCACCGTGTACCCCTCCCTGTCGGGGTCGATCGCCGAGGTGGCCCGGCAGCTCCACACGCGCAAGGCGACGGGCGAGGCGTAGGGCGGTCCGGGCGGCGGGACGGCTCCGCGGCGGTCACGGGCGGCCACCGGTACGACGCGCGCGGCAGGGTCAGGTCCGTATACCACCTGCTGCCCTGCTGTGCGAACAACTTCTGTTAATCGGCGCAAACTGCTGAAAGCAGACGGTCGCTGGCGTTACTGTCAGTTTCGTGTTCGCTGCTGAACGTCGCCAATTGATCCTCGAAATGGTGCGAGCGAACGGTGCCGTGTCGCTCCGTGAACTCGCCCGCGTCGTCCAGACCTCCGAAGTGACCGTACGGCGGGACGTGCGCGCGCTGGAGGCAGAAGGACTCCTCGACCGCCGGCACGGCGGTGCGGTACTTCCCGGCGGGTTCACGCGGGAGTCGGGCTTCCCGCAGAAGTCGCATCTCGCGACCGCGGAGAAGACGGCCATCGCCGACCTCGCCGCGGGCCTCGTCGAAGAGGGCGAGGCCATCGTCGTCGGGGCCGGTACGACCACGCAGGAGCTGGCGCGCCGGCTCGCCCGGGTGCCCGGTCTGACCGTCGTCACCAACTCCCTGCTGGTCGCCCAGGCCCTGGCCCACGCCAACCGCGTCGAGGTCGTGATGACCGGCGGCACCCTGCGCGGTTCCAACTACGCCCTCGTCGGGTCGGGGGCCGAGCAGTCGCTGCAAGGGCTGCGGGTGTCGAAGGCCTTCCTCTCGGGCAGTGGCCTCACGGCGGAGCGGGGCCTGTCCACGTCGAACATGCTGTCGGCTTCGGTGGACCGGGCCCTGGTCCAGGCCGCCGCGGAGGTGGTGGTCCTCGCCGACCACGGCAAGCTCGGCGCGGACACCATGTTCCAGACGGTGCCGACCGACCTCATCACCCGGCTGGTGACCGACGAGCCCCCGGTCCACGACGAGCGCGCGGGCACCGAGCTCCAGGCCCTGGCGGACCAGGGGGTCCAGATCGCCGTGGCCGGCCCGTCGGGCCACCCGGTGGCCGACCAGCCCCCGGCCCGCGGCGAACGCCGCCGGGACGTTCCCCTCCCCGGCCCGCGCCGCGGCCAGGTCCCCGGTGGCCCGGCCACCCCCTTGCGCTCCACGTCACTCGGCGCGGCCGACCAGCCCGGACCGGAGCGCGGGGCCCGGGTGGCGGATCTGCGGAGGCGGTGAGCCCGCTCCGGGACGGCGGACGGGGCGAGCGGAGGTCCCGCGGGACGCGCGCCGGGCGGTTCCGGTGCGCGGGCCCGTCCGGGTGCCGCGCGGTACGGACCTCCACTTCCCGTACAGCGCCGAGGCGCCCGGCCGATCCGCTGTCGCGGTCGTCCGGGCGCCTCGGCGCTGTGCCGTGTCGCGTGAGGTGTCAGTCCTTGATGTCGCAGATCGCGGCGCCGGAGGTGATGGAGGCGCCGACCTCGGCGCTGAGACCCTTGACGGTGCCGTTCTTGTGGGCGTTGAGGGGCTGTTCCATCTTCATGGCCTCCAGGACGACGATCAGGTCGCCTTCCTTGACCTCCTGGCCCTCCTCGACGGCGATCTTGACGATGGTGCCCTGCATCGGGGAGGCGAGGGTGTCGCCGGAGGCCACGGGGCCGGACTTCTTGGCGGCGCGGCGCTTGGGCTTGGCGCCGGCGGCGAGGCCGGTGCGGGCCAGGGACATGCCGAGCGAGGTGGGGAGGGAGACCTCCAGGCGCTTGCCGCCGACCTCGACGACCACCGTCTCGCGGCCGGCCGACTCCTCGTCCGCGTCGGCGTCGGCGACGGCGGTGAAGGGCTTGATGTCGTTGACGAACTCGGTCTCGATCCAGCGGGTGTGGACCGTGAACGGGTCGGTGCTGCCGGTCAGCTCGGGCGCGAAGGCGGGGTCGCGCACCACCGCCCGGTGGAAGGGGATGGCGGTGGCCATGCCCTCGACCTGGAACTCCTCCAGTGCGCGGGCGGCGCGCTGGAGGGCCTGTTCGCGGGTGGCGCCGGTGACGATGAGCTTGGCGAGCAGGGAGTCCCAGGCGGGGCCGATGACGCTGCCGGCCTCGACGCCGGCGTCGAGGCGGACGCCGGGGCCGGTGGGGGCGTCGAAACGGGTGACGGTGCCGGGGGCGGGCAGGAAGCCGCGTCCGGGGTCCTCGCCGTTGATGCGGAACTCGAAGGAGTGGCCGCGCAGCGGCGGGTCGTCGTAGCCGAGTTCCTCGCCGTCGGCGATGCGGAACATCTCGCGGACCAGGTCGAGGCCGGAGACTTCCTCGGTGACCGGGTGTTCGACCTGGAGGCGGGTGTTGACCTCCAGGAAGGAGATCGTGCCGTCCTGGCCGACGAGGAACTCGCAGGTGCCCGCGCCGACGTAGCCGGCCTCCTTCAGGATGGCCTTGGAGGCGCGGTAGAGCTCGGCGACCTGCTCCTCGGACAGGAACGGGGCGGGAGCCTCCTCGACGAGCTTCTGGTGGCGGCGCTGGAGGGAGCAGTCGCGGGTGGAGACGACGACGACGTTGCCGTGGCTGTCGGCCAGGCACTGGGTCTCCACGTGGCGGGGCCGGTCGAGGTAGCGCTCGACGAAGCACTCGCCGCGGCCGAAGGCGGCGACCGCCTCGCGGACGGCGGAGTCGTACAGCTCGGGGACCTCCTCCAGGGACCGGGCGACCTTCAGGCCCCGGCCGCCACCGCCGAAGGCCGCCTTGATCGCGATGGGCAGGCCGTGCTCGGCGGCGAACTCCACGACCTCCTCGGCGCCGGAGACCGGGTCGGGGGTGCCGGCCACCAGCGGCGCGCCGGCGCGCTGGGCGATGTGGCGGGCGGCGACCTTGTCGCCCAGGTCGCGGATGGCCTGCGGCGGCGGTCCGATCCAGACCAGACCGGCATCCAGCACCGCCTGGGCGAACTCGGCGTTCTCCGAGAGGAAGCCGTAGCCGGGGTGGATGGCGTCCGCGCCGGACTCCTTCGCGGCCTTCAGCACCTTGTCGATGTCCAGGTAGCTGGTGGCCGGGGTGTCACCGCCCAGGGCGAACGCCTCATCCGCGGCGCGGACATGCAGAGCGTCCCGGTCCGGATCGGCGTACACGGCCACGCTCGCGATCCCGGCGTCCCGGCAGGCCCGGGCCACCCGGACAGCGATTTCGCCACGGTTGGCGATGAGCACCTTGCGCACGATTGAGGCTCCCTCCTTGAAACAAGCCGAGTTTAGGGACTGCCGACACGGCACATCGACCCGTTCCCAATGGTGAGCTTGCCCACACGGAGCGTGATTCGGGGCTTGCTCGACCCGTGAAATCCCTTGTCACGTCGCCGTACGCAGGACTCCTCCGGAAAACCCTAGCCCTCGGATGTGGTCAAGGTCTCTGTGCGAGCGTGCTGCGGCCCACTTCGTTTCTTTGTGGAGTCCCTACGAATGGCCCAATGATTCTTTGCCGCCCGCCGAACCCTTGTCCCCAGGTTTACCCGTTAGTAGCGTTCGCGATGTCTTGTCTGTACTCGCGGTAACAACGCTCCGGACCGGAGCGGCGGTCGGAAGTGGGTGGGGGCCGGTGGTGCGCAGACCGGTGGCGTTGATCGTGGCGGTCGTGCTGTTCGCCGAGGCGCTCGGCGTCGTGGCGCTGAACTGGCTCCTCGGGGAGGTCCTCCACCGGCAGCGGATGTCCCTGGCCGGCACGGACCCGGACGTGATGTCGACCTCAGCGAAGATCGGCGGTGTGGTCTTCGGCCTCTACTTCGCGCTGTGCGGCCTGGTCGCCGTGATCGTCGCGATACGGGGCCGCCGCCCGGCCGGTCTCGGGCGCATCCTGCTGATCAGCGCGGCCGTGGTGCACGGGCTGCTGGGCGCCTTCGCGTGGGGCCCGGTGGGCCGGCCGGCGTTCCTGTTCATGATCGTCGTGCTCGGGCTGATCGTCTTGCTGCTGATGACGTACGACCGCGAGGAGGGGCCCGCGGGCCGGACGGCGGACCCCGGCTCCCCGGGCGCCGGTCCGGGCGGGGGAGCCCAGGAGGCCGGATCGGGCGTCGGCGTGGAGGGCGGCGGGCCTGCCACCGCCCCGGTCGTTCCCCCGGCCGAGCCCAGCGCCTCCTGAACGGCGGCCGGGCCGGTCAGCCGCGGGCAGGAGCCCACAGTTCGGTGATCCCCACGCCCAGCCCGGCCAGCAGCCGGCGGATCAGGGGGAGGCTGATGCCGATGACGTTGCCGTGGTCGCCGTCGATGCCGTCGATGAAGGGCGCGGAGCGGCCGTCCAGGGTGAAGGCGCCGGCGACGTAGAGGGGCTCGCCGGAGGCCACGTAGGCGGCGATCTCCTCGTCCGAGGGTTCGCCGAAGCGGACCACGGTGGAGGCGGTGGCCGAGGCGTGCCGACCGCTCACCGTGTCCCACACGCAGTGCCCGGTCTGCAGGGTCCCGGCCCGGCCGCGCATCGCCTTCCAGCGTGCGGTGGCCTCCTCGGCGTCGGCGGGCTTGCCGAGCGCGCGGCCGTCGAGGTCGAGCACCGAGTCGCAGCCGATCACCAGGGCGCCGTGGACCTCCGGACGGGCCGCCACCACGGAGGCCTTCGCCTCGGCGAGCGCGAGCGCCAGTTCGGCGGGGGTGGGCGCGGTGACCGCGTCCTCGTCGACGCCGCTGACGATCACCTCGGGGTCCAGTCCGGCCTGCCGGAGCAGCCCGAGCCGGGCGGGGGACTGGGAGGCGAGCACGAGGCGGCGGCGCGGCTGGTCAGTCATGCGGCCAGAGTATCGGCGCGGACCCGTGCGGCTCACCTCGGTCCGGTGGCCGGGGCGGCCCGGTCCGTCCCGGTCACCGGGCCGGTCTCACCTCAGTCCGATCACGAACATCGCGAGGACCATGGCCGACGCCATGAGAAAGCCCAGCCGCCGGAGCATCGCCTGCGTGGCGCGCAGTTCTTCCGGCGGCTCGTTCTCGGGGTCGGACCACAGCATTCCCCGATCGTGCGGCGGCGACCGGGCCCGGCGCCTGAGTACGCGTACTCAAGTTGACCGGGCCCGGTTCCGCTCCGCCCGCCCGGACCGTGGGCTCAGGCGGGCCAGTAGGTGCGGGTCCAGGCCGAGGGGCCCGGGCGCGGGACGCCGTGGGCGGCGACGCGGGACGGGTCGGCCCAGGAGTCCCGCGGGCCGGGCGCGCCGGACGGCAGGGTGGCTGCCGCCGCGGCGCGGGCCCTGACCACCGCCATGGCGGCGGCGAGCTCCTCCGGGGTCGGATTGCCTCGTACGACCTTGATCGTCATGTCCGCTCCAGCGGGCCTAGAGGGGGATGTTGCCGTGCTTCTTCGGAGGGAGGGATTCCCGCTTGGTGCGCAGTTGACGCAGACCGCGGACGATGTGGGCGCGGGTGTCGGAGGGCATGACGACGGCGTCGACGTAGCCGCGTTCGGCCGCGACGTAGGGGTTGAGGAGGGTGTCCTCGTACTCCTGGAT
The DNA here is from genome assembly GCF_043079345.1 of Streptomyces sp. NPDC015220. Classification (NCBI taxonomy): domain Bacteria; kingdom Bacillati; phylum Actinomycetota; class Actinomycetes; order Kitasatosporales; family Streptomycetaceae; genus Streptomyces; species Streptomyces sp. NPDC015220. The sequence continues at coordinate 506,899 of NZ_JBIBUK010000002.1, read as the reverse complement.
GAGGCGGGCGCGGGTGGCCTCGGCGTCGTCGCCGGCCTCGGCGATGGTGCGGCGGTGCAGAATGTTGACCGCGCCCTGGGCGCCCATGACGGCGATCTGCGCGGTCGGCCAGGCCAGGTTGAGGTCGGCGCCCAGGTGCTTGGAGCCCATGACGTCGTAGGCCCCGCCGAAGGCCTTGCGGGTGATCACGGTGATCAGCGGGACGGTCGCCTCGGCGTAGGCGAAGATCAGCTTGGCGCCGCGCCGGATGATGCCCTCGTGCTCCTGTCCGACGCCGGGCAGGAAGCCGGGCACGTCCACGAAGGTCAGCACGGGCACGTTGAAGGCGTCGCAGGTCCGCACGAAGCGGGCCGCCTTCTCGGAGGCGTCGATGTCCAGGCAGCCGGCGAACTGCATCGGCTGGTTGGCGACCACGCCGACCGGGTGGCCCTCGACCCGTCCGAAGCCGGTGACGATGTTCGGCGCGAACATCGCCTGCGTCTCGAAGAACTCGGCGTCGTCCAGGACGTGCTCGACGACCGTGCGGATGTCGTAGGGCTGGTTCGCGCTGTCCGGGACGAGGGTGTCCAGCTCGAGGTCCTCCTCGCTGACGGCGAGGTCGGCCTCCTCCGGGAAGACCGGCGGCTCGGAGAGGTTGTTGGACGGCAGGTACGACAGCAGCTGCTTGACGTACTCGATGGCGTCCTTCTCGTCGCCGGCCAGGTGGTGGGCCACGCCGGAGGCGGAGTTGTGGGTGCGGGCGCCGCCCAGTTCCTCGAAGCCGACGTCCTCGCCGGTGACCGTCTTGATGACGTCCGGGCCGGTGATGAACATGTGCGAGGTCTGGTCGACCATGACCGTGAAGTCGGTGATGGCGGGGGAGTAGACCGCGCCGCCCGCGCACGGGCCCACGACCAGGCTGATCTGCGGGATGACGCCGGAGGCGTGGGTGTTGCGGCGGAAGATCTCGCCGTACGCGCCGAGCGAGGCGACGCCCTCCTGGATGCGGGCGCCACCGGAGTCGTTGATGCCGATGACCGGGCAGCCGGTCTTGAGGGCGAAGTCCATCACCTTGGCGATCTTCTGGCCGTAGACCTCGCCGAGCGCGCCGCCGAAGACGGTGAAGTCCTGCGAGAAGACGGCGACGGGGCGGCCGTCGACGGTGCCGTAGCCGGTGACGACGCCGTCGCCGTAGGGGCGGTTGGCGTCCAGCCCGAAGTTGGTGGAGCGGTGCCGGGCGAATTCGTCGAGCTCGACGAAGGAGCCTTCGTCAAGCAGCAGTTCGATCCGCTCACGGGCCGTCAGCTTGCCCTTGGCGTGCTGCTTCTCGACGGCGCGTGCGGAGCCGGCGTGCGTCGCTTCCTGGATGCGCCGCCGCAGATCCGCGAGCTTCCCCGCGGTCGTGTGGATGTCGATCTCTTCGATCTCTGGACGCTCTTCCGGCTCGGACATCGGGATGCGGCTCCCTGCCTGCTCAAAAGGGGGGACGGTTACTCATCCGTAGAGTAGTGGGGGCCTCACCGTTCGGCAGTGCGGTGTTTCACACACCTAGGGTGGCTTGCATGACGCCGCGAGATGCAGCAGACGACAACACCGGCGAGGCCGGCGGCTCCGCCGGGAACAACCGCTGGTCCGACCTCGACCGCCCGCCTTTGAACGCCGCGGCGCTGCGGCGCGCACTGGTGCGCCCGGGCGGTCTGTGGACCGGGCTGGAGGTGGTGCGGAGCACCGGCTCCACCAACGCCGACCTGGTGGCCGCCGCCGGGGCCGGCAAGGCGGCCGAGGGCGCCGTCCTGGTCGCCGAGGAGCAGACCGCGGGGCGGGGCCGCCTGGACCGCCGGTGGACCGCTCCGGCCCGTTCCGGCCTCTTCTTCTCCGTGCTGCTGAGCCCGCGTGAGGCACCGGTGGCCCGCTGGGGCTGGCTGCCGCTGCTCACCGGGGTCGCGGTGGCCACCGGACTGGCCCGTGCCGCCGGGGTCGACACGGCGCTGAAGTGGCCCAACGACCTGCTGGTCACCGTCGGCGGCGAGGAACGCAAGGCCGGCGGCATCCTCGCCGAGCGGGCCGGCGACGACGGCGTGGTCATCGGCGTGGGCGTCAACGTCACCCTCCGCGCCGACGAGCTGCCGGTCCCGCAGGCCGGGTCGCTCGCCCTGGCCGGAGCGGTGAGCACGGACCGCGACCCGCTCCTGCGGGCGGTGCTGCGCTCGCTGGAGGACTGGTACGGGCGGTGGCGGGCCGCCGGGGGCGACCCGGCCGCCATCGGCCTGCAGGAGGCGTACACGGCGGGCTGCGCCACGCTGGGCCGCATGGTGCGCGCCGAGCTGCCGGGCGACCGGTCGGTGGTCGGCGAAGCGGTCGCGGTGGACGGCGACGGCCGGCTGGTCCTCGCCACGCCGACCGGACTGCGGGAGCCGGTGGGGGCGGGAGACATCGTGCACCTGCGGCCGGCCTGACCCCCCGGCCCGCTGTCCGGACCCGGCCCGGGCCGGCGGGCCCCGGCTCCGCCCGCCCGGCCGTGTCACCGCGGCCCCGGCCCGGGCCTCCGGCTTCCGGCCCTTCCCCGGCTTCCGGCCCCGCCCCCAGTCCCCGACCCCCCAGCCCCGGCCTGCGGCCCGGTCCGGCGCCAAGGACCCGGCCGCCCGGATCGCCGCGGGGACGGCCGGGCGCCGGGAAGTCGCCGGTCAGCTCACCCCACGGCCCCACCTGGCGGAGTGAGCTGGCGCACACCTGCCGTAGAGTTGAGGCCGGTCGATACCTGACCGCGGCGGATGGAAAGGGCAGCAGGCGTGACCGTCGACGACACGGGCTCCGGCGCGGACGACGCGGCCGGCCGGGTGGTCCCGGAGGCCGACGACCCCGGTGAGAACCCGCTCGCGCTGCGTCTGGAACAGCTCATCCTGGGCGCCGAGCGGCGCTACACCCCTTTCCAGGCGGCCCGCAGCGCCGGTGTCTCCATGGAACTGGCCACCCGGTTCTGGCGTGCCATGGGCTTCGCCGACATCAACCAGGTGAAGGCGCTCACGGAGGCCGACGTCCTGGCTCTGCGGCGGCTCGCCGGTCTGGTCGAGTCGGGGCTGCTCAGCGAGGCCATGGCGGTGCAGGTGGCCAGGTCCACCGGGCAGACCACCGCCCGGCTGGCCGAGTGGCAGATCGACTCCTTCCTGGAGGGGCTGACCGAGCCGCCCGAGCCGGGCATGACGCGCAACGAGGTGACGTACCCGATCGTCGAGCTGCTGCTGCCCGAGCTGGAGGAGTTCCTGGTCTACGTCTGGCGCCGCCAGCTCGCCGCCTCGGCCGGCCGGGTCATGCAGGCCGCCGACGACGAGGAGATGGTCGACCGGCGGCTGGCGGTCGGGTTCGCGGACCTCGTCGGCTTCACCAGGCTCACCCGCCGGATGGAGGAGGAGGAGCTGGGCGAGCTGGTCGAGGCGTTCGAGACGACCGCCGCCGACCTGGTGGCCGCGCGCGGCGGCCGGCTGATCAAGACGCTCGGCGACGAGGTGCTGTACGCGGCCGACGACGCCGGTACGGCGGCCGACATCGCGGTGCGCCTGGTGGAGACGCTGGGCAACGACGAGACGATGCCGGAGCTGAGGGTCGGGATGGCGTTCGGCACGGTGACCACCCGGATGGGCGATGTGTTCGGCACGACCGTCAACCTGGCCTCCCGGCTGACCTCGATAGCCCCGCGCGACGCCGTGCTGGTCGACAGCGCCTTCGCCGAGGAACTGATCCGTACGGGCGACGCGCCGGCGTCCGAGGCGGAGGCGGCCGAGGCCGCCGCGGCCGCGGAGAAGGAGGGCGAGCAGCCGCCGGCGTACCGCTTCGCCCTGCAGCCGACCTGGCAGCGACCGGTCCGCGGTCTGGGCGTGGTCGAGCCCTGGCTGCTGCGCCGGCGGGAGGACGCGGTGCCGTGACCGGTCCCGTCCGGCTCAGCGGGCGCCGACGCACAGCCGGATGATCGGGAGGCACAGTCCGCCGCCGCCGGACGACGGGGCGGGGCTCGTCGGGGCGGGGCCCGCCGGGGGCAGCGGGGCCCGGCTCGGGGCCGGTGTCGGTCGCGGTGCGGGCGCGTGCTCCGAGCCGGTGGAGGGCCGGGGCGCTTCCGGGGGGCCCGGCCGGTTCGCGTGATCCGGCGGGTTCGGGGCCTCGGGGATCGTCGTGGGGACGGCCGCCGGGCCGTCCTGCGGCGCGGCCGGCGGGCGGGCGGCTGCCGCGGCGGGCGACGCCGACGGCGCGGGTGTCCCGCCCGGGGCCGGCGCGGCCCCGGCTCCGGCCGCGGCGGCGGTCGCCGGGGGCAGGGGCGCCGGACCGGCTCCGGCGGGGACGGAGGCACGGGCGGCCCGGCCGGTTCCACCGCCCGCGTTCGCGTCCCCGTCCGCGTGCGCGCCCGCGTCCGTGCGCGCGTGCGGCTCCGCCTCGGCCGTGCCGAGACCGCCGCCCGGGTACTCGGGCGCCAGCCTTACCAGTCCGAGCACGCCGGCCGCCAGTGCCAGACCGCCCGCGGCGAGCAGCGCCCGGCGCCGCCGGGGTCGGCGGTGCCGTCCGCGCGGGCGTGCGTCGGCGCCTATGCGGTCGCGTTCCCGCCGCCCTGTGGTCGTGTCCGTCGTCATCGCGGTCCTCCCGGTGCGCTCGCGCCCCCATGCGCAGTGGCGGACGCACGTTATGCGCCGACGCGCGGGTTACGCGCGAGTTGGGCGGGATGTCACTTGAACGGGGTGCCGGATCTCGACAAGGGGAGCGCGCCGGGGCCGGCCGCTCTTTCCTTGTCCGGGCGCGGCTGCGATGATCGGTGCGGTCGTCTTGTTAACAACCGTTAACCGGGAGGGTGTCATGAGCGAGGAGCGGTTCGGTGAGTTCGTGCTGGTGCGACGGCACGGCCACGTGGCGGAGCTCGTACTGGACCGGCCGAAGGCCATGAACGCCGTGTCGACCGGCATGGCCCGGTCGATCGCCGGGGCGTGCGCGGCACTCGCCGCCGACCCGGGGGCGCGGGTGGTCGTGCTGACCTCGTCGCACGAGCGGGCCTTCTGCGTCGGGGCGGACCTGAAGGAGCGCAACTCCTTCACCGACGCCGACCTGAGGCGGCAGCGGCCGGTCGCGCGCGGGGCGTACACCGGCGTGCTCGAACTGCCGATGCCGACGATCGCCGCGGTGCACGGATTCGCGCTCGGCGGAGGGTTCGAACTGGCCCTGTCCTGCGATGTGATCGTGGCCGACCGTACGGCCGTGGTGGGACTGCCGGAGGTGTCCGTCGGGGTGATCCCCGGCGGCGGCGGCACGCAGCTGCTGCCCCGGCGGGTGGGCGCGGCGCGGGCGGCCGAGCTGATCTTCACGGCGCGCCGCCTGGAGGCCGCCGAGGCGCACGGGCTGGGGCTGGTGGACCAGCTGGTGGACGAGGGCCGGGACCGGACGGAGGCCCTGGGACTGGGCGCCCGGATGGCGGCGAACTCGCCGGTCGGACTGCGCGCGGCCAAGCGGGCGATGCGGCTCGGCCACGGCCTGGACCTGCGGGCCGGCCTGGAGGTCGAGGACGCCGCCTGGCGCTCGGTGGCCTTCTCGGGCGACCGCGCGGAGGGGGTGGCGGCCTTCAACGAGAAGCGCACCCCGAACTGGCCGGGCGAGTAGCGGCCACTGTCAGCCCCACCGATGTCCCCGTCCGGGTAAAACATACCTAGCCTGGGGTGATGGGTGAGGGTGAGAACAGACGGCTGGCCGCCGTCGTGGCGTTGGCGCAGGGCATGGCCGCGGCGCACACGCCGCACGAGTCGTGGCGGGCGGCGGCGCTCGGGGCGTGCCGGGCGCTGGAGGGCAGTTTCGCCGCGCTGTCGGTGTGGGAGCGCGAGCGCGGCCGGCTGCGGGTCCTGGCGAACGTGGGCGACCGCGCGCCGGAGGAGGAGGAGTTCCCCGAGGACGAGACCTACCCGGTCCACCAGTTCCCGGAGATCACCGAGTTCCTGCACGAACGGTGGGCCTCCGGCGGCGAGCCGGACGCCTGGGTCGAGACCGCCGAGGGTCCCGCCGCGGGGCGGCCCGGCTACTGCCACCAGCGGGTCGCGGCACTGCGGCGGCGCGGGCGCGGCTGCTGCGTGGTCGCGCCGATCGTGCAGCACGGGCGCGCCTGGGGCGAGCTCTACGTGGCCCGCGCGGCCGGCGACCCCCTGCTCGACCGGGCCGACGCCGACTTCGCCACCGTGCTCGCCGCGGTCGTGGCCGCCGGGCTGGCACAGACCGAGCGGCTGGAGGAGGCCCGCAGGCTGGCGTTCACCGACTCGCTCACCGGGCTCGCCAACCGCCGCGCCGTCGACGTACGGCTGGAGGAGGCCATCGAACGGCACCGGGAGGACGGAACCGTCGTCAGTCTCGTCGTCTGCGACCTCAACGGGCTCAAGCGGGTCAACGACACCCTCGGCCACGCGGTCGGCGACCGGCTGCTGGAGCGCTTCGGGTCGGTGCTGTCACTGTGCGGCGCCATGGTGCCGGGGGCGCTCGCGGCACGGCTCGGCGGGGACGAGTTCTGCCTGCTCGCGGTGGGGCCGTCCGCCGACGAGGTGGTCAAGGCGGCCGACGAGCTGTGCGGGCGGGCGGCGGAGCTGGAACTGGGGGAGGGGGTCGCCTGCGGCGTGGCGTCGACCGAGGACGTGCCGGAACCGGTGTCGTCGGCCCGCCGGCTGTTCCGGCTGGCCGACGCCGCCCAGTACCGGGCGAAGGCGCTGCGCGCCGTGCGGCCGGTCGTGGCCGGCCGGGAGGGTCCCGACGACCCGGTGGTCCGCCTGGCCGACGGACCGTCCCCCCTGCCGAAGCCGCCGGCCGAGCGGCGCCGCTTCCGGGGCCGCCGGCCGTGAGCCGTCGACTCGTGCGCCCGCCGTGCCGGCCGGGCCCGCGGTAAGGGGCGCGCCCCCGCCCCACTAGTGACATCTCCACATTCACTGCGTACGCTCCTGAATATGGATATGCACACTGTGGTGGTGGGGACGTCCGGTGTCACCGCGTCCGACGTGATCGCCGTGGCGCGCGGCGGCGCCCGGGTCGAACTCTCCGACGAGGCGGTGGCGGCCCTGGCGGCGGCCCGGGAGATCGTGGAGGCGCTGGCCGCCAAGCCCGAGCCCGTCTACGGCGTCAGCACCGGCTTCGGCGCCCTGGCGACCCGGCACATCAGCGCGGAGCTGCGCGCCCAGCTACAGCGCAACATCGTCCGCTCGCACGCGGCCGGCATGGGCCCGCGGGTCGAGCGCGAGGTCGTGCGGGCCCTGATGTTCCTGCGCCTGAAGACCGTCTGCTCCGGACACACCGGCGTGCGCCCCGAGGTCGCGCGGACCATGGCCGACGTCCTCAACGCCGGCATCACCCCGGTCGTGCACGAGTACGGCTCCCTCGGCTGCTCCGGCGACCTGGCCCCGCTCTCGCACTGCGCCCTCACGCTCATGGGCGAGGGTGACGCCGAGGGCCCCGACGGGGTCGTGCGCCCCGCCGCCGACCTCCTCGCCGAGCACGGCATCCACCCCGTCGAGCTGCGTGAGAAGGAGGGCCTGGCCCTGCTCAACGGCACCGACGGCATGCTCGGCATGCTGATCATGGCCCTCGACGACCTCGACACCCTCTACAAGTCCGCCGACGTCACCGCGGCCCTCAGCCTGGAGGCGCTCCTCGGCACGGACAAGGTCCTCGCCCCCGAGTTGCACGCCGTCCGCCCGCACCCCGGACAGGGCGCCTCCGCCGCCAACATGCTGGCCGTGCTCAAGGGCTCCGGACTCACCGGGCACCACCAGGACGGCGCGCCCCGTGTGCAGGACGCCTACTCCGTGCGCTGCGCCCCGCAGGTCGCGGGCGCCGGCCGCGACACCCTCGCGCACGCCCGGCTCGTGGCCGAGCGGGAACTCGCCTCAGCCGTCGACAACCCCGTCGTCCTGCCCGACGGCCGGGTGGAGTCCAACGGCAACTTCCACGGCGCCCCGGTCGCCTACGTCCTGGACTTCCTCGCCATCGCCGCCGCCGACCTCGGCTCCATCGCCGAGCGCCGCACCGACCGTCTGCTCGACAAGAACCGCAGCCACGGCCTGCCCCCGTTCCTCGCCGACGACGCCGGCGTCGACTCGGGGCTGATGATCGCCCAGTACACGCAGGCCGCGCTGGTCAGCGAGATGAAGCGGCTCGCCGTGCCCGCCTCGGCGGACTCCATCCCGTCCTCCGCGATGCAGGAGGACCACGTCTCCATGGGCTGGTCGGCGGCGCGCAAGCTGCGCACGGCCGTCGGCAACCTGACCCGGATCATCGCGATCGAGCTGTACGCCGCCGCCCGCGCCGTCGAGTTGCGCGAGGGGCTGACCCCGGCTCCGGCGAGCCGGGCGGTCATCGACGCCGCGCGCGGGGCGGGGGTGGGCGGTCCCGGCCCCGACCGGTTCCTGGCGCCCGACCTGGCCGCCGCCGACGCCTTCGTGCGCGACGGCCGGCTCGTCGCGGCGGCCGAGACCGTCACCGGCCCGCTGCTGTGAACCGCCGGGGCCCCGCCTCGACGGCGGGGCCCCGCACGTCGTCCAGGACCCTCGCCCGGATCGGGCCGGATCGGGGAGCGGTGCCCGGGGCCCGCGGGCCCGGCACGATACGGACAGAGGATCCGACGCGGCGACCCCGGACGCCGCCGGCCGCGGCCGGCCGGCCGGACGCGCGACCGCCGGACGCAAGTCGTCACCAGTGCGGCGGAGTTCAGAAGCCGAGACGTTCCCGGCGTACCGAATACACCACGAAGCCCGCGCCGAGCGCGAGGAAGAGGGTGCCGCCGACCACGTACGGGGTGGTGTCGGGGCTTCCCGTGTCGGCGAGTTGGGTGTCCTCGGCGGAGACGGACCCGGCCTGCGCGCCGACTCGCGATCCGGCCGCCCGCGTTCCCGCCTGGTCGGCGGAGGCGGCCCGGTAGCCCGCCATGGAGGTGGCGGCGGCCCGCCCCTGTACCGGCTGCGTGACGCGCGCCGCCGACGCCGCGTCGGCCGTCTCTCTCGCCGGCGCGCCCCCGGTCGCGCTCGCGGACGGGACGAACCACAGGGCCCCCAGCAGGGTGCCCGCGGCGGTGGCGGTCAGCAACGTACGGCGAGCGGATGACACGGAATATCGATCCCCCTTGTGGCGCTGGCGAATTGGCCGTGTGGGCCGATGGTAGTGAAAGTCGAGGGTCACGGGAAAGTCACGGGCGATCCGGTCCGCGCGCGACGGCGGTGACCGTCCCGGAGAGGGGACGCCGTGACCGTGCCGCGGTTCGGAACACACCCTCGCTTTCCCGGCGTTCCGGACTTTTTCGTTCGCACTGCCCGACGGGTCCGGGGAATCAGAAGGCGCTCGTCCCGCGTTCCGGTAGCGGAGAACGGACGCCATCCGTCCGGCCGGGCCGGGTACTCGGCGAGAATGACGGTGAACGGCACGGCGCACCGACCGGTGTTCGCGCGCACCCACCCAGGTGGACGTGGTGAGGCCCACATCCGCGCGTCCTGGGGAACGGGACGAATCGGTCGTAGCGTTGAAGGTTCGTGACGGGGCGCGCGAGGGGTCCTGGGGAAGTCGGCGACGATGGAGAAGCGTGTGATGACGAACAGTAGGCGGCGCAGGGCCCTGACGGCCTCGTCCGCACTGCTCGGCGGTGTGCTGGTGCTCACGGCCTGTTCCGGCAGTGGCAACGCCGCCGACGGGAACAAGGGCGAGACCTCGCAGGCCAAGACGGACCAGGCCGCGGCGCAGGAGTCGTCGGAAGCCCAGATCAAGATCACGCCAGGCGACGGCTCCACCGACGCGTCGATCAACAACTCGGCCGCCGTCACCGTCGCCAAGGGCACGCTGACGGACGTCACCATGACCACGACCGACGGCAAGGCGGTCCAGGGGCGGATATCCGCGGACAAGAAGAGCTGGAAGCCCAGCGCCCAGCTCGACCGCGCCACCACCTACAAGGTCGCCGCGACCGCCACCGACGCCAAGGGGCTCGCCGCGCACGAGAACGCCTCGTTCACCACGGTCGCCCCGGCGCACAGCTTCATCGGCTCGTTCACGCCGGACAACGGCACCACGGTCGGCGTGGGCATGCCGGTGTCGATCAACTTCGACAAGGCGATCAGCAACAAGGCGGCCGTCCAGAAGGGCATCACCGTCACCTCCTCCAGCGGCCAGCAGATCGTCGGCCACTGGTTCGGCGCCAACCGCCTCGACTTCCGGCCCGAGCAGTACTGGAAGGAGAACTCCACCGTCACGCTGAAGCTCGACCTCGACGGGGTGCAGGGCGCCCCGGGGATCTCCGGCGTCCAGCAGAAGACGGTCACCTTCCACGTCGGCCGCAACCAGGTCTCCTACGTCGACGCGAAGACCAAGCAGATGAAGGTCACGCAGGACGGCAGGACCGTCAAGACCATCCCGATCTCCGCCGGCTCCCCCGACCACACCACGTACGAGGGCCAGATGGTGATCTCCGAGAAGTTCACCCAGACCCGGATGAACGGCGCGACGGTCGGCTTCAAGGACTCCGACGGCAAGGGCGAGTACGACATCAAGGACGTGCCGCACGCCATGCGCCTCACCACGTCCGGCACCTTCATCCACGGCAACTACTGGGGCTCGCCGTCCGTCTTCGGCAACGTCAACACCAGCCACGGCTGCGTGGGCCTGCAGGACAAGAAGGGCGCGAACGACCCGAGCACACCGGCCTCGTGGTTCTACGACCACTCGCTGATCGGCGACGTCGTGGTCGTGCAGCACACCGGTGACAGGACCGTGACCCCGGACAACGGCCTCAACGGCTGGAACATGAGCTGGGCGCAGTGGAAGGCCGGCTCCGCCGTCTGATCCCGCCCACCGCCCAACCACCGCGCCGATGCCGCCCCTCGGGGCGGCATCGGTGTTCTCCGGCGCACGACGGCCGCCGCCTTCCCGGCCCCCCGGGCCTTCTCATGCTTCTTTTATGCCGGCCTTATTCCTTCATCACGGTTCGTCCCTAACTTGCGGCGCATGTTCTTCACCTACCTGAGGCGCGAACTGCGCCGCCGTAGAAAGGCGGCCCTCGTCGTCGCCTCCGGACTCGCGCTGGGCATCGCCCTGGTCATCGTGGTCACCTCCGTGTCCAACGGCATGGGCAAGGCGCAGGACAAGGTCCTCCAGTCGCTGTACGGGCTGGGCACGGACATGACCGTCACCAAGGCAGCCACGCCGACGTCCGGCGAGTCGCAGCGCCCGCGCTTCCAGTTCGACGCACGGGGAAGCGACGACAAGTCGACCCAGAGCACCGACCGCGTCCGGGTGCAGGGCTTCACCACCCTGTCCGCCGGGACGGTCACCGAGGTCGCGGGCCAGAAGGGCGTCTCCTCGGCCGTCGGCGGGCTCAGCCTCAGCGTGGTGAAGGTCAGCGGCCAGTTCACCCGCGGCCAGTTCCAGCAGCAGAACGGCGGCAGCGGCGGGGAGGGCCGGGGACCCGGCGCCCCGTCCGCCCCGCAGGGCAGCGTCCAGGGCGGCGGCGCGAACTTCGACGTCAACCAGTACACCGTCTACGGCACCGACGTCACCAAGCCCGCGCTCGGCCCGCTGACCTCTTCGGAGATCACCAGCGGCCGTACCTTCAGGACGACCGAGACCAACGCCGAGGTCGCCGTCGCCGACTCCGCCTACGCCAAGGAGAAGAAGCTCAAGACCGGCAGCACGGTCACCATCAAGAGCGTCAAGTTCCAGGTGATCGGCATCGCGACGGCGAACAGCGGTGACGCGGCGGCCAACCTCTACGTCCCGCTGAAGCAGGCGCAGACGCTCAGCGACAACAAGGACAAGGTCACCACGATCTACGTCAAGGCGGCCGGCTCCCAGCAGATCGACACCGTCAAGAGCGCCATCCAGAAGAACGTCTCGGGCACCACGGTCACCACCTCCGCCGACCTGGCGAAGACCGTCTCCGGTTCGCTGTCCACCGCCTCCAGCCTGGCCACCAACGTCGGCAAGTGGCTGTCGATCGCGGTGCTGGTGGCAGCGTTCCTGGTCGCCGGACTGCTCACCTCCTCGGCTGTCTCGCGCCGGGTGCGCGAGTTCGGCACGCTGAAGGCGCTGGGCTGGAAGTCGGGCCGGGTGACCCGGCAGGTGGTCGGTGAAGCCGTCGTCAACGGCCTGGTCGGCGGTGTCCTCGGCATCGCGCTCGGCCTGGCGGGCGCCTACGCGGTGAGCGCGATCAGCCCGACGCTGCAGGCGCAGGTCGGCAGCTCCGGCAGCGCGGCGGGCGGCCCCGGCGGCGGCTTCGGCGGTGGCGGCGGTGGCTTCGGCGGCCCCGGCCGGCAGGCGGCGAAGTCCCTGGAGGTCGCGCTCACCGCGCCGGTCAGCCTCACCACCATCGCCGTCGCGGTCGGCCTCGCCGTGGCCGGCGGACTGGTCGCGGGCGCCTTCGGCGGCTGGCGCGCGTCCCGGCTGCGGCCGGCGGACGCGCTGCGCCGCGTCGAGTAGCGGCCGCCGACGAGCCCGGCGGGCCGGCGGACCCGCGCCCGTCCGGCGCGTCCGCCCGCCAGACCCGCGCCCGCACGGCCCTACCCCCTCACGCATCCCAGGAGCTGCTTCACCCATGTACGAACTCAGAGGCGTCACCAAGCGCTACACCAGGGGCAAGGAGGCCGTCCACGCGCTGGACGGCATCGACCTGACCATCGGGGACGGCGACCGGCTGGTCATCCAGGGCCCCACCGGCGGCGGCAAGTCCACGCTGCTGCAGATGCTCGGCGGTCTGGACCGGCCCAGCTCCGGCGAGATCGTCCTCGACGGCACCGACCTGGCGAAACTCTCCGAGGCCAGGCTCACCAAGGTGCGCAGCGAGAACATCGGCTTCGTCTTCCAGTCCTTCAACCTGATCCCGACGCTGACGGCGCAGGAGAACGTCGAGACCGCCCTCGTCCCCCTCGGCGTCAAGACCGCCGACCGGCGCGAACGGGCCGCCGAGGCACTGAAGTCGGTCGGGCTCGGCGAACGGCTCGGCCACCTGCCCGGCGAGATGTCCGGCGGCCAGCAGCAGCGGGTCGCCATCGCCCGCGCCCTGGTCAAACAGCCCAAGGTGCTGCTCGCCGACGAACCCACCGGCAACCTGGACGAGTCGACGCGCGACGAGATCATGGACGTGCTCGAAGGCCTGTGGAAGGAGCGCGGGCTGACGTTCGTCATGGTCACCCACGACTCCGCCATCGCGAAGAAGGCCCCGCGACTGGCGACCATCCGCAAGGGCCGCATCACCGTCAAGGAGAACGCGCAGGCGTAGCGGCCGCGCACCGCGCGAAGAGGCCCGCGGCACCGCCTGTCCGCACGTTTGTGCGCAGAAAAACCCTGCCGCCGGAAGGCAGGCTCACTCCTACGCCGGAGAGCCCAGCCGTCCGGAAGGCAGGCGCACCTCCATGACGGCCAGGTGACGGGCAGCCCCGCCGCACCCGCGGCCCGTACGGACACCCGACGGGCCCCGCCGCGACGCCCGGAACGCCCGGGACGCCCGGGACGCCCGGGACGCATCCCCCGAGCTCTTCGAGCAGGGGCCCCTTACCCGCCGCACCGGCCGGAAGCCCAAGTACGTCCAGCACGAGGGCTTCCGGCCGGCGCCGCCCCGAGCCCTTCGGGCAGGGGCCGCGGAGAGCGCGCCCCGGACGCCGCTCCTTCACGGGCGGACGCCGCCTGCCGCGTCACTGGTTCCTCGCGCCCGCCCGGGTCGCGTCCACGCCCCAGCTCGCCAGCAGGCGCAGGGCGTCCGCCGAGGCGGAGTCCGGCTCGGCGTGGTAGACGACCATGGACTGCTCGGCGTCGTCGGCGATCTTGAACGACTGGTAGTGCAGGGCCAGTTCGCCGACCAGCGGGTGGCGCAGCCGTTTGACGCCGTGGCTCTTCTCCTTGACGTCGTGAGCCGCCCACAGCCGCCGGAAGTCGTCGCTCTTGACCGACAGCTCGCCCACCAGTGCCGCCAGCCGGGGATCCTCCGGGTAGCAGCCCGCCTCCATGCGCAGGGTGCACACCACGTCGATCGCCTTCTGCTCCCACTCCAGGTAGAGGTCCCGGTAGCCGGGGTCCAGGAAGACCAGCCGCGCCCAGTTCCGCTCCTGGGCGGGCAACCGGGACCAGTCGCCGAAGACCGCCGCGGCCATCCGGTTCCACGCCAGCAGCTCCGCGCGCCGTCCGACGACGTACGCGGGCACCGTGTCCATCGTCTCCAGCAACTGCCGCAGCGGCGCCCGCACCTGCTGGGTCCGCGCCGCTTGCTTCTTCTTGTGCTTGGGCTTGGCCAGGTGGGTGAGGTGCGCGTGCTCGGCGTCGGTGAGACGCAGGGCACGCGCGATGGAGTCCAGGACCTCGGCCGAGACATTTCGCCCGTTGCCCTGCTCCAGGCGCGTGTAGTACGCCACCGACACCCCGGCCAACTGCGCCAGCTCCTCGCGGCGCAGCCCCGGCACCCGGCGCTGGCGTCCGTAGTGGGCGAGCCCGACGTCCTCCGGCCGCAGCCGGGCGCGCCGGGTGCGCAGGAACTCGCTGAGTTCGGTCCGCCGGTCCAGCCCGGCGCCGACGTCCTGTGCGGCGCCCTGCGGGGCGCTGTCGGGCGGTGTGTCCATACTTCCAGTGTGCACGGTCCTACGCACAGCAGCCTGACCCCCGCAGTGGTAGGACCGGCGAACGTACGCAAAAGCGTGACCTGGGTGGATGCCGTCCGGCGGGGCACGCTGGACAACATGCCCGGCCGAACGGCGGGCGGGCACGACCAACCGCTAGGAGATCCCCGGCATGACCACCGTCGCCGCCTACGCCGCACCGGCCGCGAAGGCTCCGCTGGAGCGCACCACCATCGAGCGCCGCGAGGTCGGCGAATTCGACGTGCTGATCGACGTCAAGTACGCCGGCATCTGCCACTCCGACATCCACCAGGCCCGCGAGGGCTGGGGGCGGGCGATGTTCCCGATGGTCCCCGGCCACGAGATCGCGGGTGTCGTCTCCGAGGTCGGCGCCGGCGTCACCAAGTACGCCGTCGGCGACCGGGTGGGCGTCGGCTGCATGGTCGACTCCTGCCGCGAGTGCGGCAACTGCAAGGACGGCCTGGAGCAGTACTGCGAACGGCGTCCGACCTGGACGTACAACTCCGTCGGCAAGGACGGCGAGCCGACCCACGGCGGCTACTCCCAGAAGATCGTCGTCGACGAGAACTACGTCGTCCGCATCCCCGACGGCCTGGCCCTGGACGTGGCCGCCCCGCTGCTCTGCGCCGGCATCACCACCTACTCCCCGCTCAAGTACTGGAACGCCGGCCCCGGCAAGAAGGTCGCCGTCGTGGGCTTCGGCGGCCTCGGCCACATGGGCGTCAAGATCGCGCACGCGCTCGGCGCGGAGGTGACCGTTCTCTCCCAGTCCCTTCGCAAGCGCGACGACGGCCTGCGCCTGGGCGCCGACCACTACTACGCGACCAGCGACCCGAAGACCTTCGAGGACCTGCGGGACACCTTCGACATCATCCTCAACACGGTCTCCGCCCCGCTCGACTTCACCGCGTTCCTGTCCCTGCTGCGCACGGGCGGAGCGATGGTGAACGTCGGCCTCCCCGAGGAGCCGATCCAGATCCCGCTCTCCTCGGTGTTCGGCAACCGCCGCAGCCTGACCAGCTCCAACATCGGCGGTATCGCCGAGACGCAGGAGATGCTGGACTTCTGCGCCGAGCACGGCCTCGGCGCCGAGATCGAGCTGATCGACGCGGACCGGATCAACGAGGCGTACGAGCGGGTCCTGGCCAGCGACGTGCGCTACCGCTTCGTGATCGACGCGGCGACGATCTGACCCCGCCAGACGGCCCGCCCCGGCCCGCCCTCGTCGGCCGGCGCCGACCACGGCCCCGGCCCTCGCCCACGGCCCCGGCCCTCGCCCACGGCCCGGGTCCGCCCCGACCCGGTCCGCCCACGGGCCCCGGCCCGGCCGCCGGCGCCCGGCGGGCGTGACTACCGTCACACGACCGGTCACCGTCCTGGACCTACGATCACACGTGGCCGAGCAGGACCGTATCCGTCCGGCCCCGGCGACGCGGGCGCACGACGTACGCCCGTCGACGCGCGACCGCCGAGGGGCGAGAGCGACGGGCGAGCAACCATGGGGGCGCCGTGCGCTATGCCGAAGGACCGCGGGTGAGCTGTGACGTGTACGTCGAGGCGGCTCCGGCACTGGTCTGGGACCTGGTCACCGACATCGGCCTGCCCGCTCGGCTCAGCCCCGAACTCCAGCGCGCGGAGTGGCTCGCCGGCGCGGTCGCGCCCGCGCTGGGCGCGAGCTTCGTCGGCTACAACAGCCATCCGATGAACGGCGAGTGGCGCACCGTCTCGCACATCGTCGAACTGGAGGAACGGCGGGTCTTCGGATGGGCCGTCGTCGATCCGGACGGCCGGTACGGGGACGACGCCCCGGACCCCGCCAGGCCGCTGGCCACCTGGCGTTTCGAACTGGATCCGGAGCGGACCGGGACCCGGCTGCGGCAGTCCGTCCGGATCGGGCCCGGCCGCTCCGGGCTCAGCCTGGTGATCGACCGGATGCCCGACCGGGAGGAGGCGATCGTCGCCTTCCGGGTCGGCGAACTCCGTACCAACATCGAGGCCACCCTGAAGGGGATCAGGACCCTGGCGGAGGAGTGATCCCGGCGTAGTTCCGCGGTGCCCGCGTCGGCCATGCCGTGACCGGTCCGCCGAGCACCGCGCGGTTCCGCGGTGCCCGGCGCGCCGACGGCAGTCGGTGGACGACCCGTCGGGGACCTCGCTGTCGACGGGTCCCACGAGTGCTCTGGCTGCCAGAGTGCTCTGGCAGCCCGCACGGCTGCCGGATACCGTTGCGCACGGGCTCGGCGACTGGAGAGCCGGTATTTCGGATCTTCCGGGGGGACCATGGATCCGTTGGCAGTGGTCGGCGCGGGCAGAGCCGCGGCCGGAAGGCGGTTCGCCTTCTACATCTCCGTACAGCTGTGCTCGGTCATGGTGCCCGGCCTCGTCGCCGTGACCAGCCTGGCCGTGCTCATGCTGCACGCCCGGCACCCCCGCGACCTCGGCCCGGCCCTCGGCGACGCGGCGCGTGCCCTGCACGGTCCGGCCTTGATCGTCGTCGACGTCTCCTGGCTGGCCGCCGCCTACGTACTCGGATACGTCGGCCGGGAACTGGCGTTCCGTCTGCTCGGCCTGGTCGAGTGGCTCGGCGCGCGCCGGTCCTCGCCGGACACGTTGTACAGAGAACTGGAGGCCGCCTACGGGCCGGAGGCGCTGGGCCGCTGCCTCGCCACGCATCCCCTGCTGGGACGCCTCCTGGGCACGGCCGGCAACGCCTCCAGGCGCTTCCAGACCATGCGGCAGCCGGGCGGCGCGCTGCGTGCCGGCAACGCCTACGAGGCGTTCGTGTACGCCAAGTTCTGGCTGCGCGAGCACAGCCCCTCACTCGCCCCGGACGCGACCGAGGCGGAGATCAACGTCCTGCTGTCCACGCTCCTGCCCGGCATCCTCGGCACCTGGGCCCTGATCGCCGTCGCACCCCTGGGCACCGTGGCCGCGACAGTGACGGCGATCGTCGCGGCGGCCGTCTCGGTCCTGACCTTCGCCCAGGTGGTACGCCTGCGCCGGACCGAATGCTGGGAGGCGCTGCGCAACCTCCTGGAGGACCACGAGATGCGCCTGGCCGTCGCGCGTCTGCCGGTCACCCCCTTCACCGCCGGCGCCGGTGGCCCCGGGGATTCCCCGGGGTCCGGCGAGGCTCAGGCGAGCGGCGCGGCGTAGTGCCGCAGATCGGGCAGGATGCCCTCGCACACCGGCCCGGCCAGTGACCACAGCGTCAGGCGGAGGGCCCGGCCGGCCCGGTGGGCGGCCACCGCGCGGTGGTTCCCGTCGAGCAGGAGGTACCGGGCCTCGTCCACCCTGTAGGCGGGGAGCGTGAGCGGCAAGGGGCCGGCTCCTTCCGCGAAGGCCCGAGCCAGCGCGGAGACGGCGCCCTCGCGCTCCCCGGGCCAGTCGGGCAGCGCCCGGTCCGCCGCTTCGACCCGCAACGGCCGGCTGCCGGGAGCACCCCAACTGCCCTCGCCGCCCGCGGGGTCGACGTACCAGACGGTGAACAGCTCCGCCAGCCGCTGCCCGGCCGTGTCCCGGCTCAGGGTCTCCACCCGGACGCCCGCCCGGACTTCGGCCAGGCGCCTCCAGTCGAGCCGCGCCCGGATGTCCGCACGGAACCGCGCGGCGAAGTCTTCGAGATCCATCGGCGAGCACCCCTCCCCGGCGGCACGACGCCTGTGCCCGCCTCCCGCGCTTCCGTGGCCGTCGCCAGGATGCACCAAGCCGCCGGCCGCCCACTACCGCGGCCGCGGCCGACGCCAGGTGGGGCCAACCCCCGTCGAAGACGCCGGTCCACCGCAGTGCACAGGCCCCTGTGCACAGACGACTGTGTACGCATGCCACAGGAACCCGGCACTCCCGGACCACACGCGCCCGCCGGGCAGGCCCCGGCGCTGCCGCCCGACCCGGTCGAACTCTCCGACCTCGCCACCCTGAAGGCGCTCGCGCATCCGCGTCGGCAGCGCGTGCTGCAGCACCTCACCCTGCGAGGCCCCGCGACCTCCGCGACGCTCGCCCGGGCGCTGGGGCTGAACACCGGCTCCACCAGCTACCACCTGCGGGAACTCGCGCGACACGGCTTCGTCGAGGAGACGGCGGAGGCGCGGGGTACGAAGGAGGCGGGCGGGGCCACCGGCCGGGAGCGGTGGTGGCGGGCGGTCCCGGGTGACCGGCGGTTCCCGCCGCGCAGCCGGCAGAGCCCTGGGACTCGGCTCGTCATGGACGAGCTCACCCGCCACGCCTACGCGGCCGACCTGCAACTCTTCGAGCAGGTTCAGCGGGACACCGCCGACGACGATCCCTGGGCGGACGCCTTCCCGTACTCACGCGGCAGCATGCGGCTGACGCTGCCCGAACTGCGCGCGTTCTTCGAGGAGTACATCGCCCTGCTCAACCGCTACAAGCGCCCCGAGGACGACACCCCGTCCGGCGCGCGCACCGTGCTCACCCGAATGCTCGCCTTCCCCGCGCCCGCCGTCGACGGCCGCGACGGCCGAGACCCCCGTGCCGCGCACACCACGAATCCGCCCACCGCGAAGAGGACCGAACCCTCATGATGCTGCGCTACGCCCTGAAGTCGGTCCGTGCCCGCAAGGCCGGATTCCTCGGTGCCTTCCTCGCTCTGATGTGCGCGGCGGCGCTGATCACCGCCTGCGGCACCCTCTTGGAGACGGGCCTGCGCGGGACCATCCGCACCGAGCGCTACGCCGCCGCCCCCGTCGTGGTCTCGGCCGACCAGAGCGTCCACCGGACCACCGTCGAACACAAGAAGGGCAAGACCAAGACCAAGCACAAGGCGAAGCCCCTCGCCGAGCGCGCCTGGCTCCCGCGGAGTCTGCGAGGCACCCTCGCGCACGTCCCGGGCGTCGCCCGGGTCGTGCCCGAACTTACCTTCCTCGCACAGCCGTTGGCGCCGGGTGGGACGGGCGACCGTACCGCCTACGGGCATGCCTGGGACTCCGCCGCCCTCACGCCCTACAGGCTGACCGCGGGCAGCGCACCGAAGGCCGCGACCGACCTCGTCGTGGACTCCTGGCTCGCCGGGCGGGCGCACCTGGAGGTCGGCGATCGGCTCACCGTCCAGTCGACGCAGGCACCGCGCGGCTACCGCATCTCCGGGATCGCCACGCCTCCCGCGGACGTACGGCACCAGACGTCGCTGTTCTTCTCCACGGCGGAAGCACGCAGGCTGGCCGCGCACCCCGGCAAGGTCACCGCGTTCGGCGTGCTCCCCGAGCGGGGCACGGACACCGGACGGCTGCGCCAAGCCGTGGCGGAGGCGCTGCGTGGCACCGACGCGCAGGTCGGCAGCGGGGACGCCCGCGGGACCGCGGAGTTCCCGGACGCCGCCGCGGCCCGCACCAAGCTGGTCAGCATCGGCGGTGCCATGGGCGGCACCTCGCTGCTCGTGGCGGTGCTCGTGGTCGTCGGCACCTTCGCCCTGACCGCGCGGCAGCGGTACCGTGAACTCGCCCTGCTCCGCGCCATCGCCGCCGACTCAGGACAGATCCGTGGTCTCCTGGGCCGTGAGGCGCTGATCGTCGGCGCGGTCGCCGGCATCGCGGGCGCCCTGCTCGGTCTGCCCCTGGGCGGCTGGCTGCACAGCAGGTTCGTCTCCATGGGAGCCGTCCCCGCGACACTCCAGCACAGCGTCGGCGTCTTCCCCGCGTTCGCCGGCGTCATCGCGACCCTGGCCGGAGCCTGGGCCTCCGCCCGGGTCGCTTCCCGCCGGGTCGCCCGGATACGTCCGGCCGAGGCGCTCGCCGAGTCCCACACCGAGCCCGCGCGGCCTCCGTGGGGACGTGTCCTCGCGGGGCTCCTCCTGCTGGCCGGCGGCACGGTCCTCGTCCTCGTACTCACCTCCCTGCGTACCGAGCCGGCCTCGACCCCCGTCACCTTCCTGGCTGTCGTCGTCCTTTCCACCTCCGTCGCCCTGCTGGGGCCGCTCCTGGTGAAGGCGGCCATGCTGCTGCTCGGCGGTCCGCTGCGACTCACCGGACCGGGCAGCCGGCTGGCCACGGCCAACCTGCGCGGCAACGCCGCCCGTATGGCTTCCGTCGTCACCCCTCTCACCCTCCTCGTCGGCATGACCTGCACCGTCCTGTTCGTCCAGCCCACCCTCGGCGACGCCGCCCGCGCCCAGGCCCGCGAGGGCGTGCGCGCCGACTGGGTCGTCGTCCCGGCCGGACCGGGCGTCCCGGCCGAGGCTGCCCGGGAGCTCCGCGCGCACCACGACGTGGCCACCGAGGTGGTGCGCACGACCGTCCGGGTCGGCCTCGACAAGTACGCGGCGCAGGGCGTCACCCCCGTCGGGCTCACCCGCACCTGGGACCCGGGCGTCACCGCGGGCTCGCTCGACCGGCTCACCGACCGCACCGTGGCCGTGAGCGAACTGGCCGCCGACCAGCTCCACCTGAAGCCCGGCAGCACCCTGAAGCTCACGCTCGGCGACGGCACGCCGGCCACGCTGACCGTCGCCGCCGTCTACGCCAAGGGGCTCGGCTTCGGAGACCTCACCCTCACGCACGACCTGGTCGCCCGCCACGTCGACAATCCCCTCGCCACCTCCGTCCTCCTCAGCACGACCCGTACGCGGACGCAGATCGCGATGGCGCTCCGTGACGTCCCCGGCGTCCGTGTCGTCTCCCCGCAGACCGCCGACCACCTCCAGGCAGAGCAGCAGCAGGCGAACGCGGAGGTCAACTACCTCGCCATGGGACTGGTCCTGGCCTTCACCGCCATCGCCGTCGTCAACACGCTCGCCATGTCGGTCTCCGAACGAGTCCGTGAGTTCGCGCTGCTCCGACTCGCGGGGGCCACACGCCGACAGGTGCTGCGCATGCTGCGCACCGAGGCGCTGTCGGTGCTGCTCCTCGCCACCGTGCTCGGCAGCGGCATCGCCCTCGCGGTCCTGACCGCGTTCAGCGTCGGCATGACCGGCCGCGCTGCCCCGGCCGTCACTCCGCTGCTGTACGTCGCCGTCGTGGCCGTCGCCGGACTCCTCGCCCTCGTCGCCACCGCCCTGCCAGGACGCGCGGCACTCCGGGTACGCGCGGTGACGGTGGCCACCGCCAAGGACTAGCGCCGGGAAGCTGACGGGCGGACACCGCGCACGCATGGTCCTCGGCGTGCCACGAGGTGGTACGCCGAGGGGTGCTCGTCGGCGCACACGCATGGTCGGCTCGCGAGTCGGAGGGATCCCCTACGAGCGCGGTCGCCTCCCGTGGCCACGCTCGCTTCCGGCGAGCGGCACGTTCTCACCCTCGGTCATCGGCTGGAGTCGGAGAACATCCGCGGTCAGCTTCTGGTGGAGGCTCTGGCGGGCCGCTCGGTTGATGACGGTGTCCACCCGGTCGTGGCGTTCGACCGACCCCGTGGAGTGCGTCTCTCAGGACGCCCCGGATCTTCAGGTTCCGCTCGGGTAGCGGCCCGCCCTCCTCCTCAGGCGTACCCACGGCCTGCCTGCCCGTGGCCTCCGGTGCCGCGGCGGTACCCGGCGGGCCAGGACGCCCCCTGGGGGTCGTCTCACAGGGGTGCCGTTCCTCGTGGTGGCAGGGAGTATCGACCGCGGGGCGGGCCGGGCGGCGCGGAATCGTCCGGCGCCCTCCCGTGTTGAGGACACTGGGCATGGGATGCCGGTGGTGTGTGAGCCGAGCAGCCCGAATGGCCGAGCTGACAGAATTGGAGGGGCCGTAATGGCTGCGCAGACGCAGAGGGCCGTGCTGGCTGGGGGATGCTTCTGGGGGATGGAGGAGCTGATCCGCCGACTCCCGGGCGTGACGGCGACCCGGGTCGGATACACGGGGGGTGACGTGCCCAACGCGACGTACCGTAACCACGGCACGCACGCGGAGGCCATCGAGATCCTCTTCGACCCCACGAAGACGGACTTCCGCGCGATCCTGGAGTTCTTCTTCCAGATCCACGACCCGAGCACCAAGAACCGCCAGGGCAATGACATCGGCCTCAGCTACCGCTCGGCGATCTACTACGTGGACGACGAGCAGAAGCGGATCGCCGAGGACACGATCGCCGATGTGGACGCCTCCGGACTGTGGCCCGGCAAGGTCGTCACCGAGGTGGAGCCGGTCGGCCCCTTCTGGGAGGCCGAGCCCGAGCACCAGGACTACCTCCAGCGCTACCCGAACGGCTACACCTGCCACTTCCCGCGTCCGGGATGGCGGCTGCCCGCCCGTACGGAGGGCTGACCACGAGGCGGGCCGGCGGAAGGTGGAGCCGGTTAGCCGAGGTGCCCGGCGGTCCCGGCGTCCTCGCCGCGGGGCGAAGACGACGTCGGGAAGCGTGCGCCTCGGCCGACGGCGCCGTGCCCCCGGCCCGGAGGCCGCGTTCGATTCCGGTCGTCTCCCCGGCCCCCCGGAGCCCTCGCCGACCCCCGTCGGCCGGAATCGTCAGTGCGGCAGGGTCGCCGGGCTGCCGCCGTTCGCCTCGTAGCCCGCCACCGCCAGGGCCCGGTAGACGGCGAACTCCGCCGCCGGGTCAGCGGCCAGCGTCCAGGGCAGGGCACCCACGTGGCCGTCGACGTGCACGAGCTGGTTCATCGCCTCGGCCCAGCGCTCGGAGCGGACCAGGAAGAAGACCAGCAGGTGGCGGACGTGCGCCAGCATCGGGTCGCCGGGGCGGGCCGAGTGCACCGCGAAGAGCGCGCCGTGCACCGCCTTGGAGACGACCTCGCTCTGGTAGAAGCCGCGGACCAGGTTGACCTCGGGAAGGTGCTCGAAGACCGCGAACAGCGGCATGGCCGCCAGCAGCGAGCCCCGGGGCCCCCGGGCGGCCGCGGCCTCCGCGAAGGCCATCGCGAGCTCACGCGAGCCGTGCCACTTCTCGCACCAGTAGTGCAGGGCCGCCAGGTGCGCCCCCATGTGGGCCGGCGCCCGGTCGAGGACCTTCAGCCAGAGCTGCTCGAACTCCTCCCGCGAGTACGCCAGTCCGCGTGCCACCGACAGTTCGACGATGTACGGGATCGGGTCGCCGGGCGCCAGCAGGGCGGCCTGGCCGCACGTCTCCCTGGCCTCCTCCATGATGATCCGGAACTCGTCCGTCCCCGGCGTCGACGTCCGCCACGCCTGCTGGACCAGGAACTCGGCGTGCACCGCCGCGCCGCCCGGGTCCTTGGGCGCCTCGGCCCGCCACACCCGCAGCCACTGGCCACCGGGTGTCTCGTGTATGCCGCCCGGCCGCTGCTGGAGCTCCAGCGACGCGGCGCCGGCGAAGGCCTGCACGCGCTGCCAGCGCAGCTCACCCTTCGTCTCGGTGCCCGCCAGCAGTTGCGAGGCCGCGCGGTAGTCCTGCGTGCGCTGCACCAGGTCGAGCACATCCAGCAGGTCCTGGTCGGGGCCGGGCATGCGGACGTCCAGCTCTTCCTCCTGGGCGAATCCGTAGTCCGCCGGGTCCGCGGCGTCCGGGTGCCCGGGCGGTACCTGCTCGATGGCACCACGCCTGCGCCTCAGGAACGGAAGCAGCACGAAGCCCAGCATGACCAGCGCCATCAGGACCCAGAGAATCTCCATGCCTCAAGCGAACCAGACCGCGCCGACAATTGGCCAACCCGTGCCGCCGGCCTGTGGACAACCCGGCACCGCGGGCGGCTCGGCCACCGCGTCGGCAGGCGCGGGCACCCACCCCGGCGCCCGCGCCGCGGTCCGCACCCGCCCGCGACCGCGGCGGGCGCTCGTGGCCGGCGACCGCACCGGCGTCGGCGACCGCACCGGCACCGGAACCGCTGCCACCGGATCGGCACGGTCAGTCGTCCGCCGCGGGCCCCCTCGGCGCACTACGCTCGGGCGCATGAGTGACAGGCATATCAGTCAGCACTTCGAGACCCTCGCGATCCACGCGGGCAACACCGCCGATCCGCTCACCGGCGCGGTCGTCCCGCCGATCTACCAGGTCTCGACCTACAAGCAGGACGGCGTGGGCGGTCTGCGCGGCGGCTACGAGTACAGCCGCAGCGCCAACCCGACCCGGACCGCACTGGAAGAGAACCTCGCCGCCCTGGAGGGCGGCCGCCGCGGGCTCGCGTTCGCGTCCGGACTGGCGGCCGAGGACTGCCTGTTGCGTACGCTGCTCGTTCCCGGCGACCACGTCGTCATCCCCAACGACGCCTACGGCGGCACGTTCCGCCTGTTCGCCAAGGTCGTCTCCCGGTGGGGCGTGGACTGGTCGGTCGCCGACACCGCCGACCCGTCCGCCGTACGGGACGCGATCACGCCCAAGACCAAGCTGGTGTGGGTGGAGACCCCCTCCAACCCGCTGCTCGGCATCACCGACATCGCCGCCGTCGCCCAGGTCGCCCGGGACGCCGGCGCACGGCTCGTCGTCGACAACACCTTCGCCACGCCGTACCTGCAGCAGCCGCTCGCGCTCGGCGCCGACATCGTCGTGCACTCGCTGACCAAGTACATGGGCGGCCACTCGGACGTCGTCGGCGGCGCGCTGATCGTGAGCGACGCCGCGCTGGGCGACGAACTGGCGTACCACCAGAACGCCATGGGCGCCGTCGCCGGCCCCTTCGACTCCTGGCTGGTGCTGCGCGGCAGCAAGACCCTCGCGGTGCGCATGGACCGGCACAGCGAGAACGCCACGAAGGTCGCCGACATGCTGACCCGGCACGCGCGTGTGACGAGCGTGCTCTACCCGGGGCTGCCGGACCACCCCGGACACGAGGTCGCGGCCAAGCAGATGAAGGCGTTCGGCGGCATGGTCTCCTTCCGCGTCGAGGGCGGCGAGGAGGCGGCCGTCGAGGTCTGCAACCGCGCCAAGGTGTTCACGCTCGGTGAGTCGCTGGGCGGCGTCGAGTCCCTGATCGAGCACCCCGGCCGCATGACGCACGCCTCCGCGGCGGGTTCCGCCCTGGAGGTCCCCGCCGACCTGGTCCGCCTCTCCGTCGGCATCGAGAACGTCGACGACCTGCTGGAGGACCTGAAGCAGGCCCTCGGCTAGCTGTTCTGTCCGGGGCCCTTGGTCCCGCGGGGCGAGGGCGGCCTCACCAGCCGCTCACGGGCGGAGTCGTCTGCGACGGCGGCTCCGCCCAGGGCCGTACGGTCAGTGCCCACACGGCGAACGCGGCGACCGCGGTGAGCAGCACCAGCCACAGCGTGCGGCGGGCCAGCGCGCGGCGGCGCCGCATCCGGTTCCCGTGGCGCACCGCGTCGCCGTACAGCTCGGCGGGCACCCGCGGCGGCGGCTGCGCCAGGAGCCGCCGCGCCGCCGACTCACGTGCCGCCCTGTTCATCCGCGCCTCCGCCCGGCCGACTCACGCCCCGCCCCGTCCATCAGCGTCTCCGCCCGGCCGACTCACGCCCCGCCCCGTCCATCAGCGTCTCCGCTCGTCCGGCCGTCCCCGCCGCGGCCGATCGCGGCGGACGTCGTCCGGGCCGGTCCTCGCGGCGGATGGTGCGTGAGCGCGGCGACCGCGCGGTCGCTGATGACGCGGACGCGTTCCGCGGGCAGTCCGAGCAGGGCCGCCGCCTGTTCCTCGGCCACTCCCTCGTACAACCCGAGGACGACGATCAGACGCTCCTGGGGGGTGAGGGCGGCCAGGGCGCCGGGAAGCAGGGGTCGGGCGCGGCCCGGGACCGCGCGGCTGCGCCAGGCCTCGCGGGCGAAGCGGACGGCCAGGTGCCGCCGTGCCCGCTCGTAGGGGTCGTCGCCGCGCAGCCGGTCCCAGCAGGCGTAGGTGTGCGCGAGGGCCAGGGTCAGCAGGCGCCGCGCGCGCGGGTTGTCGTCCGGTGCCTCAGCGGTGAGCAGTGTCGCGGCGTGCAGCAGCCGCCCGGCCGCGCCCGCGACGAACGACTCGAACTCCGGGGCCCGGCGGGCGCCTTCGGACGCCTGCCGTTCTCGCACCGCGCCTCCCGCCGGGGGCGATCGTTGAGGGAGCGGGACCCGCACCGCGTACGCGGTGCGGAGCCGAGTGCGGCGCGGGCCCGCTCCCATATCAGGGCAGCGGCGGCCCGCCGGTCAA
The DNA here is from genome assembly GCF_043079345.1 of Streptomyces sp. NPDC015220. Lineage (NCBI taxonomy): Bacteria > Bacillati > Actinomycetota > Actinomycetes > Kitasatosporales > Streptomycetaceae > Streptomyces > Streptomyces sp. NPDC015220. The sequence continues at coordinate 480,352 of NZ_JBIBUK010000002.1, read as the reverse complement.
GGGTCGGGTACGCGGCTCAGGACGCCCGGCCCGTCCCGGTCGCCGGCTCCGTCCCCGGTCCGGTCTCCGCCACCGGCCCGCCCGGGGACGTCTGGCGGGCCGACAAGGCGTGGTTGAAGCGGGTCAGGAGGGAGCAGAAGGCCTCCCGCTCGGCCGGCGCCCAGTCGTGCGTCAGTTCGGCCATCAGCCGGCGCCTGGACGAGCGCACCTCCGCCAGCCTCGACAGTCCGCGCGGGGACAGTTGGAGTACCACGGCCCGCCCGTCCTCGGGGTGCGAGGTGCGCTTGACGAGCCCGGTGTCGACCAGCGGGGCCACCTGCCGGGTGACGGTGGAGGAGTCGATGCCCATGCTCGCGGCGAGCGCCTTCACGCCCATCGGTCCCTCCTGGTCCAGCCGGTTGAGCAGCAGGTACGCGGCACGGTCCATGGAGTTGCGCACCTGCCCGACCCCGCCGAGACGGGTCTGTTCCGCACGGCGGGCGAACAGGGCCACCTCGTGCTGGAGCGTGTCGAGAAGACCGGGGTCACCGACGGTCGTCATGTCCATCGACATTTCAGGTGTTGTGGGCATGGCCGGGGGCTCACTTCTGAAGGGGTGCTGGGTTGGGGGACAGGGTACGCGGCCGGGCGGCAGGTCGTACCGGCGCTTCGCGAACCGGTCCCAGAGCTTGGTCACACAAGCGCCGCGGACCCGTGGACTGCGACACTTGAGACATGAACCACCGCACGGCCGACCTCTTCCCGCACGTCACCCCGGACGACGTGCGCGGCGCCCAGAAGATGCTCTCGGGGGTGGCGCGGATGACCGCGATGGAGAGCAGCAGGCACCTGTCCCAGCTGGTGGGCGCGCCGGTGCTCCTGAAGTGCGAGAACCTCCAGCGGACCGGTTCGTTCAAGCTGCGCGGCGCCTACGTCCGCATCGCCGGCCTGCTGCCCGAGGAGCGCGCCGCCGGTGTGGTGGCCGCGAGCGCGGGCAATCACGCGCAGGGCGTCGCGCTGGCGTCGGCGCTGCTCGGGGTGCACGCCACGGTGTTCATGCCGAAGGGCGCCCCACTGCCGAAGATCAGCGCGACCGAGGACTACGGCGCCGAGGTGCGCCTGTACGGCCAGGTGGTCGACGAGACGCTGGCCGCCGCGCAGGAGTACGCGGCGCGGACCGGCGCGGTGTTCATCCACCCGTTCGACCATCCCGACGTCATCGCGGGTCAGGGCACGGTCGGGCTGGAGATCCTGGAGCAGTGCCCGGAGGTGCGCACGATCGTCGTCGGCGTCGGCGGCGGCGGACTCGCGGCCGGCATCGCGGTCGCGGTGAAGGCGTCGCGGCCCGAGGTGCGGATCATCGGGGTGCAGGCGGAGGGTTCGGCGGCTTATCCGCCCTCGCTGGCGGCCGGGCACCCGGTGGCGATCGAGAACCCGACCACGATGGCCGACGGGATCAGGGTGGGCCGGCCCGGGGACATGCCGTTCGACATCGTCGGCGAGCTGGTGGACGAGGTGCGCACGGTCGGCGAGGACGCGCTGTCCGCCGCGCTGCTGCTGTGCCTCGAACGGGCCAAGCTGGTCGTGGAGCCGGCCGGGGCGAGCCCCGTCGCCGCGCTGCTGGACGGGGGCGCCGGTCTCGAGGGCCCGGTCGTGGCGGTGCTGTCCGGCGGCAACGTCGACCCGGTGCTGCTGCAACGCGTCCTGCGGCACGGGATGGCGGCGCAGGGCCGCTATCTGGCGGTCAGCCTGCGGCTGACGGACCGGCCGGGCGCGCTGGCCACGCTGCTCGGGGTGCTGTCGGCGGCCGACGCCAACGTTCTCGACGTGAGCCACGTACGGACCGACCCGCGGCTCGGGCTCACGGAGGCGGAGGTGGAGCTGCACCTGGAGACGAAGGGCCCGGCGCACTGCGCCGAGGTCGGCCGGGCCCTGCGGGACGCCGGGTACACCGTCATCGACTGAGCCGGCCGGGGCGGTTCGCCGGGAACCCGCGGCCGTCCGACGACTCGGGGCCGTCCGTCCGGGACCCGAGCGCGTCGGCGCGCAGCCGGCCGTGGCACCCGGGCCGTCGGGGCCGTCGGTGCGAAGACGCCTCCGGGGCTCCGGCCGGTCGGCACGGAGCCGCCCGCGGCACTTCGGCCGTCGGCCGGCGCTCGCCTCCCGAACTCCGGCCCGACGGTGGTCGGTTGCTCTTCGTCACTCGTTCGGGGAAACCCGTCGACGAACGCGATACATCGCGTTATGGTGTGTCGCGTGCCGATCCCTGGGCGGACGCGGTCCGCGCAGGGAAAGTCCAGGCGAATCACCACCACGAACCTAGGCTTTTCCGACAATCCCCCGACGACGGGAGACTCACATGCCAGGCGCCATCCATGCCGAAGGCCTGGTGAAGACCTTCGGCGACGTAAGGGCCCTGGACGGCGTCGACCTCGACGTCCCCGAGGGCACGGTGCTGGGACTGCTCGGGCCGAACGGCGCGGGCAAGACCACCACCGTGCGCTGTCTGACCACCCTGCTGCGGCCCGACAGCGGCAAGGCCGTCGTCGCCGGCATCGACGTGCTCAGGCAGCCCAACGAGGTGCGCCGCTCCATCGGCCTGTCCGGCCAGTTCGCCGCGGTCGACGAGTACCTGACCGGCCGTGAGAACCTCCGGATGGTCGGCCGGCTCTACCAGATGCGGGCCAGGGCGGCGAAGGCCCGGGCGCAGGAACTGCTGGAGCAGTTCAACCTCGCCGACGCCGCCGACCGGCCCGCGAAGACCTACTCCGGAGGCATGCGCCGCCGGCTCGACCTGGCGGCAGCGCTCGTGGTCGCCCCGCCGGTGATGTTCATGGACGAGCCGACGACCGGCCTCGACCCGCGCAACCGCCAGCAGTTGTGGGAGGTCATCAAACAACTGGTGTCCAGCGGTACGACACTGCTGCTGACCACGCAGTACCTGGAGGAGGCCGACCACCTCGCGCACGAGATAGCGGTCGTCGACCAGGGACGGGTCATCGCACGCGGCACCTCCGACGAGCTCAAGGCCCGCACCGGCGGCGAGCGGGTCGAGGTCGTGGTGCACGAGCGGGAACACATCGCCACCGCCTCGCAGGTGCTGCGCGGTTTCGGCAAGGGCGACACCACCGTCGAGGAGCACACCCGCAAGCTCACGGTGCCCGTCACCGGCGGAGCCAAGCTGCTGGCCGAGGTCATCCGCGAACTGGACACCCGTGGCATCGAGATCGACGACGTCGGGCTGCGCCGTCCCACCCTCGACGACGTCTTCCTCTCCCTGACGGGCCACACGGCCGAGGGCGGGAGCGACAGGGGTGGCGCGTCCGGCGCCGCCGAGGACAGCGGGCGCGAGAAGGAGACCGCCAAGTGAGTGCCACCAGCGACACCGCTTCGACCACCCCGCCCGGCGGCGCCCTGCCCGCCCCGCCCGGCAACGCCCTGGCCCAGTCCCTCCGCGACTCCCTGGTCGTCGCCCAGCGCAACCTGATCCGCATGACCCGGATCCCCGAGATGGTGATCTTCGGGCTGATCCAGCCCATCATGTTCGTGGTGCTGTTCACCTACGTGTTCGGCGGGTCCATGCAGATCGGCGGCACCACCGACTCCACCACGTACAAGAACTTCCTGATGGCCGGCATCTTCGCGCAGACCGTCACGTTCGCCACCGCCGGCTCCGGCGCCGGTATCGCCGACGACATGCACAAGGGCCTCATCGACCGTTTCCGCTCGCTGCCCATGGCGCGCGGCGCGGTGCTGACCGGCCGCACCTTCGCCGACCTGGTGCAGACGGCGCTGACCCTGCTCGTCCTCGCCGTCGTCGCCCTGCTGGTCGGCTGGCGCGTCGGCTCGGACTACGACACGAACGTCGGCCGGGTGGCCGCCGGCTTCGGGCTGCTGCTCCTGCTCGGCTACGCGTTCACCTGGATCGGCGCCCTGATCGGCCTGTCGGTGCGCACGCCGGAGGCAGCCACCTCCGGCGGACTGGTCTGGCTGTTCCCTGTGACGTTCATCTCGAACGCCTTCGTGGACTCCGGCAGGATGACGCCGTGGCTGCGGCACATCGCGGAGTGGAATCCGTTCAGCGCCACCGTCCAGGCGTGCCGGGTGCTGTTCGGCAACCCCGGCCAGTCGCACTCGGCGGCCTGGCCCATGCAGCACCCGGTCTGGGCCTCACTGATCTACTCGGCCCTGATCATCCTCATATTCCGCACCCTGGCGGTACGGAAGTACCGCTCGGCCACGGCATGAGCGACCGACAGGCACGGGCATGACGAAGCCCCCGGCGCTCGACTGCGGGCGCCGGGGGCTCGGCCGTACGGAAGGGCCGGTACGGGCACTCAGCCCGTGTACGGTTCGGCCTTCAGGATCTTCACCGAGGCCTTCTTGCCGTTCGGCAGCTCGTACTCGGCGTCCTCGCCCACCTTGTGGCCGATCACACCGGAGCCCAGCGGAGACTGCGGCGAGTAGGTCTCGACGTCGGCGCTCGCGTACTCGCGCGAGGCCAGCAGGAAGGTCAGCGTGTCGTCCTCGTCACCGTCGAAGGCGATCGTGACGACCATGCCCGGCGCGACGGCGCCGTCCGTGGAGGCCGGAGCCTCGCCGACCTTGGCGTTCTCGAGGAGCTGGGTCAGCTGGCGCACCCGGAGCTCCTGCTTGCCCTGCTCCTCCTTGGCCGCGTGGTACCCGCCGTTCTCGCGCAGGTCGCCCTCCTCGCGCGCGGCCGCGATCTTGGCGGCGATTTCCGTGCGCGCAGGACCAGTAAGGTACTCAAGCTCGTCCTTGAGCTTGTTGTACGCCTCCTGGGTCAGCCAGGTGACGTTCTCGCTGGTCTGGGTCACAGGTGCTCCTCGTCGGTACTGGGAATACAAAAGCATCGCCCTACCCAGAAGACTGTTCCCTCTTGGATGGGCGAAACCACGAGCCTAACAATTCGTGGGCCGAAGGGGGAGGACATAAGCCATGTAATTCACGTCAACGCAGGTCAGCGTCTACCTATTCCGGAGGACGCCCGCGCGTCAGTCGGTGTGGCAGCCCAGCAGCTCGCCCGTAGTGCCCCGGGACGTCGTGCGCAGCGTGACGACCTTGTCGATCCGCTTGGTCCGCTCGTCGAACCGGAAGTCCGCGCGGCCCACCTCGTCGCCGTCGGCCGCCTGCGAACGCAGGGTGCAGTAACCGCGGGCGTCGGCGTCCTTGTGGACCTCCAGATGGACCTGCACGGCGTTGTCCGAGGTCTGGAACGAGACGACCTGACCGCTGATCTCGCTCTTGGCGACGTAGTGGTAGGCGAAGTAGCCGATCAGCGCCAGCAGGACCGCGCCCAGGACGACACCCGCGATCTTGAGCTTGCGGTCGGCACGCTCGTCCGAGGAGCGGCCGTAGCGGCCCTCGGGCAGCCTGGTGCTCGCCGTACTCATGATCGTCCTCTCGGCAGGGGCGGGACGGGGTCCCGCGGGGGGCTTCCGCAGCCGTACTCCGGAATTATTCGCCTCCCGATTCGGTCACTATAGAAGCCCGCGGCACGCCGCCCGACCGCCACCCCGGAACGAGGATCCACCGGGGCGGCACCCGTTGACCGCTCGCCGACGGCGGGCACCGACTTGACCTTGAGGATTGAGCCTTGACTGACCAGCTGCGACTGATGGCCGTGCACGCGCATCCCGACGACGAGTCGAGCAAGGGCGCGGCCACCATGGCGAAGTACGTGTCCGAGGGGGTGGACGTGCTGGTGGTGACCTGCACGGGCGGAGAGCGCGGCTCCATCCTCAACCCCAAGCTCCAGGGCGACAAGTTCATCGAGGAGAACATCCACGAGGTGCGCCGCAAGGAGATGGACGAGGCCCGGGAGATCCTCGGCGTCAAGCAGGAGTGGCTCGGCTTCGTCGACTCCGGCCTGCCCGAGGGCGACCCGCTGCCGCCGCTGCCCGAGGGCTGTTTCGCCCTCGAGGACGTCGACAAGGCGGCCGGCGAGCTGGTGCGCCAGATCCGCGCCTTCCGTCCCCAGGTGATCACCACCTATGACGAGAACGGCGGCTACCCGCACCCCGACCACATCATGACCCACAAGATCTCGATGGTGGCGTTCGAGGGCGCGGCGGACACCGAGAAGTACCCGGAGGGTGAGTACGGCTCCGCGTACCAGCCGCTGAAGCTGTACTACAACCAGGGCTTCAACCGCCCGCGCACCGAGGCGCTGCACCGGGCCCTGCTGGACCGCGGGCTGGAGTCCCCCTACGGCGAGTGGCTCGAGCGCTGGGAGAAGTCGGGCCACAAGGAGCGCACGCTCACCACGCACGTCCCGTGCGCCGACTTCTTCGAGATCCGGGACAAGGCGCTGATCGCGCACGCCACGCAGATCGACCCCGACGGCGGCTGGTTCCGTGTTCCGATGCAGGTCCAGAAGGAGGTCTGGCCCACGGAGGAGTACGAGCTCGCGAAGTCCCTCGTGGACACCTCGCTCCCCGAGGACGACCTCTTTGCGGGCGTCCGGTAGCCCTGAGGGACAATGCCTGACATGAGCGCAAGCGTGAGCCTGGCAACGACGCACTTGGTCACCCTGGCCGAGTTCGACAAGAACAAGGTCACCCCCGGCGTCCTCGGCTTCGTCGTCTTCGCGGCGATGGCCCTGGCGGTGTGGGCACTGATGAAGTCCATGAGCCGCCACATGGGCAAGGTCGACTTCAAGGAGGCCCCGGACTCGGAGGCGAACACGCCCGGGAAGGGCGCCGCGGGAACGGGCAAGGTCCAGCCCTCCAAGGGCTGACCGGCCCCGCACCCCAGGCCTGGCCCAGCGCCCGCGCCTGCGGCCTGGTGCCGGCGCCCGCACCCGCGGCCTGGCACCAGCACCCGCGGCCTGGCACCAGCACCCGCACCCTGGCACCAGCACCCGCACCCGCACCCTGGCACCAGCACCCGCGGCCTGGCACCAGCACCCGCACCCTGCCGTCGCGCCCGGTGGCGTCACTCCGCGTCCGTGCCCGACGTCCCGGCCGGCGTCCGTACCCTGGCGGCGGTCGGCGGCTCGACGGCGGTCGGCGGCGTGACTCCCGGGTCGGCCGCGGCTGTGTGGACCGGCCGTCCGGCCCGCGGGCTGTGTGGACCGGCCTGGGGCGACCGGCCCGTGGACCGGGTCAGGGGGTGACCGTCCCGTGGTCCGTTCCACGAGCCGCCTGGTCCGCCACCGCCGCCCGTGCCCATGAGCATGAGCGTCCGGACGCGGGCGGACACGGGCGGAGCGGTGGTCCGGTGGTCACGTTCCGTGCCCGCCCGGAGCGGGTGAGGCAGGATGGGGGTATGCCGAACCGACTGGCCCATGAGACGTCCCCGTATCTGCTCCAGCACTCCGACAACCCGGTCGACTGGTGGCCCTGGTCGGGCGGGGCCTTCGAGGAGGCCCGTGAGCGGGACGTGCCGGTGGTGCTGAGCGTCGGCTACAGCAGTTGCCACTGGTGCCATGTCATGGCGCACGAGTCGTTCGAGGACCAGGCCACCGCCGACTACCTCAACGAGCACTTCGTCAGCGTGAAGGTCGACCGTGAGGAGCGGCCCGACGTCGACGCCGTCTACATGGAGGCCGTGCAGGCGGCCACCGGGCAGGGCGGCTGGCCGATGACCGTGTTCCTCACACCCGACGCCGAGCCGTTCTACTTCGGCACGTACTTCCCGCCCGCGCCCCGACACGGCATGCCGTCCTTCCGGCAGGTGCTGGAGGGCGTCCAGCAGGCGTGGGCCACCCGGCGGGAAGAGGTCACCGACGTCGCCGGAAAGATCGTGCGGGACCTGGCCCACCGGGAGATCGGCTACGGCGGCACGCAGACCCCCGGCGAGGAGGAACTCGCGCAGGCGCTGCTCGGGCTGACCCGTGAGTACGATCCGCAGCGCGGCGGATTCGGCGCGGCGCCCAAGTTCCCTCCGTCCATGGTGCTGGAGTTCCTGCTGCGCCACCAGGCCCGCACCGGCTCCGAGGGCGCCCTGCAGATGGCCCGGGACACCTGCGAGCGGATGGCCCGCGGCGGCATCTACGACCAGCTCGGCGGCGGCTTCGCCCGCTACTCCGTCGACCGTGACTGGGTGGTGCCGCACTTCGAGAAGATGCTGTACGACAACGCCCTGCTGTGCCGCGTCTACGCCCATCTGTGGCGCAGCACCGGCTCCGAACTCGCCCGCCGGGTCGCCCTGGAGACCGCCGACTTCATGGTCCGCGAACTGCGCACCGACGAGGGCGGGTTCGCCTCCGCGCTGGACGCGGACAGCGACGACGGCAGTGGACGGCACGTCGAGGGCGCGTACTACGTCTGGACCCCGGACCAGCTGCGCGAGGCCCTCGGCGCCGAGGACGCCGAACTCGCCGCCCAGTACTACGGCGTGACCGAGGAGGGCACCTTCGAGCAGGGCTCGTCCGTTCTCCAACTGCCGCAGCAGGAGGGTGTGTTCGACGCGGAGCGGATCGCCTCCGTCCGGCGCCGCCTGCTCGCCGTGCGATCCGAGCGGCCCGCCCTCGGCCGCGACGACAAGGTCGTCGCCGCCTGGAACGGCCTGGCGATCGCCGCCCTCGCCGAGACCGGGGCCTACTTCGAGCGCCCGGACCTGGTCGAGGCCGCGCTCGGCGCCGCCGACCTCCTGGTGCGCCTGCACATGGACGAGCACGCCGGGCTGTGGCGCACCAGCAAGGACGGTCACGCCGGGGCGAACGCCGGGGTACTGGAGGACTACGCCGACGTCGCCGAGGGCTTCCTCGCGCTGGCGTCCGTCACCGGGGAGGGGGTCTGGCTCGACTTCGCCGGGCTGCTCCTGGACCACGTCCTCACCCGGTTCACCGATCCGGAGTCCGGTGCGCTGTACGACACCGCCGTGGACGCCGAGAAGCTGATCCGCCGGCCGCAGGACCCCACCGACAACGCCACTCCCTCCGGCTGGTCGGCGGCGGCCGGCGCGCTGCTCGGCTACGCCGCCCACACCGGTTCCCAAGCCCACCGCACCGCCGCGGAGAAGGCGCTGGGCGTCGTCCGGGCGCTCGGCCCGCGCGTTCCGCGCTTCGTCGGCTGGGGGCTGTCCGTCGCCGAGGCCGTCCTCGACGGGCCGCGCGAGGTCGCCGTCGTCGCACCGTCGCCCGCCGACGAGACGGCGAGGGCCCTGTACCGCACGGCGCTGCTGAGCTCGGCACCCGGCGCGGTGGTCGCCTACGGCACGCCGGGCGGCGACGAGTTCCCGCTGCTCGCCGACCGGCCCCTGGTGGGCGGTGAGCCGACCGCGTACGTCTGCCGGAACTTCACCTGCGACGCGCCGACGACCGACCCGGAACGGCTGCGCGCGTCGCTGGGCGGGTAGGGGCGGCCGCGGCGGGCGGTACGCGCTCAGCCGCCGCCCGTGCGCATGCTCAGGGCGCGTTCCACGATCGCCTCCAGCTGCTCGTGGTGGGCGCCCTTCCAGTAGGCGCGCCCGCAGTCGGGGCACTGGGCGAAGACGTCGTACGTGCGCCGGGTGCCGTGCTGGAGCCGGCCGGCGACCTCGTCCTTGGTGGCCTCCTTCAGCAGGCCGTTGCAGGCGGTGCAGCGGGTCCAGGGGCGCAGCTCGGGGCGGAAGCGGTCGAGGACGTCGTGGAGCTGGTCGTCGGGGCGGGTGCTGTAGACGAACGCCCCCGCCCACAGCTCGCGGCGGCGCAGCAGGCCCCGGTCGCGGCTGAGCAGCACCCGCTTCTCGGCGGCCGAGCGGGCGGCGAGGGCGGGGTCGCCGATGTCGGTGGACTCGTAGGCGGTGTCGACGCCGAGCAGGCGCAGCCGGCGGGCGAGGGTGCCGAGGTGCACGTCGAGCAGGAACCGCAGCGGGGCGCCGGGGACCTGCTGGGGGCGTTCGACGGCGCGCACCTGCACCGTCTCCGCGGCACGCGGGACGTGGGAGACCGGCACCTCGCGGCCGTCGACCAGCAGCGCGCCGACCTCGGTCAGCGGCACGCCGAGGGATTCCACGACGTGGCCGAGGGTCGAGACGCCGTCGGTGACCACGGGGGTGGCGCCGCGGCGCCGGGTGTGCGGGACGAACAGGCGCAGGCCGGGGGCGAAGTCGACGTGGATCTCGGGACCGTTCACCCGGTCAGGATGGCATGGACGGCCGCTCGTGCCGCGGGGGTTTTCCACGGCCGCCGTGGTTCGGGCGCTCTTCGGGAGGCAGGCCGTGCTCGAGGACGGTGAGGGTGCGGTCGACGAGGTCCGCGAGGTCGTCCCGGTGGCCGTTCTCGGCCCAGAACAGGGTGGTCTCCATCAGGCCGCCGACCAGGGACATGGCCTGGACCCGCACCTCCAGGCTCCCCGGGTCGCGGCCGGTGCGCTCGGCGATGACGGAGCACAGCATGCGGCCGGTGGCCGACATGCCCTCCATCATCCGCGAGCGCACCGCGGGCACCTCGACCATCAGCCGGGTGCGCAGCCGCGACACCTCCAGGTGGTCCTCCACGCCCGTGCCGATGGCCTTGCGCATCACCTGACGGACGGACTTCGGCCACGGCTCGTCGGCGGGCCGGGCCCGCAACTCCGCCACCAGGACCGGGCCGTACTCGTCGGTGAGGACGATGTCCTCCTTGGCCGGGAAGTAGCGGAAGACGGTCGACGGCGACACCTCGGCCCGCTCGGCGATCTGCTCGATCGTGGTGGCGTCGTACCCCTGCTCCTCGACCAGCGCGTACGTCGCCGCGCGGATCGCCTCCCGGGTCTTTATCTTCTTCCGTTCCCTGAGGCCCAGCCGGGGGTGGTCGGCGGGGGGCGTGGTGCGTGCGGCCGTCATGCGGTCATTGTCCGGTATCCGCCCCCGGAGCGGCCAAGGCCGGGGGCTCCGCCCGCCGCCCCGTCTCCCGGAGGCGGCGGCCGGGCGCGCGTCGTGCGCCCTGGTCGCGGCGGGGCGGGCGGCGACCGGCGGGAGCGGCCGCGGGCTCAGGCGGGCCGACGACAGCGGCCACGGCTCGCGGGAGCCGTGGCCGGATGTGGACGGACGGGGGAGGGGCGGGCGCGAATCAGGCGTGCTGGTACGCCACCAGGGAGATCCCCACGTAGTGCACCACGAAGGCGGCCAGCGTGAAGGAGTGGAAGACCTCGTGGAAGCCGAACCAGCGCGGGGAGGGGTTCGGCCGCTTGATGCCGTAGACGACGCCGCCCGCGCTGTAGAGCAGTCCGCCGACGACCACCAGGACCAGGACCGCGATGCCGCCGGTGCGCAGGAAGTCCGGCAGGTAGAAGACCGCCGCCCAGCCCATCGCGAGGTAGCACGGGGTGTAGAGCCAGCGCGGGGCGCCGACCCAGAAGACGCGGAAGGCGATGCCGGCCAGTGCGGCGGCCCAGATGCCCCACAGCAGCCACTGGCCCTTGGCGCCGGGCAGGAGCAGCAGGGTCAGCGGCGTGTACGTGCCCGCGATGATCAGGAAGATGTTCGCGTGGTCGAGGCGGCGCAGCACTCCGCCCATCCGGGGGCCCCAGTTGCCCCGGTGGTAGAGGGCGCTGACGCCGAAGAGCAGGCAGGCGCTGAGGACGTAGATCCCGCAGGCGACGCGCCCGCGCGCGGAGTCGGCGAGCGCGGTGAGCACCAGGCCCGCTATGAGCACGGCCGGGAACATGCCGAGGTGCAGCCAGCCGCGCAGCTTGGGCTTGACCGGATGCGGCAGGGAGAGCGCTGCCGGACCGCGGCCACCGGCCGGCGTGTCCAGGGGCGCGTCGGAGGCGGACGCAGTCATGCGCGCATGGTACCGACGACATCGTAAGTCGTACGTCAGTGCGCACACTCTTGAACAGTGATCGCGTGCGCGGGGCCGAACGCAAAAAGTCCTCCAGCCGAACTCCATGCGGACGCAAAAATCCGCGGTAACCGTGGGGTTCCTCACGTCGCTCACCTGTGATGCCCTCTGGACAGATGGGCACTAAACTCGGATGATCAAATGAGTGCGGTCGGCACCGGATGAGCGGCTACGAAGCATCCGGGTCGCGGCCCCCACGGGGCGACACAGACAAAAATCCCTCATTTAGGAGCAATCGTGGCGCGCGACATCGCGGCTCCCCCCGTCATCCCCACCAACCACCAGGACCTGATCTCGTGGGTCGACGAGATCGCAGAACTGACCCAGCCGGACAACGTGGTCTGGTGTGACGGATCCGAGGCCGAGTACGAGCGACTGTGCGAGGAGCTCGTCCGGAAGGGCACCTTCCGGAAACTCGACCCGATCAAGCGCCCCAACTCCTACTACGCGGCCTCCGACCCGTCCGACGTGGCCCGCGTGGAGGACCGGACGTTCATCTGCTCCCGCGAGGAGCAGGACGCCGGCCCCACCAACCACTGGAAGGCCCCCGCCGAGATGCGGGAGATCTTCCGGGGCACGGACGGAAAGGGCGGCATCTTCCGCGGCTCGATGAAGGGCCGGACGATGTACGTCGTCCCGTTCTGCATGGGCCCGCTCGGCTCGCCGCTGTCCGCGATCGGCGTCGAGATCACCGACTCCGCCTACGTCGCCGTGTCCATGCGCACCATGACCCGCATGGGACGGCCGGTCCTCGACGAACTCGGCGACGACGGCTTCTTCGTCAAGGCCGTGCACACCGTCGGCGCCCCGCTGGAGCAGGGCCAGGAGGACGTCCCCTGGCCGTGCAACTCCACCAAGTACATCTCGCACTTCCCCGAGGACCGCGAGATCTGGTCCTACGGCTCCGGCTACGGCGGCAACGCGCTGCTCGGCAAGAAGTGCTACGCCCTGCGCATCGCCTCCGTCATGGCCCGCGACGAGGGCTGGCTCGCCGAGCACATGCTGATCCTCAAGCTCACCCCGCCCACCGGCGAGTCCAAGTACGTCGCCGCGGCCTTCCCCAGCGCCTGCGGCAAGACCAACCTCGCCATGCTGGAGCCGACGATCTCCGGCTGGACCGTCGAGACCATCGGCGACGACATCGCCTGGATGCGGTTCGGCGAGGACGGCCGGCTCTACGCGATCAACCCCGAGGCCGGCTTCTTCGGCGTCGCGCCCGGCACCGGTGAGCACACCAACGCCAACGCGATGAAGACGCTGTGGGGCAACTCGGTCTTCACCAACGTCGCCCTCACCGACGACAACGACGTCTGGTGGGAGGGCATGACGCAGGAGACCCCGGCCCACCTCACCGACTGGAAGGGCAACTCCTGGACCCCCGAGTCCGGTACGCCCGCCGCCCACCCCAACGCCCGCTTCACCACCCCCGCCGCCCAGTGCCCGATCATCGCGCCGGAGTGGGAGGACCCCAAGGGCGTGCCGATCTCGGCGATCCTGTTCGGCGGCCGCCGGGCCAGCGCGGTGCCGCTGGTGACCGAGTCCTTCGACTGGAACCACGGCGTCTTCCTCGGCGCGAACGTCGCCTCCGAGAAGACCGCCGCGGCCGAGGGCAAGGTCGGCGAGCTGCGCCGCGACCCGTTCGCCATGCTGCCGTTCTGCGGCTACAACATGGGCGACTACATGGGCCACTGGATCGAGGTCGGCAAGGACAAGGACCAGTCGAAGCTGCCGAAGATCTACTACGTCAACTGGTTCCGCAAGAACGACGAGGGCCGGTTCGTCTGGCCCGGCTTCGGCGAGAACAGCCGTGTGCTGAAGTGGATCGTCGAGCGACTGGACGGCCGGGCGGAGGGCGTGGAGACCCCGATCGGCATTCTGCCGGCCAAGGGCGCGCTGGACACCGAGGGCCTGGACCTGCCGGAGTCCGACCTGGAGTTCCTGCTCACGGTCGACAAGGACGTGTGGCGTGAGGAGGCCGCCCTGGTGCCCGAGCACCTCGACACCTTCGGTGACCACACGCCCAAGGAGCTGTGGGACCAGTACCGCGCCCTCGTCGAGCGCCTGGGCTGATTCCCGCCTGAACTCCGCGGCCGGCCGCGACTTGCCCTGACCTGCGACGTCGCTCCGGCCGGCCGCGGCGTCGACCCCAGGAGGCCGGGGGCGCACAACGGCGTGCGCACCTGGCCTCCTCGGCGTGCGCGGGTCACCGGGCGGTCACCCGTCCGGCCCACACGGCCGTATGGCCGGCCCCGCTCCGGGTACTCGGGGACCCTCCCGTTGAAGGAGTGTGATGAGGGCATGGCTGGAGACGGTGACTTCTACAAGCACGACCGCCCGGAGAACCCGGACCTGGCCGAGGACCGTCCGCGCGGCGGTGGTCCCGAGGAGCCGCAGGGCCGGGGCAACTGGCCGGTCTGGATGGTCGTCCTGGTGATCCTGGTCCTGTTCGTGCTGTTCGTTGTGATCTTCGGTTGACGCGAACTCGTCACTGTGCCCGCCGCGCCGGCCGTGCCCGCCGGAGCGGCGGCACACCGCGCCCGCCGCGTCGGCGGGGGTCCGCCACCTCCTCGCGAAGCCGGTGACCAGGCCCGCCCTCCTCGACCACGAGGAACGGCTGCCCGTGCCCGGCGAGGCCGGCGGAGTGCGAGGCCGTCGGAGTTCGGCTTCCGGTCCGCGAGGGGGCACGGCGTCTCGTCGGCGGCGGCGACGCTGTCCGGGACGCGGTGCTCGTGGAGCGCGGCGACTTCGGCGGGAGGGATGCGGCCTGCCGGTCTACCGGCCTGCCGTCCGGCCAGGCGGCCGGACGGCCGCGGTGGGAGCGGTCACGTCTCCTCCCGCCTACGGGGACGGCGGTCGTTCCACCGGCGGGGAGGCAGTCCACGCAGTGCGTGGCGCCCGGTCCGCGCGTCGCTGCGGGTGCACGCGGACCGGGGCCGTACGGGGGCCCTCGCCGTACGCGAGGGCGGGAAGCCCTCGGCGGGTGCGAGGGCCGGGGGCGGGCGCGACGGGCTAGTGGGCGGCGCCGCTCAGCTCCGGGGAGTTCCGGGTCTCGCCCCGCGCGGCGGCGTGCGCGTCCATCCGCTCGGCCGCCAGGATCGCCGCCGTCGTGTCGGCCCGGGACGCGGCGACGACCAGCGCGCGCCCGGCGAGCGCGTGCGCCCGCTCGTGCAGCGCCGGAGCCTCGCCGGTCACCTGGGCGGCCGCCACCGGGACGCGGACGGGCGGGTGGCCGTCGCGCAGCCTGGCCACCTGTCCGGCGAGCCGCTCGGCCGCCGCGTCCAGATCGGCCGAGGACGGGACCAGTGCGCGCAGTTCGTCCGTGACGGCGAGCAGCGCGGCGAGGTGGCCGGCGAGCTGGATGTCCAGCTCCTCCTCGCGGGAACGGTGGGGGAAGTCGGAGGTGGTGCCGGCCATCGTGTGGACCGACTTGGTGCGGATCGGTTCGTACATGGGATGGCCTCCTGTGCCTTGACAGAAGACATCCTAGCTTAGAATCCGTCTAAAGTTGAGTCTGTTCGCGGAGCTGGACCACGACCGTGCCGAGGGCGAGCGTCAGAGCTGTCCGTAGCCGTCCAGGAAGTGACCGATCCGGGTCACCGCGTCGCGCAGGTCCCCGACCGTGGGCAGGGTCACGACCCGGAAGTGGTCCGGTTCGGGCCAGTTGAAGCCCGTGCCCTGGACGACCATGATCTTCTCCCGGCGCAGCAGGTCCAGGACCAACCGCCGGTCGTCCTTGATCTTGAAGACCTTGGGGTCCAGCCGCGGGAAGAGGTACAGCGCCCCCTTGGGGCGTACGCAGGTGACGCCCGGGATCCGGGTGAGCAGTTCGTGGGCGACCTCCATCTGCTCCTTGAGCCGTCCGCCGGGCAGCACCAGGTCGTTGATGGTCTGCCGTCCGCTGAGCGCCGCGACCACGCCGTGCTGTCCCGGCATGTTGGCGCACAGCCGCATGTTCGCCAGGATGGTCAGGCCCTCGATGTAGGAGTCGGCGTGGGCGCGCGGACCGGAGATCGACATCCAGCCGACCCGGTAGCCGGCCACCCGGTACGCCTTGGACATGCCGTTGAACGTCAGGGTCAGCAGGTCCGGCGCGACCGAGGCGGTCGGGGTGTGCGTGGCGCCGTCGTAGAGGATCTTGTCGTAGATCTCGTCGGAGCAGACCAGCAGGTTGTGCCGGCGGGCGATGTCGGTCAGCCCCTTGAGCACGGCCCGGTCGTAGACGGCGCCGGTGGGGTTGTTGGGGTTGATGATGACGATCGCCTTGGTGCGGTCGGTGACCTTGCGCTCCACGTCGGCGAGGTCGGGCATCCAGTCGGACTGCTCGTCGCACCGGTAGTGGACGGCCGTGCCGCCGGAAAGGGAGACGGCGGCGGTCCACAGCGGGTAGTCCGGCGCGGGCACCAGCACCTCGTCGCCGTCGTCCAGCAGCCCCTGCATCGCCATCACGATCAGCTCGGAGACGCCGTTGCCGATGAAGACGTGCTCGACGTCGGTCTCGATGCCGAGGGTCTGGTTGTGCATGACCACCGCGCGGCGGGCGGCCAGCAGGCCCTTGGCGTCACCGTAGCCGTGCGCCGTCGAGACGTTGCGGAGGATGTCCTCGAGGATCTCCGGGGGGCACTCGAAGCCGAACGCGGCCGGGTTGCCGGTGTTCAGCTTCAGGATGCGGTGACCGGCAGCCTCCAGCCGCATCGCCTCCTCGAGCACCGGCCCCCGGATCTCGTAACAGACGTTGGCGAGCTTGGTCGACTGGATCACCTGCATATCCGCGAGCTTACGGCCGGGTAACGCCCGATGGCTCGTGTTTTCCGCCACGTGGGACACGCCGCTCGCGCCGTGTTGACGGCGGCGGCTGTCCCACCGGTCGCTCCGATACCTATGATTTCCGGCCATGTCCATGTCTTCCGACGTTCCCGCTGCCCCCCGTCCGGGTGATGTGCCCCAGGAGCCGCCGAACGTGTACCACCCGCAGGCCCCGGCGGCCCCGGTGTACGAGGGGTACGCCGACCCGGCCGCCGCCCACGGGTGGCAGAGCGCGTACGACGAGACGCGTGAACTGCCTCCGGTGCCGGCCGCCTGCGGGTTCCCGGCGCAGGTCGCGCAGGGGTACGGCGCGGGGCGGGACGGAGGACCCGGCGGGGGATCGGGCGTCGCCGAGGCCGTCGGCGGGGGCGGTGCCGGGCGGCGAGCGCGGCGGTCCCGGGAGCGGCCGGGCGCCCGTCGCTCCCGGCGCGCGGTGGCCGCCGCCGGGGCGGTGGGAGTGGTGTCCCTGGCCGCCGTGATCGCCGGTCTCACCGCCCTGGACTCGTCGGCGGACGGCTCGCGTGGTGAACAGGGGCGTACGGAGCCGACGGCCGGAGTCGCCGACGCGGACACCGACCCGACGGCCGGCGGTGCCACGGCCGCCCCCGTGGCACCCGAGGCACCCGCGGCCCCACGCCGGCCGGCGGCCGGCCCCCCGGGCTCCCCGTCGGCCGTCCCCACCGGCCCGGCGTCCCCCTCCACCGCGCCGAGCACGACCGCCGCCCCGCCCGCGGCCCCGGCCCCGGACAGGACCAGTGCGCGCCCCTCGGCTCCGGCCTCCGCCTCCGCCCCGCAGGCCACCGCTCCCACGCCTGCTCCGAGCGGATCCCCCACGGCCACGGGCGGTCCGGGCGGCTGGGGCCACGGACGGCACGGCGGGGGCGGTCACTGGCACGGCGGGTGACGGCCGGGGGTCGCGGATGACGGCCGGGCGCGGCGGACGGCCCGGACCGCACGGCCGGGCCGGGTGACCGCTTCCCCGGCCGTTCCCGTCGCGTTCTTGTGGGAGCCCCCCGCGCACCATCACAATGCGCATGACAAGACGGGCGACCGGAAGATCTCCGGTCGCTCACGTCTGAAGAGGGGACCCCCACATGAACAAGCCTCTCCTTGCCGCGCTCGCCACCCTGGTGATCACTGGGGCGGGCATGGCACCCGCGGCCGCCGCCACGCAGACCGGCGGTGCGGCGCCCGCGCCCGCGACGAAGACGACCGGTGCGGCCCCCGCGCTCCAGGCCGTCGACTTCGCCGGCACCGTCGCGCTGAGCAACTGCTCCGGTTCGGTCGTCCGCCTGCCGGCCTCCGCGGACTCCGACCCGGCGCTCGTGCTCAGCAACGGCCACTGCCTGGAGACCGGCTTCCCGTCACCCGGCCAGGTCATCGTCAACCAGGCCTCCAGCCGCACCTTCGGCCTGCTCAACTCGGCCGGCACCCGCGTCGCCACGCTGCGCGCGAGCAAGGTCGTCTACTCGACCATGACCGACACCGACGTCACGCTCTACCAGCTCACCAGCACCTACGCCCAGATCAAGAGCTCGTACGGCATCGGCGCGCTGACCCTGAGCGACACCCACCCGGTCGCCGGCACCGCCATCAAGGTGGTCTCCGGGTACTGGAAGCGGATCTACAGCTGCAACATCGACGGCTTCGTCTACCGCCTCAAGGAGGGCGACTGGACCTGGAAGGACTCCGTCCGCTACACCTCCGCCTGCAACACCATCGGCGGCACCTCGGGCTCGCCCGTCGTCGACAACGCCACCGGCAAGGTCGTCGCCGTCAACAACACCGGCAACGAGGACGGCCAGCGCTGCACGGAGAACAACCCGTGCGAGGTCGACGCGAACGGCAACGTCACCGTCCGGCAGGGCATCAACTACGCCGAGGAGACGTACCAGATACCGGCCTGCTTCACCACCGGCAACCGGCTGGACCTGAGCCGGAGCGGCTGCGTCCTGCCCAAGCCGTAACCCGGGGCGCGCGGGGCGGGGCGGGCGGTCACACCGCGGTGCGGCGGACCGACCGCCCCGCCAGCACGTCGGTGCGCCGCCCGTCCTCGATCACGAACCGGCCGTCGATCAGGACGTACGGGATCCCGGTCGGCAGCGCGCGCGGCTGCTCGAAGGTCGAGCCCGGCGCCACCGTGGCCGGGTCGAAGAGGACCAGGTCGGCCCGGTACCCCTCGCGCACGACGCCCCGGTCCGGCAGGCGCAGCCGGGCCGCCGGCCGCCCGGTGAGGTGCGCCACGCACTCCTCCAGCGACAGCACCCCCAACTCCCTTACGTACCGTCCGAGATACTGCGGGAAGGTGCCGTAGGCGCGCGGGTGCGGCTTGGCGCCCTGGAGGATGCCGTCGGAGCCGCCGGTGTGCACCCGGTGGCGCATGATCGTCCGGACGTTCTCCTCGTGGCCCACGTGCTGGAGGATCGTCGTGCCCAGCCGGTCCTCCACCAGCAGCCGGCGGGCGACCGTCCACGGGCTCTCGCCGCGCCGGGCCGCCGACTCCCGGACCGTACGCCCGACGTACTCGCCGAGCCCGGACCCGGTCACCCCGGAGATCTCGATCGTCTCCCACTCCACCGGCACGCCGTGGCAGCCGTCCGAGCCGGTGACCTCCAGGTGGTGGCGGATCCGTTCGGCGGTGGCCGGGTCGGCGAGCCGCTCCAGGATCCGTTCCGGGCCGCCCTCGCTCGCCCAGCTCGGCAGCAGCGCGACCAGGGTGGTGCAGCCGGGGGTGTAGGGGTAGGTGTCGAGGGTGATGTCGGCGCCCGCGGCGAGCGCGTCGTCCAGCAGCGCCAGCAGCTCGGGCGCCCGGCCCTTGTTCGGGCCGAAGTTCATGGTGGCGTGCGCCAGGTGCAGCGGACAGCCGGCCGCACGGGTCAGCGCCACCATCTCCTCGTACGCCCGGAGCGCGCCCGCCCCGTAACTGCGGTGGTGCGGGCAGTAGTAGCCACCGTAGCGGGCCACCACGCGGCACAGTTCGGTGAGTTCGGAGTCCGGCGCGTACATCCCGGGCGTGTAGGTGAGCCCGGAGGACATGCCGACGGCGCCCTGCTCCAGGCCCTCGGCGACCAGCCGCCGCATCCGGTTCAGCTCCCCGGCGGTGGCCGGCCGGTCCTCCCAGCCGACGGCGAGCGCGCGGACCGTGCCCTGCGGGACGAGGTACGCGGCGTTCACCGCGATGCCCTCGTCCAGCCGGTCCAGGTACTCGCCCACCGACCGCCAGGTGAAGTCGATGTCGCCGCCGTCCCCGTTCCAGCCGGTGATCGCCCGGCGCACCTCCGCGAGCGTGCGGTCGTCGACCGGCGCGTACGACAGGCCGTCCTGGCCGATCACCTCCAGGGTGACGCCCTGGGCGGCCTTCGCGCTGTGGTCCGGGTCGCGCAGCAGCGCCAGGTCGCTGTGGGCGTGCATGTCGATGAAACCGGGGGCCAGGACCAGGCCCTCCGCGTCCAGTTGGCGGCGGGCACGGGGACGGGCGCAGCCCGCCGCGGCGGCCTCCTTGACGATCGAGACGATCCGGCCGTCCCGGACCGCCACGTCCGCGCGGTAGGCGGGAGCGCCGGTGCCGTCCACGACGTCCGCGTCCCGGATGACGAGATCGGCGAAGTCGGCGAGCTCGACCGGATCCATGGGTGACTCCTTCTGCCGGTTCCTAGAAGAACGTACGGATGTAGTCGACGACCGTGCCGTCGGCCTCGGCGACCGGGATCAGCGGCCACTTGTCGAAGGACGTGCACGGGTGGGACAGCCCGAGGCCGACCCAGTCGCCGACCCGCAGGTCCGCCTCGGGGCCGGTGCGCAGCCACGCGTGCTGGTCGGACAGCGCGGTGACCGTGACCCCGGTCGCCGGCCGCTCGGCGCCGTCCCGGCGCACCACCTGCGCGAACGGCAGATCCAGGTCGTGGGCCGCGTCCCGCTTGCCCGCGTTGGCGAAGGCCTGGTCCCCGCAGGGCCGGGAGACGACCTGCGCCCACAGCCGGAAGGCGGGCTCCAGGGCGCCCTCCTCGGGGACGCGGTTGAACGGGGTGAGCTCGCGGTAGTGGCCGTCGTCGTGCGAGACGTAGGCGCCCGAGCGCAGCAGCTTCAGCACCGGGAGGGAAAGTTCGGGGATGCCGGCGAAGACGTCGGCCACCGCGTCGAACCAGGCGCTGCCGCCCGCGCTCACCACGATCTCCTCCGCCTCGGCGAACCGTCCCGCCCGGTCGAGGTCCACGGCCAGGCCCACCAGCCGCCGCAGGTAGTCCCGCACCCGTTCCGGGTCCGCCCGCGGGACCTCGCCCTCGTACCCGGCGACGCCGACGAGCCGCAGGGCCGGGGCGGCGGCCACCGCGTCCGCGACCGCGGCGCACTCCGCCTCGGTGCGCGCACCGGTGCGGGCGCCGTCCCCGGCCGCCAGTTCGACCACGACGTCGAGCGGACGCGCGGCGCCGCGCAGCGCCGCGTCCATCAGCTCCACCGCGCGCACCGAGTCGACGTAGCAGACGAGGCGGAAGGAGGCGTCGGCGGCGAGTTCGGCGGCGAACCAGCGCAGCGCGGCCGGGTCCACCACCTCGTTGGCCAGGAAGATCCGCCGGACGCCGAACGCCCGCGCCACCCGCACCTGGTGCGGCACGGCGAGGGTGATGCCCCAGGCGCCGTGCTCGATCTGCCGCTGGAAGAGCTGGGGCGCCATGGAGGTCTTGCCGTGCGGGGCGAAGGCGAGGCCGTGGCGGGCGGCGTACGTCTCCATCAGCCTCAGGTTGTGCTCCAGCCGCTCGGCGGACAGCGCCAGCACGGGCGTGGTGAAGCCGCCGGTGAACAGGTTGCGGCGCTGGGCGGCCAGCTCGCCGACGGTCAGCCCGTCCGCGTCCGGCGGGAGCCCCTTGAAGCGGTGGTCGACGCGTTCCTCGGCCAGGCGGGCGAGCGCCTCGTTGCTCACGGAACCTCCCTGATCTGAGGCGTTGCATATATTGCAACGCTCATTGCATATTTCGCTCACTGCTGTCTAACATCTCGGCCACGCGAGGTCAACGAAACCCCGCCCCCCAGCGCACCGAGGAGCTACGAGCATCGTGACCGCCACCGGACCCTGCAATGACACCGGCGTCGTGGACGTCGTGGCGCTCGGCGAGTCCATGGTCACCTTCCTGCCCACCCGCCCCGGCCGCCTCGCCGACGTACCGTCCTTCGTCCGCGGCATCGGCGGCGCCGAGTCCAACGTGCTCTGCGTGCTCGCCGCCGCCGGACACTCCACGCGCTGGGTGAGCCGGGTCGGCGCGGACGGCTTCGGCGACCACCTGGTCGGGGCGATCGCGTCCTACGGCGTCGACGTGAGCGCCGTACGGCGCGACCCCGCCCGGCCCACCGGCATCTACTTCCGCACCGCCGGCGACCGGGCCACCGACGCCCACGAGGTGGCGTACTACCGGGCCGGCTCGGCGGCCTCCGCCATGGCCGTCGGCAACGTCGACGCCGCCGCGCTGCACGCCGGGCGCGTACTGCACCTGTCGGGCATCACGGCGGCGCTCTCCGCCGACTGCCTGGAGCTGATGCGCGAGCTGACCGCGCCGCGCCCCGGACGCCCGCTGGTCTCCTTCGACGTCAACTTCCGGCCCGCGCTGTGGCGGGACGCCGACGGAGCGCGCGTGCTGCTGGAACTCGCGCGGCGCGCCGACCTCGTGTTCGTCGGCGAGGACGAGGCCCGCGAGGCGTGGGGCCTGGACGGCGGCCGGGCCATCAGGCAGGCGCTGCCCGAGCCGGCGACCGTCGTCGTCAAGCAGGGGCCGGAGGGCGCGACCGCCTTCGAGCGGAACACCGAGGACCCGGCGGACGGCGACGGCCGCGCCACGCCGGTCCGGGCCCCCGAGGTCGACGTCGTCGCCCATGTCGGCGCCGGCGACGCCTTCGCCGCCGGCTTCCTCTCCGCCACCCTGCGCGGCCTGCCCGTCCGCGACCGGCTCCGGCACGGCCACCTCATGGCCGCCGCCGCGCTCACCGTCCCGGGCGACCTCGCCGCACCGCCCGTCCGCCGCCAGGCCACCGCCCCCGAAGGCGAGACCTCGCCGCGCCCCTCCTGGATCGGCCACGCCGACCGGCTCGCCGCCCTCGGCGAGGCGGAGTGGGGGACACTTCGACTCGGCCCCGGCTGGACGCGCACCGCCCAGGGGGCCGAGGAGGAGGAACCCACGCCATGAGCCAGACCGTCGACCGCGCGCTGAGCATCCTGCCGCTGCTCGCGGAGGGACCCGCCGACCTCGGACGGGTCGCCGACCGCCTCGGCGTCCACAAGTCCACCGCGCTGCGCCTGCTGCGCACCCTCCACGAGCACGGCCTGGTCTACCGCCAGTCCGACCAGCGCTACCGCCTCGGCGCCCGCCTCTTCGCCCTCGCCCAGGAGGCGATGGAGAACCTCGACATCCGCGAGATCGCCCACCCGCACCTGGCACGGCTGAACGAGAACTGCGGCCACACCGTCCACCTCGCCGTCCACGAGGAGGGCGAGGTGCTCTACATCGACAAGGTGGAGAGCCGCTATCCGGTGCGCATGTACTCCCGGATCGGCAAGCCGGTCGCCATCACCGTCGCCGCCGTGGCCAAACTGCTGCTCGCCGATCTGCCCGAGGCCGAGCGGCGCGCGGTCGCCGAGAAGCTCGAGTACCCCATGTACACGGCCCGTTCCACAGCCGGCCCCGCCGCCTTCCTGAAGGAGTTGGCGACCGTGCGCGAACAGGGCTGGGCCACCGACCTCGGTGGCCACGAGGAGTCCATCAACTGCGTCGCCGCGCCCATCCGCGGCGCCGACGGCCGGGTGGTCGCCGCGATGTCGGTCTCCGCGCCGAACGTCGTCGTCACCGCCGACGAACTCCTCACCCTGCTCCCGCTGGTGCGCCGTACCGCGGACGCCATCAGCGGCGAGTACTCCGGGAGAACCCCCGTAGCCACCCCCACGACCACCCCAGACAGGGACACCGAATGACCGAGAAGACCGCGCTCACCCCCAAGACCCACACCGTCCCGCCCGCGAAGTTCTCCCACGGGGTGAAGAAGGGCAACATCCTCCAGGTCGCCGGCCAGGTCGGCTTCCTGCCCGCCGAGGACGGCAAGCCCCCCACGCCCGTCGGCCCCGGCCTGCGAGAGCAGACCCTGCAGACCCTCGCCAACGTCAAGGCGATCCTGGAAGAGGGCGACGCGGGCTGGGACGACGTGATGATGATCCGCGTCTACCTCACCGACGTGGACCACTTCGCCGAGATGAACGACATCTACAACCAGTACTTCGAGGAGCAGGGCCTCACCCAGCCGCCCGCCGCCCGCACGACCGTCTACGTCGGTCTGCCGGCCGGACTCCTCATCGAGATCGACGCCCTCGCCGTACTCGGCTGACGTCCTCCCGCCCTCCACACCCCGCGAAACCGCACGGCACGGCGCCCACCACCCCCTCGGGCGCCGTGCCGCGATCCGGCCTGCCCGAAAGCTCCATGTTCTTACGGTACTCACGCAGAGGACCCCCCTATGTCCCACCCGCTCGCGGCCACCGCCCCGGCCGCGCCACCGCACACCGGCGGACTGCTCCTCCTCGTCGACGGCACCACCGGACTCCTCCTGGTGGCCGGCATCGGCATCGCGCTACTGCTCTTCCTGATCATCAAGGCCAGACTCCAGCCGTTCGTGGCCCTGCTCGCCGTCTCCATAGCCGTCGGCCTGCTGGCCGGCCTGTCGGTCACCGAACTCTTCGGCACCGTCCAGCGCTCGGACGCCGTCTCCACCATCGAGTCCGGCATGGGCGGCATCCTCGGCCATGTCGCCATCATCATCGGCCTGGGCACCATGCTCGGCGCGATCCTCGAGGTGAGCGGCGGCGCGGAGGTGCTGGCGAGCCGTCTGCTCGGCCTGTTCGGCGAGCGGCGGGCGCCCTTGGCCATGGGCCTGACCGGCCTGATCTTCGGCATCCCGGTCTTCTTCGACGTGGGCATCTTCGTGCTCGCGCCCCTCGTCTACGCCGCCGCCAAGCGCGGCGGCAAGTCGATCGTCCTGTACTGCCTGCCGCTGCTGGCGGGCCTGTCCATGACGCACGCCTTCCTGCCGCCGCACCCGGGCCCGGTGGCCGCCGCCGGCCTGCTGCACGTGCAGCTCGGCTGGATCATCCTCATGGGCGTGGTGTGCGGCGTCCCGGCGGTGCTGGCGGCCTGGGCGTACGCCGCGTGGATCGGCAGGCGGATCTTCGTCGAGGTGCCGCAGGACATGGTCGAGGCGGCGGCCGAGGCCAAGCGCGCGGTGCTGGAGGAGCAGCGGGCCTCGGGCGTGCGGCCGCGGGAGACGCCGGTGGCGCTCGGCACGGTCCTGGGCATCATCGGCACGCCGCTGCTGCTGATCCTGGCGGCCACCTTCTCCTCCATCGCGCTGGACCCCTCCACCGGCCGCTCGGTGATCGAATTCTTCGGCCACCCGTTCGTCGCACTGACGATCGCGCTGCTGCTGGCGTACTACCTGCTGGGCATCCGCCGGGGCTGGTCCCGCAAGTCGCTGGAGACGGTGTCCACGGCGTCGCTGAAGCCGGTCGGCAACATCCTGCTGGTGGTCGGCGCGGGCGGGGTCTTCGGCGCGGTGCTGAAGGCGAGCGGGGTCGCGCAGGCCCTGTCCGACACGTTCAACGGCGTCGGCCTGCCCGTGATCGTCCTGTCCTACCTGATCTCGCTGGTACTGCGCGTGGCGCAGGGCTCGGCGACGGTGGCGATCGTGACGACGGCGGGCATCGTCGCCCCGCTCCTGTCCGAGGGCCACCACTCCCAGGCATTCGTCGCCCTGGTCATCATGGCGATCTCCGCGGGCTCGATCTTCGCCTCGCACGTCAACGACGGCGGCTTCTGGATGGTGGCGAAGTACTTCGGCATCAGCGAACGGGACACGCTGAAGACCTGGACGGTGCTGGAGAGCGTGCTGTCGCTGGCTGGGTTCGCGGTGGCGGCGGTGGTGAGTCTGTTCGTATAGGCGCCGGACGGGCATTGTAGGCGTCTGATAACGAAGTTGGGGCCGACGGTGCCCGGCACAGGTTCGTCGACCATACTGCCCGCTGTGGAGCAGCGCATAGGTTCGAGCAGCCGGCCCCTGAAGAGCGAGCCCGTGAAGGGGGCCGGGTCCGACCCGGCCTTCATCCCCGGCCTCACCTCGCCCGCGCCGGCCGGTCCGGCGGACGCGGGGCCCAGGACGCCGGTGGCCGGGGAAGCCGCAGCGAGCGGGAGGAGCGGGGCGGAGCCGGCGAGGACGGCCCCGGCCGAGGACGCGGTCCCGGCCGCCGCGCCCGAGCAGGCCACCGGGGACGGGGAGGACGGCGGGGCCCCCGACGGCCCGGTCTTCGAGGCCGCCGACCGCCGCGCCCGCATCGTCGCCGACCACCGGGGCGTACGCCTCGCCCTCGACGACCAGGAATGCGAGTTCCGCTGGGACGAGATCGGCGCGCTGGAGACGGAGACCCCCCGCTTCGGCAAGCGGTTCACGGTCACCGTCCACACCCCCGACCGCCGCTGGTACCCCATCGAGATCGAGGCTCCGGCCCGGTCCCGCTTCAGCGAGTGGGAGACACGGCTGGACGCGGTCCTGGACGCCTACTTCGACGACGGGGCGGACGGCGACGACGGCGTGGACGAGGCGGACGACGCCTCCGCCACCGAGTCTCCGTCCGGCGAGGCCGAGCCGGCCGCCGGGGAAGAGCCGTCTACGGAGAAGTGACCCGGCCGCCGCCGGCCGCGCGAGCGGACCGCACGGCCGCTTGCCCAGGTCGCCCCGCCGCCGGGGGGGGGGGGGGGGGGGGGGGGCCCCCCCGGGGCGCCCCGGGGGGGGGGGGGGGGGGGGGGGGGGGGGGCGCCCG
>NZ_JBIBUK010000002.1:357773-453944 GCF_043079345.1 Streptomyces sp. NPDC015220 | reverse complement strand
CCCGGCGGGCGCGGGGGGCCCCCCCCCCCCCCCCCCGCGGCCCCGCCCCGCCCGGCCGGCCCCCCCGCGGGGCCCGCGCCCGACACGCCGACGTCCCCCGGCCCCCCGCGGCCGAGCGACCGTGGTCGTGGTCGGGCGAGGCGCGCTGCCGGAACCCCTCCGGAACTCGTCGCGGAACATGTGAAACATCCCGAGGGGCCCACCGCATCAAAGGGGTGAGAGTGCCGGAGAGGGCACGCCGGGCACGGGGGATCCGATGAGGCAGGGCCGCAGCGAGGGGTATCCGGAGTTCGCGGCGGCGAGGTCCGGGCACCTGTACCGGTCCGCCTGTCTGCTCACCGGGGGCGACACCCACCTCGCCGAGGACCTCGTCCAGGAGACCCTCGGCCGGGTGTACGTGCGCTGGAACCGCGTCCGTGCCGCGGACAACCCGGCCGGGTACGTCCAGACCGTACTGACCCGCACCTTCCTCGCCCACCGGCGCCGCCACAGCAGCCACCGGGAGCGCGCCACCGACGTACTCCCCGAGGTCGCGGCGCCGGAGGCGGGCGGTGACGCGTCGCTGCGGCTGACCCTCATGGGGGCCCTCGGGCAACTGTCGGCCAAGGACAGGGCGGTGGTCGTCCTGCGGTACTGGGAGGACCGCAGCATCGAGGAGACGGCCGCGGTGATGAACACCAGCTCGGCCGCCGTCCGGACGCGCTGCGTCCGCGCCCTGGCCCGGCTGCGCGCGCTGCTCGGCGACGCTCTCAGCGAGTACGCCGGGACCTGACCCGTCCCGGTCGCGCACCGACCACCAACCCACGTTCGAGAAACGGCGGTTCGCCATGCCCGACGCAGACAACGACGCCTTCGAGGAACGGTTCGCCCACGCCCTGCGGGACGCCGGAGCGACCCTGGGCAGCGCCCGGCAGGACCTGGCCGCCGCCGGTGAGGTGCGCGGCCGGCGGCTGCGCGCCCGACGGCGGGCCGCCGTCGCCGGCGGTGTCGCCGGGGTCGCGCTCGTGGGACTGGGAGTGACCTTCGTACTCCCCGGCGGACAGGACGGCCCCGGCGCACGGCAGCGGCCCGCCGCCGGCGGCCCGGCGGCCCGGACCACCCCCGTCGCCTCCGAGAGCGCGGCCCCGGCGGTGTCCGGCGAGGAACTCGTCCGCACCCTCAGGAAGCTGCTGCCCCAGGGGGAGCTCAGCAACGCCGAAGGACGCGGCACGGACGACCACCCCTATGCGGCGGGCGTGTTCGACGATGGCAGGGGCGAGGCCGCGGTCAGCGTCTCCGTCAACCGCGTCCCGGCCGGCACTCAGGAGGCGCGCCAGAACACCGAGTGCCCCGACAAGGTGTTCATCGCCTACGACAGCTGCGGCACCACGAAACTGCCCGACGGCTCCGCCGTGATGATCCTCAAGGGCTACGAGTACCCCAACAGCCGCAGCGGCACCAAGCTCTGGCGCGCCGAACTGGTGACGCCGACCGGCCAGCACATCAGCGCGCAGGAGTGGAACGCCGCCGCCGAGAAGGACAAGCCCGTCACCCGGGACGAGCCCCCGTTGTCCGCCGCCCGGTTGACGTCGCTCGTCACCGCGCCGCAGTGGCGTGCCGCGGCCGACGCCATCCCCCTCGACCAGCGGCCCAAGCCCGCGCCGAACGAGACGTCGGCCGCGCACACCGGCTCGGTCTCGGCGACGCTGGCCCGGCTGGCGCCCAGCGGAACCAAGGTCGTCTCCAAGGGCAGCGCGGACCCCGGCTTCGGCTACGTCGTCCTCGACGACGGCAAGGGCGCGAGCCTGGTGCAGCTCAACGTCCAGCCCGACATGCGGGACGTCGAGAGCCAGCTCTTCGGCGAGGGAGCCAGGACCCTGCCCGACGGGACCAAGGTGGTCACGCGCAAGTCCCCCGGCGAGAAGGGCATCGAGGGCATCGTCATGTGGACGGTGGACACGATCCGTCCCGACGGCCGCCGTGTGGTGATCAGCGCCTTCAACTCGGGCGCCCAGAACACCCCGGCCACCCGTGAGGCCCCGGCCCTCACCATGAGCCGGCTGGAGAAGATCGCCACCGACCCGAAGTGGCTGAAGCTGGGCTGACCACCGTGCCGCCGCCCCTGCCCGCGCCACGGGGGGACGCGGGCAGGGGCGGCGGCCGTGCGGTGTGCGGGCGGGCCCGCGCGACGGACCGGCCGGCACGCACGGACGCCCGTGCGTGCCGGGCTCAGAAGCTCGTCAGCGTCCCGGGCAGGCCGAAGGTCCAAAACGTCCCCCCGGACAGGTCCACCACGGTCGCGGTGCTGTCCGAGACCATCACCCAGCCGTCCCGCGTGTGCCGCAGCAGGTACGAGTTGTCCATGCCCGTGACCGTCACGCGCCCCAGTTCGCGCCCGCTCGCCCGGTCCAGCTCGACGAGATCGCTGTCCTGCCCGCGGTTGACCGCGACCGCGACGGTGCCGCCCGACGCCTGAAGGGCGTCGACCCGGCCGCCGTCCACGCTCACCACCGTCGCGCCGTCGGCGCGCCGGAGGGTCACCTCCACCGTGGCCCCCGGGCCGTTCCCGGCGGGAGAACCGGCCAGGACCGGTGTGCCCGCCGGGCAGGCCAGCTGCTGCACCTGCAGACCGGCGGAGCGCACGGCCCGTCCCGTCCTGCCGGTGGTGAGGTCGAGCACGCTCACCTCGGTGTCGGCTCCCTGCCCGGTGGCCAGGCACACCGTGTCGCTCGACGGATCGGAGGCCGTCAGCGTCACGGGCCCCGGAACCCGGGTGCTCCGGACCCCCTTCCACGTCCTGGCGTCGCGTACCAGCACACCGGTGGACTCCCGGCCCGCCTCGGCGGCGCTCCGCCCGCCTTCCGGGGAGCCGTGAACGGCCGCCACCAGGCTCTTGCCCGGCACGAGTTCCCGCAGCCGCCCGGTGTCGCCCTTCTCGTCCAGGACGTGCCGGGCGGTGTCCAGCGTGAAGAGACGGTCCGGGCGCTCACCCTTGCGGGGCGTCGACAGCCACCACGTACCGTCGGCCGACCGCACGAGCTGAGGAGCCCGCACGTCGTCGTCGCCGTCCTTCTCCGGCACGACGGCGAGCGCCTGCGCGTGACGGGCCGAGGGATTGATGCCGACCACCACGGTCCGCCCGGAGACGCTCGCGGTCACGAAGGTCTGCGAGCCCTCCCAGTCCGTCCCCAGCTCCACATCGCCGGAAGCGGAACAGGAGGCCAGCACAGCCGCGGACACCGCGAGCGCGGTGTACGACATCCTGCGCCGCACCAAGGGGATCACCAGTCCTTCATGGCTTCGGTGGGGGACATGCGCGCGGCACGGCCCGCCGGGAGCACCGCGCCGGCGGCCACGACCACGACCGTCGCCACCGACAGCGCGACCAGGACCGGCGTTCCCGGAAGGGGCACCGTGTCATGGACGTACGGGGCGATCTCGCCGAAACGCCTCAGACCGGCCGCCGCCGCGCTGGAAGCGCCCACCGCCAGCACCACACCGGCCGCGGCCGCCACCGCGCCGGCGATCGCCATCTCCGCCACGAGCATCCCCATCACCGAGCCGCTGCGGAAACCGACCGCCTTCAGGATGCCGACCTCCTGGGCCCGCTGCCGCCCCAGCGCACCCGTCACCGTGACCGCGCCGACGAACGCCAGCACGCCCAGAACGCCGATCAGGACGTTCCCGGTCAGTCTGACCAGCTCCAGCACTCCGGGCAGTGCCTGGAGCTGCTGCTGCAAGGTGACGGCGGGGTAGTTCATCCCCTGCACGGCTCGGAGCACGTCCGGCACGTGCGAGGCACTGTCGGCCACCACCGTCAGCTGGTCCCAGCCCGACGTGCGCAGGTAGTCGTCGGTCGTCTTGCCGGCCGCTCCCGCCGCCCACTTCACCACGCTCGCGTCGTCCGCGTACGCGGCGTCCGGTCCGTCGAACTGCCAGCCCGGGTCGTACAGGCCCACCACCTTCACCCGTGAACTCACCGTGCCGCCCACACCGGGCCGCACATACCGGTGCGCGTCGACCGTCACCGTCCTGCCGACCATCGAGGACAGGTCCACCCCGTGCGTGGAGGCGGGGAACACCACCTCGCCGGGTTGCAGCGGGAAGAGCCGCTCGCGCACCGACCTCACCACCGGAGGCGCCAGCGACTCGCGGTACGTCGTCGCGTACAGCAGGTCGGCACCCTCGGGGTTGTCCCGTACCGGCATGGACACCTGGAGCCGGTGCTGGACCGACTCCACGTGCGCGATCGCCGCCAGGCGCTTCTCCGTCGCCTCCGTCAGCCGGGCCGTATCGGGACGGCCCTCCGGGGAGTCCACCGTGACCGACCGGTTCGCCGTCGACTCCCCGACCTGGCTGTCCGTCGAAGCCTGTGCGTTGGAGGCGACGCCGATGGCGCTCAGGCACACCGCGCCGGCGACCGCGACCATCGTGACCAGTCCCAGCAGCCGCCTGTGCAGCGCCCGCACGTTCCACCAGGCCATCCGAAGCAGGTTCACAGCTCACCCTCCCGCGGGCCCCGGGTGAGCGCCCGGGAGCGGCCGCTCGTCTCGTCCCGGCCCGAGAGCGTCGTGTCCGGGCCGAGCCGGTGGACCACGTCGGCCGCGTCCGCGACCGCCTGGTTGTGCGTCACGACCAGCACTCCCCGCCCTTCGTCCGCCAACTCGCGGAACAGGCGCAGCAGCAGGCCCTCGCTCCGCGGATCCAGGTTCCCGGTGGGTTCGTCGGCCAGGAGCAGCGGTGGGTCGTTCACCAGAGCCCGGGCCAGCGCCACGCGCTGCTGTTCACCTCCGGACAGTTCGCCGGGCCGGTGCTCGCACCGGTCTGCCAGTCCCACGCGCTCCAGCAGACCGCGCGCCCGCCGCTCAGCCTCCCCGCGCCTGCCCGTGTACGGGAGCAGCACGTTGCGCAGGGCGCTGTGCTGCGGCAGCAGGTTGTACGACTGGAAGACGAAGCCCAGACGCCGACGTCGCAGGTCCGCCAGCGCGCTGTCCGTCAGGGCACGGGTGTCGCGCCCCTCCAGGACGACACGGCCGGTGTCGGGTTTCGTCAGCAGCCCGAGGATGTGCAGGAGGGTGGTCTTGCCCGATCCGGAGTGTCCGACGAGCGCGGTGACGCGTCCCGGCGCGATGGCGAGGTCGATGTCTTCGAGGACGTCGACCCGCCGGCCGCGCAGCGTATAGGACTTGCCCACCCCACTCGCCGTCAGCAGCGTGCTCAAGGAGGTTGTGCCCACTTTCTCTCTCGGGGGGCCCGCCTACGAGGGCAGGGCTCCCAACTTGCCGTCCAGTGCCTTGTCCAGCTCCCACACGGCCCACGTCGTCTTGAGGTCGCAGCCCGGTTCGTCGTCCGGCCGGTACAGGCCGGGAAGGCCCGGACAGCCCCGGTGCGCCTTGAAAAGGCCGGCCAGGGACCCCACCACCAAGTCGCCGGCCCGGCCGCCGAGCAGCAGGTAGGCGCGTACGATCAGCGCACGGTCGTAGACGCTCGCGCGGGGCCCCGGATCGGTCGCCCACCGCCTGAGCCCGTCCGCGGTCAGCCATCCGGGTACGCGATCGTCGTGACCGCCCTGGTGCAGGCCGACCACCAGCGTGGCGGCCGCCTGTGCCCCCTCCAGACCGTCCACGCTCCAGCGCGTGACGGAGGGAGCCGGCACCGGCACGCCCGACTCCGCGCAGTTCCACACCGCACGCTGCCAGTCCGCAGCGTTGTCCGCGGTGACCGTGGCCGGCACGGTCACGGGGTCCCGGCACAGCGCGGTCTCCCGGGGGGAGAGCGGCGCCCCGCCGGCGCTGTGCTCCAGCGCGGCCGTGGTCAGCCGCGCGGCGCCGTCACGCGGCGCGTCCGGGGAGTCGGCCTGCTTCTCCACGGCGCCCAGGAGACGCTTGTCCCGCACCGGCCATCCGGCGACGCTCCGCAGCCGCTGCACGAACAGCGACGCGTCGGGCGTGCCCAGGTAGGAGGAAGGGTCGCGCACCGTTCCGTCCGGCATCCGCTCCCGCTGGAGGCGGCGGACGACCGACGGGAACGCGTTCTCGGGGCTGCCGGTCGCGCGCAGGATGTGCACCAGGCTGTAGAGCTGCTCGTAGTCGAGGCTGTCGGTGTTGTGCGCCAGGGCCTGCTGCCAGACCTCCCGGTCCACGCGCGGCTCCTTGCCGGCCGACTCCTGGAGCAGTACGTAGTCGTAGGTGTCCTCCAGCAGGTCGGCGCGCTCCTTCTCCGGCCGCTCGGTGAACCGGCTCGCGTCCGGAGCGGCCCGTGTCGTCAGGGACTCGGGAGTGGGTCTGGCGAGCAGGCGCAGGCACCGGGCCAGGACCGCGGCCCCCTCCAGCGACGGCCCGCCGGCCGCCAGCCCGTCCAGCCAGCGGACCGTGGCGGCCCGGTCGGCGGCCGGAAGCCTGCCCAGGGAGCCGGTGGCCGCCTCCACCTCCAACGCGGCCCAGGTGGCGCCAAGGCGCCCCTCGTCGGTTTTCGTCCCGAGCGCGGGGTCGTCGTACCACCCCTTGTCGGTCCGGAGTTTCTCCACCGCGCGCGCGTCGCTCCGGCCGAGCACCCCCGACGCCCCGGCGTCGCGCAGCGGGACGAGCCAGTACCTGCCCCACAGCGGGGACGCCTTGACCGCGTCGGAGCGCAGTGCCGAGGCCGTCCCGGCTCCCACGGTGACCCTCGGTCTCGCGCCGGTCTCCTCCAGGGTGCGCAGCGCGTAGGACTGGGCCTCGGGGCTGCCGCGTTCCTCCCGCAGGAAGGGGTGGTAGTACAGGCCGTTAGCCCGGCTGACGAGGCTGGCGAAGTAGCCGGGCTCCCCGCTCGCGTGGTGGCTGCCGGGCGAGGCGCACCCCGCGGCCGGCACCATGACGCAGGCCGCGACGGCCGTCCACACCGCCGTTCTGGCGATGCTCCTGGTGCGTGACATGCTCGTTTCCCCCGGTGAGAGAACTCTGCCCCCGCCGGAGGGCGGGGGCAGAGACGGTCAAGTGGTGCGACGGCGTCGCGCGCGGATCACGCCGCGCCGGCGGTGACGCACTTCTCCGTGAACTTGATCCTGCTGGTGATCTGCGCCGAGCCGCAGGACTTCGTCGACACGTAGACGGTCAGCTTGCTGGGCTTCATCTGACCGTAGGTGT
This sequence comes from Streptomyces sp. NPDC015220, assembly GCF_043079345.1. Lineage (NCBI taxonomy): Bacteria > Bacillati > Actinomycetota > Actinomycetes > Kitasatosporales > Streptomycetaceae > Streptomyces > Streptomyces sp. NPDC015220. The sequence goes on along the minus strand of NZ_JBIBUK010000002.1, from coordinate 446,841 downwards.
CGGCGATCCACCTGTGGCCGCCGTAGTTCTTCCAGCGGACCTCGCCCTGCGACTTGCTCGTCATCTTCAGCGTCGCCTCGGGGTTCTTCGAGATCTTGATGGAGACGCTGATGCCGTGCGCGGCCAGGACGGCCCGGTTCTGCACCCACTGCGCGCTGTCGTGGGCCTTGCCCTTGTACAGCTTGGTCGACGCCTTCCAGTCGCAGGCGCTCACGTACGTGCCGCAGTGCCAGGCGTTCACCTGCATCTTGTGACCCGGGATTCCCCAGGTGTTCGAAGCCGTCGTGGCGTGTGCGGGCGCGGCCGTGAACAGCAGCGCACCGGCGGCCACCGCAGCGGCACCGCCAGAGGCCAGGCGCGAGAGACTACGCATGAACCCTCCCCGTAGAAGTGGAAATGCTTCCCACGCGTCCGGCACCGCGGATAACCCCGTACGCGTGTTCTACAGATTTCTACGGCGTGGTCACGGCGGCCGCCATCGCACCTTCGGGCACCCTGCCCTGCGGGGCCACCTCGGGAGGAACCGCTCCGGGGGAGGAGGCCGGGCCGTGGCAGGCCCGTCCCGCTCCTGCTCAGCCCGGCTTCTTGCAGGTCTTCCGCTTCGCCAGCTCCGACACGATCCCGGACACCTCACCGATGACGGCGTCCTTGTCCTTGACGCGCTCCGACACCGTGACCTCCGCGGCGGGACTGCGCCCGTACGACAGGACCGTCTTCACCCCGTCGTGGGTCTGCTTCTCGTTCACGACCCAGTCGACGCCCTTCACCGACGTGCAGGGAGCCGACTCCGGCACGTTCGAGATGTTCCCGCACCGGAGAACGACGTCCCCGTCCCCCCACACGGCCGTTCCCTTCTGGTCGGAGTCGTTGCGGTCGTGGCCCCCCAGCTTCTTGGGCGCCTTGCCCACCAGACCGGAGCACGCGGCACTGTCACCTCCCGGAGCCGCCGACACGTTGTAGTCGCGCGAGGCGGTTCCGCACGCCGCGAGAGCGGCGGCGCACACACCGATCACACCGGCCCGTCCCAGACGCCGGCCAAAGATCTTCCTCATGATTCTTCCCCCATCCAGGTACAGCAGGTTCGTGGGTTCTTCTTCGGTCGAGGCCGCACCGCCGGGGCTCGCGGCGGCACGTGCGCGGGGAACACGCGTCGGTTCCGCCGCGGCCCGTGATCAGCCCTCGCGGACGCTGAGCAGGTCACCGGGCTGGCAGTTCAGTTCGCGGCAGAGCGCGGTGAGGGTGGAGAAGCGGATCGCCTTGGCCCGGTCGTTCTTCAGGACGGAGAGGTTGACCACCGTCACCCCGACCCTGGCCGCCAGCTCGGACAGGGTCATGCCGCGCTCCGCCAGCAGCCGGTCCAGGTGGACCTGGACCCGGTGTTCCTCCTCCGGTGGCATCAAACCAGCCCTTCGGTGTCGGCGCGCAGCCTCGTACCGCGCCGGAAGACCTCACCGAGGGCCAGGATGAGGAAGGCCAGCAGGACGTACTCGCCGGTGAAGGAGACTTCGAAGGGGATCTGCTCGCCCAAGGGAGTGCCTCTCACCAGAGCGGCGGTGGTGAGCGCCGGCAGCACGGGGGAGAGGACGGCCTGCACCAGCACCGTGAGCCCGATGACGCTCAGGCGGCGGGCGTTCTGCGGCACGAAGACGTCGCCGCGGCGCAGGGTCCCGGCCATCCGGAGGAGGAGGGCCACGACGAGGAGCAGGAGCAGGCTGCCGACGATCTCCGGCAGGGCGAGCAGCAGCCGCTGGCCCGGACCGGGGTGGGCGAAGACGAGATCCGCCCGGTGCGTGCCGGTGAGGCTCATGCCATGGCCCGCCACCGCGTCGGTCACAGCGGCCGGTATCCGGGTCGTGGTCCGGGCCTCGACCGAGCGGGTGTCCACCGGGTCGGTGAGGCCGACCACCCCGAGCGCCGGGATCAGTACCCCGAAGACGGCGACGAGCGCGGCGGCCAGGCCCAGAGCCGCCTCCAGCAGCCGGTTGTCGGTCCGGCTCCACCAGGACGTCGTACCCATGGTTCCCCCTGCCGCTCGCAGCCCGCATATCGCTTATCGATAGTATCGATAAGCGATATGCGGGCTGTCAACTTCCCTCGTGGAAAGGGTTGGAGGGCGTGAAGGAACCCGGACGACGGCTGTTCGGAGGTCGTCCGTCGGCGGCCGGGGACTCGGTGCGCAGCCCGCAGCCCGCAGCCCGCAGTCCGCGGTCCGACGCGGACGGATCCGGCGGAACCGGCGGAACCGGGCGGGCGTGACGCCCGCCGCAGCGACGCCGCCCGCGGAGCGAGCGCGGTCCCGCGCCGGGAGGGCGGGGGTCGGGGCCGGGGCCGGGGCCGGCAGACCCTAGGGCCGGTCGGCGAGGCGGTGGTGGTGGGCGTAGCCGTAGAGGGCCGCCTCGGTCCGGCTGGTCACTTTGATCTTGGTCATCAGGTTGGTCAGGTGGGTCTTGACGGTGCGCTCGGCTATGCCGAGGCGACGACTGATCTGGCGATTGTCCGCGGCGCGGCTGAGCAGGGCGAGGACCTGGCGTTCGCGAGGGGTGAGGGTGGGTATGGCCTGCGGGTCCCCCGGAACGGGCGGTGCGGTCGGAGCGGAGTCGAAGACCTCCTGCGGTCCGGATCTCTGGTCGCCCGTGGTGAGGTAAGTCAAAGCAACGTCTCCCCGTTTGTCTCTGCGTGACCACTCCGGCCGGTTGTCCATCGATTCGTGCTGTGCCGCATGCCCCCTGTCGGGGGTGCGCCGCCAGGCCGTTGGTCCTGGCGGGACCGTGAACCGGTCTGGCAGGGCCGAGAGTTTCGCACGTTTGCGCCCCCGCATGGTGCCTTCATGCCGGAATGAGTGGCAAGTGACTTGTGTGCACTGGCGGTCGTACTGTTTCCGCGTGCCGGCGCCCATCGCGTGGGACATCAGTAAATGGGCAACATCGGTCCTGAAGGGCCGAGTTGAGCGTTTCTTGAGGTTGTGCACCGGGGTGGCGCGCCTGGCGCGGGTGCCCGTCGGGGCGTTGACGAGGCGGACGGCCGACGCGGCAGGTGAGGCGGGGGACGGCGAAGCCGGCGCGGCCACGACGGGGGAGCCGCGGGCGGAGGGGCGGCCAGCGCCCGCGGGTGGGGCGCGGACGACCGTCTCACCCGCGAGTCACCCCGGCCGGCGCCCGTCGGGCGCGCAGCCCGCGGCCCCTGGCCACCGGACGGCGGAGCGGTCACCGGATGGGTGGAGTTCTCCCGGGACGGCAGGCGGTGCCCGAGCCCTTCGGAGGAGGGGACCGCCCCAGACGCTTGGCGAGGACGTCCCCGGCCTGGGCGAAGACTGACGCCCGGACCCTCGCGGGTCCGGGCGTCAGGTCGTGATGAGCGGTGTGGGGTTACGGCAGCGCGTGCACGTGCGCGCCCACCGAGTTGGACCAGGCGTTGCCCGCCGCGGCGTCCCAGTTGGTGGACCAGGTCATCGCGCCGCGCAGGTCGGGGTAGGTCTTGGACGGCTTGAAGGTGCCGCAGTTGGTCAGCTTGGTCAGGCAGTCCAGGGCGTTGTTGACCACCGTGGGGGAGACGTAGCCGCCGCCGGCGCCGCTGGGGGAGGCGGGCAGGCCCAGGCCGACCTGGGAGGGCGCGAGGCCGCCTTCCAGCTGGATGCAGGCGAGGGCGGTGAGGAAGTCGACCGTGCCCTGGCTGTAGACCTTGCCGTCGCAGCCCAGCATGGCGCCGCTGTTGTAGTACTGGGTGTTGACGACCGTCAGGATGTCCTTGACGTTCAGCGCGGTCTTGAAGTAACCGGCCGAGGTCGACTGCATGTCGATCGTCTGCGGGGCCATCGTGATGATCAGGGACGAGCCCGCCTTCGCCGACAGCGCGCGCAGCGCCTGCGTCATGTACGTCGGGTTGAGGCCGTTCTCCAGGTCGATGTCGACGCCGTCGAAGCCGTACGTCTGCATCAGGGAGTAGACCGAGTTGGCGAAGTTCGTCGCCGACGTCGAGTCGCTGACCGACACCGTGCCCTTCTCGCCGCCCACCGAGACGATGACCTTCTTGCCGGCCGCCTGCTTGGCCTTGATGTCGGCCTTGAACTGGTCGACGGTGTAACCGCCGAGGCCGGCCGAGTCGAGGTTGAAGGTCACCGCGCCGGGCGTGGTCGTCGCGTCGGCGAAGGCCACCGCGATGATGTCGTACTGCGACGACACGTCGGAGATCTTCTGGACCGTGGCGCCGTTGTTGAAGTTCTGCCAGTAGCCCGTCACCGCGTGCTTCGCGAGGCTGCCGCCCCCACCGCCCCCGCCGCCGCCGGTGGACGAGGTCGTGGCCGTCACCGCCGCCGACTTGGCCGACTCGCCCGCCGCGTTCGTCGCCGTGACCTGGAAGGAGTAGGACGTCGAGGCCGTCAGGCCGGTCACCGTCGCCGACGTGCCCGTCGCCGAGGCCACCTTGGCGCCGTCGCGGTAGACGTTGTAGCCGGTGGCGTTGGACACCGTGTTCCAGGAGAGCGACGCCGAGGACGACGACGTGCCCGTGACCGCCAGGCCGGCCGGGGCGGCCGGGATCGTCGGGGCCGGGTTGCCGCCGCCGCCGTCACCGCCGCCGCCTCCGTCCGGGCCGGAGACCGAGACGTCGTCCGCGTAGTACGCCGCCTGGCCGTACCAGCCGTGCAGGTACACCGTCACCGAGGTCGTCGAGGAGCCGGTGGAGAAGGTGGTCTGCAGCTGCTTCCACGTGGAGCTGTCCGGCGTCCAGGTCGACACGTCGGTCGTGCCGGTGCCGGTCGCGCCCAGGTAGGCGTACCCGCCCTGCACCCAGGCGCTCAGCGTGTACGTCGAGTTGGGCTTGACCGCCACCGTCTGGGTGCACTGGGCGTTGTCCTGCGCGGCCGGCGTCGCCTTCAGCGCGGCGGTGCCGCCGTGCACCGGCGAGGAGACGGTCGCGCCGCTGCCGGCCGAACACGTCCAGTTGCTCAGGCCCGACTCGAAGCCGGCGTTCTTGGCGTTGTTGATGTCGGCGGCCGACGCCTGACCGGTGCCCGCGCAGGAGAGGGCGAGGGCTGCGGTGACGGCGCCGGACCAGACGCTCAGCGGCCGAAGCCGTCTGGCTCTGCCTCTGGTTCCTGACGTGCCGGGTACGCGGTCCACTGGGGCCTCCGGGGGAGAGGTGGGAATCGGGGAGGGAGATGCAGGAGCAGGGGTGCTGCACGGTGGCCACCGTTGGTCGTACAAGTTGGTCCAGACCAATTGTCTTGTCAAGGGGTGCAGACCGAATCGCCCTGCCCCGAGGCGGTGTTCGGAGTCGTGACGGCGGGTGCGGCCGGCACGGGCGGAGGCGGGCCGGCGTCAACGGGATGGCGGGCCGTCCACGCCTTCGGGCCCGAATCGGATGCTCGACCTGACCGGCTTTGACATGACTTGTGCCGTCACAGTTGCCACCGGCCGCACATTCGCTGTTCTCCGGCCCCAGGGGCGCGGATACAGTGCTCACGTAGTCACGCAGTGAAGTCAACTCGGTGCGCCGAAGGCAACGACGGCGGACCGTCGGGCGTCGAACGGGGAGCTCGCGTGCCAACTGCGATCGCTGTGACCAGTAGCGACATGGCGCTGCCCGCGCAGGACGAGCGGACCGTGCCCGCCGTGGTGCTGGAGGACCTCGACCGGCAGCCGCTCGAGCAGACGCTCGACACGGTGCGGACCCTGCTCGACCAGCACGGGCACATGATCGTCGTGTGCTCGCAGGCCGTCCCCGGCGCCGCCGCCCACCGGCTCCACACCGTGCGCTCCCTGCTGGAGAGCGACCGTATCGCACTGTTCCGCCCGGACCTGCCGCCGCTCGCGGTCGCCGTCCTGGCCCGCCAGTTACGTCAGCTCGCCTCCTGCGACCTCAGCCCCGGCGTGCTCGCCTCGGCGGGCCGGCTGCTCACCCACTACGTCCACGCCGGCGCCGTGCTCAACTCCGTCACCCGCCTCGACCGCGTCCCCGTCAACCTCAAGACGCACGCCAAGTCCTGGATGCCCGGCAGCCAGTTCGGCGTGATCGCCCACCCCGAACCGCAACTCGTGCGGATCGGCCCCGAAGCCGCCCTCGCCGGACCGGACTTCGGCACCTGGATGCTCGTCGCCAAGGGCCAGCTCCAGTCCGACTGGGTCCAGACCGCCCTCGCCCCCGCCTGGAACGTGCTCGGGATGCGCGAGGCCGCCCCGCCCGCCGAGTCCGCCGCCTGGTGGGGGACGGGCAGACTCGTCGAATTCTGCACCTACCTGCCCGATCTGTCGGTCCTCTACCAACTGGTCACCTCCGTGCGCCAGGGCCTGTGCCACTGGTGCGGCATCGACGTCATCGGAGACCGCTGCGTCTTCTGTTCCGCCACCGCGCCGCCGGTCCACGAGAGCCCCGCCCCCACCGGTTGACCGGGCGGGCCCGCTCCGCCCCCGCCATCCGCTCCGCCCGACCGCTATCCAACGAGGTTGCACGGTTCATGAACTCCCGTCAGCGCCGCGGCGTGATACTCCTGCTCCTGTCCGTCCTCTGCGCCCTCGGCGCGTTCGCGGGCGTGCTCACCGTCATCAGCGACGTCAAGTCCAAGGTCGGCCCCGAGGTCACCGCGTACCAGCTCAGGACCGACGTGAAGCCGTACACGACGCTGACCACGAGCCAGTTCGAGAAGATCTCGATGCCCAAGCGGTGGCTGTCGCCGAACGCCGTCACCGACCTCGCCCGGATCCGCGGCAAGATCGCGGTCACCACCCTGCGCCAGGGCTCCCTGCTGCAGAGCGACATGATCGTCGACCAGCCCGTCCTGCAGCCGGGGCAGCAGGAGGTCGCCATCATGATCGACGCGGCGACCGGCGTGGCGGGCAAGATCACCCCGGGCTCCTCGGTCAACGTGTACGCCACTTTCGCCGGGCAGCGGCAGGGCGACCCTGCCCAGTCCAAGATCATCGTGACCGGCGCGAAGGTCCTCGACGTGGGCCGCATCACCGCCCTGGACCCCGGCGCCGACAACCGGAGCCAGCAGCCCAGCGAGGTCGTCCCCATCACCTTCGCGCTCTCCACCCCGGACGCCCAGCGCATCACCTACGCGGAGTCCTTCGCCCAGCGGGTCCGGCTCGCGCTGGTCGCGCCCGGCGGCGGCACCGGCGTCCCGGCCAAGGACCGGACCTACGAACTCGCGAAAGACAAGTGAGAGGCCCGCAGCCATGCCCACCAGGATCCTCCCGGCAGTCGGCGACGCGGACGCGGTCCGGTCCCTCACGACCCTGCTCAGCCAGCTGCCCGACGCGGAGCCGGTGACCGCCGCCGCCGACTCCACCCAGCTCATCGACACCCTCGCCCGCCTGGCCGCCGAGTCCGTCGACGAGCTGCCCGAGGTCGTCGTCGTGCACGAGCGGATCGGCCCGGTCCCGGCCCTGGAACTGATCCGCGAGGTGGCCCTGCGCTTCCCGGCGGTCGGCGTCATCCTCATCACCTCCGACGCGAGCCCCGGCCTGTTCGCCGCCGCCATGGACTCCGGCGCCCGCGGCCTGGTGTCCCTCCCCCTGGGCTACGAGGAACTGGCCGGCCGCGTTCAGGCGGTGGCCCAGTGGTCGGTGGGCGTACGGCGTCACCTGGGCCACGGCGGTGATGTGTTCACCGGGGTCGGCGGACGAGTGATCACGGTCAGCGGGGCCAAGGGCGGTGTGGGCGCCACCCTCACCGCCATCCAGCTGGCCCTGGCCGCACAGGCCTCCGGACACGGCACCGCCCTGGTCGACATGGACCTCCAGAGCGGTGACATCGCCTCCTACCTGGACGTCCAGTTCCGCCGCTCCGTCGTCGACCTCGCCGGCATCACCGACATCTCCCCGCGCGTCCTGGCCGACGCCGTCTTCCGCCACGACACCGGCCTCGCGCTGCTGCTCGCCCCCGGCGAGGGCGAACGCGGCGAGGAGGTCACCGACCGGGCCGCCCGCCAGCTCGTCAGCGCCCTGCGCTCCCGCTACGAGGTGGTCGTCCTGGACTGCGGCGCCCAGCTGAGCGGCGCCGGCGCCGCCGCCGTGGAGATGGCCGAGACCGCCCTCCTGCTCACCACCCCGGACGTCGTCTCGGTGCGCGCCGCCAAGCGGACGGTGCGGATGTGGGACCGGCTGCAGATCCGCAAGGCCGAGGAGACGACGATCGTCGTCAACCGCCACACCCGCGGCACGGAGATCCAGCCGCCGCTCATCCAGAAGATCACCGGCACCGCCGTCGCGAGCACCGCGATCCCCGCCCACTTCAAGGAACTCCAGGGCGCGGTCGACGCCGGCCGCCTCCACGAACTGGACAACAGGAGCACCGTCAAACAGGCCCTGTGGGGCCTGGCCGCCGAACTCGGCCTCGTCAAGAGGCCCGAGGGCGACCGCAGGAGCGGCGGCCGGTCCCGGGGCGGCGACCGGGGCTCGGTGAGCTTCCGGCGACGCAGGGAGACGGGGGGATGAGGGGGCGCACGCGCGAGCGCCTGCGCTCCGACGGCGGGCAGGTCGCCATCGAGTTCCTGGGCATGGCGCCCACCATCCTCGTCACACTGGTGCTGCTGTGGCAGTGCGTGCTGCTGGGATACACGTACACCCTCGCGGGGAATGCTGCGGACGAGGCGGTGCGGGCGGGAACGGCGGCGACGGGGGATTTCCAGGGGGCGTGCCGACAGGCGGGACTGAAGGACCTGCCGAGCGCCTGGCAGGACGACGCCGCGATCACCTGCGGCGGAAAGGGGTCCGGCTACATAACGGCCGACGTCCGGCTGAAGGTTCCCGTGCTGCTCCCCGGCCTGATCGGCTTCCCGGTCCCGGTCGGGGCCAGCGCCGGGGCCGTGGAGGAGGTGAAGGACTGAGATGCCCCGCCACCGCGCCACGCGGCGCAGACGCGATTGCGGCCAGGTCGCCATCGAGTACCTGGGGTTCATCCCGATCCTGATGCTGGTCGCCATGGCGGGCATCCAGATCGGGCTCGTCGCCTACGCCGCTCAGCAGGCCGGCACGGCGGCGCGGGCGGGGGCGCGGGCGGCCTCGCTCGGCATGAGCGCCCAGCAGGGCTGCCAGGAGGCGGTGTCCGCCTCGCTGAGCGGCCGCACGAGCTGCGGCGAGGCCCGGGGCGGCGACACGGTCACCGTCACCGCCACCATCCGCATCCCCTCCGTCATCCCCATGTGGGACCCCGTGGGAGACGTCCGCAAAACCGCCACCATGCCACTCGACCACTGACCGGGGAATGAAGCCATGAGTCTCCGCGCACGCATCAACTCCCACGAGGAGCAGGGCAGCCGGGGCGAGGACGGCCATCTCGTCGCCTCCTACCGGGCGAAGCTGCTGGAGGAGATCGACCTCGCGGAGATGGGCTCGCTCGCCGCCGCCGACCGCCGGGCGCGGCTGGAGCGGGTCCTCGGACACATCATCAGCCGCGAGGGCCCGGTCCTGTCGACCGTGGAGCGCTCACAGCTGATCCGCCGGGTGGTCGACGAGGCGCTCGGCCTCGGCATCCTCGAACCACTCCTCGAGGACGCCTCCATCACCGAGATCATGGTCAACGGCCCCGACGCGGTCTTCGTCGAGCGCGGCGGCCGGGTCGAACAGCTCCCGATCCGCTTCGCCTCCGACGACCAGCTGATGCAGACCATCGAGCGCATCGTCTCGACGGTCAACCGCCGCGTGGACGAGTCCAACCCCATGGTCGACGCCCGCCTGCCGTCCGGCGAACGCGTCAACGTCATCATCCCGCCGCTCTCGCTCACCGGTCCCATCCTCACCATCCGCCGCTTCCCGCGCTCCTTCACCCTCCAGGAGCTGATCGGCTTCGGCTCGCTCGACGAGCACATGCTGTACCTGCTGGCCGGCCTGGTGCAGGCGAAGTTCAACATCATCGTCTCGGGCGCCACCGGCACCGGGAAGACGACCCTGCTCAACGCCCTGTCCGGGCTGATCCCCGACGGCGAGCGGATCATCACCATCGAGGACTCCGCCGAACTCCAGCTCCAGCAGGCCCATGTGATCCGCCTGGAGGCCCGCCCGCCCAACGTAGAGGGCCGCGGCCGGATCAGCATCCGCGACCTCGTCCGCAACTCCCTGCGGATGCGCCCCGACCGCATCGTCGTCGGCGAGGTCCGTGGCGGCGAGTCGCTGGACATGCTCCAGGCGATGTCCACCGGCCACGACGGCTCGCTCGCCACCGTGCACGCCAACAGCGCCGAGGACGCGTTGATGCGCCTGCAGACCCTGGCCTCCATGTCCGACGTGGAGATCCCCTTCCCGGCCCTGCACGACCAGATCAACAGCGCCGTCGACGTCCTCGTCCAGCTCACCCGGTTCGCCGACGGAGCCCGCCGGGTCACCGAGATCGCCCTGCTCGACAGCCACGGCAGCGAGCCGTACCGGCTGGCGACCGTGGCCCGCTTCGCCGCGCGGCCCATGACGGCCGACGGCCGGATCCACGGCGCCGTCGAGCACCACCCGCTGCCCCGCCGCACCGCCGACCGCCTCTACATGGCGGGCCAGCCGATCCCGCAGGCCTTCGGCGTCGCCCAGTCCGCAGACCAACTGGCCACCCGAGAAGCCAGGTAGGCAGGTAGGAACCGTCCCCATGGAACTGAGCACCCTCGTCACCCTCACCACCGGCGTCACACTGCTGACCTGTGTGCTGGCCGTCGTGGGCCTGCACGCCTACGCCATGGGCCGGGCCCAGCGGGCGGCACTCGTCGACCGGCTCGCGCAGACCGGCCAGGTCACGGCCGGCCGCCGACGCCGCTTCGGGGACCTCGACCGCCGGCTGCGCCGCACCGCACTGGGCCGCAGGCTCGAACTGCGGCTGGCGGCGACCGGCCTGGACGTCACCCCCGGCGAGTTCTTCGTCTACATGCTGGCCGCGGTGGCCGCCCTCTGGCTGATCGGCCAGGCCGCCCTGGCCCCCTTCTTCGGCCCGCTCGCCGGTCTCCTCGGCATCTGGGCGGCCATGCAGTTCCTCAGCTGGCAGCGGCAGAAACGCATCGAGAAGTTCATCAACCAGCTGCCCGAGCTCGCCCGCATCCTCGCCAACGCCACCCAGGCCGGCCTGGCGCTGCGCACCGCCATCGGCATGGCGGCCGAGGAACTGGAGGCCCCGGCAGGTGAGGAACTGGGCAAGGTCGCCCACCAACTGGCCCTCGGCGCCTCGATGGACGACGCGCTCGGCGAGCTCGCCGACCGCCTGCCCTCCCGCGAACTGGTCGTCCTGGTCACCACCCTGGTCCTGTCCAACCGCGCGGGCGGCCAGGTGGTCAGCGCCCTGCGCAACCTCACCGAGACCCTGGAGGAACGCAAGGAGACCCGCCGCGAGGTCCGCACCCAGCTCTCCCAGGTCAACATGACCTCGTACGCCGTCCCCGTGCTCGGAGTCGGCGCGCTGTTCCTGATGAACGGCGTCAAGGCGGGCGCGCTCGACCGCATGACGGGCTCACCGTTCGGCCAGGCCGCCGTCGTCATCGCCTTCGCGCTGTACGCCGTCGGCTTCGTCCTCATCCGCCGCCTGTCCCGGATCGACGTCTGAGCCGGCACGGCTGACGAAAGGAGGTGGGAGCGGACCATGGCACTGCTGCTCGCACTCGTGATGGGCCTCAGCGTCTGGGGCGCCTTCGCCGGCATCCGGATGTACCGGGCCGACGCCAAACTCCCCGGGGACCTCGCCCTCGCCCTGGAGGTCGGCTCCACCCGCACCGGCGCGGTGGACTCGGTCATCGACCGGCTCGGGATGCGCTACGCCCCCGCCGTGCTGCGCCTGATGGGCCCGAAGCTGGTCGCCCGGTACCGCCGGAAGATCGACCTGGCCGGCAACCCGGGCGGTCTGACCATCGACCGCTACGCGGCCAGGCGGGCGGTCTACGGCTTCCTGGGCGGTGTGGGCGGCCTGGTGTTCGTCCTGCGCGGCCAGTACTTCGTGGCGCTGATCCTGTTCGCCTTCGGCGCGTTCTGGACCGAGGTCGGCATCTGGTCGGCCATCCGCGTCCGCAAGGACGTGATCGAGCGGACCCTGCCGGACTTCCTGGACGTGCTCGCCGTCGTGGTGAGCGCGGGCCTCGGTTTCCGCCAGGCGCTGGACCGGGTGGCATCGAAGTACGAGGGCCCCTGGGCGGACGAACTGCGCATCACCCTGCGCCAGATGGACCTCGGCATGAGCCGCCGCCAGGCCTTCGCCGAGCTGCGCCGGAGGAACGACTCCGAACAGGTCGCGATGTTCGTCACCGCGCTCCAGCAGGGCGAGGAACTGGGCGCGCCGATCGTCGACACCCTCGTCTCCCTGGCCAAGGACATGCGCCGCACCGACGCGCAGAACGCCCGCCGCAAGGCCGCCCGCGCGGTCCCCAAGGCCACCATGATGATCACCACCTTCATGGTCCCGGCCACCATGCTCCTGCTCGGCGCCGGCCTGATCCTTGGCTCCGGCGTCGACTTCGGCTCCGTCACGGGGAAGTAGAAGGCAGGTGGGTACGACCATGCCGACCACGGAGGAACATCCCCACGCGGTCCTGCGACGCCGGCGCACCGCACCGCCCGACGGGCCGCTGCCGGGGATGCCCCGGCAGCCGGCCGGCCGGACGACCGCCGACGGCGAGCCGGCCGCACCCCGGCCGTCCGCACCCGGCGACGGGACCCGCACCGCCGCCGCGGACGGGAACACGCACCCGGCCGACGGCCAGGCCGGGTCCGACCCCGCCGCACCGCAGGGTCTCGCGGCGGAGAAACTGCAGATCAGCGCGTTGCAAGCGATGTGCCGCCAGGTCTTCGCCTTCCGTCTCGCGATGATCGCCCTCTCCGCGCCCTCCGCCCTCGTCAACGCCGCCCCCGGCCTCGCCACCCGCCTCGTCGGCATCGCGGTGGTCGTCACCGTCATGGGCTCCTACGTCCTCTTCCGGGACTGGGAACGCTTCGGCCCCCTCCTGCTGCGCCATCCCACGCTCCTGGCGCTGGACACCCTCTTCGGCGCGCTCCTCCTCATCGCGGCGGGCACCGACAGCACCCTCGCCTACGTCAGCGTTTGCACGCCCCTGCTCGCCGGCCTCGTCTACGGCTGGCGCGGAGCGGGCGTCTTCGCCTCGCTCCAGTCGCTGATCCTGCTCGCCGTCTACGCCGGCACCAGGGAACTGTCCGCGAACCTGGCCCAGTCCGCCCTGTTCCCGGGCCTGTGCGTGATCGCGGGCGCGGCCGGCGTCACCCTGCGCAACCTGCTCCTCCGCTTCGGCGAGGCCACCCGGGCCCTGACCGCGGTCCAGGCCCGGCTGGCCGTCACGGAGGCGGTGGCCGCCGAGCGGGCCCGCCTGGCCCGGGAGATGCACGACTCGGTGGCGAAGACGCTGCACGGGGTGGCGCTCGCCGCCGACGGCCTGGCGGCCTCCTCGGCCACCGGCCGCATGACCCCGCCACTGGTGGAACAGCAGGCCGAACTGGTGGCCCGCTCGGCCCGCCGAGCCGCCGCCGAGGCCCGCGAACTCCTCACCGACCTGCGCCGCGACACCGACCCGTCCCACGGCATCGACGTGCTGGCCGAACTGTGCGCCCGCACGCGTGACTTCACCGCCCGCACCGGTCTGCCCGCCGCTTGTCGCCCCACCGGCGAGCACGGGACCCCGCCGGTCCCGCCCGCCGTGGCCCGCCACCTGCTCACCATCGCCTCGGAAGCGATGGAGAACGCCCACCGCCACGCGGCCGCGACCCGCGTCGACGTGCGGGCGGGCGTCCACGGCGACCGGCTCCGCATCAGCGTCCACGACGACGGCACCGGCCTGCCCCCCGGCACCACCCTCGAACAGCTTCGCAGGGCCGGCCACTTCGGCGTCGTCGGCATGGTCGAGCGCGCGGCCTCGGTGGGCGCCCGCATCCGCATCGGCCGGGGCTCCCGCCCGAAGGGCACGGAGGTCCGCCTGGAACTCCCGCTGGACGCCCTGACGACTCCACCCGCCTGACCCCCGACCCGCACCAGGACCAGGACCAGGAAGGAGGCAGCCAGTGCCCACCCCGACACCGGACGCGACCCCCGACCCGCCCCCGACACCGAGCCCGCCCCCGACACCGGACGCGCACCCCAATCCGTTCGGCAGCGCCCCGCGGGCCGCCCCCGACGCCCCGCTGCGCGTCGTCGTGGCGGACGACAACCCCGTGGTCCGAGCGGGCCTGACGGCGCTGCTCTCCGGCCGCGCGGACATCTCGGTCGTCGCGCAGGCCGCCGACGGCCGCGAGGCCTGGGAGGCCGCCCACCGCCACCGCCCGGACGTCGTACTCCTCGATGTGCGGATGCCCGGCGTGGACGGCATCTCCGCGCTGCCGTACCTGGTGGAGATCGCCCCGGTCGTGATGCTCACCTACAGCCGGGAGTCGGAGATCGTCCAGGAGGCCCTGCGCCGAGGGGCGGGCGGCTACCTGGTCCACGGCGAGTTCACCGCGGACCAACTGGTGACGGCGGTGCAGGACATCAAGGAGGGCAGGGCCCACTTCACCCACACCGCGGCGGGCGCCCTGCTGGCCCAGCTGCGCCAGGCCGGGCCCGAGGACCGGGCGCGCGGACCACTGCCAGAGGGCCTGGGCAATGCAACTGCACACGAGGTTCCCTCCTCAACGGCCGCCTCTCCACAAATTTCTGTAGAAAACCTTTCGCAACTGCAATCAGATGTGGGACAGTCCTCGTCGGGGTGGACGGCAGCCCGTCCGGCCACCGTCGACAGGTCGAGGTTCCAACTCAGCGCGAGGGAGGCGGAGATCATGGACCTCATCGCCTCCGGCATGACGAACCACCAGATCGCCGCCGCCTGCTTCATCAGCGAGAAGACGGTCAAGAACCACATCAACCGCATCTTCGCCAAGCTCCACAGCACCAGCCGCGCCGAGGCCGCCGCGAAGTGGCTGGGCACGGCGCCCGGGTCCGCGCAGGGACCGAGGTGACCCGTGATGACGACGGTACGGACGAGGCGCGGCCGGGACACGCTTTGGGCCCGGGAATGGGCCCTGGGGCCCTCCGGCGGACGGGTCCCTCCGGCATACCTTCCCGGTGGCGCGAGCGGCACCGAGACCCGACCCGGAGGGGAACACCATGAGCGACCTGATGCTGAAGACCGCGATTGCGACCAAGGTCCGCGTGAACGGCTGGAAGGACACCACGGTCGCGGCGATGCGGCGCCGCGCCGGCGACAAGGGCCAGACCGCGGTGGAGTACCTCGGGATCATCGCGGTGGTGGTGGCGATCGTGCTGGCGATCACGGGGACGAGTATCGGCTCGACGATCCTTGGAAAGATCACAGGGCTGATTGCCAAGGTCGGCAATTGAAGCGATCGCAACGCTACGGCGATGCAGGGCAGGCCTTTCCCATCTACATCACGGTGGTGGGGGGCCTGCTCTTTCTTGCGCTCGCCTACTTCGCGGTCGGTCAGGCAACGGTGAACCGAAGCGGTGCTCAGACGGCAGCGGACGCTGCGGCACTGGCGGCAGCCCAGGACAGGCGGGATCAACTGGCGGGCGAATGGGTGAAGGACGTACTCGACCCATCAAAGTGGCAGGACATCTTCGAGGGCAACAGTTTGGGGCTTCGTCCTTCGTGCAGCAGGGCGTACGAACTCGCCCAGAAGAATGACGCGCATGTGCTCGAATGCGGGGCCGATGGCCCGCTGACCTTTACAGTGAGAGTTGAAACGAACAATGCAATGGGGAAATCGGTGGTGCCGATCACCGAGAGCACCCATTCGACGGCGCCTGCCACCGCCGTGATCAAAGCGCTCTGTACGTTCGATGCCGAGGCCGCTGAGGGCGGAGCCGATGCGTTGCCAGGTCTTGCCTGCAAGCACAGGCGCTGGGACCTTGACCCGAAGGATCTCGCTGATTTGCCGAAACCTCAGGATCTCTTCGACGTCCACCTGGCCGACCGACAAGCGAACGACTAGAGATGAAGGAAGCAGAGCGATGAGTGATCGGTTCACTGCGAAGGCCTGCAGAAGGATGGTGGCGTTGGTCGTTGCGGTCGGTCTGGCCACCGGTGTGGCTGGTTGCGGTGGCGGCGGCGGTCACGGCAAGAAGCCCGAGGCGTCACCGTCCACCTCACAGGTCGACGGTTCCAACCCGAGTGCTCAGGAAGGCAAGTCGGCAGCTCCACTGGCTGAACTCAGAGGTCCGGATGGCCTACTTCTTCAGGTCACGTCCGCCAGCCGTGATGCGGGCGGGTTCGTCACAGTGAATGGAAACCTCAAGAACGACAGTGCCAAAAGTATTGTGGTCCCGGTTGCGCTGAGAGGGGACGAGACTGAGATTCTCAGGCACGGAACGTCGCTCGGTGGTGCGACTCTGGTCGATCCTCAGGGAAAGAAGCGCTATTACGTGCTGCGGGACACCGACGGGCGACCGCTTACAACGACGGATCTTTCGACCATCGAGTCGGGCCAAACGATCCCCGTCTTCATGCAGTTCCCCTCACCGCCGACGAACACCGCCGACGTGACGCTCCAACTCCCCACCTTCTCCAGCGGCACCATCAAGATCTCCGGGTGAGGCGGCCACCATGACCCGCACCCGCACCCGCACCCGACCCCATCCCCGCCTGGCCCTCGTCCTCACCGCGGCCACCGTCATGGTCGCCGCGAACCTCTACGGGGCCGTCGCGGCCCGCGCCGACGGTGGTCCCGGCGAACCTCCGGGCACCGAGGCATCCGCCGCCGCCCCGGTGAAGGTGGACCCGAACGACCCGGACCTCAAGCTGCCCGAAGGAGCCACGCTCGCCGCTCCCAAGGTGCTCGACATCAAGTCGGTGGTCGAGGACCAGGGCGGTGAGGAACGCCGTGAGGACACCAACACGGACGTGACGTTCGCCCTCCAGGCCGAGGTGCTGTTCGCCAAGGACAGCGCGAAGCTGAGCGATCAGGCGAGGTCCCGCATCGACGCCATCGCGCAGGAGATCAAGAAGCAGCGCGCGGCCCAGGTCCGCGTCTTCGGCTTCACCGACAACCTCGGCAGCCACGAACACGGCGTCGTGCTGTCCAAGCAGCGCGCCAACGCCGTCCAGGACGTCCTCTCCCAGGAGCTGAACGACCCGGGCATCACCTTCGACGTGCGCGGCTACGCGGAGGACTATCCCATCGCGGACAACTCCACGGAGGACGGCCGGAAGAAGAACCGCCGTGTGGAGGTGACGTTCCCGCGGACGGCGAGCTGACCCCCATGACCCGCACCGCCGCTCGACGCCGCGCCTGCCGGCCCGCGCGGTCCGCGGAGTACGCCCGGCCGTGAGGGACCCGGGAAGGAGCGAAGGACGGGTCCGGGTCATGCGGAAACCGCCCGATCAGGCCTTCCACCCGGGCCGTCGGCACAGAAGCGGATCATCCAATGCCCGAGTAACCGGGGCTACTCCGCTTCCACCTCCACCCGAGCCCCCGCCCGCACCCCCCACCCCGCCATCGCGCCCGCGGCCGACTCCAGCACGTGCCGGGAGCGGAGGCGGGGCAGGCCCAGGCGTCCGGGGGGCATCGTGACGACGCCGAGGACGCGCAGGTCGCGGTCGAGGTAGGCGACGTCGATGGGGATGCGCATGCGGAAGGTGTGGATGCTGCTCGCGGGGGAGAGGAGGAGCGCGCCGTCGATCCCGCCGCGGCCGATGAGGCCCTTGGTGCGGGCGCGGTAGGAGGTCGCCAGTTCGAGGGGGATGGTGACCGGCGTTCCGTCCTCGCCGTGCACCGTGAGCGTTCCTCGCCCGTCCCGCCAGCGTCCTGCCATGTCCGGGCCGCCTTCCCGTTCCGCCGCAGAGGTCCCCGGCCGACCGTATCCGCACGGAGGTGGGCCCGGCATGGGTCCACGGGCCCATGCCGGGGCCGCCCGTCGCCGACTAGGGTCCCCGCGTGCGCGTACTACTGATCGTCGTCGCCGGCCTGTGGGGCGCGGGCGCCGGGCTGCTGGTGCCCCGCGCCGCGCACCGGTTCTCGGTGGACGCCGACGAGCCCTGGCGCGCGGAGTGCCCCGGCGGACATCCGATCACCGGGGCGTTCGGCGGCTGGGTGGGGCGGGCACGGTGCGGCCCCGCCGTGGCCCGGGACTGCGCGGCGTACGGGCCGAGCACCCCGGTCGCCGCCGCCGTCACCGCTTCCGTCTGCGCCGCGCTCGCCGCCGCCGGCGGGCCACGCCCGGAGGTGGCGGTCTGGCTGCTCGCCGCGCCGGTCGGGGTGCTGCTCGCCCTCGTCGACCTGCGCGTGCACCGGCTCCCGGACGTGCTGACGCTGCCGCTCGCCGCCGTGACCGCGGTACTCCTCGGGCTCGCCGCCCTGCTGCCCGCCGCCGGCGGGTCGTGGCCGTCGGCGCTGCTCGGCGGACTCGCCCTCGGCGCGGCCTACTTCGTGCTCTTCCTCGTCAACCCGTCCGGCATGGGCTTCGGCGACGTCAAGCTGGCGCTGCCGCTGGGGGCGGCGCTGGGCTGGTACGGCTGGCCCGACGTGGTCCTGGGCGGTGCCGCCGGACTGCTCTACGGCGCCTGTTACGGGCTGGGGCTGGTCGCGCTGCGCCGGGCGGGGCGCAAGTCCGCGATCCCGCTGGGGCCGTTCATGCTCGGCGGGGCCTTCACCGGGCTGCTGCTGGGGGCGTCCGCGGTGGCGTGAGCCGGGGACGGCCGTAAACGGGAGGCGGCGGGAGAGCGTCCCCTGCGACGATCACCCCATGGCAGATCAGCGGGACCAGCGGTACCGGCACCGTTCCTTCGAGGACCTCGTCGCCGAGGGGGCCGCCGTGCCCACCGAGGGGTGGGACTTCTCGTGGTTCGCGGGGCGGGCCACCGAGGAGCGGCCCTCCTGGGGGTACGCCGACTCGCTGGCCGGCCGACTGGCCGAAGCCGAGGCGGTGCTCGACGTGGACACCGGCGGCGGGGAGGTCCTCGACTTCGCCCTCGGCCGGGCCGCGCGCGTCCCCGCGCTCCTGGCCGCCACCGAGGCCTGGCCGCCCAATGCGGCCAAGGCCACCGAGCTGCTCCGGCCGCGCGGCGTCGTGGTCGTCGCCGCGCCCGCGGACGCGCCGCTGCCGTTCGCGGAAGGCGCCTTCGACCTCGTCGTCAGCCGGCACCCGGTCAGCCCGCGCTGGAGCGAGATCGCGCGCGTCCTGCGGCCCGGCGGGACGTACTTCGCCCAGCACGTCGGGCCGAGCAGCGTGTACGAGATCGTCGAGTACTTCCTGGGACCGCAGTCCGAGGAGTCCCGCACCGCCCGGCACCCCGACCGGGAACGGGCGGACGCGGAGGCCGCCGGGCTGGAGATCGTCGGCCTGTGCGCCGAACGGCTGCGGATCGAGTTCCACGACATCGCCGCCGTGGTGCACTTCCTGCGCAAGGTGATCTGGATGGTCCCCGGCTTCACCGTGGAGGCGTACGAGCCCGAGCTGCGGGCGCTGCACGAGCTGATCGCGACCCGGGGCCCGTTCGTGGCGCACAGCACCCGCCACCTCTTCGAGGCCCGGAAGCCGGTCTGAGGGCCCCACGGTTTCCACATTGTTACCGACTGCCTCTCCCGTCACTCGTCTGGCTCAAGTAGGTTCAGACCAACGGAATTCGCGTGAGCAAAGGTGCGCGAGTGGCGTCGCGCGGTGGAGGGGGCCGCGCGGTGCCGCACCCGCGGCCGACGAGAGCTTTTCGGCGTCGGGCGGATGCGGCCGGGCCGTCGTCGGCGTCAAGCGCGCGTTCGCTGCGGGGTCGCCCGGGAGGGGGACGCGGGGACAACTCGCCGAGCGCCGCCCGGATGGCCCAAACCCTACGGTTCTCACCGTATCCCGCCCGTTCTTCCTGGGAATCCGCTGAGTTCCGGCCATGATCTGGTGCGGAACAACGGGTTCCACCCCCCTTCGCTCGTCGCCGGATGACTGCGGAGAGTAGTTGTGGCGCGCCGGGGCACGCAGCATCACTTACGAAGGGTTATGGTGGAAACCCCCCCTCGGGCCGGTCCGTCTCCCCCCCACGGACCGGCCCGTTTTTCTTTCACGAGCGACGAGGGGCCCGCCTGATGCACCGATGCGTCCGTTGGGGGTGCCGGGTGGGCCGGGGGTAGGCTTCGCCTCCGGGGACCGCCATACGGACGAGGCCGCCGCACGGACAGGGACCACCCCGGCCGCGCCCGTCCGATCCATACGGAGGGGCTGACGAACACGTGAACCTGCGCGACAAGCTGCGCGGCCTGCTGGTGGGGCTGTACGCACGCCGGGTGGAAGGTCACCTGGACCACGCTCAGGTGCCCAAGCACATCGGCGTCATCATGGACGGCAACCGGCGCTGGGCGAAGGCCTCGGGCTCCACCACCGTGCACGGTCACCGGGCCGGCGCGGACAAGATCGAGGAATTCCTCGGCTGGTGCTCGGAGACGGACGTCGAGGTGGTCACCCTCTGGCTGCTGTCGACGGACAACTTCGACCGTCCCCAGGAGGAACTGGGCCCGCTCCTGGGCATCATCGAGGACGTGGTCCGCTCCCTGGCCGCCGACGGCCGCTGGCGCGTGCACCACGTCGGCACCAAGGACCTGCTGCCCTCGGGCATGCAGTCCGCCCTGAAGGAGGCCGAGGAGGCCACCACCGACGTCCGGGGAATACTGGTCAACGTCGCCATCGGCTACGGCGGCCGGCAGGAGATCGCCGACGCCGTGCGCTCCATGCTCCACGAGGCCCACGACCAGGGCGTGCGGATGGAGGACCTGGCCGAGTCCGTCGACGTCGACATGATCGGCCGCCACCTCTACACCAAGGCCCAACCCGACCCGGACCTGGTGATCCGCACCAGCGGTGAGCAGCGGCTGTCCGGGTTCATGCTCTGGCAGACCGCGCACTCCGAGTACTACTTCTGCGAGGTCTTCTGGCCGGCCTTCCGCAAAGTCGACTTCCTGCGCGCGCTGCGCGACTACGCGGCCCGCCACCGCCGCTACGGCGGCTGACGGACTCCGCCACACGCCACCGGCGTCGCTCCGGCGACCGGCGCCCCGTACACCGCCGCCGCCTGGGCCACCGCGTCCGCCGCCACCCGGCCGCCGTCACCTCGGCCGGCGGCCGCGGGGCCGGCGCTCCCGCGCCCGCCGCCCCCGGTCCCGCGCCCGCCGCCCCCACGCCGACCCCGGTCCCGCGCCCCCACGCCGACCCCGGTCCCGCGCCCCCACGCCGGCCCCGGTCCCGCGTCCGCCGCCCCCACGCCACGCCATGCCGGCCCGCCCCGTTCCGGCCGTCGTCGACGCGGCGCTCTTCACGAGGAGTTCATCCGTGTGCCGTTCCATGCATTTGCATGGCGGCGCATCTTCGAGGGCATAAGCCAGACAGGTCGACACCCGAACCACGGGTGTCGGATCTCAGCGGACGGCTCGGGGCCGTCCGCCCGGGAGGCCCTTTGCACCAGCCCGACCGTGCGGTCGCAGCACGGACGAAGCCGCTTCAGGGTCGGTCCCCGGCCCGTGCAACGGGGCCGTCGACCGGTCCAGCTCGTCCTCGTCGCTCCCCGACCTCATCCGAGGGGGTACGTCCTTCCGTGGTGACCAGTACAAAGCGCCCCAAGCCAGACCGGCGCACCTACGTTCTCGACACCAGCGTCCTGCTGGCGGACCCGAACGCCCTGACCCGCTTCGACGAGCACGAGGTCGTGCTCCCCATCGTCGTGGTCACGGAACTGGAGGCCAAGCGGCACCATCCCGAACTCGGCTACTTCGCCCGGCAGGCGCTGCGCCTGCTGGACGACTACCGTGTCCGGCACGGCCGCCTCGACGCCCCCATCCCGATCGGGGACCTCGGCGGAACGGTCCGGGTCGAGCTCAACCACTCGGACCCCAGCGTGCTGCCCACCGGCTACCGCCTGGGGGACAACGACTCCCGCATCCTCGCGGTCGCCCGCAACCTTCAGGCCGAGGGGTACGACGTCACCGTCGTCTCGAAGGACCTGCCGCTGAGGATCAAGGCGTCGTCCGTGGGACTCCTCGCCGAGGAGTACCGGGCAGAACTCGCCATCACCGACTCCTCCGGCTGGACCGGCATGTCGGAACTCACCCTGCCGGGCGAACAGGTGGACATCCTCTTCGAGGAGGGGCACGTCCATGTCCCCGAGGCCGCCGCGCTGCCCGTGCACACCGGCCTGACGATCCAGTCGGAACGCGGCAGGGCGCTGGGCCGCGTCACGCCCGAGGGGAACGTCCGTCTGGTGCGCGGCGACCGGGAGGCGTTCGGCATCAAGGGGCGCAGCGCCGAGCAGCGGATCGCCCTGGACCTGCTGCTCGACCCGGACGTCGGGATCGTGTCGATGGGCGGCCGGGCCGGCACCGGCAAGTCGGCGCTGGCGCTGTGCGCGGGTCTCGAAGCGGTCCTGGAGCGCCGTCAGCACCAGAAGGTGATGGTCTTCCGTCCGCTGTACGCGGTGGGCGGGCAGGAGCTCGGCTATCTGCCCGGCTCCGAGGCGGAGAAGATGAGCCCGTGGGCGCAGGCCGTCTTCGACACGCTCTCGGCGGTCACCTCCCGCGAGGTCATCGAGGAGGTCACGGCGCGCGGGATGCTGGAGGTGCTGCCGCTCACCCACATCCGGGGCCGGTCGCTGCACGACGCGTTCGTCATCGTGGACGAGGCCCAGTCCCTGGAGCGGAACGTCCTGCTGACCGTGCTGTCCCGGATCGGCGCCAACTCGCGGGTGGTGCTGACCCATGACGTGGCGCAGCGGGACAACCTGCGGGTCGGCCGTTACGACGGCGTGGTCGCCGTGGTGGAGAAGCTGAAGGGTCATCCGCTCTTCGCGCACGTGACGCTGACCCGGTCCGAGAGATCCCAGATCGCGGCCCTTGTGACCGAAATGCTGGAGGACGGGCACATCTGATCCGTACCGCTCCGATTCGGGGCGGGAGTACGGAAGTCGGCGCCGTCCGGCAAAGGCCGAGAGCCTAGCCGGGCGGCGCCGTCGTGTGCGGGCGTTTCATGGAATCCCTTAGGCCAAACGAGGTGTGAGCTTTCACACGCAACTCGGAATTGCGGTGCCCTGTTGGGTTACGGCAGAGTCTCAGTCCTGTCAGGCCCCGCATACGACACAGCCGTACCCCCTGGGGCACCGCCCGAGGCGTCACAGCCCACGGGGAGGTCCGGCGCCCTTGAGCACCACCTCAACTCCATAGCGTCGTCGTATGCCGCCCGAGCATCACGCGGCGCTCCCTTCACGGGAGTTGCCCACCGGGCCCGTGCCTCCGTGACCCGCAGTTGGGAGGCCAGTGCCAGGGGCACGATCGCGTCCGCCAGGGTCACCGAAGCGGACGATGCTGGAAGGAACCCGTGTGAGCCGGATCTCGGTCCGGGGATTCGCAGTGGCCTCCGCCACCGCGGTCACCGCTGTCGGTAGCGTCGTGGGCGTTGCCTCGGGCAGTGTCGCCCAGAACAACGACGCCGAGGCGGCGCCGGCAGCCGACGCGACGCTGCTCTCGGACATACCTGCCGGCCAGCAGGCGCAGGTGCAGACCGCCTCCCTCGCGCAGCAGGCCGACGCGCAGGCCATCGCCGCCGACGCCGGCGCCAAGAAGGCCGCGGAGGAAGCGGCCCGCAAGGCCGCCGCCGAGACCGCGATCGCCAAGAAGGCGGATGCCGAGAAGGCGGCCGCCAAGGCGGCCGAGGAGGCCAAGGAACGGGCGGAACTCAAGGAGGCGGCCAGCCGCAGCGCGGCCCGCGACTCCTCCAGCTTCCCGGTCCAGAGCTCCTACACCGTGGGCCAGATCCAGGCGATGGCGCGTCAGATGGTGCCGAGCGGCCAGTTCCAGTGCTTCAGCAACATCGTGGACCACGAGTCCAGCTGGAACTACCACGCGGTGAACGCCTCCTCCGGCGCGTACGGTCTCTTCCAGGCGCTCCCGGCCGGCAAGTACTCCTCCGCCGGCGCCGACTGGCAGACCAACCCGGCCACCCAGATCAAGTGGGGGCTCAACTACATGAACAGCCGGTACGGCAGCCCGTGCGACGCCTGGTCGTTCTGGTCGATGAACCACTGGTACTGAGCCCGGCCCCGGTACCTGTCGCCGAGTCCCGCTGAAGCCCCTGCGGGCTCTCGCCGCCCGGCCGGTTCTGTTCCGTCGCTCAACCCGACGCAGCCCCTCCCCGTCCTAGGGGGAGGGGCTGTCGCCATGTAGCGTCTGTCGGAACGGCTCCAGGGGGGAGTGGTGGGGAAGGACGGGGGAAGAGGACGGATCATGTCGCGAGTGCCAGGGTGGATCGGCAGGCTCGGCGCCGGCCTGACCGAGATGGGTGAGCGGTTGGACGAGCGCCGCGCCGAGGTGGAGAAGGAACACGGCGGGCCCGAACCCGAACCCGCCGTGGACGCCACGCCGCTGCCCGACCACGTGACCGTCGTACCGGTCCGCCCCGATCCGGCCCAGGCCGTGCCCTGGGGTGTGCGGGTGGCCGCGGAGGCCGGCTGGCGGGTGCTCGTGCTGGCCGGCACGGTCTGGGTGCTGATGCGGGTCATCAGCGCCGTCCAGCTCGTGGTGCTCGCCTTCGTCGCGGCGCTGCTGATCACCGCGCTGATGCAGCCGACCGTGGCGCGCCTGAGGCGTTACGGCCTGCCGCGCGGGCCGGCCACCGCGCTCACCGCGATCCTCGGCTTCGTCATCATGGGGCTGATCGGGTGGTTCGTGACCTGGCAGGTCATGGAGAACATCGACACGCTCTCCAGCCAGATCCAGGACGGCATCGACGAGCTGCGCAAGTGGCTGCTGAACAGCCCGTTCCACGTCACCGACAAGCAGATCAACCAGATCGCCAAGAACCTGCGGGAGGCGATCGGCGCCAACACCGACCAGATAACGTCCGCCGGGCTGGAGGGCGTGACGGTGGTGGTCGAGGCGCTGACCGGGATCCTGCTGACGATGTTCTCGACGCTGTTCCTCCTCTACGACGGGCGGCGCATCTGGGAGTGGACGCTGAAGCTGGTGCCCGCCGCGGCACGGCCGGGAGTGGCCGGCGCCGGTCCGCGCGCCTGGCGCACGCTGACGGCGTACGTGCGGGGCACGGTGATCGTGGCGCTGATCGACGCGATCTTCATCGGCCTGGGGATCTACTTCCTGAACGTGCCGATGGCGGTCCCGCTGGCCGTGTTCATCTTCCTGTTCGCGTTCGTCCCGCTGGTGGGCGCGGTGGTGTCGGGCGCGCTCGCGGTGGTCGTCGCGCTGGTCACCCAGGGCGTGTTCACGGCGGTGATGGTGCTGGTGGTGGTGCTGGCGGTGCAGCAGATCGAGGGACATGTGCTGCAGCCGTTCATTCTGGGCCGCGCGGTCCGCGTCCATCCGCTGGCGGTGGTCCTGTCCGTCGCCGCGGGCGGCATGATCGCCGGGATCGGCGGCGCGGTGGTGGCGGTGCCGCTGGTCGCGGTGACGAACACGGTGGTGGGCTATCTGCGCAAGTACTCCCACGAGCAGGCGCTGCGCCACTCCCCCCGCCCGCACGGCGCCACCGCTTCGGCGGACGTCGCCGTGCCGGCCGGCGCCGCCCCGGCGCCGGTGGCCGACGGGCCGGACGGACAGCGGCCGGAACGGCCGGAGCCCCGCTCACCGCAGGGGTGAACGGGGCTCCGGGAAGTGGTGCGGGCCCGGCTACTGGGCCAGCACCGCCTCCGCGTCCAGCGTCGTCGCGACGGCCTGGACCACCGCGGCGATCTTGAAGGCCTCCTGGACGGTCTCACGGTCCAGGCCCGCCTTGCGCAGCACCTGCTCGTGGGAGTCCAGGCACATGCCGCAGCCGTTGATGGCCGAGACCGCGAAGGACCACAGCTCGAAGTCGACCTTGTCGACACCGGGGTTGCCGATGACGTTCATCCGCAGACCGGCGCGCAGGGTGCCGTACTCGTGGTCCGACAGCAGGTGCCGGGTGCGGTAGAAGACGTTGTTCATCGCCATGATGGCGGCCGCGGACTTGGCCGCGTGGTACGCCTCCGGCGACAGGTTGGCCTTCGCCTCCGGCTCCAGCTCGCGCAGGACGATCGGCGAACGGGACGCGATCGCCGTGGCCAGCACCGTGCCCCACAGCTGCTGCGCGGGCAGGTCGCTGTTGCCGATGACCGAGCCCAGGTTGAGCTTCAGGTCCTTGGCGTAGTCCGGGACGGCGGACTTCAGGGAGTCGAGGGACATGCCTCACTCACCAGCCAGCAGCGCGACCGGGTCCAGGGTCTCGTCGCCCTTGCTCCAGTTGCACGGGCACAGCTCGTCCGTCTGGAGGGCGTCGAGGACCCGCAGGACCTCCTTGGGGTTACGGCCGACGGAGCCGGCGGTCACCATCGTGAACTGGATCTCGTTGTTCTGGTCGACGACGAAGACCGCGCGCTGGGCGAAGCCGTCCTCGCCCTCGATGCCGAGCGCACGCATCAGCTCGTGCTTGGAGTCGGCCATCATCGGGAAGGGCAGGTCGGTCAGGTCCGGGTGGTCCTTGCGCCAGGCGTGGTGGACGAACTCGGAGTCACCGGAGAAGCCGAGGATCTGGGCGTCGCGGTCGGCGAACTCGTCGTTCAGCTTGCCGAAGGCCGCGATCTCGGTCGGGCACACGAAGGTGAAGTCCTTGGGCCAGGCGAAGACGATCTTCCACTTGCCTTCGTAGGTCTTGTGGTTGATCTGCTCGAACTCCTTGCCCTTCTCCAGCGAGACGCAGGCGGTCAGATCGAACTCGGGGAACTTGTCACCGACAGTGAGCACACGCTCTCCTTGCAGCGAAGAAACACCGGTTTTGCCCGTGTTTCCCATGGGTTGGACCCTGCTGATGTTGGCACAGGGTCGATTGATTACGGAAATAGCTACACTCGGTCGTGTTGATCGGAGGTGGTTATCAGTGACCGTGGGCAACGTCGGCAGGAGAAGGTCCCTGCCCAGCCTCTCCCAGCTCCGGGCCTTCGCCGCGGTCGCCGAGCACCTGCACTTCAGGGACGCGGCCGCCGCGATCGGCATGAGCCAGCCGGCCCTCTCGGGCGCCGTCTCCGCCCTGGAGGAGACACTCGGCGTGACCCTGGTGGAGCGTACGACGCGCAGGGTGCTGCTCTCACCCGCGGGTGAGCGGCTCGCCGTCCGCGCCAAGGCGGTGCTCGGCGAGGTCGGGGCCCTGATGGAGGAGGCCGAGGCCGTGCGGGCGCCCTTCACCGGCGCACTGCGCCTCGGCGTCATCCCGACCGTCGCCCCCTACCTGCTGCCCACCGTGCTGCGCCTGGTCCACGGCCGCTACCCCGACCTCGACCTGCAGGTCCACGAGGAGCAGACCGCCAACCTGCTGGACGGACTGGCCGCCGGCCGGCTCGACCTGCTGCTCCTCGCCGTGCCGCTGGGTGTGCCCGGAGTCGTGGAACTTCCCCTGTTCGACGAGGACTTCGTGCTGGTCACCCCGCTCGACCACGGCCTCGGCGGCCGGGAGGGCATACCGCGCGAGGCGCTGAGGGAGCTGAACCTGCTCCTCCTCGACGAGGGCCACTGCCTGCGCGACCAGGCCCTCGACATCTGCCGGGAGGCCGGACGCGAGAACGCCCCGGTGACGACGACCGCCGCCGGGCTCTCCACACTGGTCCAGCTCGTCGCCGGCGGACTCGGCTGCACCCTGCTGCCGCGCACCGCCCTCAAGGTCGAGATCTCCCGCAGCAGCCAGCTCCTGACCGGCTACTTCGCCGAACCGGCGCCCTCCCGCCGGGTGGCCCTCGCCATGCGCAGCGGCGCGGCCCGGGGCGCGGAGTACCAGGAACTCGCCGCCGCCCTGCGCGCGGACCTGCGGGCCCTGCCCGTGCGGGTCCTGGACCCGGCCGCCTGACGACGCGCGGGCCCCCTCCCCACGGCGGGGAGGGGGCCCACGGCGCCGACGCACGCTACTCCGTGCGCAGCCCGTCCGGGCGCATCAGCCGCAGCAGCGGCGGCAGGCTCAGGAAGGTCACCATGACCACGACGCCCGCGCCGATGCCGGTCATCGTCAGCACGCTCGTCCAGTCGACGCTCACCGTCGTGCTCGTCATCTTCAGCAGCACCGCGCCCAGCGCCAGCCCCACCGCCAGGGCCAGCACCAGGCCCAGCGCGATCGGGATCGCGGTCTGCCACAGCACCGACAGGCTCAGCGTGCGCCGCCGGGTACCGAAGGCGATCAGCGCCGACAGCAGCTTCTTGCGTTCCCGCAACTGCTCGAGCTGCGACACCAGCAGGCTCGCCCCGATCAGCACCAGCACGCAGGTGGCGCCGACGTACAGGCCGGTGCGGATGGAGGTGAACTCCGTGGCCTGCGTGCTGCTCGCCCAGACCACGGTGGCCGTCAGCGGGCTGACCGCCGCCGCCGCGTTGCGCACGTGCTCGTGGGTGCCGGGCACCGACTCGTCGAGGGAGACGTAGACCGTGCCGCCGATCCGCGCGGTCCCGCCGGGCACCGCGGCCGGCGTCATCAGCAGGCCGCCGCGCAGCTCCCCGCGGGGGTCCTCGATGGCGCGGGCGGGCTTCAGGCCGCCGGCGCCGGGGACGGTCCAGATGACCTCCTTGACCTGGTCCGCGCCGTAGTCGGCGTTGAAGTACAGCTTGCGGCCGGGCTGGATCAGTTTCGCGGTGTCGGCGTCGGAGTCGCCGCCGTGGACCTGGAAGACGTCCCCGTCGCGGCAGGACGGCAGCTTCGCCACCTCGCGCAGGGATGCGCAGTCGCCGATCGTCAACCTGACGGAGTTCATCGGGCCGTCGGCGCCCCGCCAGGAGCGGTCGCCGAAGTCGGCGCCGGACAGCACGGTGGCCTTGCGCACCCCCTTGGCGGCCGCGATCCGTTCCACGGCGGCCTTCGGCGGGGTGCCGCGGGGCAGGTTGACCTCCATCTGGGCACGGTTCAGGTCGTTGTCCGAGTACTTGGTGTAGTCGCCCTGGATCCCCGCGAAGAGCATCTGCAGGGCGATCGCCCCGGCCACCGCCACCGCGATGCCGTTCACCATCCGGGCCGCCGTGCCGCTGCTCAGCTGCAGCCGCCGGACCGCCAGCTGCCAGGCCACCCCGCCCGGTCCGAGCCGGCCGACGACCGCCTCCACGACCCACGGCAGCAGCGCGGTCACCCCGATGAGCAGCAGCAGGACGCCGCCGATCACCAGGAACTGGTTGAAGTTCCCGTCCGAACGGCCCTGGCCGATCATCGGGTAGAGCATCGCGAGCCCGCCCAGCGGCAGCAGCAGCCGCCACCACAGCCGGCGCCGCGCGGGCCGGGCGGTGCGGACCACGCCGAGCGGTTCGATGACCACCCCGCGCAGCGCGAACAGCGTCACGAGCACCGCGGCGGCCGGGACGGCGACGGCCACCAGCACGGCCAGCGCCGGCGTCGGGTCGAGGTAGCTCGGGAACACGCTGATGCCGAAGACCTCGACGGAACCCGCCACCTGGCGGCCGATCAGGAAGAAGACGGCGCCGAGGACCAGCCCCACCAGCGAGCCCGCGAGCGCCTCGCCGGCCGCGATCCGGCGTGTCATCCGGCTGTCGGAGCCGACCAGGCGCAGCGCCGCGAGCCTGCGGTCGCGCTGCTCGCCGCCGAACCGGACGGCGGCGGCGATGAACACGGCCACCGGCATCAACAGCACCGCGAAGACGACCAGCACCAGCAGGGTCAGCACCGGGTCCGACTTGCTGGGCAGCCGGTTGGGGTTCCCGAACTCGGTGATCCGGGCCACCTGCCAGCCGTTGATGCGCTCCGCCAGGTGTTCGGCGCCCGCGTAGTAGGCGAGTTCTCGCGAGCCGAGCAGGCCGCTCTCGCCGATCGTTCCGGTCACCCGGTAGGGCAGCCGCTCGCGCAGCAGTTTCCCCGCGTCGGAGTCGAGCAGTTCCTTCAGCGCGGGGGAGACCACCATGGTCCCCGGCGCCGGGTACGCGGTCAGGCCCGGTGCGAGCGGGGCCCGCGGCCCCTCGGGCTCGACGAGCCGCCCGCGGACGCTCTTGTCCCGGTACTCCGTGTCGACGTCCCCGATCACCAGGGTGTTGTCGGCCTTCGCCGGTCGCTTCGGGCTGTAGGTGTAGTCCAGGCGCGCCTGGTCCCGTTCGTGGCGCACCGACAGCGCGCTCGGTATCGCCGTCGTCAGCAGCAGCAGCGCCACGCCGAGCCCGACGCCGACGGCGGTGAGCAGTACCCGGGTCCAGCCCTCACGCCCGCCGGTGAAGGCGAACTTGGCGCCCAGGCGCAGATCGGCGGCCCACTGACGGACCGGAGGGGCGCCGCGAGCCGCCTTGGGCGGGGCGGTGGCGGGTGACGGGCGGGCGCTCATGCGAGGCGCTCCATGTCCCGGGACTTCCCGTCCCGTACGACGATCTCGCGGTCGGAGTAGGCGGCGACCCGCGCCTCGTGCGTGACGAGCACGACCGCGGCGTTGGTGGACCGGGCGGCCTCGGTGAGCAGTTCCATCACGCGCTCGCCGTTGAGCGAGTCGAGCGCGCCGGTCGGTTCGTCGGCGAAGAGCACCCTGGGGCCCGTGACGAGGGAACGGGCGACCGCGACCCGCTGGCCCTGGCCGCCGGACACCTCGCCCGGCCGCTTCCCGGCCAGGTCGTCGACCTCCAGCCGGCGCATCCAGGCGAGCGCGGCCCGCTCGGCCTCCTTGCGGGAGGTGCCGTTCAGCCGCAGCGGCAGGGCCACGTTCTCCACGCAGGTGAGCTCGGGCACGAGCTGGCCGAACTGGAAGACGAAACCGAACTCCGAGCGCCTGAGCGCACTGCGCTGCGCGTCGGACATGGTGGACAGTTCGCGGCCGTCGTAGGTGATCGACCCCGAGTCCGGGGTGACGATCCCGGCGAGGCAGTGCAGCAGGGTCGATTTGCCGGAGCCGGAGGGCCCCATCACGGCGACGACCTCGCCGGGGTGGATGGAGAACCCGGCGCCGTCCAGCGCGAGGGTCGGGCCGTAGGCCTTGCACAGGTTCTCGGCGGCCAGCAGGGAGCCGGGAGGAGGAGTCATCGCCGGGTCACCGCCTCTCGGAGTCTGTCGAGGCGCGCCGCGGTGAGTTCGAGCCACCGCAGGTCGGCCTCCAGGTGGAACAGGGCGTGGTCGCAGATGAGCTGGTCCGCCAGGTCGCCCTTGCGTTTGCGGTCGGTGAGGATCCGCATGCTGCGCAGGTGCTCGGAGCGCTGGGTGTCGAGGATGTCGGCGGCGTCGCGGTGGGTCAGCAGTGCGAGGACGACCTTGGTGTAGAGCGTCGACTGCAGATACGGCTCGGGCTTCTCCGGCGTGGCCAGCCAGCGCTGCACGTCGGTGATGCCGGCCTCGGTGATCGCGTAGCGCTTGCGCTCGGGGCCGCCGCCGGCCTCGATCCCGTCGACCTCGACGAGGCCGTTCTTCAGCAGGCGGGACATGGTCGAGTAGACCTGGCCGTAGTGCAGCGGCCGGTCGTGACCGAACTTCTCGTCGAAGGCCCGCTTCAGGTCGTAGCCGTGACGCGGCCCGGACTCCAGGAGTCCCAGGAGGGTGTGACCGATGGACATGGGAAGACTCTACACAGTGTGTATACGTGCGGTGTATACGCCCAGTGTGCAGTCGGTGGTGCGGGGCACGTCCCCGCAGGTGAGGGCTGTTTGTCACCGTTCCGCTACAGGGGCGGGGCGAGTGCGGGACCCGTGCCGCGGCCGCCTGCGGCCGCGCCGCCGTGCCGTGGCGCGGATCCAGCGCTCGCGCGCTCCGGGGGCCGCGGGCTACTGGGGCCTGGGGGGCGGCGGGCTGCCCGGCGGGCGCCCGCGCCGGGGGAGCGGGCCCGTCTCGCCCGGGAGCCGGCCGGCCTCCGCCAGCGCGCGGCGCAGCAGGAACTCGATCTGGGCGTTGGCCGAGCGCAGCTCGTCCGACGCCCAGCGCGCCAGCGCGTCGTACACCGACGGGTCCAGCCGCAGCAGCACCTGCTTGCGCTGCTGCGGCCGGCGCTTCGGGGTCTCCGAAGACTCGGTCACTGGTAGAGCGTCCCGGTGTTCAGCACCGGCTGCGGCGCCCGGTCCCCGCACAGCACCACCATCAGATTCGACACCATCGCCGCCTTCCGTTCGTCGTCGAGTTCCACGATGTCCCGCTCGGCGATCCGGGCGAGCGCCGCCTCCACCATGCCGACGGCTCCGTCCACGATCTCCCGCCGCGCCGCGACGACCGCGCCCGCCTGCTGCCGCTGGAGCATCGCCGAGGCGATCTCGGGAGCGTATGCGAGGTGGGTGAACCGCGACTCGACGATCTGCACCCCGGCCGCCGCCACGCGCGCGTGCAGTTCGGCGGCGAGCTTCTCGGTGATCTCCTCGGCGTTGCCGCGCAGCGACAGTCCGTCCTCGTCGTGGGCGTCGTAGGGGTACTCGATGGCGATGTGCCGTACGGCCGCCTCGGTCTGGGTGGCGACGAACTCCAGGTAGTTGTCCACCTCGAAGGACGCCTGGGCGGTGTCCCGCACCTTCCACACCACGACCGCGGCCAGTTCTATCGGGTTGCCGTAGGCGTCGTTGACCTTCAGGACGGCGGTCTCGTGGTTGCGGACCCGGGTGGAGATCTTCTCCCGGGAGGTCAGCGGGTTCACCCAGCGCAGGCCGTCCTCGCGGATGGTGCCCCGGTAGCGCCCGAAGAGCTGGACGACCCGCGCCTCGCCCGGCGCGACCATGTTCAGCCCGCACATGGCGAGCAGCGCGGCGACGCCGACCACGACACCGACGGCGATCAGCGCGGCCTTGGCGCCGGTGTCGGTGAGGGTGGCCCCGCCCACGACCAGCGCCACCGCGGCCAGCAGCCCGAGCAGTCCGAGGAGCAGCGCGAGGCCGCCCTTGATGCTGTGCGCCGGGACCTCCCGGACCTGCGGGGAGGGCATGTCGGGCAGGTCGGGCGTCCCGGGCCCGCCGTGCGCGTCCGGCCCGCCGGTGGTGGGTGCGGCGCCCTGTTCGGACATGGGGATCCCCCGTTCCCGTACGCATGCGTACGTATCGACCGTGGCCCGGTGTGCGGCCACTAGCTTTCCTCTAGCTAAGTGATAACACTTTTTGCATCCTTGGCAACCCTCGGCGTGTTTGGAGCGTCGGTTCCTTCGGGGCGGGTGCTCATTGTCACGTCCGAAAAAGGGCGGATCGCGGGGCCTTTGTCACAGAGGGCGGTGTTAGCTTTCTGAGCTGACCTGCACGTACGTGAGTGACAGCCGAGACGGAAGCGGAGCGGACGGACGCATGGGACGAGCGGAAGAGAGACGAGCGCGACAGCGCGGTGGCCGCCGCGCCGCGCCCAGGAGCTCGTCCGGGACGCCGGCGGCCGGCGTCGGGGGCGCGGCCCCGGGCGGCCGGGCGGCGGCCCGCCGGGCGGCGGGCCGGTCCGGCAGAGCGGGGAAGGCGGACAAGGGCCGGATACGCCGGCTGTTCACCTGGAAGAAGATCCTCGGCACGTTCTTCGGCCTCTGCCTGCTCGGCATCGGCGCCTTCATCGTGCTCTACATGATGGTGGACATACCCGAGGGCAACGCCGACGCGCAGCGTCAGAGCAACGTCTACAAGTACAGCGACGGCACGATCCTGGCCCGTGACGGCAAGGTCAACCGGGAGAGCGTGGCCCTGGACAAGGTGCCCAAGGACGTCCAGCACTGCTTCGTCGCCGCCGAGAACAAGACCTTCTACCACGACTCGGGCATCGACCTGAGGGGCACGGCCCGCGGTCTGCTCAACACGGTGACCGGCAAGGGCACCCAGGGCGGCTCGACGATCACCCAGCAGTACGTCAAGAACTTCTACCTCAACCAGGACCAGACCGTCTCGCGCAAGCTGAAGGAACTGGTCATCTCGCTGAAGGTGGACCAGAAGAAGTCCAAGGACGAGATCCTCGCGGGCTACATCAACACCAGCTACTACGGCCGCGGCGCGTACGGCATCCAGGCCGCCGCGCAGGCCTACTACCGCGTCGACGCCCAGGACCTGACGGTCGAGCAGGGCGCCTACCTCGCCGCCCTGATGCAGGCGCCGAGCCAGTACGACTGGGCGGCCGCCAGCGAGGCCGGCAAGCGGCTGGCCAAGAACCGCTGGAACTACGTGCTGGACAAGATGGTCGAGCAGCACTGGCTGGACGCCGGCAAGCGGCAGACCATGACGTTCCCGGTGCCCAAGGCCCCCAGGCCCACCCCCGGGCAGGAGGGCCAGAAGGGCTACCTGATCGCCCTCGCCAACAAGCAGCTCGAACAGCAGCTCATCAAGGAGCAGGACCTCACCCCCTCCGAGGCGGAGCGGGCGGTCGAGGACCAGGGCTGGACCATCACCCTGAACATCGACCGGAAGAAGCAGGCCGCGCTGGAGAAGGCGGTCAAGGAGCAGCTGACCGGCAAGCTGGACGCGAAGAAGCGCAAGGTCGACGGGAACGTCCAGGCCGGCGCCGTCTCCGTCGACCCGAAGACGGGCAAGGTCGTCGCCCTGTACGGCGGCGTGGACTACTTCAAGCACTACTACAACAACGCCACCCGGCGGGACTACCAGCCCGCCTCCACCTTCAAGCCGGTGATCCTCGCCGCGGCCGTCGACGGCGACGCCGAGACCCAGGAAGGCCAGCCGATCACCGCCAACACCATCTACGACGGCACCAGCGGCCGGCAGGCCGTCGACCACGGCACCAAGGTCGGCTTCGGTCCGCCCAACGAGGACGACCACGACTACGGTCCCATCACCGTCCAGACGGCGATGAACCAGTCCGTGAACTCCGTCTTCGCCCAGATGGGCATCGACGTGGGCATGCAGAAGGTGATGTCCGTCGCGAACCGGCTCGGCATGGACACCAAGGGCATGCAGGCGGTCCCCGCGCAGACCCTGGGTTCCATGGGCGCGAGCCCGCTGGAGATGGCCGGGATCTACGCCACCCTCGACAACCACGGCAAGAAGGTCACCCCGACCATCGTCGCCAAGGCCGAGCAGAAGAGCCGCGAGGTCACGATGCCCGACCCGATCGGCGGCCAGGTCATCACGCGCGAGGCCGCCGACACCGTCACCTCGGTGCTGACCGGCGTGGTCGACGACGGAACGGCCAAGACCTCGGTGCGGGACAACCCGCTGCGCGACGGCCAGCAGGTCGCGGGCAAGACGGGAACCTCCGACGAGAACAAGTCGGCCTGGTTCACCGGCTACACACCGAAGCTCGTCACCTCCGTCGGCCTGTTCGGCGAGGACTCCAAGAGCGGCGCGCACACCACGCTGAGCGGCGCCACGGGTCTCATCCCGGGCTCCGGCCGCATCAACGGCGGTGGCTACCCCGCGCAGATCTGGGCGGCGTACACCTTCGGAGTGATGGACGGCACCAGCAAGTTCGACCTGGACACCAAGCAGGGCGCCGCCGTCCAGCCGACCAACAGCCCGACCATCAGCGCGCCGCCGACTCAGTCGGCCTCCCAGACACCCAGCAGCCCGCCGCCGTCGACGTCCGAGACGCCGAGCAGCCCGCCGCCCAGCCGGACGCCGAGCAGCCCGCCGCCCAGCCAGAGCACGTCGCAGGCGCCGCCCAGCCAGTCGCCGCCGTTCACGCCGGATCCCTCGGGCAGCGCCACCGGTGACGACCCGCTCGATCCGGGCGGCGGCCAGCAGCTGAACGACCGGCCGCAGCTGACCGGCAGGCAGCACGCCCAGTGACGCGCCGGGCTCCCGGGTGCCTGTGCGTCACCTGCGGTCCGGGGGAAGCCGGACCGCAGGGGCGGCTCCCAGGCCGACAGGGTCCGGTCCGGACGGACGGCGTCCGGGCCTGAGCCCAAACGAGGGGGCGCCGCCGGCTGAGCGCCGGCACGCCGCACGACCCGCCCCGCCGCCCGGAGCACGACACGAGCCCGGGTACGACGCGAACCCGCGTCGTACCCGGGCTCGTGTCGTTCCGGACTCGCCCGGCCGGGTGCGTCACCCGGGCCGGGCCGGACGCGGGTCAGCCCCGGTGCAGCTCGAACCAGACCACCTTGCCGGTGCTCAGCCGGGTCGCGCCCCAGCGGCGGGCCAGCCGGTTCACCAGGTACAGTCCCCGGCCGCCCTCGTCGTCGGCGCGGGCCTGGCGCAGGCGCGGCAGTTGCGGCACGTCGTCGCCGACCTCGCAGCGCAGCACGTCCGTGCGCAGCAGCCGCAGCGTCACCGGACGGGAGGCGTACCGCACGGCGTTGGTGACGACCTCGCTGACCAGCAGCTCCACCGAGTCGGTGAGCTCCTCCAGACCCCAGCGGGCCAGCGCCCGGCGGGCCAGCCGGCGGGCCCGGCCGGGTGCGGAGTCCTCCGGGTCCAGGAACCAGTACGCCACGTCGCTCGGCGCGATCCCGTCGAAGCGGGCGGCGAGCAGCGCGATGTCGTCGTCCCGGTCGCCCGGGCCGAGCATGTCGAGCACCTCGTCGCACAGGGCTTCCAGCGGCGGCGGATGGTCGGGGCCGGTGAGCTGCGCGGTCGCCGCCAGTTTCTCGCGCAGCTGCTCTATGCCGGTCCACACGTCGCGCAGCCGGGACTCGACCAGACCGTCGGTGTAGAGGAGCAGCGTGCCGCCGGCCGGCGCGTCCAGTTCCACCGCCTCGAAGTCCACGCCGCCGACGCCGATCGGGGCCCCCGGCGGCACCCGCAGCACCTCGGCCCGGCCGCCCAGGTGCAGCAGGACGGGCGGCGGGTGGCCGGCGTTGGCGATGGTGATGCGGTGCGCGACGGGGTCGTAGACGGCGTACAGACAGGTCGCCATGCGGTCGGTGCCCAGCCGCTGCGCCTGCTCGTCCAGGTGGTGCAGCACCTCCTGGGGCGGCAGGTCCAGCCCGGCGAGGGTCTGCGCGGTGGTGCGCAGCTGGCCCATGATCGCCGCCGAGGTCATGGAGTGGCCCATCACGTCGCCGACGACCAGGGCGACCCGGCTGCCGGGCAGCGGGATCGCGTCGTACCAGTCGCCGCCCACCCGCGCGGTCTCCGCGGCGGGCAGATAGCGGGAGGCCAGCCGCACGCCCGTGGGACGGGGCAGGGTCTCGGGCAGCATGGTGCGCTGCAGCTCGTCGGCGATGTACGCCTCACGGCCGTACAGCATCGCCTTGTCGATGCCGAGGGCACTGTGGGTGGCGAGCTGGGCGGCCACCAGCAGGTCGTCGGCCTCGAACGCCAGGCGCTCCGGACGGCGCAGGAAGAGCGCGGCGCCGATCACCCGGCGCCGGCCGCGCAGCGGGGCGAGAATGGCGCGCTGCCCGCTCGGTACGGCCAACTCGGAACCGTCACCGAGGAGCTCGGTCAGCGCGGCCCGGGCGGGCGGGGCGTCGGTGAACACCGGCCGTACGCCGCGCAGCACCTCGCCGAGCGCGCTGCCGGGCTGCACCTCGCACAGCTCGTTGGTGACCACGGACAGTTCGGCCGGCTGCTCGGGCGCCGGCGCGGGCATGAACCCGACCTCCGGGTCGCGCTCCGCCGGTATCCGGTCGGTGCGGCGCAGCCGGAGCACGAGCGGGCCCACGGGCCGCTCGTCGCCCACGGGAAGCGGCTCGCGCAGATAGACGAGGATCGCGTCGGAGAAGGTCGGCACGGTCGCCCGGCACAGCCCCATGACGATCTCGTCGAGATCCATCCCGCGGGCGATGCGGCGGGTCGCCGCGCCGACGAACCGCAGCCGGTCACCGTCCCGCCGCATCGGCAGCGGCCGTCCGGGCGGCAGCGTCTGGCCGGTCCGCCGCTCCTGGCCGCCGGGGCCGCGCCGCTCGGTTCCGCCGGGCGCGCCCGGCGGCCGGCTCACCCCGGCCGCTCCCGCGGCGCCGGTGGTCCGGCTGCCCGGGTCGGGCTGGGCCGGGATGCCCTCCGGCACCGGGCGCGGACGGTGCGGGTCTGGCTCGGCGGCCATGGGCTGAGCGTGCTCGTACCCGGCCGCGGGACCCGCCTCGCCCGCGCGCGGTTCGTCGGTCCCGGTCGCCCGCGGCGGCTCGCCGACCGCGCTCTGGGCCGGGACCGGGCACGGGGAGGCGCCGTCCGGGCGGGGCTGAAGCGGTAACGCCTGCGGCGGCTCCGGGGTACGCAGGAGTGCCCCGCGGGCGTCCGCGGGGTCGGCGCCCTGCTGGGGGCGTTCGAAGGAGGTCGGCTGCTCCGTCACGCGTGTCGAATCCATCCGTCCGGGGCTGCGCGCCGGGCGCGCAGTTGGTCCCGCCGAAGACCCGATACCCGGAATACGTGCCCCAGGAACGGATTTCCGGCGTGGTCAGAGGCTGTGCCTGTGTCACCGGCGGGTCCTGCGCGGCCCGCACGGGTGGTGCCCTCGTCCCCCTCGCTCACGTCCTGCCGCCCCTCGGTGACGTCCGGTCAGACTCGGTACGTGCGCCGGGAGTTGCCCCTGCGTCGCGCCTCCCTGCGCCCTTGCGGAGGACGATCCTACGTTTCCCGCCCAGGGGCGCATCAAGGGTCTCATGAGGACACGTGCGCGGGCGTACGGTCCCAGTCCTCCGGCAGTGACGGTACCGCCCAGGAGGGGTCCGGGCGCCAGTGCTGCCAGTCCTCCGAGAACGGCGGCCCCCATGCGCGGACCACCTCCACCGCCGACCGGCCCGCCGCCCGCACCCGCTCGGCCTGGGCGGCGTCCATCAGCCCGTCCCGCTGCGCCTGAGCGAACTCGTCCTCGTCCTGCCAGGCCCAACTGCGGTCCGGCTGCACGGTGATGTCCAGGAAGTGGTCCACGGAGTCCACGCCGCCCGCCCAGCGGGCCAGCGGCTCCTCCAGGTTCACGTACCAGTTCTTGAACCGCCAGCCCGGCTCCCAGAACAGCCACACCGACCACGGTTCGCCCGGCCTCGCCAGCTTCAGCACACCGGTGCCGAACCAGTGGTCGCGCCGCACGGCGCGCGGCTTGGTGTAGCGCGAGGCGAGCGGTTCGAGGTGCACCGGTGTGCCGTCGGCGAGCACGGGCCGCACGCACTCCGTGCCGGGCGCCAGCCACACCACGAGCAGCTCCGCGTCGTCGCGTACGACGGTCACGGGGCGGGCGATGTGGAAGCCGGAGCCGCCGTTCTCCCGGTACCGCCACAGTATCCGGCTCCCGGGAGCCCAGCGGGCCGTCGCACCGCCCGTCCTCACGCGTCGCACCGCTCCGTCGTCTGCCATGCGCAGATACTAGGTGTCATGGGCACACCGCGCTGCGGTGGGCGTCACGGTTCACGCCCGGGGAGCACCGGTCACGGGCGGGTCATCCGCAGGACGTCCAGCGCCTCGTCCAGTTGCTCCGCCGTGAGGTCGCCGCGCTCGACGTAGCCGCTCTCCAGCACGACCTGACGGATCGTCTTCTGTTCGGCGAGCGCCTTCTTGGCGACCTTCGCGGCCTCCTCGTACCCGATGTACTTGTTGAGCGGGGTGACGACCGACGGCGAGGACTCGGCGTACTCGCGGGCCCGCTCGCGGTGGGCGACGATCCCGTCGACGGTCCGGTCGGCGAGCAGCCGGGAGACGTTGGCGAGCAGCCGGATCGACTCCAGGACGTTCTTGGCGATGACCGGCAGCATCACGTTGAGTTCGAAGTTGCCGGCGGCGCCCGCGGTGGCGACGGTGGCGTCGTTGCCGATCACCTGGGCGGCGACCATGAGCACCGCCTCGGGGATCACCGGGTTGACCTTGCCCGGCATGATCGACGACCCCGGCTGCAGGTCGGGCAGGGAGATCTCGGCGAGTCCGGTACGGGGCCCGGAGGACATCCAGCGCAGATCGTTGGCGATCTTCGTCAGTCCGACGGCGATGGTCCGCAGCTGCCCGCTGGTCTCGACGATGCCGTCCCGCGCGCCCTGCGCCTCGAAGTGGTCGCGGGCCTCGGTGAGCGGCAGCCCGGTGACGCGGGCCACCTCCTCGATGACGGCGGCGGAGAATCCGGGCGGGGTGTTGATGCCGGTGCCCACGGCGGTGCCGCCCAGCGGTAGTTCGGCGAGCCTGGGCAGGGAGGCGTTCAGCCGCTCGACGCCGTGCCGCACCTGGGCCGCGTACCCGCCGAACTCCTGGCCCAGGGTGACGGGCGTGGCGTCCATCAGGTGCGTCCGCCCGGACTTCACCACGTCCCCGAACTCCTCGGCCTTGCGGGCGAGTGTCCCGGCCAGGTGGTCGAGGGCGGGGATCAGGTCCCTGGTGACGGCGGCGGTGGCGGCGATGTGGATGGAGGACGGGAAGACGTCGTTGGAGGACTGGGAGGCGTTGACGTGGTCGTTCGGGTGCACGTCCCGTCCCAGGCGCTCGCTCGCGAGGGTGGCGACGACCTCGTTGGTGTTCATGTTCGACGACGTCCCGGAGCCGGTCTGGAACACGTCGACCGGGAAGTGCGCGTCCCACCTGCCCTCGGCGACCTCCGCCGCCGCGTCCTGGATCGCCCGGGCCACGTCCTCGTCGAGTACGCCGAGCTCCGCGTTGACCTTCGCGGCGGCGCCCTTGATCCGGGCCAGCGCCTCGATGTGCGCGCGCTCGATCCGCTGCCCGGAGACGGGGAAGTTCTCCACGGCGCGCTGGGTCTGGGCACGCCACTTGGCGTCGGCGGGGACCCTCACTTCGCCCATGGAGTCGTGCTCGATGCGGTATTCGTCGCTCATACCCGGTACAGCGCGTGAACCTGCGCGGATGTTCCGGGTATGGGCCGAACGGGGGGCGGGCTCGCGGTGGTTGCGGTGACCGGGGCCGTGGTCACCGCCGCCCGCGCCCGTCCGCCCGAGGGGCTCCGCCCGGGCGCCGCGGGGCCGACGTCCGGACGCCGCGGCGCCCGCCGGGGACGGTTCAGGGAAGACGCGGCGGGGGCGGGGACCCGCCCCCGCCGCACCCGGGGCGCTACGCCAGCCCCGGGCCCCGCACCGGGATCGACGTGAACGTCGGCTGCGGGGCCGGGTCGGTGAAGAAGTCGTTGCCCTTGTCGTCGACGACGATGAAGGCCGGGAAGTCCTCCACCTCGATCTTCCAGACGGCCTCCATGCCGAGCTCCTCGTACTCCAGGACCTCGACCTTCTTGATGCAGTCCTGGGCGAGGCGGGCCGCCGGGCCGCCGATGGAGCCCAGGTAGAAGCCGCCGTGGGCGTCGCACGCGTCCGTGACCTGCTTGCTGCGGTTGCCCTTGGCCAGCATCACCTTGGAGCCGCCCGCGGCCTGGAACTGCTCGACGTAGGAGTCCATGCGGCCGGCCGTGGTCGGGCCGAAGGAGCCGGAGGCGTAGCCCGCGGGGGTCTTGGCCGGGCCGGCGTAGTAGACCGGGTGGTCCTTGAGGTACTGCGGCATGCCCTCGCCGGCGTCCAGACGCTCCTTGATCTTGGCGTGCGCGATGTCGCGGGCCACGACCAGCGGTCCGGTCAGGGACAGGCGGGTCTTGACCGGGTACTTGGTCAGCTCGGCGAGGATCGACTCCATCGGCTGGTTCAGGTCGATCTCGACGACGTCGCCGTCCTGCTCCAGGTGCTCGTCGGTGGTCTCCGGCAGGAAGCGCGCCGGGTCCGTCTCCAGCTGCTCCAGGAAGACGCCCTCGGCGGTGATCTTGGCGACCGCCTGGCGGTCCGCCGAGCAGGACACCGCGATCGCGACCGGGCAGGACGCGCCGTGCCGGGGCAGGCGGACCACGCGCACGTCGTGGCAGAAGTACTTGCCGCCGAACTGGGCGCCGATGCCGATCCTCTGGGTCAGCTCGAAGACCTTCTCCTCCAGCTCCTTGTCCCGGAAGCCGTGGCCGAGCGGCGAGCCCTCGGCCGGCAGCTCGTCCAGGTAGTGCGCGGAGGCGTACTTCGCGGTCTTCAGGGCGAACTCGGCGGAGGTGCCGCCGACCACGATCGCCAGGTGGTACGGCGGGCAGGCGGCCGTGCCCAGCGAGCGGATCTTCTCCTCCAGGAACTTCATCATGGAGGCCTCGTTCAGGACGGCCTTCGTCTCCTGGTACAGGAACGACTTGTTGGCGCTGCCGCCGCCCTTGGCCATGAACAGGAACTTGTAGGCGCCGCCGTCGGTGGCGTACAGCTCGATCTGGGCGGGGAGGTTGGAGCCGGTGTTCTTCTCCTCCCACATGGTGAGCGGGGCCATCTGCGAGTAGCGCAGGTTCAGCTTGGTGTAGGCGTCGTAGACGCCGCGGGAGAGGGCCTTCTCGTCCTCGCCCTCGGTGAGGACGTTCTGCCCGCGCTTGCCCATGACGATGGCCGTACCGGTGTCCTGGCACATGGGCAGCACGCCGGCGGCGGCGATGTTGGCGTTCTTCAGCAGGTCCAGGGCGACGAACTTGTCGTTCGAGCTCGCCTCGGGGTCGTCGATGATGCGGCGGAGCTGGGCGAGGTGGGCCGGGCGCAGGTAGTGCTGGATGTCGTGGACGGCCTCCTCGGCCAGCTTGCGCAGCGCCTCCGGCTCGACCTTGAGGAACGTACGCCCGTCAGGCCCCTCGACGGCGGAGACGCCCTCGGACGTCACCAGCCGGTACGGGGTCGTGTCCTCACCCATGGGGAGCAGATCGGTGTACGCGAACTCAGGCATCTTCGCCCATTCCTCACTCGGCAGACGGCTGCCCGCCGACGCCGGCGGGCGCCCACCAGCGTAGAACCTGCCGTCGGCGGCGGGCCTGTGAGGTCCCGCTCAGTTCCCTCGCCCACGAGCGGCCGTGACGGTTCTCCACAGGGCGCGACGAAGGGTAGTCGCGATCTATCGCGTTTCGGTACGCTGCTGCCGTGGACCTTCACAAGCAGACCGAACCGCGTACGGCGGCGGCCTCCGCCCCGGTCGCCGAGCTGCGCGCCTCGGACGCCGACCGTGACCGCATCGCCGACATCCTCCGCGAAGCCCTCGCCGAGGGCCGCCTGACCGCCGACGAGCACGCCGAGCGCGTCGAGGGGGTGCTGAGCGCCAAGACGGTCGGCGAGCTGGAGGTCTTCATCCAGGACCTGCCCGCCGCCCACCAGGGCCGCACGGCCCCGGCCTACACCTCCGTGCCGAACCGTCCGGCGGACGGGGCGATACCCCCTCACGCCGACGAGAACGTGGTGGCGGTGTTCAGCGCCGCCATGCGCAGGGGCCGCTGGCGCGCCGGCCGCCGGCTGCACGCCTACTCGGTCTTCGGCAGCATCGAGATAGACCTCAGCGAGGCGATCTTCGAGTACCAGCAGGTCGTGATCAAGGCGGTCTCGGTCTTCGGCGACATCCAGATCCGCGTGCCGGAGAACGTCTCGCTGCGCGGCGCCGGCGGGGGCGTCCTCGGCAACTTCGAGGTGCAGCCGCTGGATTCAACCGAACCCGACGCGCCCGTGGTCTACGTCGACGGCTGGGCCGTCCTCGGCAACGTCGAGGCGCGGCCCAAGCGGGGAAAGCTCGTCGCGGACATCCTCGACCGGGTGCAGCGCAAGGTCGACAAGCGGTTGCGCAAGCACCTCTGACCAACCGTACGGTCGGGAACTCAGTGCATAGGCGCGCGTACAGCGGGTAGGGCTTGCTGCATCGTCTCTTGGAGGGCGCCGTGGCTTCACGCGGGGCCCATCCTCGCGGCATCCTCCAGCTCGCGAAGCCGTCGTCAGGAGAAGACCGTGCTGCAACCGCCGCATTCGTCCCTGCAGGTCGCTGCCGTACCGGCCCAGCGGGAGCCGGAGCGAGACAGGGACCAAGACGCACCCTGGCACACCGAGGCGGTGTGCCGGCGCGACGAGGCCGGCCTGTTCTTCGCGCCCTCCAAGGAGCCCACCGCCGCCCGGCTCTCGCGCGAGGAGGCGGCCAAGCGGGTCTGTGCGCGCTGCCCGGTGATGGTCGAGTGCCGCGAACACGCGCTGCTGCAACCCGAGCCGTACGGCGTCTGGGGCGGGCTGACCGCGGCCGAGCGCCGTGTCGTCCTGGCCCGCCGCCGCCGCCGTGAGATGGAGCTGAAGAAGACCGCGCGCACGACGGGCCGGATAGCGGGCTAGCCGGTGCCGCGACCGGAGAGGTCCGCCGAGGAGCTCGCGAGGCCCGGCGCGGTGCGACGCGGGGCGGCGCACCGCCCCGCGTGCTGATCGCCCGCGCGCTGGCGTACCCGGGTGATGCGACGACGCGGTGGCGGGCTCCCCGGGCCGAAGGCCGGAGGAGCGCCGTGCCGGACGCCGCGATCCGGTGGGCCTTTCCCGTCGCAGCGCCGCACGTGCCCTACCGGGACGTCCGGCCGCGCTGGAGGAGGTGAGGCCCCCGCGCCCACCGGTGCTTCTCCTCGTGGGCCGTTTCTCCACGCCCGCTGTCCCGCTCGCGCGAATGGGGCGCCCCGCCGCACCGGGGGCGCCCCATCGCCGTGACCGGCCCACGGGACCGGCGTGATCGGGGCGGGCGGTCCGCTACTTCGCCCGGTCGAAGTCGATCGCGCTGTACGCGCGCAGCTTGCTCAGCCGGTGCTCGGAGTCGATCCGGCGGACCGTGCCGGACTTGGACCGCATGACGATGGAGTCGGTGATCGCCGTCTCCGAGCGGTAGCGCACACCGCGCAGCAGCTCGCCGTCGGTGATGCCGGTGGCCACGAAGAAGACGTTCTCGCCGGAGACCAGGTCGTCCGTGGTCAGCACGCGGTCGAGGTCGTGCCCGGCGTCGACCGCCCGCTGCCGCTCCTCGTCGTCCTTGGGCCACAGCTTGCCCTGGATGGTGCCGCCCAGGCACTTCACGGCGCAGGCCGAGATGATGCCCTCGGGCGTGCCGCCGATGCCGAGCAGCATGTCGACCCCGGTGCCGTCGCGCAGCGCCAGGATCGAACCGGCCACGTCGCCGTCGGAGATCAGCTTGATCCGGGCGCCGGTCTCCCGGATCTCCTTGATGACGCCCTCGTGCCGGGGGCGGTCCAGGATGACGACCGTGACGTCCTCGGGCGTGGCCCGCTTGGCCTTGGCCACCCGCTTGATGTTCACCGACACCGGCGCGTCGATGTCCACGAAGTCGGCCGCGTCCGGCCCGGTGACCAG
This sequence comes from Streptomyces sp. NPDC015220, assembly GCF_043079345.1. Lineage (NCBI taxonomy): Bacteria > Bacillati > Actinomycetota > Actinomycetes > Kitasatosporales > Streptomycetaceae > Streptomyces > Streptomyces sp. NPDC015220. The sequence goes on along the minus strand of NZ_JBIBUK010000002.1, from coordinate 402,098 downwards.
CTTGTCCATGTAGAACACGGCGGACGGGTCGAACATCGCGCCACGCTCGGCGGCGGCCAGCACGGCGATCGCGTTCGGCATGCCCTTGGCGGTCAGGGTGGTGCCGTCGATCGGGTCGACGGCGATGTCGACCTCCGGCCCGGTCCCGTCGCCCACGCGCTCTCCGTTGAAGAGCATCGGGGCCTCGTCCTTCTCGCCCTCACCGATGACGACGACGCCGTTCATCGAGACGGTGGAGACGAGGGTGCGCATGGCACGGACCGCGGCGCCGTCGGCGCCGTTCTTGTCACCGCGCCCGACCCAGCGGCCCGCGGCCATCGCGGCGGCCTCGGTGACCCGGACGAGTTCCAGGGCGATGTTGCGGTCGGGAGCCTCTTCGGGGACTTCCAGCTCGGACGGCAGATGATGATGCTCGGTCATCGGAGCGCACCTTTCTGATACGACGACGGCCGGATGAGGGTTCTGACCCCGACTCTATCGCCGGGCAGACAAAATGAGCAGGGGACCCCACGGATGAGCGGGCCGGACACCTGCGACGATAGGAAGCGTGGCAGGTTCGAACCGCAAGCAGAAGACAGTCCGGGGCGTCGTCGCCTCCCTGGGCGTGACCGTGTTGGCGGCGGGGGTCGTCTACCTCTTCGTCCCGCACGACGATCGCGCTCCCGACGTGAAGGCGGTCGACTACCGCGTCGAACTGCTCACGGCACGCCGCGCGGCCTCGTACCCGGTGGCCGCGCCCGAGGGGCTGCCCGACGGCTGGAAGGCCACCTCGGTCCGCTACCGGGCCGACCAGGGCGACCTGTGGCACCTGGGTTTCCAGGATCCCGAGGGCCAGTACGTGGCGGTCGAGCAGTCGACCCAGAAGCGCAAGGACTTCATCGCCGACGCCAGCCAGGGCGGCCATGCCACCAAGGTGACCCAGGAGATCGGCGGCCGCACCTGGACGCGGTACACCGGCGGCCGCTACGACGCCCTCGTGCACGAGGACGCCAAGGGCTCGACGACGGTGGTGGCCGGCACGGCCGGCTTCGACCGGCTGACTTCGATGGCGCAGGCGCTTCAGCTGAAAAGGGAGTCCTGAGCCCTCCCGAGAGGGACCGGCAGCCGCGGGCGGGCGGGCCCTACCGGTCGTCCTCGTCCTGGGCCGCCTCCTCGGCGAGCGCCGCGTCCAGCCGGGCGCGGGCGCCCTCCAGCCACCGCCGGCACACCTTGGCCAGCTCCTCGCCCCGCTCCCACAGGGCCAGGGACTCCTCCAGGCTGGTGCCGCCCGCCTCCAGACGCCGGACGACCTCGATCAGCTCGTCGCGTGCCTGCTCGTAGCCGAGCGTCTCCTCGGCCGGTGCTGCCTTGCTTGTCATCCGCCCACCCTATGTGTCGACCCGAACCGTGAACTCGCCCCCGGCCACCCGCGCCCGCAGCGCCTCGTCGGCCGCCACCTCGGCGGGGTCGCGGACCACATGGCCGTCGGCCCGCTGAAGGACCGCGTACCCGCGCCGCAGCGTCGCGGCGGGCGAGAGGGCGACCACTCGGGCGTGCGTGTGCGCCAGCTCGGAGTCGGCGCGGTCCAGCAGGTGCCGCAGGGTGCGCCGGCTCCGGTCGAGGAGCGCGGCGACGTGGTCCGCGCGCTCGTCGATCATCCGGTGCGGATCCTCCATACAGGGCCGTGAGAGCGCGTGGGCCAGCCCGCGCTCCTCCCGCTCCACCTGCGCCCGTGCGCAGCGCCGCGCGCGGTCGCGCAGCTGCCGTACCCGCTCGTACTCCTCGCCGACGTCCGGGACGATCTTCTTGGCGGCGTCGGTGGGGGTGGAGGCCCGCAGATCGGCGACGTAGTCCAGCAGCGGGGTGTCCGGTTCGTGCCCGATCGCGGAGACCACGGGGGTACGGCACGCGGCGACCGCGCGGACCAGCTGCTCGTCGGAGAACGGCAGCAGGTCCTCGACACTGCCGCCGCCGCGCGCCACGACGATCACGTCCACCTCGTCGATCCCGTCGAGCTCCTTGACGGCCTGTACGACCTGCGGGACGGCGTGCACGCCCTGCACGGCGACGTTGCGCACCTCGAAGCGGACGGCGGGCCAGCGGTGCCGGGCGTTCTCCAGCACGTCCCGCTCCGCGGCGGAGGCCCGCCCGCAGACCAGGCCGATCAGCTGCGGCAGGAAGGGCAGGGCCTTCTTCCGCGCGGGCGCGAACAGCCCCTCGGCGGCCAGGTTCTTCTTCAGCTGCTCCAGCCGGGCCAGCAGTTCGCCGACCCCCACCGGCCTGATCTCGGCGGCCCGCAGCGACAGCTGCCCGCGCGGGGCGTACCACTCGGGCTTGGCGTGCACGACGACGCGCGCGCCCTCGCCGACCACGTCGGCGACGGCGTCGAACACCTCGCGGTAACAGGTCACCCCGACGGAGATGTTGTGCGACGGATCGCGCAGTGTCAGGAAGACCACGCCCGCGCCCGGCCGCCGCGACAGCTGCGTGATCTGGCCCTCGACCCAGACCGCGCCGAGCCGGTCGATCCAGCCGCCGATGAGCCGTGAGACCTCGCCGACGGGCAGGGGAGCTTCGGGGGACGTGGAGATGGCCATGTCCGCGAGAGTAGCCGCCGCCACCGACAGCGTCCGCCCTCCGGCCGCGGCCGGGGCGGGACCGGGCGCGGCGGGTCCCGGCGGCAGCGGCTTCACCGCACGGCCGGCGCGTCGCGGGGCGGTCCCGGCCCGGTTGGGCGGGCGGCCGGACCGCGTCGTCGCCCGGGCGGCACGATCTTCGGACCCGTCGGGCGGCCTTACGATGGGTGCCATGACCGCTACGTCTGGCCGCCGTGTCCTGCTCGCCGCCCCCCGCGGCTACTGCGCGGGTGTGGACCGCGCCGTGATCGCCGTCGAGAAAGCCCTGGAGCAGTACGGGGCTCCGGTGTACGTCCGGCACGAGATCGTCCACAACAAGTACGTCGTGCAGACCCTGGAGAAGAAGGGCGCCGTCTTCGTCGAGCGGACGGAGGAGGTGCCGCCGGGCAACATCGTGATGTTCTCGGCGCACGGCGTGGCGCCCGTCGTGCACGAGGAGGCCGCGCGCGGCCGGCTCGCCACCATCGACGCCACCTGCCCGCTGGTCACCAAGGTCCACAAGGAAGCCGTCCGGTTCGCGGGCGACGACTACGACATCCTGCTGATCGGGCACGAGGGCCACGAGGAGGTCATCGGCACCTCCGGCGAGGCCCCCGACCACATCCAGCTCGTCGACGGCCCCGGGGACGTCGCGAAGGTCGAGGTCCGTGACCCGTCGAAGGTCGTCTGGCTGTCGCAGACCACGCTGTCGGTGGACGAGACCATGGAGACGGTGGACGCCCTCAAGGAGAAGTTCCCGCAGCTGCTCTCCCCGCCCAGCGACGACATCTGCTACGCCACGCAGAACCGTCAGCTCGCCGTCAAGCAGATGGGCGCCGAGGCAGAACTGGTGATCGTGGTGGGCTCCCGCAACTCCTCCAACTCCAAGCGGCTGGTGGAGGTCGCCAAGCTCGCGGGCGCGGACCGTGCCTACCTCGTGGACTTCGCCGACGAGATCGACGAGGCCTGGCTGGAGGGCGTGTCGACGGTCGGCGTGACCTCGGGCGCGTCGGTGCCGGACGTCCTGGTCGAGCAGGTGCTCGAGTGGCTCACGCGGCACGGCTTCGAGGACGTGGAGATCGTCAAGGCGGCCGAGGAGTCCATCACCTTCTCCCTGCCGAAGGAGCTGCGCCGGGACCTGCGCGAGGAGGCGGCGGCACTGGTCGCCGAGCGCGGCGGATCGGGCCCGGCTAAGGGCTGACCGCCACCGGCCGCGAACGCGCGGGTGGCAGGCCACCCGCGCCGCCCGTGCCGCGCGCGCCCGGCCGCGGCCGGGCCGGAGCCGTGGCCGTCCCGGTCCCGAGCGAGGCGTCACCGCCGCAGCCGCGACGGGGCCGCAGTCGTGGCCGTTCCCGTCCCGCCCCGGGCCGGGGCGTGACCGCCGCCGGCCCCGTCAGGGACGCCGTCCTCACCCGGAACGCGGTCCCCGTCCGGAACGGCGTCCCGGCGAGGAGCCGGTGCTCCCGGTCCGGCACATGGCCGTCAGTCGCACGTCGTAACGTGGTGCCATGCAGATCTTCGGTGTGGACATCGGCGGGTCGGGGATCAAGGGCGCGCCCGTGGATTTGGACCGGGGCGACCTGGCCGAGGAGCGGTGCAAGGTGCTCACCCCGCACCCGGCGACGCCCGACGGCGTGGCCGACGGCGTCAAGCAGGTCGTCGACCACTTCGGCTGGACGGGACCGGTGGGGCTGACCTTCCCGGGCGTGGTCACCGACGGCGCCACGGTCCGTACCGCGGCCAATGTCGACAAGAGCTGGATCGACACCGACGCGCGCGCCCTGTTCGGCGAGCGGCTGGGCGGTCTGCCGGTGACCGTGGTGAACGACGCGGACGCGGCGGGCGTCGCCGAGATGCACTTCGGCGCCGGCCGGGACCGCCGGGGCACGGTGATCCTGCTGACCTTCGGCACCGGCATCGGCAGCGCGGTCTTCACCGACGGCGTGCTCGTCCCCAACACCGAGCTGGGCCACCTGGAGCTGGACGGCCACGAGGCGGAGAAGCGGGCCTCCAGCAAGGTCAAGGACGATCGCGACCTGTCCTGGGAGCAGTGGGCCCGCCGCGTCCAGAAGTACCTGGTGCACGTCGAGATGCTCTTCTCGCCGGAGCTGTTCGTCATCGGCGGCGGCGTCAGCCGCAAGGCCCACAAGTTCCTGCCCCTCATCGAGGGGGTCAGGGCGGAGATCGTCCCCGCCCAGCTGGAGAACAACGCGGGAATCGTGGGCGCGGCGATGCGGGCGGCGCAGAGCGCCCAGGCGTGACCGCTCGGCCGGGAGGCGGAACCGCCCGTCGCCTCAGCCCGGCGGGCGGTTCCGTACCGCCGGGCGGGCGGGCGGCCGGCCGGCGCGCCGCACCAGCGCCGTCGCTCCCGCGACCAGCGTCCCGCCGTACAGCCACAGCGCCTGGGTGGCGAGGGCGGTCACCAGGCCCGTCAGCGTCCCGAGGAGGCTCCCGTCGCCCTCCGCCAGGGGCAGCACCCCCACGGCGAAACCGATGGGCGCCACCACGGGCGCGGTCAGCAGGTCGCCCTCGCGTACCCACACCGCGGTCAGCGCGCACACCAGCAGGAACAGCACGCCGTAGAGGGTCTGCGAGCCGCCGAGCAGCAGGGCGTCCAGGCAGCCCAGCACGAACAGCACCGCACCGCAGAACAGCCCGCCCCCGAGCCCGGTCAGCCGCGGATTGGGCAGCTCCCGCAGCCGTCGTATGACACCGGCCGGCACGGCGGCGCCCGGTGGCCGCGCCGCGCCCGCCGGGCGCCGCCGCCCGGGTCCGCCCCCGCTTCTCCGGGGGGCGGGCGGGCGCCCCCGGACTTCCGGCTCCGTCCCCCGAGGAGGCACCGGCGGCCTGCCGCGTCGCGGTCCGTGCTGCTGAGGTCGCGTCCTGTGTGGCTCCACAGGACCAACCTAGGTCTGTTTATGTGTTGAATAGGCCGTTTGACACGCCGCGGGGCGCAGCTTGGCCAAGTGTTCGAACCGTCGCCGGGGTGCGGCGCCGCACGCCGTAGACTGGTGGATCGGCCGCCTGGCCACCAGTCTCCTCACGTACGGGAAGTCGCAACGTGTCGCTCACGATCGGAATCGTCGGTCTGCCGAACGTCGGCAAGTCGACCCTGTTCAACGCCCTGACCAAGAACGACGTGCTCGCGGCCAACTACCCGTTCGCCACGATCGAGCCGAACGTCGGGGTCGTCGGCGTCCCGGACGGTCGTCTCGCCAAGCTCGCCTCGATCTTCAAGTCGGAGCGGATCCTGCCGGCCACCGTCGACTTCGTCGACATCGCGGGCATCGTGCGCGGCGCCAGCGAGGGTGAGGGCCTGGGCAACAAGTTCCTGGCGAACATCCGCGAGTCGGACGCCATCTGCCAGGTCATCCGCGCCTTCAAGGACGAGAACGTCGTGCACGTCGACGGCAAGGTCTCGCCGAAGGACGACATCGAGACGATCAACACCGAGCTGATCCTCGCCGACCTCCAGACGATCGAGAAGGTCCTGCCCCGGCTCCAGAAGGAGTCGCGGATCAAGAAGGACGTGGGCCCGAAGGTCAAGGCCGTCGAGGAGGCCAAGGAGATCCTGGAGAAGGGCGACACGCTCTTCGCGCACGGCATCGTCCAGGGCACCGAGCGCAACGAGCTGCTGCACGACCTGCACCTGCTCACCACCAAGCCGTTCCTCTACGTCTTCAACGTCGACGAGGACGAACTGGTCGACGAGGACTTCAAGAACGAGCAGCGCGCCCTGGTCGCCCCCGCGGAGGCGATCTTCCTCAACGCCAAGCTGGAGGCGGACCTCGCCGAGCTGGACGAGGAGGACGCCATGGAGCTCCTGGAATCGGTGGGCGCCGAGGAGCCGGGCCTGGCCACCCTCGCCCGCGTCGGCTTCGCCACCCTGGGCCTGCAGACCTACCTGACGGCCGGCCCCAAGGAGTCCCGCGCCTGGACCATCAAGAAGGGCGCCACCGCCCCCGAGGCCGCCGGCGTGATCCACACCGACTTCCAGAAGGGCTTCATCAAGGCCGAGGTCATCTCCTTCGACGACCTGGTCGCGACCGGCTCGGTCGCCGAGGCCCGCGCCAAGGGCAAGGCCCGCATGGAGGGCAAGGACTACGTCATGCAGGACGGTGACGTGGTGGAGTTCAGGTTCAACGTGTGACCGCAGGACCACCCATGCGCTAGCAAAAAAGTCATACGCGCAGGCCGGAAGGGGTCGGGCTCTGGCGAGCCGGATCCCTTCCGCGTTCCCGCACGGACGCGGTGCCGACTCCTGCCCGCTCCTTCGCGGGGTGACCTTGTCGAGATCCAGGCTCATCTCGAAAGGCACAAGCCGCTTCAAGGCGCCCCGGAAGATGCCGGCGGGCGCCACGCGCGCCAGGGGCCCGCCGACGGCAGTCGCGCTTCGGCCAGGAGCCGCCCGGTCCGCGACGGTGACCTGGTCACTCCGCGTATTCTCTGTGCCTGACTGCGAGGCTGATCGGGGGAGGTACGAGGTGGAGTTCCGGCTGCTCGGATCCGTCGCCGTCGTCACGGAGAACGGGGACGTGACACTGGGGCCCGCCAAGCGCTCCAGCCTGCTGGCCATGCTGCTGCTGCGGCCCAACACCCCGGTCAGCGTGGACCGGTTGACCGAGGCGCTGTGGGAGGACGAGCCGCCCGTCCACTTCAAGACGGTCGTGCAGGGACACGTCTCGCGGCTGCGCGCCCTGCTCGCCGGGCACGGTGCGCCGGACTACGGCATCGAACTCGTCACCCACGGAACCGCTTACGAGCTGCAACTGCCCGAGTCCCTGGTGGACGCGCACCGCTTCGAGGAACTCGTCGGGCTCGCCCGGGTGCAGCGCAGCCCCGCCGACACCGTGCGGATGCTGCGCGAGGCGCTGGCCTGCTGGCAGGGGCCCGCGCTCACCGGGACCGTGCGCAGCGGACCGCTGGAGGCGGCGGCCGGCACCCTGGAGGATCTGCGGCTGGCCTCCGTGGAGGCGCTGGCCGAGGCGTACGGGGAGCTCGGCGAGCACGCCCGGGCCGCGGCCGTGCTGCGCACCGAAGCCGTCGCGCACCCGCTGCGCGAGTCCCTGGCCGCCGCGTTGATGCTGGCGCTGGGCCGTTCGGGGCGGCAGTCGGACGCCATCAACTGGTACCACCGCACGCAGCGGCTGCTCGCCGACGAACTCGGCGTCGATCCCGGTGACGTGCTCACCGAGGCGTACGCCACGCTGCTCAGGTCCTCCGAACCCGCTCCCGCGCCCGCCCGGCCGGCGCCGCCCGCCGAGTCCCCCGTCCCCGAGCTGCTGCCCCGGCCGCCACGCGGCTTCACCGGACGGGAGGCCGAACTGACCGCGCTCAGCGGGGCCGTCGCCGACGGGGAGGCGCCCGTCTGCCTCATCACCGGACCCGCCGGGGTCGGCAAGACCGCCTTCGCCCTGCACTGGGCGTACCAGCGGCGCGCCGACTTCCCCGACGGCCGCCTCTTCGCCGACCTGCGGGGCTTCAGCGACACCCCGGCGCCGGACACCGGGTCCGTGCTGCGGGAGTTCCTGCTCGCGCTGGGCGTCCCGGCGCAGCGGATCCCGGAGACCGCGGCCGCGCGGGGCGCGCTGTTCCGCACCCTCACGCAGGGCCGCCGGCTGCTCGTCGTCCTCGACAACGCCCGTTCCTCCGAACAGGTCCGGCCCCTGCTGCCCGGCGGCGACCACTGCGCCACGCTGGTCACCAGCCGGGACCGGCTCGGCGGGCTCGTCGCCACCGACGCCGCCCGGCCGGTGCCCCTCGGGCACCTCCCCGTGACCGGTTCGGCGGAGCTGCTCGCCAGCGTTCTGGGCAAGGAGCGCGTCGCGGCCGAACCCGAGGCGGCCGAACGGCTCGCCGGACTGTGCGACGGACTGCCGCTCGCCCTGCGGGTGACCGCCGCCCGGCTCGCCGAGCGCCCGCAGTGGACACTCGACGCGATGGTCCACGAACTCGCCGACGAACAGGGCAGGCTGGCGCTGCTCAACGTCGAGGACACCGGTGTCTCCGCCGCCCTCCACCTCACCGTGCAGCAACTGCCCGAGCCCGCCGCCCGGATGTTCCGCGCCCTCGGCCTGCACACCGGCTCCGACCTGGACCGGTTCGCGGCGAGCGCGCTCGCCGGCACCACCCCGGGACAGGCCTCCGCCGACCTGGACCGGCTGGCCGCCGCCCATCTGCTCACCGAGTCCGTGCCCGGCCGCTGGACACCGCACGACCTGGTCCGCCTGTACGCCCGCCACCTCGCCCCGCAGGCGGACCCCGAGGGCCTGCGCCGCCTCCTGGACCACTACCTGTACACGGGACTCGCGGCCGACGCGGCGGCCGAACCGGGCTCCCAGCCCTGCTACGCGCTGCCCGCCGACGCCCGGCGGCCCGCGACGACCAGGGAGTTCGAGGACCGGGCCGCCGCGCTGGCCTGGTACGAGGCGGAGCGCTCCGCGCTGGAGGGCGCGGTCGCCGCGGCCGCGGCCCTCGGCCTGCACGACCGGGCCTGGCGGCTCGCGCTGGTGCAGTGGCCGCTGATGCTGTGGCGGGTCGGCGACGGCTGGACCCCGCTCCTCGAGGCCGGACTGGACTCGGCCGTACGCGTGGGCGACCTGGACGCGCAGTCCCGGACCCGGGCGCTGCTCGGCTGGATCCTGCACGAGGAGGGCCGCAGCACCGAGGCCCTGGTCCACCTGGAACAGGCGCCCGAGCTGGCGGCCCGCGCGGGCGACGCGATCAGCGAGGCGATCGCCTACGTCAACCTCGGCGCCGTACTGGACGCCGTGGGGCAGACCGGGCGGGCCGGGGAGCTGATGTCCCGGGCGGTGTCGCTCGCCGGGCTGACCGACCATCCCGACACCCAGGTGCTGACCCTCCAGCACCTGGCCAGGCACTGCCTGAACAACGGGGAGTACGCGGCGGCGCTCACCCACCTCCAGCGCGCGACCGAACTGGTCGCGCCGCACGCCACCGTTGGCCGGGCGCAGTTGCAGATCGCCCGCGGCGAGGCGCTGGCCGGCCTCGGCCGGGTCACCGAGGCCGCGGACCAGTTCGAACGGGCCACCCGGGCAGCCGACGCGGCCGGTTTCACGGAAGGTTCGGAGCGGGCGGCGGAGCTGCTGTCCCGGCTGGTGGTGGGGCGTTAGCGGGACGTAAGCGGAACGGCAGCGCGGAACCGGAAGCTGAGTCAGGCACCGGGGGACCGCTGCCGACCACCACCGCTTCACACCGCTACGGGGGAGTACCACCATGCGTCACCACCGCAAGAACACCGTCCTGGCCGTCGCCGCCGTCGCCGCCCTCTCGCTGGGCCTGACCGCGTGCGGCGGCGACGGGGACGGTGCCAAGGACGAGGGCGCGGCTCCGGCGGCGGCGACCGTCGCGAACACGCCGGGCGACGTCTCCGCCACGTCCGGGACGACCGGCACGGCCAAGGGCAACGCCGCCCAGAGCGCGTCCGAGAAGGGCGGCACCACGACCGGCGGCGGCAGCGGCAAGGCCGCCGGCGGCTCGACGGGCTCCGGCAAGTCCGCCGCGAACGCCCCCGCCTGCGCCAGCGGCGATGTGCGGATCACGGTGCAGAAGGCGGACGAGACGCCCACCGAGCACGTCGTGCTGACCGCCCGGAACGTCTCCGGCCACTCGTGCACCCTGCTGCGGTACCCGCTGATCGCCTTCGGCCCCATTCAGACCGCCAAGGACGTCCCGGCCGTCGCCAAGAGCGCGCCGCAGACCCCGGTCGTCCTGGCGGCCGGCGCCCCGGCGTACGCCAACGTCCGGATCGCAGGCGGCGGCGCGCACGAGGACAACAAGGTCGTCACCGAGTTCAACGTGAACCTCTTCGCCGCCGACGGCCCGGCCGAGGGCAGCGTCGTCGTCCACGCCCCGGCCGGCGGCCTCGCGGTCGACGAGGCGGTCGCCAAGACCGGTTACTGGACGGAGGAGCTGCGCAACGGCGCCGACGAGTTCTGATCCGTCAGGACACCGTCAGGAGGTGTCGGACAGGAGGGTCCCGGCCGGGTCGGCGGGGCCCTCCTGGTGCAGTTCCAGGCTCACGGACAGGCGGATGTGCGCGTCCACCCAGACCGGCCCCGCCGCGGCCGGGTCCGGCCCGTCGAGCGCCGCGCCCACTTCGCCCAGCAGCCGGGACGCGGCGTGCAGACCGGTGCGCCGCAGGCGGGCCGCGCTGTCGGCGAGGCGGGCACGGGCGGGTCCGGCCGCCCGGCGCAGACCGTGGTGGGCCGCGTCGGCCAGGGCCGCGAGCCCATCCTCCAGGGCCGCCGTGACCGGGTCGGCCGGGCGCGGCGGGGCCGTGCCGAGCGCACCGTCGCCGTTCCCGGCCGCCAGGTCGGGAACGACCACGCCCGTGCCGGTCAGCACCGCCAGCGGGTCCAGCAGGGGCCGGCCGCCGGCCCGGGACAGCATGCCGCTCACGCAGCTGACCCGCGGATGCGCGAGCGCGGCGGCGAGCGCGTCCAGGCCGCCGGGACACAGCGGGTTGTACTCGGCGGCGACCACGACCTCGTTGCCCGCCGGGTCGCGCAGGACCGCCTCCAGGCGCTGCGCGGCGGGGTCGTAGCCGACCGACTCCACCGCCTCCACCGCGACCACCCGCACGGACTCCGCCGCCACCCGGGGGCGGATCAGCCGCGGCGGCCGTTCGTCGAGCGCGCGCAGGTGACCGGCGACGTCCCGCAGCAGCAGGGTGCCGGGCAGCTCCGTCCACGCCGAACCGACCGGGGTGACGCTGGTGGCGGCGATCCGGCCCCGGGAGATGGCGACCGTCCGGTCGGCGGCGCGCGAGGTGTGCTCGCTGACGACGTTCGCCGTGGCCAGCGCGAGCAGCGGGGAGCCGAGCAGCCGGCGCGCGGACAGCTCGTGCCCGGTGGGGGACCGCCCGTCCGCCGACTCCCACCTCTTGCGCAGCACCAGGGCGGTCCCGGCGGCGGCGTGCGCGAAGTAGACCTCTGCGGTGCGGTCCCGGGCGGTGCCGCCGATCCGGCAGCCGAGCGCGACCAGTCGTACCCGGCGCAGCGGGGTCACCGGCGCCTCCCTGGTGCCCAGCACACCGGCCGGGTCCCGGCCGGCGGCACGGTGCCGGGCGTGCAGCTCGGCGAGCAGGGCGGCCAGGCGCACCGGCGCGTAACGGGCGCCGCGAGCGGCGTAGGCGTCGAGCTGCTCCGCCAGCTCGGCCACCGCCCCGGCGGGCCAGTGCTGGGAGGCGGCGCCCAGCGCCTCGCGGGCACGGCGCAACGATCCGGCGAACACCGGGCCGGTGTGCCGTACGCCGTCCAGCAGGAGTTCGTCGGCGAGGGCGACGGCGTCGCGCAGGGCCCTGCCCCCGTCTTCGCCGGGGCCGGGGCCGGGGCCTGCGCCGACGGTCACCCGTGTCGTCTCCCCGGCGTCTCCCGCCCGGAACGCCCAGACCGCCAGGGCCACGACCTCGCCGCGCAAAGCGGCCGCCGCGTCGGTGAGGGCGTAGCCCAGCTCGTGCGGGACGGGGAAGCGGACGGTGCAGGTGGGCAGTTCCACGCGGGGTACCGGGTCGGCGGTGCTCGGGCGGTGCAGCCGGGCCGTGTACCCGCGGGCCCGGGCCCGTCGCGCGGCGGCCAGGGCCGGGCGGCCCAGCTCCGCGGCCAGCGCCTCGTCGTCGAACTCGCCCGGCGACCAGTCCTCGAAGGCCGGCGCGGCACCGGCCGAGGCGGTCTCCGGGGCGTCTCCTGCCGAGACGGGCCCCGGGGCGTCCGCGGTCCTCGCGGCGCCGGTCCCGGGGGTGGTCGCTGCCGCGCTCCGTCCGTCCGGGGTGTCCCGTCCGCCTCCGGTGTCCCGCGTGTCCTCCGTGCTCCGGGCGTCCTCTGCGCTCCGGGCACCCTCCGTGCTCCGGGCGTCCTCTGTGCTCCGGGCGTCCTTCGCGGTTCCGGCGGCGGGGATCAGCGGGGCGGCGGGCGGGTTCACGGCGCCGTGTGGGTTCCGGGCCGCCGGTGTCTCCGGAGCGGCGGGCGCGGCCGGGGCCGCGGACGCGTCCGGGGCGGTGCGCTGGTACGCCAGCGCCAGCCCGACACGGTGGCGGCACATCCCCGCCGCGCCGCAGCTGCAGTCGGCCTCCGCCAGGCCGGTGCCCGGGGGCAGGGTGGTCTCGACGCCGTCCGGGAAGACTCCGCGCACGGTGCCGTCGCCGGTCGTGGTCACCACCGCGCCGGAGCCCGCCGCCAGGTCCTTCTCGGCACGTTTGACGAGGCCGCGGTTGGCCAGTGCGGCCAGGATCTCCGGCGTCAGCGCCCGCAGGTCGGCACGCGTCATCGGCCCTGCCCTCCCCGGCCCACCTTCTCGGCGACGAACTCCGCGAGCCGGCCCGGCGTCATCGCGCCCACGTGCGCGCCGACCCGCGCGAGCCGTCCGGCGAGGTCCCGGTCGTAGTCGGGCTCGGCCTCCTCGTCCAGCGCGGCCAGACAGAGCACGGTGCTGCCCTGTTCGACCAGCCCGCGCACGGTGCGCACCAGACGGTAGGAGTCGCCGCCCTCGTAGAAGTCGGAGACGACGGCGACGACGGCCCGCCGCGGGTTGTCGACCAGCGCGGCGCCGTAGTCGACGGCACGGGCGATGTCGGTACCGCCGCCGAGCTGCACCTTCATCAGCACCTCCACCGGATCGGTCACCTCGCCGGTCAGGTCGACCACCTGGGTGTCGAAGGCGACCAGATGGGTTCTCAGGCCCGGCAGGCTCCACAGACAGGCGGCCGTGACCGCGGAGTGGATCACCGACCCGGCCATGGATCCCGACTGGTCGACCAGGAGGACGAGCTGCCACTGTTCCAGGTGGCGCCGGGTGCGCGAGTGGAACCGCGGCTCGCGGATGAGGAGGCGGCGCTCCCGCGGCTGGTAGTGGGCGAGGTTCGCCCGGATGGTGCCCCTGAAGTCGAAGTCGCGGGCCAGGGGCAGCCGGCTGGGGCGGCGGGAGCGCGAGCCGGTGAACGCCCGCCGGACCTCGGGCCGCAGCCGCTCCATCAGCTGCCGCACGACCGTCTCGACGATCCGCCGGGCCGCCGCCAGCACCTGGGGGTTCATCAGGTGCTTGGTGCGCAGGACGGCGCGCAGCAGGGTCTGGCTGGGTTCGACCCGGGCGAGGACGTCCGGGTCGGTGACGATCTCGTGGATCTCGTACTGCTCCACGGCGTCGCGCTCCAGCCGTTCCACGGTCTCCTTGGGGAACAGCCGGTGGATGTCGTCGAGCCAGTCGACGGCGGTGAGCTGTGAGGGGCCGCTACCGCCTTCGCGGGTGGCGGACGGTCCACGGCGCACGCCGCGGCGGCGCAGGTCCTCGTCGCGGCCGTAGAGCCAGTCCAGCGCGGCGTCCCGGGCCGCGGCCTCGCCGTGCAGCGGGCCGGTGTGGCGTTCGGCGGCGGCGCCCAGGATCAGGCGCCAGCGCTCCAGGCCGGGGTCGGGGTCCGGGGCGGGGGCCGGGGCACCGGCGGCCGGTGCCGGTGGCTGTGCCGGTCCTGTCCCCGGCGACGGCGACGGTGGCGGCGGCACCGGCGCCGGCACCGGTTCGCGTGCCGGGTCGGGCGTGCGCGGATTCATCGTGCCGTCCTCAGATCGTGCCGGTCGAGCAGGCGGGTCACGTCGTCCTCCAGGGCTCTGGCGCGCGCCAGCAGCAGCGGGTCGGCGGTCGTGCGCAGCAGGGAGCGCGCCGAGCCGCGCAGACCGCGTCGCTCCAGCAGCCGTCCGGCGATGCGTTCGCGCTCCAGGGGCGGGAAGAAGGCGAAGGCCTGCCGCAGCGCGGGCAGCCCGGTGAGGAAGTCGCTCCCGGTCATCGCGGAGACGATGTCGTCCACCACGTCGACGAGGGACTCCCCGGCCGTCCCGGCGCCCCGTACGATCTCCTCCCGGGCCAGCGCGAACAGGCCGGTGAGCCAGTCGCCGAGTTCCCCGGCGGCCGGGGCCAGGGCCCGCACCTGGGCGGCGGGGTCGTCCGGAGCGCCGAGGGCGTGCCGCAGGCCGAACGCGGCGCCGCGCAGGTCGGCGGGGGCGCGGTGATCGCGTCCGATGCGGGCCGCTGCCTCCGCGGCGGCCCGCCTGCCGACCGACGGCAGCTCCGGAGCGTGCAGCAGCGCGTCCCGCGCGGCGGCCAGCGCGCGCAGCCGTGCCAGATCCACCCCGCGGCCGCCGTGCAGGCCCTCCGCCAGCCAGAACACCCGGTCGGTGGCGCCTCCCACCACACTGCCCAGCAGCCGGTCGCCGGCCACGCCGAACACCCGGTCGTGCCGCCACAGACCGAGCGCCGCCGCCAGGATCTCGCCCAGCGGACCCAGCTCACCGACCTGGCCGACCCGGGCGGCGAGCGTGCCCAGCAGGTCCACGCAGAGCGGCCCGGCCCCGCACAGCACCGTGTCGAACAGCAGTCGCGCCAGCGGTGCGACGTCCGTGCCCGCCGCGCGCACCCGCTCGGCGAGCACCGCCGCGGCCGCCTCGTCCAGCCGTGCTCCGTAGGCCCCCGCCTCGATCAGCGCGGCCTCGCGGCCATCCGCCGGCTGGGTCTCCCACCGTTCGGTGAACACCGGGTCGACGCCGTGGGCCGGGCCCGTGAGACGGGTGAGGCCGGGTACGCCCAGTACCCGCAGGCGGTGCAGGATCCGGCTGCGGGAGCGGTCCGCGGGGTCGGTGAGATCGAGGGCGACCGGTCCGCCGGTGTCGGCGAGGCCGAGCCGGGCGAGTTCCGCCGTCACGTGGTGCACCAGCGGGGGCAACGGGGTGTCCGGGTGCAGCCGGCCCTCGGCCTCGCCGGTGCAGGCGGCGACCATCTCCACCACCACGGGATGGGCGCCCGCCCCGAGCGCGCCCCCGGTGGTCCACGGCAGCGGCTGCTCCAGGTCGTCGGCGATCAGGGCGCCGGCCAGACCGTCCAGCACGTCCACCCGGGTCTCGTGCGGATGGCCGCGCAGCCGGGCCAGGCCCTGGGCCAGGCCGTGGGCGGCGATCAGGTCGGCCGTGGACACCGGGACACGGCGGGCCCTCAGCCGTTCGGCGACCGAGCGCAGCAGTCCCCGCGCCGCGGCCGCCGGACCGGACTCCCACAGCCGCTGGTAGTAGCCGGGGGAGGGCATGCCGGACTGGTAACCGGCGAAGGCGTCCAACTGGCGGAAGGAGTAGGGCACCAGGAAGCTCCCGCCGAGCGCGTCCCCGGCCGGTTCGGGCACCGCGGGCCAGTCCGCCGGACCGTCCCGCGACGCCAGGGCGCGCAGCGCCGGCTGGTGGAAGCCGCCGGTCACCACCAGCACGGGCCGTCCGCCGGCCTGGGCCACCGCGGCCCGCACCCAGGAGGCCATGTACTCCTCGCGGGCCCGGTCGCCCGGATCCGCCTCGGCATTCCCGCGTACCAGTTCGAAGTAGGCGTCGAGGCGGGCCCGCAGTCCGTCGTCGGGGTCCGCCGCCCCGGCGACCTCGAACAACTGGTCCCAGAGCGCGTCCACCGTGTCGACGCCGTAGTGCGCGCACAGCCGCCCGGTCGCCTCCGCGTAGCGCGCCTCGGCGTCGGCGTACCGGTTGGCGTACCGGTCCGAGCGCTCCGCGAAGGCCGGGTGCCAGGCCGGCAGGTCGATGAACCGCACCTCGGCGCCGGCGGCGTGGCCTTCCCGCAGGGCGACCCACTCCGGCGAGTACTCGCACAGCGGCGCCCAGGAGGAGGCCACCCGGGTGTCGTCCCGGTAGTGGCTGAACACGGCGATCGGCAGCCGGTGCCCCAGCAGCAGCTCGTCCAGCCGCGCGTTCATGTCGGCCGGCCCCTCCACCAGCACGTACGCGGGCCGCAGCGCCTCGATCGCACGGGCGACGAGACGCGCGCAGGCGGGCGAGTGGTGCCGCACGCCGATGAGGACGGCAGACCCGGTGGTTGCCGTGGACGCGACGGCTCCCGGAGACCCGGCCGCTCCCGCGGGGGCGGCGGCCCCGGGCGACCCGGCCGGGGCGACGGCTCCCGGAGACCCGGTGGGCCCCGTCGGCCCGGCGGTCGTGGCCGGCATCAGTCGGCGAGGAGGTGGCGGGCGTCGTGCAGGGCCTGCCACTGCGGGCCCGAGTGGCGTGGCGCCCGCTGCTCCAGGTAGCGGCGCAGCCGGGCCAGGTCCTCCGGGCTGTCCTTGGCGGCGGTGCCCGGCAGACAGGCCACCACGTCGGCGGCGTCGCCCGGTTCCCCGCGCAGGAACCAGCCGCGCAGCCCGGCCGCGTGCGCCACGGACACGGCCTCGGCGGTGCTCATCACCGCCGACAGCCGCTCGCCCTGCGCACCGGCCGCGGCGCCGCGCAGCTCGCGGAAGGTGCCGACCAGGACCTCCAGCACGTCCCGGCGCGGCGGCGGCTCCACCCCGGACCGGCGCAGCAGCGCCGTCGCCTCCGCCTCGACCAGGGCCAGTTCGGTGTCGAAGTCGGCGATCGGGAAGACCGTCTCGAAGTTGAAGCGCCGCTTGAGGGCGGAACTCATCTCGTTGACGCCCCGGTCCCGGGTGTTGGCGGTGGCGATCACGTTGAAACCCTGGCGGGCGAAGACCATGCCCTGTTCCCCGGGCAGCTCGGGGACGGCGATGACCCGCTCGGACAGCAACGACAGCAGGCAGTCCTGCACCTCCAGCGGACAGCGGGTGATCTCCTCGAAGCGCACGATCCGCCCCTCGGCCATCCCGCGCAGCATGGGCGCGGGCACCAGCGAACGCGCGGACGGCCCCTCGGAGACCAGCAGCGCGTAGTTCCAGGAGTACTTGATCTGGTCCTCGGTGGTGGCCGCACCGCCCTGCACGGTGAGCGCGGAGCCGCCGCTGACGGCCGCCGCGATCAGCTCGGACAGCAGCGACTTGGCGGTGCCCGGTTCCCCCACCAGCATCAGGCCGCGGTTGGTGGCCAGGGTCACCAGGGCCCGCTCCACCAGGGAGACGTTGCCGACGAACTTGCGGCTGATCCCGGCCCGTTCGTCACCGACGATGAAACGGCGGGCCGCGCGCAGGCTGAGCTGCCAGCCCGGCGGACGGGGATCGTCGTCCGCCGCGCGCAGGGCGGCGAGCTCGTCGGCGTGGCGGACCTCGGCGGGCGGTCGCTGGAGCGGTTCGGGCGTGGCCGGGTGAGCGGCGGGCGCGGTCACTTGGCGGTCACCTCGGTGAGGTCGGCGAGCAGTTCGGAGGCGACGACCGGGTCCAGGTCGCCGAAACGCAGCGGGAACCGGCGCCGCGGCCAGTAGTCACCGGGCTCGGTGTCGAGCCAGACCGTCTCGAAGGTCTGGTCGGGGAACATGTCCGGCACGCCGACGGCGATCCCCTCGTCCAGGGCGATCACCAGGTGGCGGTCGCGGCCCAGGGGCCGGTGGAACCAGCGCTCCACGCCGGCGTCCTGGGGCACGCCCCGCGCCCAGCCCCGCTTGGTGAGGCCGAGCAGCCTGCCGACCGGCACGGTGACGCCCTCGAACCGGGTGAGCCGGTGGCTCGCCGCCTCCTCCTCGGTGAAGGCGTGCACCGGGCGGCCCAGCTGAGGGAAGGGCTGCAGGATCTCGTAGTCGGCGAACAGCTCCGACCAGGCGCGGAGTTCTTCGGCGGACAGGTCGAGCGGGTGGGCCAGGCGGACGCTCGCGCCCTCGGGGAGGGCGAACTCGTTGTCATCGACGTCGGCGAACGTACGGTCCTCCGCCACCCGGAAGGCCGTCACCGTGCCGCCCGTGCCGCCGCTCCCGTCGCCGCCGTCGGTCCGGCCGAGCCACACCAGACGGCGGACCAGGTGCCACAGCAGCGGATGGGACACGAACAGCTCCCGGAACTCGTCGGCCGTCCAGACGCGCTGAGCCACCATCGCCGCCTCCAGCCGCCGCACCTGGTCGGCGGCGACCGTGCGGACGTCCTTCTTCAGCGTCGCGAACCGCTTGCGCTCGGCCGGCGCCAGCTCGGGGTCGTCCTTGGCGCCCGGCGCGGGCAGCGCCTTGCGCCGCTTGCCGTCGGCGTCCCGGACGTAGGGGCGCAGCTGCTCGTCGAAACCGACGGTGAAGCGCCGGGCGCCGTAGTCGATGACCGTGCTGCCGTCCGAGTCGAGGCCGAAGTCGGGCACCAGGCGGTCGCCCAGCTGCTCGCCGGTGAGCCCCAGCCCCTCGGCGACCTCGGCGATCTTTTCCTGGGCGCGGGCCTTGAGCGCCTTGAACGGCACCCGCTGGGCTATGCCGTGCAGATGCATCAGGGCCACGTCGGTGCCGATCGCGGCGAGGACGTCCAGGCCCTCCACGGCCCGGTGGTGGGCGCCCTCGCCGGGCCAGGCCCGCAGCACGGGGGTGAGCCGGCGTACCGTCCCGTCGTCGCCGAGCAGACCGAGGGCGCGCAGCGCCCAGCTCTCCTTGGCGGGCATGCCGATCAGCCGCCACTGCTCGAACACGCCCCAGGCGAAGGCGGCCAGTGACTCGGCGGTGCAGTGCGCGGTCAGCACCCGCACACCGGGATAGACCTCGCCCGGCTTGCTCAGGGCCAGCATGGTGAGGGCGTGGCGCACCGCGTCGGCGGGCAGGGCGCCGCCCCCGAAGAGCAGGATCTGCGGCAGCAGCGCCGGGTCGGCCCAGGCGCCGACGGCGGGCATGCGGGCCGGCAGAGCGCTCTCCAGCGGGTCGACGGACAGCAGCTCCCCGACGATCTCGCCGGCCTCCGTCCCGCACCCGGCGGCGGCCCGCAGCACCTCCTCGGCGCCGTGCGCGGCGGCCAGCAGCCGCAGCGCCTGCTCGGCGCCGCGCCGTGCCGTGCCGGCCCGGCCCACCGCGTGCGGGACGAGGACGGGCACGGCGGCCAGGGCGTGCCGGGACAGCCAGGCGCGGGCCGTGGCGTCGGCCGACTTCAGCCGCGCCAGCCAGTCGCACACCTGACCGGCGACCGTGACGTCCAGGTACGGCAGGAGCAGCGGGCCCAGGGTGGCGGGGTGCCGGGCGGCGGCGCGCAGCAGCAGCGGTTGGGCGTCCACCTCGAACCTGGCCGCCACCGGCTTGAGCGCCTCCTCCCCGCCCCAGTAGTCCTCGGGCGCGCAGTCCGCCAGCAGCGGACGGACCACGTCCGGCGCGCCGACGACGAACAGATGGGCGTGCCGGACGTCCTTCAACTGCCCGCCCCGGCGCAGTGTCTCGGTCTCCTCGGCCCAGTCGTGGTCGCGGCGCCACCGGGCGAGCGATGACTCGGTGGCCGCCCAGGCGTCCCGCTCACCGGGCTGCCAGACCACCCGTGCCGGCGGGGCCGTGGGCGCCTCGGCCGCCACGCGCTCCTTTCGGGCCGTACGCCGCCGGGTCCACGGCGGGCTCACCAGCAGTTCGGGCAGCGCCGTCACGGGCGCGTCCGCCACCCGGTCGCTGCGGGTGAGCAGCGGGTCGACGAGCTCGGCGGCCTCGGCGGGCAGGCCGGGCAGCGCGGCCGCCGTCAGTTCCCGGTGCGCGTGCACGTGTGTCGTCAGCAGCTGCCGGGCCGTCGAGGCGGTCCTGGCGGAGCCGGCCGCGGCCGCGGCCAGCAGGCGCAGCGCCCGGACCGGGTAGCGGCGCATCGCCTCCAGCAGGCTCGGGCGGACGTGCTTGTCCTCGGCGCGGGCGAGCAGGATCCGGAAGGCGTCGTCCGTCGGCAGTTGCAGCAGGGCGCCCGCGTACGTCCTGGTCCAGTCGGAGCCGTAGCCCTTGTCGAGCACCTCCTGGAGCACCGGCGCGAAGGCCTTGCCGGTGCCCTCGGCGAGCGTGGCGACCAGCCGCATCGAGCAGCCGTTCCAGCCGAGGTCGAATCCGTCCTCGAAGTGGGCCAGCTGCGCCGGCGAGCCGAGCGAGCACAGCAGCATGGCCCGGAGCGTCGCGTCGCCGCTCAGCGGGCCCGCGCAGCACTCGGCGACCCAGTCGCGCTCGCTGGGCACCAGGTAGGACACGACGATGCGGCGCCGCTCGCCGTCCCGGCAGCCGGCCAGGGCGGCGACGGCCTCCCGGTACGCGTCCTCGTCCGCCACGGCCAGCAGGGAGCGCAGCCGGTCGGCGAACCGCGGCCGGCTCCAGTGACCGTCGGTGGACTCCTTCTCGGGGCGGAAGCCGAGCCAGGGGTCCTGCCGCCTGCTCCCGTACTGCGCCCAGTTGGCCTGGACGTCGAAGAACTCCACCACCGCCCGGGCGGCGAAGGCCAGGCCGAAGGAGCGGACCCAGGCGTCCACGAAGACGCCCTCGGGAAGCCGGTAGTGCATGGTCACCGCGGCCACCGCGGCCGCCCCCAGCGGATCGGGGCTGCCGCTCAGGTGCGCCCGGACGGCCCGCACGATGTGCGGGTCGCTCTTCGGGGCGGACAGCACCTCCTCGAGCCAGTCCGCCTCCTCCGCGAGCCGGCCGGCCGTCAACGACTCGGCCTCCTCGCGCGGTTCGCCGACGCTCGGCGTGAAACCGCCCCGCCTCGGGTACACCATCCGCCGCCACGCGGCCGGGATCTCGAAGGTGTCCTCGTCGGGGAAGGTCACCGGCCCGCCCCCGGGCCCGGCGCCCGCCGCGGCCGCTCCCGCCGCGACGCCGGTCGCGGCGGGAGCGTCGGTGGCCCCGGTGTCGGCGGCCGTGACCTCCCGGTACCCCTTGCGTTCCTTCTCCGCGATCACCTTCGCCAGGTGCCGCCGCGCGGCCTCGGCCGAGTCCAGGGTCTTCAGCTGCGTCCGGCCCGCCGAGCCGACCTTGCCGTAGCGCACGGTGACGCTGCTCTGTTCCGCCTCGGCCTCCCAGAACTTCGCCGAACCGTCCCCCGTGAACTCCCAGCGCCGCACAGCCCCTCCTCCACCGACCCATGGTCGGGCGATCGTTCCGATCAGCAATTGATCAGTTGCCGGTCACAGTAACGACGGCCACTGACAACGCCGCCGGACGGCCGAGGCGCCCCGCCCCCCGCGAAGGGCGGGAGCGGGGCGGGACCGGCGGGGGTGAGCGGCGGCCGGTGCGGCGCGGGACCGGGACGGCGAGCCGGAGGCCTTGCGCACCTCACTCTTCGGCGCGGGCCGGGCCGGGGGCGGCGGGTACGCCGAGGTGGACGAGACCCGCGCGGGATCGTCGGCGGCGACGGCACCCGGACCGGCGCCCCGGCGAGGGCGGCGGCGCTCGTCCCGGCGGCTCCCGGCTCGCCGGACCCCCGCTGCGGCCCCCCCGCTCGGCGACGACGCGGTCACCGCGGTCCTCGGCCGTCCCGACCAGGTCCGCGGCGACGTCACCGCCCGGGAGAAGCACACCCGCGCCACCGCCTTCGTCGCCTGAGGACCGGCGCGGGGCACTAGGGAATCCGCAGACAGGCCCTCTAGGGCCGGGCGAGTCCCGACTTCAGGCCCGCCCCGCACAGCGGCACCACCGCCGACTTGCCGGCCGGCAGGCCCTCGCGCACGGCCGCCCAGCAGACCACGCCCGTCGACTCGACGAAGAGGCCGCGCGAGGCGAGGTCCAGCTGGGCGTGGCGGATCTGGTCCTCGGTGGCGGTCAGGAAGGTGCCGCCCGACGCGCGTACCGCGCGCAGGATCTGACGGGCGCGGGGCGGGCGGGGGATAGCGATGCCCTCGGCCCGGGTCGGGGCGATGGCGGTGGTCCCGGTGAGTTCCTCGGCGCCCTGGGCGAAGGCGTGGGCCAGCGGCGCCACCGCCGCCGCCTGCACCGCCCACAGCGCCGGACGGCGGTCCAGCAGCCCGGCCGCGTACAGTTCGGCGACCGCCAGCGCCGCGCCGAGCAGCAGGGTTCCGTTGCCCACCGGCAGGACCAGGATGTCGGGCAGGCGACCGCCGAGGTCCTCCCACAGTTCATGGACGTAGGTCTTGGTGCCGTGCAGGAAGTACGGGTTGTAGACGTGCGAGGCGTAGAAGGTGTCCGGCTCGTCCGCCGCCCGCCGGGCCGCGGCTCCCGCCGCCTCACGGCCCCCGTCGACCACCTCCACCCGCGCCCCGTGCGCCTCGATCTGCTCCAGCTTCTTCGCGGACGTGCCCAGCGGCACGTACACGGTGCAGGGCAGCCGCGCGCGGGCGCAGTACGCCGCCGTCGCGGTGCCCGCGTTGCCGCTGCTGTCCGCGACCACCCGGCGCGGTCCGGCGCGCAGCGCGAGTTCGGCCAGCATGACCGCGCCCCGGTCCTTGAACGACAGCGTCGGCATCAGGTAGTCGAGCTTGGCCGAGACCTCGTCGGTCAGCGCCACGAGCGGGGTGCGGCCCTCGCCGAGCGACACCGAGGGCGCCGGCAGCGGCAGTGTCTCGGCGTACCGCCACAGGGAGTTGACGCGTCCGGTCAGGGACTTCAGGGGCGCCGGGGTGGGCGCGAAGTCGAGGTCCAGGGGGCCGTGGCAGGACGGGCAGCACCAGGCGAGGGAGGCGCCGGGGACGCGGACGCCGTCGGTGGGGCAGTAGCGGTCCGGCAGAGGTGTCATGACCGCAGGTTAAGCCCGGGGGGTGCGTCCCGGGGTACGCGGTGGGGTCGGTGACCCGGCCGGCGGCGAGACCGTCCGCCGCGGTCCGCGCCCAGCGCGCCGTCAGTCCGTCGACGGCCCGGGAGGTCCGCCCGCCGGCGCGGAGCGCGGACCCGTCGGTGTCCCCGTCGCCCGCCCGCACCGCGCCTTCGCCCGCCCGCGTCCCGCCCCCGTCGGTCGCTGTACCCGAACCGCTGGTGGAGGCTGTCGCCGGGCCGATCGGGCCGGGGCCGGCCCATCCGGTCGCCGCCTGTCACGGCACGCGAGGCTCTGGGCCCGGCTGCCGCTCCGCCGGCCGCCGGTGGCAGCGGTCGCCGACCGCGGTGCGGCGGGTGGCGGCGGTGCCGGGGAGGTGTGACGGCCGCCATAGCGGGAGAAACTGCCTGGGTGAAGCCCTTCGCCGGCGGACGTCATCACATCGAGTGATTCTCTGGCCTTTGCTTGCAAGTTACAACCTACGGTTGCCAGGCTGTTGCTGTCTGTAAAACCTGATGGGAGTGGCCAGTGACTTTCGGTGAGCAGCCGGCGTATCTGCGTGTCGCGGGTGACCTCCGCAAGAAGATCGTCGACGGCCTGCTGCCACCGCACACCCGGCTGCCCTCCCAGGCCAGGATCCGCGAGGAGTACGGCGTCTCGGACACCGTCGCCCTGGAGGCGCGCAAGGTGCTGATGGCCGAGGGCCTGGTCGAGGGCCGTTCCGGTTCGGGGACGTATGTACGCGAGCGGCCCGTGCCGCGCCGGGTCGCCCGTTCCGGCTTCCGGCCGGCCGGCGGGGCCACTCCGTTCCGGCAGGAGCAGGCCACCGGGGAGGCGCGCGGCACCTGGGAGTCGCGCAGCGCGCAGACCGCCGCGAGCGGCGCCATCGCCGAGCGGCTCGGCATCAAGCCCGGCGACCGCGTGATGTGCACCAAGTACGTCTACCGGGACTCCGGCGAGGCGATGATGCTCTCCACCTCCTGGGAGCCGCTCGCGCTCACCGGGCGCACGCCCGTCATGCTCCCCGAGGAGGGGCCGCTGGGCGGCATGGGCGTCGTCGAGCGCATGCGCGCCATCGACGTCGTGGTCGACAACGTCACCGAGGAGGTCGGCGCCCGCCCCGGCCTCGCCGAGGAACTGCACACCCTGGGCGGCGTCCCCGGCCATGTCGTACTGGTCGTCCAGCGCACCTTCTACGCCTCCGGCCGGCCCGTGGAGACGGCCGACCTGGTGATCCCCGCCGACCGCTACCGGGTCGCGTACCACCTGCCCGTGAAGTAGCCGGGGCGACGGCCGCCGTCGGGCGGGCGACGGGGCAGGCGACCGTCGTGACGGCGGGGCGCGCGGCCGGTCGTCGCGGCGGTTCACCCGGCGGTCTGTGCCACGGTCCACGCGGTGGCGCGCGCCCCTGGCGCCGGCCGCCCCTCGCGCTCGCGGCCGGCTGCCGCCGCGGGACGCTGGATTCCGGCCGTTCTCGCAGGTCGCCCTCGCTCCCCGTGATACGCCCCCGGGAGCGCGCACCCACGCCAGAGGCGGCGCGTTCACCTGCGTGCGCCCCCTGTCAGCTGGCCGGTTGCCTACCTCTTTGTGAAAAGTCGTATTCGCTGCGTGAAGGTTGGGCGTAGGCTCGGGCATATGCGAACTGCGGTTTCCTCGGCGTACGGGGCGCGACAGAGGGGGCGGACGCCGGTCGCGAGCGCTGGCGCGCACAGGCGCGCAGGGGCGGGAAGGAGCAGTGGGGCGGGATGAACGACGGCACGATCACTCTTCCCTGGCTCGTCGTCCGGCAGGACGACAACGGCAATCGCTACCGCGTGGGCAGATACGCCACCCGTGCCGAGGCCCAGAAGATCGCGGA
Organism: Streptomyces sp. NPDC015220; assembly: GCF_043079345.1. Lineage (NCBI taxonomy): Bacteria > Bacillati > Actinomycetota > Actinomycetes > Kitasatosporales > Streptomycetaceae > Streptomyces > Streptomyces sp. NPDC015220. The sequence continues at coordinate 377,254 of NZ_JBIBUK010000002.1, read as the reverse complement.
CAGCCTCGACCACCGTGGCCACAAGCAGCTCTACTGGGTCGAACGCGTCGGACAGAACGGCGGCGGCGCGGCCGGCGACGGCTGACCGCCGGCCGGCACCGGGGCCGAACGGCGTCGTCGCACACCGGCGGGCCCGGCCGGCGTCGCCGGATCCCGGCCGGCCGGCCTCGCCGGGCCCTGGACGGCCCCGAGGTACCGCGTTCGCCGCGGACTTCCGTCGCGGCACCGTGGACTTCCAGCGCGAATGCCGCGGGCTTCCGCCGCGTTCGCCGACGTGCGGCGGGCCCGCGCGGGGTCGCCGTTGCCCGTTGGGTCTCCGTCGTTTCGCCGACTCGCGACGTGCTCCCGTAGGCTCCGGCGCATGACCGAACGGACCGTGGTGGTGGGTGCCGCCCTGCTCGACGACGGCCGCCTGCTCGCCGCGCGCCGCAGCGCGCCCCCGGAGCTGGCCGGCCGCTGGGAACTGCCCGGCGGAAAGGTGGAGCCCGGTGAGCGGCCCGAGGACGCCCTCGTCCGTGAGCTGCGTGAGGAACTGGGCGTCGAGGCCGAGGTCGCCGAGCGGGTCCCGGGCTCCTGGCCGCTGCGGCCGCCGTACGAACTGCGGGTGTGGACCGCGCGCCTGCGCCCCGGGTCCGCCGCCCCGAAGCCGCTCCAGGACCACGACGAACTGCGCTGGCTGACGCCGGCCGAGATCTGGACCGTCCCCTGGCTCGACCAGGACGTCCCCGCGGTACGGTCCGTCCTTCCCCACCTCGCCGAGACCCGGCGGCCCGCGTCCCCGGGCGCGTGACACCGGGGCGCGGCGCCGCTACGCGGCCGGGTCCGCGCGGGAGGCGTGCGTGCGCCGTTCCGGTACGGCGGACCGGTCGGCGGTGGTACGGGCCGCCGGATCGCGGTACTGCGCTCCACATATCGGGTATGTCCCCACTGAACCCGAGAAATCTGACGTGGCGGGCTTTTCGGCCTGGGAAGTGATCGGCGTGATCGACACCGAAGACGACTGCGCCGAGTGGACCTTTCCCGCCGATCCCGGCGCGGTGCGCACGGCGCGTGCCGCTGTCCGCGGCCAGTTGCGCGCCTGGGAGCTGGACAGCGTCGGCGACACCGCCGCCCTCCTGGTGAGCGAACTGGTCACCAACTCGCTGCGGCACGCCACCGGCCCCATCGGGCTCCGGCTCGTGCGGCCCGCCGGGCTGCCGCACGTGCTGCTGGTCGAGGTCTCCGACCCGCTGCCGGACCCGCCTCGCGAACGCCCCGCCCGCCCCGGGGACGAGAGCGGCCGGGGCCTGCAACTGGTCGCCTCCTCCTCCCGCCGCTGGGGCACGAGGCCGGACGGGGGCGGCAAGACGGTCTGGTTCGAACTCGCGGTGCCGGGGTGAGCGTCGGCCGTGAAGAGGGGCCGGGACGGGTCGGTCGTGCCGGACGGCCATGCCGGACGGCAGTGACGGACGGCAGTGACGGACGGCAGTGACGGACGGCAGTGACGGACGGCAGTGACGGACCGCGGTGACGGACGGCGGTGACGGACGGCGGTGACGGACGGCGGTGACGGACGGCGGTGACGGACCGCGGTGACGGACCGCGGTGACGGCCGGTGGTGCCGTTGCCCGTGAGGGCCGCCGGTGACGCTCGGCGATGACGGTTGCCCATGACGGGATTCGACGGGGTGCCGCCTGGTTAGAAGACTCATTGTGTTGTCGCAGGCCGGTCCGGAGCACATCGGGATGGTCCTGTGATCGTGAACACCGTGTCGTGCGGCCCCGTAGTGCTGGATACTGCGGGCAGCCGCCCCCGGTGACCGGTGCCGGGCGCGGTGAGCTGGAGGGGACGGTTCGCGTGAGCGAGATACCAGCGAAGGCCACGGAGTCCGAGGACCCGTCGGACGGCGCGAGGACGGGGTCCACGGGCGGCGGTGCCGCCGAGGGGGCGCCGCCCGTGGACGCCATGTGGCAGAGCAGTCCGCCCGGCTCCATCTACGACTACATCAAGGTCGCGTCCTTCTCCATCGGCCCCGACGGCCACGTCGACCAGTGGAGCCTGCGCGCCGAGCAGTTGTTCGGCATCCCGGCCGAGCGCGCCGTCGGCATGGACCCCATCGAGGCGTTCATCGACTCCGACCTGCGCGAGCAGGGCCAGCGGAAGATGGCAGAGATCCTCGACGGACGGGAGTGGACCGGAGTGGTCCCCTTCCGCCTGCCGGTCACGGCGGACGGTGAACACGGCGACGGCACGACGGCCCGCGGCCTTCCCGGGCCGGGCTTCGATCGCGCCGGGACGGGCTTCGACCGCACTCGGCCGGGCCGTGAGCCCGCCGAGGCCAGGTCGCGCGTCGTGCGCGGACTCGCCGAGGTGTACGTCATGCCCACCCGCACCGCGGAAGGCGACAAGGCCGCTGTCTGCATCGTCGTCGACGTCCGGACCTTGCGCAACATCGAGACCGACCTGGCCGCCTCCCAGGCGATTTTCGGACAGTCCCCGTTCGGTTTCCTGCTGCTCGACCCCGACCTGCGCATCCGCCGCGCCAACCAGCGGTTCGCCTCCATCTTCGGCGGCACACCCGACGAGCACCGCGGCAAGACCGTCCACGAGTACCTGCCCCGCGGTGAGGCCGAACGGGTCACCGCGACCCTGCGCCGGCTCCTGGAGAACGGCGAGTCCATCGCGGACATGCACGTCACCGGCTTCGTGCCCGGCTCCGACGAACGCCGCCACTGGTCCATCAACCTCTACCGCGTGCACAGCGGAAGCGGCCGGCCAATCGGCATCGCCTGGCTCGGCACCGACGTCACCGCACGCCGCGCCGCCGCCCGCGAGGCCGCCGCCGCACGGCGCAACCTCGCCCTGCTCAACGAGGCCGGCGCCCGCATCGGCAACTCCCTGGACCTGGAGACCACGGCGCGCGAACTCCTCGACGTCGTGGTCCCCGGCTTCTGCGACCTCGCCACCGTCGACCTCTACCAGGGCCTGCTGACCGGCGACGAGACCCCGCCCGGCCTCGCCGACGGCAGCGCCGAACTGCGCCGCGTCGCTTTCGCCAGCGCCGTCTCCGGAGCGCCCTTCTCCGGCACCGGCGCGCACGTGGAACTGGGCGCCGTCCACCACTTCGCCTTCAACTCGCGCCGCGCAGACGCCCTGCGCACCGCACGCCCCAAGATCGTGCCCGGCGAGGAGGGCGGCCTGGTGCAGTCCACGCTGGCCGTCCCGATGGTCGCCCACGACACCGTCGTGGGACTGGCGCAGTTCGCCCGGACCAAGGGCAGCGAACCGTTCGGCGACCGGGACCGCGACCTCGCCGTGGAACTCGCCGCACGTGCGGCCGTCTGCATCGACAACGCCCGCCTCTACCGGCGCGAACACGAACGGGCGTTGATACTGCAACGGTCCCTGCTCCCGCCCGGCGACCCGGAGGCGTCCGGCCTCGACATCGCCTGCCGCTACCTGCCCGGCAACGCGGCCACCGGCCGGCCCAGCGAGGTCGGCGGCGACTGGTTCGACGTCATCGAACTCCCCGGCCACCGCACCGCGCTGGTCGTCGGCGACGTGATGGGCCGCGGCCTGCGCGCCGCCGTCGCCATGGGCGAACTCCGCACGGCCGTGCGCACCCTCGCCCTGCTCGACCTCGAACCGGCCGAGGTCCTCTCCCAACTGGACGAGATCGCCCGCGGCCTCGGCGCGCCCGGTGGTCCCACCCAGGCGTTCAGCTCCGGGGGAGGCGTCCAGCAGGCCACCCGCGCCGCCCGCCGCCCCCGCGAGGCCGACCTCTCCGAGGTCTACCTCGCGACCTGCGTCTACGCGGTCTACGACTCGGTCACCCGGAGGTGCACCTTCGCGAACGCGGGCCACCTGCCCCCGGTACTGGTCGAACCCGGTGAGCCGGCGCTCATGCTGGACGTGCCCCCGGGCCTGCCGCTGGGCGTCGGCGGCGAACCCTTCGAGGAGGTCGAGGTCGAACTCCCCGAGGGCGCCCTGCTCGCCCTCTACACCGACGGCCTGGTCGAGTCCCGCGACCACCCCCTGGACGAGGGCCTGCACGCCTTCGTGGGCGCCCTGACCGACCCCGCCCGCCCGGCGCCCGGCCACCACTCGGCGACGGGGCCGCGTGCCGACACCTTCCAGAACCTGGAGGACGTCTGCGACCACGTCCTCAACACCCTCGGCAGCCACCACGGCGAGGACGACATCGCGCTGCTGATGGCCCGCGTCCAGGGTCTGCCCGCCGAGTCCGTCGGCGACTGGACCCTGCCGCGCGAGCCGCGCAGCGTCGGCCGCGCCCGCGAGTACGCCCGCTCGCAACTGCTCGCCTGGGACCTGGAACCGCTGGTCGACACCACCGAACTCCTCGTCAGCGAACTGGTCACCAACGCCCTGCGCTACGGCGAGGGCGAGATCAGGCTCCGGCTCCTCCTCGACCGCACACTGGTGTGCGAGGTGTGGGACTCCGGGCTCGTCCAGCCGCGCCGGCGCCGCGCCCGCGACACCGACGAGGGCGGCCGGGGCCTCCAGCTGGTCGGACTGCTCAGCGCCGCCTGGGGATCGAGGCGCACCCCGCGGGGCAAGACCGTCTGGTTCGAACTCCCGCTCCCCGACGGCGAGAACGCTCTGGTGGACCCGGCGGAAGCGCTGCTGAGCCTGTTCTGACCGCATCCCGGCCACCGCCGCGGCGGGGGCGTCAGGCGGTGCCGGCCGTGCGACGCGCCCGGGTGCCGGGGCCGCCGAAGCTCGGCGGGGTGCCGGCGGGCGAAGGGGGCGGCAGCAGGATGCCGCCGAGGACGGCCCCGGCGGTGCCGCCGTCGTGTGCGTCCGCCTCGGCGTACGGGTTCCCGTGGGCGCGGACGTCCTGCTCGGCGAGGCCCCGGGCCTCGCGGGCCAGGGCGTCGGCGTGCGACCGGTCGGCGGGGGCGCCGCAGGCGAGGACGCGTTCCGCCTCGGTCAGCAGGGCGCGGGCCGTGACGCCCACCGCCCCCCGGTGCGTCGTGACGAAGTCGGCCGCGGCGGCGGTGGCGCTGCGCGCGGTGAGCAGGGCGGCGGCGGACAGTACACCGCCGCCGCCCACGGCCAGTGGCGACACCGCGCGGACGACGCGGCGCAGGACGTCCAGCGGATCGTACGGCCGCGGCGCGGTCAGCTCCTCGCGCACGGAGGCCAGGACGGAGTCCGTGCGCAGGATCCGGGCGCGTGCCTCGCCGGGCGGCACTCCCGTGAGCCGGGCGGCCGCCCCGGCCCGCTCGGCCTCCGCCCCGGTGAGTGCGGCGGCGACCATCGCGGCGGCCTCGTCCAGCTCGGCGGCGAGCCGTTCGACGCCGCCGAGGAGTACCGCCGCCTGGGCCACCGCGCCCTCGGCGGCGCGCAGATGGCGGGCGGCGTCGGACGTCCGGGCCAAGTCCGCCGACTGCCGCGAGCGGTTGAGATGGGCGGTGGCGAACAGCAGCCGGTCCTTGGCCTGTTCCACGTATCCCGTGGCGTACTCCCACGCCGAGGGGGCGTAGCGCCGGGCGAGGCGGGCCAGCACCGCCTCCGTCCCCGCCGTCCGGGCCGCCAGCTCCCGGAACCGGGCCTCCGCGACCTCCAGCGCCCCGCCCGTCCCCCGATCCAGGCCGCGCAGCCCGTCGAACCCGCCGGCCACCTCGTCCAGCAGCCGCCCCGCCTCCTCGCACCGTCCCGCCATCGCGGCCAGCGCCTGCCGTCGGGCCGCCGGGTCCTCGGGGAGACCGTGGTCGTAGCGCCGGCGCATCCCGAAGGCGGCCGCCAGCTCCGCCTCGGCCCGCCGTACCGCCCGGGCGAAGGGTGCGACGGCCACCGCGTCGAACCGGGCCTCGGCGAAGCCGAGTTCCTCACGCGAGGTGCGCACGCAGTCGTCGGCCAGGACCAGCGAGCGCCGGACCCACTCGTCGAGCCCGGCGGCCGGCGGAAGCCCGGAGGGCGGGGCCGGCCCGCCGCCGGGCGTGGTACGGGTCCTCGCCCGCCGGGTCCGTCGCACATACCCGTATCCGGCGAGCAGGCCCGCCGCGCCCACGGCGACGAGCGGCAGGACGAGGTCGGAGCCCGACGTCTCGTCCTGCGGCGGTGCGGCGGTCCCGGGCGCGGGTCCGGCCCGGGGGAGTGCAACCGCCGCGCCGCCGTTGATCGTCATAACCGGAAGCGCCAGCCACACGACGCCCGCCGCGCCCCCCAGCACGGCACGCGTCACCCGCACGGACCAGTGCGGGGCCGCGCGCCGCGGCCGGGCCGCCCGGGACAGGGATGACGTCACATTCGGGAGCGTATGACCGCCCGGCCGGGCACGCGACCGGGGCTGCGGCGCCGGTGGGCCGGGCGGGACACGGCGATGCGGAAGGGGACACCGGGATGGAACCCACCACGGACGGGGAACCGGACGCGGCACCGAGCACGGCGGAGGAAACCCCCACCGGCCGGCGCTCTGATGCCGCCCACGAGCCGGGCACCGGCACTCGCACTCGCACCGGTGCCGACGTCGACACCAGTACGCCCACCACCGGCGGCACCGACACCGGCACCGACACAGGCCCCAAGCCGCCCGCCGGGCCGGGCTCGCCCGCCGGGCCGGGCCCCGCTCCCGGGGCACGGCCGGGCGACGGGCGGCGGTCCGCCCCCCGGGGCCGGCGCGCCCTGCGCCGGGCCCGCCGCGCCGCACTCGCGCTCGTCCTCGTACTCGTCCTCCCCCTCCTCGCCGCCGAGACCGCGCTGCGGGTGAACTACGCGGGCGACCCGGCAGGCGGGACCTACACCAGGGGACAGGACGCCATCTGGCTCGGGCACGCCTGGGTGGACGGGCGGAAGAACGACGCCGACGTCACGGCCCTCGCCGAGCGGCTGCACGGGACCGGCATCCGCGACCTGTACGTGCACGCGGGCCCGCTGGAGGACGACGGCACGCTGCCCAGGTCGGCCTACTCACGGGCCGGTTGGCTGACGGCGGCCGTGCACCGGGCGCTGCCCGGGGTGCGCGTGCAGGCCTGGCTGGGCGACCGGCTGGCCACCGAGACACCGCACGGGATGCGCCTGGAGCGGGCGCGGACCCGGGCCGCCGTGGTCACCTCCACCCGCGAGGTCCTGGCGGCCGGCTTCGACGGCGCCCACTTCGACCTGGAGCCGCTGCACTCCGGCGACCGCGACTACCTCGGCCTCCTGGACGACCTCCACGAGGTCACCCGCGCCCACGGCGTCCCCCTGTCCGTCGCGGCGCACCAGATCGACCCGCTCCCGGCGTTCCACTCCCTGTGGGGCACGCTCACCAACCATCCCAAGTGGTGGTCGCAGGCGTACTTCGGCCAGGTCGCCCGCCGGGTCGACCAGATCGCCGTGATGTCGTACGACACCATGCAGCCGCTGGAGAGCCTGTACGGCGGCTATGTCGCCGAGCAGACCTCGCTCGCCCTGGAGGTCACCCCGCCCTCCACCGACCTGTTGATGGGGCTGCCCTTCTACCACGAGAACCGCTTCGGTCACCGGGCGCGCGCCGAGACCGTACCGGCCGCCGTCCGCGGCGTCCGCCTCGGTCTGTCCCGCACGGACGCCTACCGCGCGCGGTTCGGCGTCGCCCTGTACGTCGACTTCGCGGCCACGGAGGCCGATTGGACCGCCTACCGTCGGGACTGGGTGCGCCTGTAGTGCCCCGCCGAGGGTCCAGGTGCCATCCTGGTCGTCATGCACATGTACCTGGTGGTCCTCGGTGCGCTGGCCGTGACGCTGATGGCGGTGTTCGGCATCGCCGGCATCACGACCGGCTGGGTGCCGCCGCCGGCCCGGGGGCGCATCGCGCGGCCCGGGCTGTGGGGATACGGTCAGCTGACCGGGGCGGCCGGCCTCGCCCTGTGGCTGTTCCTCGGCGTCCTCCCCGCCAGGTTCGACGCGCTGCCGCTGATCGGCTGGTTCGTCTTCATGGGGAGCCTGGGCGTCCAGACGCTGGCCCGCCGCCCCGGCCGGACCGCCCGGAGCGGGTCTATGAGCTCCGCCTCCTGATCTTCGACCCCAGCCACACCAGCGGGTCGTACTTGCGGTCCACCGCGCGCTCCTTCAAGGGGATCAGGGCGTTGTCGGTGATCCTGATGCCTTCCGGACACACCTCGGTGCAGCACTTGGTGATGTTGCAGTAGCCGAGACCGTGGTCGTCCTGGGCGGAGCGCTTGCGGTCCAGGCCCGTCTGCGCCGCGGCGTCCAGCGGGTGCATGTCCAGCTCGGCGATCCGCATCAGGAAGCGAGGACCGGCGTACACCGGCTTGTTGCCCTCGTGGTCGCGTACGACGTGGCACACGTCCTGGCACAGGTAGCACTCGATGCACTTGCGGAACTCCTGCGAGCGGTCCACGTCCTCCTGCATCATCCGGTACTCGCCGGGGCCGAGGTCCGCCGGCGGGACGAAGGCCGGCACCTCGCGCGCCTTGACGTAGTTGAAGCCGACGTCCGTCACCAGGTCCCGGATCACCGGGAAGGCGCGCAGCGGGGTGACGGTGACCGTCTCCTCCCGGGTGAAGACGGACATGCGGGTCATGCACATGAGCCGCGGACGCCCGTTGATCTCCGCCGAGCAGGAACCGCACTTGCCCGCCTTGCAGTTCCAGCGCACGGCGAGATCGGGCGCCTGGGTGGCCTGGATGCGGTGGATGATGTCCAGCACCACCTCGCCGTCGTTGACCTCGACGGTGAAGTCGGCCAGGCCGCCGCCCTGCGCGTCGCCCCGCCACACCTTGAAGCGGGCCTCGTAGCTGCTCACTCGTACAGCTCCTCTTCGGCGAGGTACTTGACCAGCTCCTCCTTCTCGAAGAGGGAGAGCAGGTCCGGGCGGATGGGATCGGTGCTCTCACGGGAGAGGGTGATCTGGCCCCGGGCCGGGTCCGTCGCCGCCAGGCCGCCGGTCGGGTCGGTCAGCCGGCACAGCAGGTTGGCACGGCGCCAGGCACGGTCCATGGACGGGTGGTCCTCACGGGTGTGCCCGCCGCGCGACTCGGTGCGCTCCAGCGCGGCCCGCGCCACGCACTCGCTGACCAGCAGCATGTTCCGCAGGTCCAGGGCCAGGTGCCAGCCGGGGTTGAACTGCCGGTGCCCCTCCACCCCGGCCCGGCGGGCCCGTACCCGCAGCTCGGCGAGTTTCCTCAGCGCCTGCGCCATCTCGGCCTCGCGGCGGATGATGCCGACCAGGTCGTTCATGGTCTGCTGGAGTTCCTGGTGGAGGGCGTACGGGTTCTCCGGCGGACCGCCGGCCACCGCACCTTCCCCCTCTTCCGCCCCGGCTCCTGCGGAGAACGGCCGCAGCGCCTCCGCCGAAGCCGCCTCGACCTGGGTGTCGTCCACCGGCGGGCGGGCGTGGGCCAGCCCCTGCGCGTACTCGGCGGCGTGCCACCCCGCCCTGCGCCCGAAGACCAGCAGGTCGGACAGCGAGTTGCCGCCGAGCCGGTTGGAGCCGTGCATGCCGCCCGCAACCTCCCCGGCCGCGAACAGCCCCGGCACCCCGCGCGCCGCCGCCGTGTCGGAGTCCACCGCTACGCCGCCCATCACGTAGTGGCAGGTCGGCCCGACCTCCATCGCCTCCGCCGTGATGTCCACGTCGGCCAGCTCCTTGAACTGGTGGTGCATGGAGGGGAGCCGGCGCCTGATGACCTCGGCGGGCATGCGGGTCGACACGTCCAGGAAGACCCCGCCGTGCGGGGAGCCGCGGCCCGCCTTCACCTCCGCGTTGATGGCGCGGGCCACCTCGTCGCGGGGGAGCAGGTCGGGCGGGCGACGGTTGTTCTCCGGGTCCTCGTACCAGCGGTCCGCCTCGTCCTCGGACTCGGCGTACTTCTCCTTGAAGACGTCGGGTACGTAGTCGAACATGAACCGTTTGCCCTCGGCGTTGCGCAGCACCCCGCCGTCGCCGCGCACCGACTCGGTGACCAGGATGCCCTTCACCGACGGCGGCCAGACCATGCCGGTCGGATGGAACTGCACGAACTCCATGTTCAGCAGCGGCGCACCGGCGAGCAGGGCGAGCGCGTGCCCGTCGCCGGTGTACTCCCACGAGTTCGACGTCACCTTGAACGACTTGCCGATGCCGCCGGTCGCGATCACGACCGCGGGGGCCTCCAGCACGAAGAAGCGGCCGGTCTCGCGGTCGTAGGCGAAGACTCCGCAGACCCTGTCCCCGTCCTTCAGGACCCTGGTCACCGTGCACTCCTGGAACACCTTCAGCCGGGACTCGTAGTCCCCGCCCTCACGATGGTCCTCCTGCTGCAACGACACCACCTTCTGCTGCAGCGTGCGGATCAGCTCCAGCCCGGTGCGGTCGCCGACGTGCGCCAGGCGGGGGTACTCGTGACCGCCGAAGTTGCGCTGCGAGATCCGGCCGTCCTTCGTCCGGTCGAACAGCGCTCCCCAGGTCTCCAGCTCCCACACCCGGTCCGGCGCCTCCCGCGCGTGCAGTTCGGCCATCCGCCACTGGTTGAGGAACTTGCCGCCGCGCATGGTGTCGCGGAAGTGCACCTGCCAGCTGTCGTGGGGATTGGCGTTGCCCATCGCCGCCGCGATGCCGCCCTCGGCCATCACCGTGTGCGCCTTGCCGAACAGCGACTTGCAGATCACCGCCGTACGCGCCCCGCGCTCACGCGCCTCGATCGCGGCGCGCAGCCCGGCGCCGCCCGCCCCGACCACGACGACGTCCCACTCCTGCCGGTCGACCACGGTCATACAAGGCCCCACTCACTGGAAGGTTGCTGGCGGGAAGGTCACTAGAAGAAGCGCGGATCGCCGAAGGCGCCGGAGGCGACCAGATAGACGTAGAAGTCGGCGAGCGCCACGCTGATCAGCGAGGCCCAGGCGAGCTGCATGTGCCTTGCGTTGAGCCGGCCCACGAACTGCCAGGCCCGGTAGCGCACCGGATGTCTGGAGAAGTGTCTGAGCTTGCCGCCGACGATGTGCCGGCAGGAGTGGCAGGAGAGCGTGTACGCCCAGATCAGCACGATGTTGGCGAGGAAGACCAGGGTGCCCAGGCCCATGTGGCCCCAGTGGTGGTGCTGGTCGCGGAAGGACAGCGCCGTGTCGTAGGTCAGCACGCCGGCGACCAGCAGCGCCGCGTAGAAGAAGTACCGGTGGACGTTCTGGAGGATCAGCGGGAAACGGGTCTCGCCCGTGTACCGCGTGTGCGGCTCGGCGACCGCGCAGGCCGGCGGGGACGCCCAGAAGCTGCGGTAGTAGGCCTTGCGGTAGTAGTAGCAGGTCAGGCGGAAGCCCAGCGGGAAGATCAGGATGATGATCGCCGGGGAGATCGCCCACCAGCTGCCGAACAGGTCGGCGTTGGGGCCCCCGTGCATCGCCCGGCAGTTCTGCGCCAGGCAGGGCGAGTAGAACGGCGAGACGTACGGGGCCGCGTAGTAGTCCGCGTCGGCGAAGGCCCGCCACGTCGAGTACACGACGAAGGCCAGCAGGCCGGCCGCGGTGACGGCGGGCGCCAGCCACCAGCGGTCGGTCCGCAGGTGCGGGGCGCCGATCGCGGCGCGCGCCGGGGACCGGACGCCGCCGCGGGGCGGGTGGGGGTCGGTGCCGGGGGGTTCCGTACCAGTGGCCACGTGAGGACTCCGGTCGGTCAGGGGGCGTGGCGGTCGCGGGCGCCGAGTCCCTCGTCGTCCGTGTCCGTCCACAGGGAGATGTCGTAGGGGGTGTCGGAGATGGTGACGAGGGCGGGGCGCTGCGCCGCGGCGGTGCCCTGGACGGACTCACGCAGCAGGGCGACGCTCTCCCGCAGGTGATCGGCGTCGGTGCGCACCCGGCGCACTTCGAGGCCGGCGCCGAGCTGCTGTTCCAGCCGGGCCACCGACCGCAGCAGATCGTCGAGGGTGCGTTGTACGGACGTCAGGTCGTCGTGCACGGACATGACGTGACCTCACTTCCACGGGCCGCACGGCCCTGGACGGCGACGTTCATGCGCCTGAGAGTGTTGCGCGTCACACCTGTCGGTGGGAAGGCGTGTGCGGCGATTGGCGGAACGCGCACCCTCGTGCGCGCCCCGCGTCACACCCCGCACGCCCTTGCCCACGCGACGCACGCCGACACGCACGCCCGCACGCGCTCTGTGTGCACCGGGGGCGCATCGCTGCTCCGCACGAGTGACCTTCCGGCCCGCGCGTTGCTCCGCACGGGTGACTTCCGGGCCCGCGCCGCCGTGTCGCCTCCGGGCGGAGAACCCTTTCCTCTTCAGTGGGGCCGTAGAACTGCGTAGATCTGATCAACACCAAAATACCGCCAAAAGTGAACGAACCCCACCCAAGTCCACCGGCGGGGGGAGCGGGTCATCGGAGGTAGCACAGATGTCGTACGACGGTGTCGGGCCGCGCGCGGTCATGCGCTCGGTCGCCTTCCTGGCGGCGGGAGCCCTCGCCGTGCCCCTCCTGGCCGGCTGCGGCTCCGACGACGAGGGCAGCAGACCGCTGGCCGGACAGGACATCGAGCCGGTCGCCCGCGAACTGGTCACCGACGGAGGCACCCTGCGCTGGGCCGTGGACGCGATGCCGCAGACGCTGAACACCTTCCAGGCGGACGCCGACGCCGGCACCACCCGCATCGCCCAGGCCGTCCTGCCCGCCATGTTCCGCATCGACGCCGCCGGCCGCCCGCAGCGCGACGCCGACTACCTCGACTCCGCCCGCGTGGTCGAGACCGAGCCCAAGCAGGTCGTCGTCTACCGGCTCAACCAGCAGGCCGTCTGGAGCGACGGCCGCGAGATCGGCGCCGCCGACTTCGCCGCCCAGTGGCGCGCCCTGTCGGGCAAGGACTCCGCGTACTGGACGGCGCGCAACGCCGGGTACGACCGCATCCAGAAGGTCGAACGGGGCGCCAACGACCTGGAGGTCAGGGTCACCTTCGCCCGCCCCTACGCCGACTGGCGGTCGCTGTTCTCACCGCTGTACCCCAAGGACGTCACCGGCACCGCCAACGCCTTCAACGACGGGTCCCGCAAGAAGCTCAAGGTCAGCGCCGGCCCGTTCACGGTGCAGAAGACCGACACCAAGAACAAGGACGTCGTCCTGGTCCGCAACCCCCGCTGGTGGGGCCACCGGGCCAAGCTGTCCGAGATCGTGCTGCACGAGGTGCCGCGCGACAAGCGGGCCGCCGCGCTCGCCGACGGCACGCTGGACGTGGCCGACGTCGACCCCGCCGACGCCGGCCGGATCACACAGGCCGCCGGCGCCCCGCTCCAGGGCCCGGCCGGCGGGCGCACCGCCGCCAGCGCCCTGCGCTCCTGGGCACTGGTCCACGGATCCGACGAGAAGGCCGCCGACCGGGAGCGCCGAGCCCTGAAGGAGGGCCGCTCCACGCTCACCGCCCGACTGAAGCAGCAGGACGCCCTGCGCGCCGTCGAGCTCCGCAAGTCCCTGGAGCCCGCCTACACCCAGCTCGCCCTCAACGGCGCCGGCGGCCCCCTCGCCGACGAGCGCGTCCGGCACGCCGTGGCGCACGCCCTGAACCGCCGGGAACTCGCCGACCTGGTCCTGAAACCGCTCGCCCTGCCCGCCGTCCCGGTCGGCAGCCACCTCGCCCTGTCCGGCCAGGACGCCTACGCCGACAACAGCGACGCGCTCGGCGGCCAGGACACCGCCGAGGCCCAGGAACTGCTCGCGGACGCCGGCTGGGTGCGCGGGCCCGTCAAGGAACCGAAGAAGGGCGAGAAGGCGGCGGGCCCGGAGGGCGGCAGGGCCCCGGGCGGGGCGCACGGCGGCCGAGGCGACGGCACCTACATCGTCGGCGTCGACGACACCGTCGAGCACAACGGGGACGGCAAGGGCCGCGCGGACAGCGACCGCGGCAAGCCGGGCGGGCAGGAGAGCGCGGAGGAACCCGCCGAGGAGGGCAGCGGCGCCCGGCAGTTCGCCCAGGACGGCAGGCAGTACGCGCGGGAGCACCTCAAGCAGGGCGGCGCGCCCGGCGCCTACGCCCCCAAGGGCACCGCCGCACCGGCCGGCGCCGTGGCGGGACCGCTGGCCAAGGACGGCAAACCGCTCACGCTCCGTTTCGTGCTGCCCTCCGGTCCCGGCTCGGACACGCTGCGCAAGGTCGCCGACCGGGTCACGGCCATGCTGGCGAAGGTCGGCATCGCCACGGAGATCACCAAGGTCTCGGAGGAGAGCTACTTCCGCGACCACATCGCCTCCGGCCAGTACGACCTCGCCCTGTACTCCTGGCCCTCCTCCGCCTACCCGGCCACCGACGCCCGCCCCGTCTACGCCAAGCCCGTCCCGGCCGCCGACGGCTCCCTGAACGTCCAGCAGAACTACACCCGCGTCGGGACCGACCAGGTCGACCAGCTCTTCGACCAGGCCGTCGCCGCCCTGGACGAGGACGAGCAGCGCGATTTGATCCGCAAGGCCGACTCCCGCATCTGGGCCACGGCCGGGTCCATCCCGCTCTACCAGCGCCCCCAGCTCGTCGCGGTCCGCGCCGGCCTGGCCAACGTGGGCGCCTTCGGCTTCCAGACACCGCTCTACGAGGACATCGGCTTCCTGCGGAAGGGCGTGCAGCCGTCCTCGTCACCGAAGTAGGCCGGAGCGGCGGACGGCCGGGCCGGCGCGGGCCGCCGGGGCCGGTCGCGGACGACGGCGCGGGCCGCCGGGGCCCGTCCGGCCGGCCGCACCACCCCCGGACGACGACGGGCGGCGTCCGGAGTCGGGAAACAGCCGGAGACGGGAAACGCCGCCCGGAGAGACCTGGTCGTCTCTCCGGGCGGCGTCCTCAGGCACCGGCCCCGCGCGTCAGCCGTGCTTGGCGCGGCTCGCGGCGCGGGCGCGCTCACGGGCGTCCAGGTTCACCTTGCGGATGCGGACCGCCTCCGGGGTCACCTCGACGCACTCGTCGTCGCGGCAGAACTCCAGGGACTGCTCCAGGGAGAGCTTGCGCGGCGGGACGATCGACTCGGCCACGTCGGCGGTCGAGGACCGCATGTTGGTGAGCTTCTTCTCCTTGGTGATGTTGACGTCCATGTCGTCGGCACGGGAGTTCTCGCCGACGATCATGCCCTCGTACACCTCGGTGCCCGGCTCCACGAAGAGCACACCGCGCTCCTGGAGGTTGGTCATCGCGAACGCGGTGACCGAGCCGGAGCGGTCGGCGACCAGGGAGCCGTTGTTACGGGTCTGCAGCGTGCCGAACCAGGGCTCGAAGCCCTCGTGGATGGAGTGGCCGATGCCCGTGCCGCGGGTCTGGGTCAGGAACTCGGTACGGAAGCCGATCAGGCCGCGGGAGGGCACGACGAACTCCATGCGGACCCAGCCCGAGCCGTGGTTGGACATGTTGTCCATCCGGCCCTTGCGCACGCCCATGAGCTGGGTGACCGCGCCCATGTGCTCCTCGGGCACGTCCACCGTCATGCGCTCGACCGGCTCGTACGTCTTGCCGTCGACCTCCTTGGTGACCACCTGGGGCTTGCCGACGGTCAGCTCGTAGCCCTCGCGGCGCATCTGCTCGACCAGGATGGCCAGCGCCAGCTCGCCGCGGCCCTGGACCTCCCAGGCGTCGGGGCGCTCGGTCTCCAGCACGCGCAGCGACACGTTGCCGATCAGCTCGCGGTCCAGCCGGTCCTTGACCTGGCGGGCGGTGACCTTGCGGTCCTTGACGGCCGCCTTCGCGTCGGCGCCCTTGCCGGTGCCGCCGCGGCCGACCAGCGGGGAGGTGTTGGTGCCGATGACCATGGAGATCGCCGGCTCGTCGACCGTGATCAGGGGCAGCGGGACCGGGTTCTCGGGGTCGGCCAGCGTTTCGCCGATCATGATGTCCGGGATGCCGGCGACGGCGCAGATGTCACCGGGGCCGGCCTTCTCGGCGGGCTTGCGGGTGAGCGCCTCGGTCATCATCAGCTCGGAGATGCGCACGTTGTGCACGGAGCCGTCGCGCTTGATCCACGCGACCGTCTGGCCCTTGCGCAGCTCGCCCTGCTCCACCCGCAGCAGCGCGATGCGGCCGAGGAAGTTGTCCGCGTCGAGGTTGGTGACGTGGGCCTGGAGCGGGAGCTCCTCGTCGTAGGTGGGCGCCGGGATGTGCTCCAGGATGGTGGAGAAGAACGGCTCCAGGCTGGTGGAGTCGGACGGCACCGTGCCGTTGTCCGGCTTGGTGAGGGACGCCACACCGTCACGGCCGCAGGCGTAGACGATCGGGAACTCGATCTGCTCCTCGTCGGCGTCCAGGTCGAGGAAGAGGTCGTACGTCTCGTTGACGACCTCGTCGATCCGGGCGTCGGGACGGTCCGTCTTGTTGATGCACAGGATGACGGGGAGGCGGGCCTGCAGCGCCTTGCGCAGCACGAACCGGGTCTGCGGCAGCGGGCCCTCGGACGCGTCCACGAGGAGGACGACACCGTCGACCATCGACAGACCGCGCTCGACCTCGCCACCGAAGTCGGCGTGGCCGGGGGTGTCGATGATGTTGATCGTGATGGGCTCCCCGCCGTCCTTGGGGTGGTACTTCACCGCCGTGTTCTTGGCGAGGATCGTGATGCCCTTCTCACGCTCCAGGTCGTTCGAGTCCATCATGCGGTCGTCGACGGAGTCGAGCTGGTGCGCGGCGAAGGCGCCGGCCTGCTTCAGCATGCCGTCGACGATGGTCGTCTTGCCGTGGTCGACGTGGGCGACGATGGCTACGTTGCGGATGTCGTGGCGCGTGGCCATATTGAGGCGTACTCCCGGAGTGTGCGGACGGCTGCGCGTACGTCCTCGGTACGCGCGCCCTGCCGGGCTGAACACGCCACGGCCTCACCCCATGGTACGGGGTGGTGTCACGGTGCCGCCTGCGCGCGCCCCCGAGCACCGCCGCCGGGCACCCTCGCCGGGCATGCTCCGCCGGGCATGCTCCGCCGGATGCCGGATGCCGGATGCCGGATGCCGGATGCCGGGTGCCGGGTGCCGGGTGCCGGGTGCCGGGTGCCGGGTGCCGGGTGCCGGGTGCCGGGTGCCGGGTGCCGGATGCCGGATGCCGGGCCGGGCTGGCCCGGGCTGAGCTGAGCTGAGTCGGGCCGGGCTCGTGTGTGGTCGTGCCGCTCGCTCGGGACGGGGCAGGTGGGTGCGGTGCGGCGCGGGTGAGGTGCGTGATCCACCGGGCGAGCGTGGTCCGGCCGCGCCGGGACGGTCCGGCCGTGCTGGGGCGGTCCGGGAACGGCCGCGGGTCCGCGGCGCCGCGCCGGCCCCGCCTCTTCGATGGGGATACGGCAATGGCCGGACAGAGGGTTTTCCCTACGGAACAGGTGTGACTACCACGTTCGTGCCCGTCCGTGGCTCCGGGGCAGTACGGTTGCCCGGATATGGGCGTTCGCCGGGCGGAGTGTGCCCCGGTTTGCCTGCTCGCGACGTCGAGGAAGCACTCTCCGTCGCCGAGCTCAACTGATTTCCCGTCACTCTGTCCGCTATTCGGACAGTGCACTCCGATACTTGTGTAACAAGTCCGTTTCGCAGGGATCTTTCGCCAAACCGTTTGTCCGGATTTTGGAAGAAGTAGGCGGCAGGTGTGATCGAAACGAGACCAAATGACTGTGGTCTGTCAGTGAGGCGATGGCAGATAGTTAGGCGCGTAGAGCTCGGGTCGACGAGTCACGCGCTGCAGGAGGCGCCGGCTCACGAGCGTTGCGGGTGCACTTGAACTTCCCCGTTCTTCATGGCCGTGGGATGTCGTGTGCTCCCTCTTGCGGTGAACATAAGGACTCAGAGGAGGAACCCATGCGTGGTGCCAGCAGCGCCAAGTGGGTCGCGGGTGCAATCGTCATAGCCCTGGCTGCGACTGCCTGCGGAGGCAGTGACGACGACAGCAGCAGCAAGGGCTCCGGCAAGGCCGGCGGCACCTTCCGGATGGGCATCACCGAGCCGGTGGCCATCGACCCCTACAACGCGCAGGAGTCCGAGGGCGTTCTCGTCACGGACAACCTCTTCACGGGTCTGTACGAGCCGACCGCCGACGGCAAGGTCAACCCGGCGCTGGCCACCTCGAAGAAGGTCAGCAAGGACGGCAAGACCTGGACCTTCACCATCAAGAAGGGCACCAAGTTCACCAACGGCGAGGCGGTCGACGCCGAGTCCTTCATCCGTGGCTGGAACCGTGTCGCGGTGAAGTCGGCCGCGTCCGACGTCGCTTACCACATGGCCGGCATCCAGGGCTTCGACGAGGCCCAGTCCGGCAAGGCGACGACCATGTCCGGTCTCAGCGCGCCCGACCCGTACACCCTCCAGGTGAAGCTCTCCACGCCGGACTTCGAGTTCTACATCAAGACCACGCACACGGTCTTCAGCCCGATCCCGAAGGCCGCGGGCGACGCGAAGAACAAGGCGTTCAACGAAGCCCCCATCGGCAACGGCCCGTTCAAGATGCAGGGCAAGTGGGAGCACAACAAGTCGATCACGCTCGTCCGCAACGACGACTACGGCCTGACCAAGGCCCACCTGGACAAGGTGCAGATCGACATCCTCAACTCCAACAACGGCGTCACGCTGGAGTACCAGGGCTTCGAGTCGGGCCAGTACGACTGGGCCCGCATGCCCACCCCGCAGCTGCCGGCCGCCAAGGCCAAGTACAGCCCGCAGGGCGAGTGGATCCAGCAGGACATGAGCGGCATGAACTACATCATGCCGATCACCGACAACGGTCCGCTGAAGAACGCCAAGGCCCGTGAGGCGGTCTCCTACGCGATCGACCGCGACGCCATCATCAAGGGCGTCTTCCAGGGCATGTACACCAAGTCGACGACGATCCTGCCGCCCTCCTTCACGGACGTGTACCAGAAGGACCTGTGCGCCTCCTGCGTCAAGCAGGACAAGGCCAAGGCCAAGCAGCTCGCCACCGAGGGCGGCCTGAAGCCGGGCACCACCATCGAGATCGCGTACAACACCGGCGCCGGTCACGAGGAGTGGGTCCAGGCCGTCAAGCAGCAGGTCGAGAACGTCCTCGGCGTGAAGGTGAAGGCCACCGGCAAGCCGTTCGCCGAGCTCCTCGCCGACCAGCAGAAGCCGAAGGCCACGGGCATGTACCGCTTCGCCTGGGGCGCCGACTACCCGACGCCGGACAACTTCCTGTACCCGCTGCTGGACACCGCGTCCATCAACAAGGACGCCAACGGCAAGGTCACGGGTGACAACCGTGCCCGCTACAGCAACAAGAAGTTCGACGACCTGCTCACCAAGGCGCGCGGCACCGAGGACCAGGCCGCCCGCAACGCGATCTACAAGGAGGCGGAGAAGGTCGCCATGGACGACATGGCCCTGATCCCGCTGTGGAACCGCACCCAGCTGCGTCTCGCCAACACCAAGAAGTACGCCGGTCTGCAGATGGACTTCCACGAGGACCCGAACCTCGCTGAGATCAGCACGAAGTAACGGGTCACCGCGTTCCGCGCGGAATCCGTCAACCGGGGGTGGGGGGGGGGGGGGGGGGGGGGGGGGGGGGGGGGGGGGGCCGCCGCCCCCCCCCCCCACGCCCGCGCTTCCGCCTTTTCGCGGGCGGGGCGCGGCAGGGCCGGCGCCGCG
>NZ_JBIBUK010000002.1:299953-357766 GCF_043079345.1 Streptomyces sp. NPDC015220 | reverse complement strand
TATCGCGGGGCCCGGGGGGCGGGGGCGGCGGCCGCCGGGGGGGGGGGGGGGGGCCCCGCCCGGCCCCCCCCCCCCCACGACCCTCGACGACCGTCGGGAGCGGTGTGATCCACCCCTCCCGCCCCCACCTCACCCCCACATTCCGGGGTGCGGGAGCTGCTGTGGAAGAGGCAGCGAGGCAGAGAGGCAGTCATGGGAAGGTATGTGGTCCGCAGGCTGGGCCAGTTGGTCGTCGTCGTGCTCGGCGCGACGATGATTCTGTTCGCCTGCCTGTTCGTGCTCCCCGGCGACCCGGTGGGCCAGATCGCGGGCAGCGACAAGGCGCGTGACCCGGCGGTCATCGAGCAGTTGCACAAGCAGTACGGGCTCGACAAGCCCCTGGTCGTGCAGTACGGCAGCTACGTCGGCAAGCTCGTCACCGGTGACCTCGGCACGGACTACACGCAGAGCCGGCCGGTCACCGAGATCCTCGCCCCGAAGCTGGAGAACACGGCGAAGCTGGCGGTCGCGGGCATCGTGATCGACGTCGTCATCGGCATCTCGGTCGGTGTGCTCGCCGCCATGCGCAGATACTCGATCTGGGACGTGTCGGCGACCTTCATCACGACCCTGGCCATCGGCGTTCCCTCGATCGTCCTCGGCATGATCATGCAGCGCGTCTTCGTGATCGAGCTGGACTGGTTCCCGCTCATCGCCGGTGACGGCCTCGACGGCATCGTGCTACCGGCCTTCACCCTCGCCATCATCGACGCGGCCCTCGTCGCCCAGCTCGCACGCAGCACGATGCTGGAGGTGCTGCGCGCCGACTACGTCAAGACGGCGGTCGCCAAGGGCCTTTCGCGCCGGACGGTCCTCACCCGGCACATCCTGCGGAACTCGGTCATCCCCGTGATCACCTACCTGGGCATCTCCTTCGGAACCCTGCTCGGCGGCGCGATGATCACAGAGACGATCTTCAACTGGAACGGCATCGGTCTCGCGCTGGTCCAGGCGATCCAGCAGAACAACAACCCCATCATCGTGGGTGTGGTGACGATCAGCGTGGCGGTCTTCGTCCTGCTGAACCTGATCGTGGACCTGCTGTACGCCGCTCTCGACCCGCGTATCCGCCTTGCCTGACCCGCAGGGTCGTTCCCCTCTAGGAGTCACACAATGACCGAACTCGTCTCGGGCACGGGCGAGCCGACGGCGGCCGGTCCCGTCCCGGCGGCCCCGGGCGCTGAACCCAGCGTCGCCAGGGTCAGCCAGTGGACCGACATCCGGCACCGCTTCTTCGCCAACAAGCTGGCCGTGGTGGGGCTGGCGATCATCACGCTGCTGATCCTGACGGCGATCTTCGCGCCGCTGCTCGCGCCGCACGACCCGCTCAAGCAGGACCTCACCCAGACCCTGCAGTCGCCGGGCGGATCCCACTGGCTGGGCACCGACGCCCTCGGCCGCGACCAGCTTTCCCGGCTCATCTACGGCAGCCGCATCGCGGTGATCGTCGGTCTGGCCTCGATCTGCGTCGCCCTGATCATCGGCATCGTGCTGGGCGCCCTGGCCGGCTACTACGGCCGCTGGGTGGACACGGTGATCATGCGCGTCGCCGACGTCTTCTTCGCCTTCCCCCTGCTCATCGGCGCCATCGTCATCATCCTGCTGATGGGCCGTGGTGTGCTGCCCGTCGTGCTCTCGCTCGGCATCTTCTCCTGGGCCACCTTCGCCCGGCTGCTGCGCAGCCAGGTGCTGTCGGTGCGCGAGATGGACTACGTCCACGCCGCCAAGGCGCTGGGCGCCGGTCAGGGCCGGATCATCCGCAAGCACATCCTGCCCAACTCGCTGACCTCGGTGCTGGTGTACGGCACCAGCAACGTCGGTATCGCGATCGTGGCCGAGGCGTCGCTGTCGTACCTCGGCGTCGGCGTCGACCCGGAGGTCGCCGAGTGGGGCAACATGATCTCCGCGGGCCGCAACTTCATGGGCGTCAAGGACTTCATGTGGACCTACCCGAGCCTCGCGATCGTCATCACCGCACTCGGCTTCATCCTGCTGGGCAACGGTCTGCGCGACGCGCTCGACCCGAAGCTCCGGTGAGGCACCGCCATGAGTCGAACCCCTGTGACCAAGCACGATGAAGGTGACGGCATGACCAGCCTGGAGATGGCTCCCACCAACGCCGGGGCGGACGGGGCCGCACCGCTCCTCGAAGTCCGCGACCTGCACGTGGAGTTCAAGGTCCGTGACTCCGTGACCAAGGCGGTCAACGGCGTCAACTACAGCGTCAACGCGGGCGAGACGCTCGCCGTGCTCGGTGAGTCGGGCTCCGGCAAGTCGGTCACCGCGCAGGCGATCATGGGCATCCTGGACAGCCCGCCCGGACGGATCGCCAAGGGCGAGATCTTCTTCCAGGGCCAGGACATCCTGCGCCTGTCGGAGCACGAGCGGCGCAAGCTGCGCGGCGCCAAGATGGCGATGATCTTCCAGGACGCGCTGTCCTCGCTCAACCCGGTCCTGTCCGTCGGCTTCCAGCTCGGCGAGATGTTCCGCTCGCACCAGGGCATGTCCCGCAAGGACGCCAAGGCCAAGGCCATCGAGCTGATGGACAGGGTGCGCATCCCGGCCGCCGCCCAGCGGGTCGGCGACTACCCGCACCAGTTCTCCGGCGGTATGCGCCAGCGCATCATGATCGCGATGGCGCTGGCCCTGGAGCCGGACCTGATCATCGCCGACGAGCCCACCACGGCCCTCGACGTGACGGTGCAGGCCCAGGTCATGGACCTGCTCGCCGAGCTCCAGCGCGAGTACAACATGGGCCTGATCCTGATCACCCACGACCTCGGCGTCGTCGCCGACGTCGCCGACAAGATCGCGGTGATGTACGCCGGCCGGATCGTCGAGACGGCCCCCGTGCACGAGCTGTACAAGCGTCCGGCGCACCCTTACACCAAGGGCCTGCTGGAGTCGATCCCGCGCCTGGACCACAAGGGCCAGGAGCTGTACGCGATCAAGGGCCTGCCGCCCAACCTCCAGGCGATCCCGCCGGGCTGCGCCTTCAACCCGCGCTGCACCATGGCGCAGGACGTCTGCCGCACCGACGTACCGCCGCTGGTGCCGGTGACCGAGCTGGACGGCACGGAGCTGCCCGGCCGTCACTCCGCATGCCACTTCTGGAAGGAGACGATCCATGGCTGAGCCCACCAAGCTCGCGAAGGACGACGAGCCCAAGGACGACGCCACGCCGAACGTCTCCAAGGTGGAAACCGTCGACGCGGCCTCCGAGACGGAGGCGGTCGCGGCGATCGACACGCCGGCCCAGCGGGGCGAGCCGATCCTGCAGGTGCGCAACCTGGTGAAGCACTTCCCGCTCACCCAGGGCATCCTGTTCAAGAAGCAGATCGGCGCGGTGAAGGCCGTCGACGGCGTCTCCTTCGACCTGTACCAGGGCGAGACCCTGGGCATCGTGGGAGAGTCGGGCTGCGGCAAGTCCACCGTCGCCAAGCTCCTGATGAACCTGGAGCAGGCGACCGCCGGCGAGATCTTCTACAAGGGCCAGGACATCACCAGGCTGTCCGCGCGCGCCCTGAAGGCCGTGCGCCGCAACATCCAGATGGTGTTCCAGGACCCGTACACCTCGCTCAACCCGCGCATGACGGTGGGCGACATCATCGGCGAGCCCTTCGACATCCACCCCGAGGTGGCCCCCAAGGGCGACCGGCGCCGCAAGGTGCAGGAGCTGCTGGACGTCGTCGGCCTCAACCCGGAGTACATCAACCGCTACCCGCACCAGTTCTCCGGCGGCCAGCGCCAGCGCATCGGCATCGCCCGCGGCCTCGCGCTCAACCCCGAGGTCATCATCTGCGACGAGCCGGTGTCCGCGCTGGACGTGTCGGTCCAGGCGCAGGTCATCAACCTGATGGAGCGACTGCAGGACGAGTACAACCTCTCCTACATCTTCATCGCGCACGACCTGTCGATCGTCCGCCACATCTCCGACCGGGTGGGCGTGATGTACCTCGGCAAGATGGCGGAGATCGGCACCGACCAGCAGATCTACGACCACCCGACGCACCCCTACACCCAGGCACTGCTGTCGGCGGTCCCGGTGCCGGACCCGGACGCCCGAGAGCACCGCGACCGGATCATCCTCACCGGTGACGTGCCCTCCCCGGCCAACCCGCCCTCGGGCTGCCGGTTCCGCACCCGCTGCTGGAAGGCCCAGGACAAGTGCGCCAAGGAGGCTCCCCTCCTGGCGGTCCCCGAGCGCTTCAAGGGCTCGGACACCCCGGCGGCCCACGAGTCGGCCTGCCACTTCGCCGAGGAGAAGGACGTCGTCGGCGCGGCGTAGGTCCTTGAGTCCCGTTCCCGGTTCCCGGCGCCTTCCCAAGGCGCCGGGAACCGGCGTTCGCGCGGGAGACACGAGCACAGTGAGGACAGGCCGGATGCTGCACCACGTCGAACTGTGGGTCCCCGACCTGCCCCGCGCGATCCGCTCCTGGGGCTGGCTGCTGGGCCGCCTCGGTTACGAGCCGTACCAGGAGTGGGAACACGGCCGCAGCTGGCGGCACGGCCCCACCTACCTCGTCCTGGAGCGGTCCCCGGCGATGCGCGGCGGCGGGCACGACCGGATGCGGCCGGGCCTGAACCACCTGGCCTTCCACGCGGGCACCCGCGCCGACGTCGACGCGCTCATGCGTGACGCACCCGCGCACGGCTGGTCGCCGCTCTTCGCCGACCGCTACCCCCATGCCGGAGGCCCGCGGCACTACGCGGGCTACCTCACCGACGCCGACGGGTTCGAGGCCGAGCTGGTGGCAGCCGAGCCGGGCCCCTGAGACCGGGCCGGCCGGAGTGCGTACATCCGGCTGGAGTCGTGCCGCCCCCGGGTGAGGCGACGGTGTGACATGCGGTTCATGTGCTGATATGTCGGCAGGTTCGTCCGGGCCTGCCCGAGCACGCCGGCCCCGCCGCGCCGACCGCACACCGCACCCCGAGGAGGCACCATGCGTGGAGGCACCCGCGCGAGATGGGCCGCGGGTGCGATGGCGGCGGCCCTGCCGCTGGCCGCCTGCGGAAGCGGAACGGGCGCCGCCGGGGGCAGCGTCCTCAGCTCGTCCTGGGGCGACCCGCAGAACCCGCTGGAACCGTCCAACACCAACGAGGTGCAGGGCGGCAAGGTGCTCGACATGGTCTTCCGCGGGCTGAAGCGGTACAACCCGAGGACCGGCAGGGCCGAGAACATGCTCGCCGAACGGATCGACACCACCGACTCGCGGAACTACACCGTCACCGTCAAGGACGGCTGGCGGTTCAGCAACGGCGAACCGGTCACCGCCAGGTCCTTCGTCGACGCCTGGAACTACGGCGCCGCCCTGCGCAACAACCAGAAGAACGCGTACTTCTTCGGCTACATCGAGGGCTACGACAAGGTCCACCCCGACACCGGAGCGCAGAGCGCCGACACGCTCTCCGGCCTGAAGGTCACCGGCCCGCGGACCTTCACCGTCAGGCTCGACCAGAAGTTCTCCACCTTCCCCGACACCCTCGGCTACGTCGCCTTCGCCCCGCTGCCCCGGGCCTTCTTCACCGACCACGCGGCCTGGCTGGACAAGCCCGTCGGCAACGGCCCGTACGCCATCGAGTCCTACACCAAGGGCGCGCAGATGTACCTCCGGAAGTGGGACGGCTACCCGGGCCCCGACAAGGCGCTCAACGACGGCGTGACCCTGATGGTCTACACCGACTCCAACACCGCCTACACCGACGTACTGGCCGGCAACCTCGACCTGGTCGACGACATCCCCGCGAGCCAGCTCAAGAACGTCGGCTCCGACCTGAACGGCCGCTACGTCAACACCCCGGCCGGCATCATCCAGACCCTCGCCTTTCCGTACTACGACAAGGCGTGGAACACCGACGGCGCGCGCGAGGTCCGCACCGGCCTGTCCATGGCCATCGACCGCGAGCAGATCACCAAGACCCTCTTCCGGGGCACCCGCACCCCGGCCACCGACTGGACCTCCCCCGTCCTCGGCCCCGCCGGCGGCCACCAGCCCGGCCTGTGCGGCAAGGCCTGCGAATACCACCCCGCCGAGGCACGCAAGCTGGTCCGGGAGGGCGGCGGCCTGCCCGGCGGCCAGGTACGGATCACCTACAACGCGGACACCGGCTCGCACAAGGAGTGGGTGGACGCCGTGTGCAACTCCATCAACAACGCGCTCGGCAACGACCGGGCCTGCGTGGGCAACCCGGTCGGCACCTTCGCCGACTTCCGCAACCAGATCTCCCAGCACAGGATGTCCGGACCGTTCCGGGCGGGCTGGCAGATGGACTACCCGCTCATCCAGAACTTCCTCCAGCCGCTGTACTACACCAACGCCTCCTCCAACGACGGCAAGTGGTCCGACAAGCACTTCGACGCACTCGTCGACCGGGCCAACGCCGAGACCGACAAGGCGACCGCGATCGGCCTGTTCCAGCAGGCGGAGCGCGTCGTCCGGGACGCCATGGCCGCCATCCCGCTCTGGTACCAGAACGGCAGCGCCGGCTACTCCGACCGGCTGCACGACGTGGCGCTCAACCCCTTCAGCGTTCCCGTCTACGACGAGATCAAGGTGGGCTGACCCGCCATGGGACGTCACATCGTCAGACGGCTCCTCCAGATGATCCCGGTCTTCTTCGGGGCCACGCTGCTGATCTTCCTGATGGTGAACGTGATGGGCGACCCCGTCGCCGGACTGTGCGGCGAGCGCGCCTGCGACACCGCCACCGCCGCTCAGCTCAAACGGGAATTCGGCCTCGACAAGCCCCTGTGGCGGCAGTACGCGACCTACATGGGCAACGTCTTCACCGGCGACTTCGGCACCGCGTTCAACGGCCAGCCCGTCACCGAGCTGATGTCCACGGCGTTCCCCGTCACCATCCGGCTGACCGTCGTCGCCATCGTCTTCGAGATCGTCATCGGCATCACCCTCGGCGTCGTCACCGGACTGCGCCGCGGCCGCCCCGTCGACACCACCGTCCTGCTCGGCACCCTCGTCGTCATCTCCGTGCCCACCTTCGTCACCGGCCTGCTGCTCCAACTGCTGCTCGGCGTCAAATGGGGCTGGATCAGGCCCTCGGTCCCACCGGAGGCCACCATCGACGAGCTGATCCTGCCCGGCCTCGTCCTCGCCTCCGTCTCCCTCGCCTACGTCACCCGCCTGACCCGCACCTCCCTCGCCGAGAACCGGCGCGCCGACTACGTCCGCACCGCGATCGCCAAGGGACTGCCCCGCCGCCGGGTCGTCGTCCGGCATCTGCTGCGCAACTCGCTCATCCCCGTGGTCACCTTCATCGGCACCGACATCGGCGCCCTGATGGGCGGCGCCATCGTCACCGAGCGCATCTTCAACATCCACGGCGTCGGCTACCAGCTCTACCAGGGCGTCCTGCGCCAGAACACCCAGACCGTGGTCGGCTTCGTCACCGTCCTCGTCCTGGTCTTCCTGGTCGCCAACCTGCTCGTGGACCTGCTGTACGCCGTGCTCGACCCGAGGATCCGCTATGTCTGAGCGGCAACAGCCCCAGGAACCCGAACGCGCCGTCGCCGGCACCGGCATGGGCGGCGGAATGGACCTCGCTGCGAGCGAGGCGACCACCCTCGAGCGGGAACCGGATCACCCGGACGGCGCGGGCCCGCGGGACAGACCCCGGTCCCTCTGGTCCGACGCCTGGCACGACCTGCGCCGCAACCCCGTCTTCATCGTCTCCGCACTGGTGATCTGCTTCCTCGTCCTCATCGCGATCCGGCCCTCCCTCATCGCCCCCGGCAACCCGCTCCAGTGCGACCTGGCCAAAGCGCAGGACGGCCCGAGCGCCGGTCACCCCTTCGGCTTCGACGGCCAGGGCTGCGACGTCTACACGCGCACCGTCCACGGCGCCCGCGCCTCCGTGACGGTCGGCGTCTGCGCCACCCTCGGCGTGGCGGTCCTCGGATCGGCCCTGGGCGCCCTCGCCGGCTACTTCGGCGGCGTGTGGGACGCGGTCCTGTCCCGGGCCACCGACATCTTCTTCGCCATCCCGGTCGTCCTCGGCGGTCTGGTCCTGCTGTCCGTGGTCACCAGCAACACCGTCTGGCCGGTGGTCGGCTTCATGGTGCTGCTGGGCTGGCCGCAGATCTCCCGGATCGCCCGCGGCTCGGTCATCACCGCCAAACAGCACGACTACGTCCAGGCCGCCCGCGCCCTGGGCGCCTCCGACTCCCGCATCCTGCTGCGGCACATCGCGCCCAACGCGGTCGCCCCCGTGATCGTCGTCGCCACCATCGCGCTCGGCACCTACATCGCGCTGGAGGCGACGCTCTCCTACCTGGGCGTCGGGCTGAAGCCGCCGAGCGTGTCCTGGGGCATCGAGATCTCCGCCGCCTCGCCCTACGTCCGCAACGCCCCGCACGCGCTGCTGTGGCCCGCCGGAGCCCTCGCGGTCACCGTCCTGGCCTTCATCATGCTCGGCGACGCGGTGCGCGACGCCCTCGACCCCAGGCTGAGGTGACGGCGCATGCTGCTGGAGGTCCGTGACCTGCACGTGGAGTTCCGCACCCGGGACGGGGTCGCCCACGCCGTCAACGGGGTGAGCTACGAGGTGGACGCGGGCGAGACGCTCGCCGTGCTCGGTGAGTCGGGCTCCGGCAAGTCCGTCACCGCGCAGGCGGTCATGGGCATCCTCGACATGCCTCCCGGCCGGATCGGCGGTGGCGAGATCCGCTTCCGGGACCGGGACCTGCTGAAGCTGAGGGAGGAGGAACGGCGGCGGATCCGGGGCGCCGGGATGGCCATGATCTTCCAGGACGCCCTGTCCGCCCTGAACCCCGTCCTGACCGTCGGCGACCAGCTCGGTGAGATGTTCACCGTGCACCGGGGCATGTCCCGCAGAAACGCGCGGGCGAAGGCGATCGAGCTGATGGACAGGGTGCGCATCCCGGCCGCCGCCCAGCGGGTCGGCGACTACCCGCACCAGTTCTCCGGCGGTATGCGCCAGCGCATCATGATCGCGATGGCGCTGGCCCTGGAGCCGGACCTGATCATCGCCGACGAGCCCACCACGGCCCTCGACGTGACGGTGCAGGCCCAGGTCATGGACCTGCTCGCCGAGCTCCAGCGCGAGTACGACATGGGCCTGATCCTGATCACCCACGACCTCGGCGTCGTCGCCGACGTCGCCGACAGGATCGCGGTGATGTACGCCGGCCGGATCGTCGAGACGGCCCCCGTGCACGAGCTGTACAAGCGTCCGGCGCACCCCTACACCAAGGGCCTGCTGGAGTCGATCCCGCGCCTGGACCACAAGGGCCGGGAGCTGTACGCCATCAAGGGCCTGCCGCCCAGCCTCATGCGGGTGCCGCCCGGTTGCGCCTTCCACCCGCGCTGCCCGATGGCCCGGGACGTCTGCCGGACGGACGTGCCGCCGCTGTACGAGGTCGCCCGGGACCGGGCCAGCGCCTGCCACTTCTGGAGGGAGTGCCTGGATGGCTGACCCCGCCGAGCCCCTCCTGGAGGTCACCGGGCTCGTCAAGCACTACCCGCTCACCCGGGGCGTCCTGTTCAAGAAGCAGGTCGGTGCCGTCAAGGCGGTCGACGGAGTCGACTTCACCCTCGGACGCGGCGAGACGCTCGGCATCGTGGGCGAGTCCGGCTGCGGCAAGTCGACGGTCGCGAAGCTCCTGTGCAGTCTGGAGCGACCGACGGCGGGCGAGATCCGCTACCGGGGCGAGGACGTCACCGGGCTGTCCGGGCGAGCGCTGAAGGCCGTGCGCCGCAACATCCAGATGGTGTTCCAGGACCCGTACACCTCGCTCAACCCGCGCATGACGGTGGGCGACATCATCGGCGAGCCGTACGAGATCCACCCGGAGGCCGCTCCGAAGGGCGAGCGGCGCAGGCGGGTCCAGGAGCTGCTGGACGTGGTCGGCCTCAACCCGGAGTACGTCAACCGCTACCCCCACCAGTTCTCCGGCGGCCAGCGCCAGCGCATCGGGATCGCCCGGGGCCTGGCCCTGCGGCCGGAGATCATCGTCGCCGACGAGCCGGTGTCCGCGCTCGACGTGTCCGTCCAGGCACAGGTGATCAACCTGCTGGAGCGGCTGCAGCGTGAATTCGAGTTGTCGTACGTCTTCATCGCCCACGACCTGTCGATCGTCCGGCACATCTCCGACCGGGTGGCGGTCATGTACCTGGGCCGGATCGTCGAGACCGGCACCGACACGCAGATCTACGACCACCCGACGCACCCCTACACCCAGGCACTGCTGTCGGCGGTCCCCGTGCCCGACCCGGAGGCCCGGGAGCGCCGGGACAGGATCATCCTCACGGGTGATGTGCCGTCCCCGGCCGCCATCCCGTCCGGCTGCCGCTTCCGCACCCGCTGCTTCAAGGCCCGGGAACGCTGCGCCCTGGAGGTGCCGGCGCTGGCGGTACCCGCGGAGTTCCGCCATGACACCGGCCCCGCGGCCCACGACTCGGCCTGCCTGTTCGCGGCCGAGCGGCGGACGGAGCGTTAACGCGGAGGCAACCTCACGGAATCAGCACCGATATACGGACACGTGAATCTGAGGAACGTACGGCCGTGCGGGTGCCGTGGACGGGCCGGGGCGCGCCATGCAGCCCCGGCCCGTTGGCATGTGCTCCGGGTTCAGACGTGAGCAGATGCGGGTTGGGTGTTCAGTGAGCGCTCAGATGAGACCGAGTGAGCGCTTGAGGAAGTCCACCTGGAGCAGCAGCAGGTTCTCCGCCACCTGTTCCTGCGGAGTCATGTGGGTGACCCCGGACAGCGGCAGCACCTCGTGCGGCCGGCCGGCGGCGAGCAGCGCCGAGGACAGCCGCAGGGCGTGCGCGACGACCACGTTGTCGTCCGCGAGGCCGTGCACGATCATCAGCGGCCGGTGCTGCTCGGCGGGTTCGGTCAGACCGTCGTCGGTGACGAGGGAACACTTCGCGTAGACGTCCGGGTGCGCGCCCGGGTCGCCCAGGTAGCGCTCGGTGTAGTGGGTGTCGTAGAGGCGCCAGTCGGTGACCGGGGCGCCGGCGACGGCCGCGTGGAAGACGTCCGGGCGGCGCAGCACGGCCAGCGCGGACAGGTAGCCCCCGTAGGACCAGCCGCGGATCGCCACCCGGCCGAGGTCGAGGGGGTGGCTCCTGGCGAGGTCCTGGAGGGCGTCGATCTGGTCGTCGAGGGTGACCGTGAAGTCGTGGTGGACGGCCTTCTCCCAGGCGGGGGAGCGGCCCGGGGTGCCGCGGCCGTCGGCGACGACCACCGCGAAACCCTGGTCGGCGAACCACTGGGAGGTGAGGTGCGCGTTGTGCGCGGCGACCACGCGGGGTCCGTGCGGGCCGCCGTAGGGGTCGAGGAGGACGGGCAGGGGAGTGGCATGGGCAGTGTCACGGGGGTAGTCCGTAGGCATAAGCACGGCGCACGGAATTTTGCGTGCGCCCCCCTGGGTGAGAGTGACACGGGGGGACAAACCAGGATCTTCGGCGTGTGAGGCGATGGCCGCCACCTGCTCGCCGTCCCGCAGCACCCGGACCTGGGCGCCCGGCCGGTCGAGCGTGGCGGAGACGAGGACGGTCACCCCTCCGGCGCGCACGGCGGAGTGCACGCCGGGCTCCTGACTCACGCGCTCCACACCGAGCTCGTTGACCCGGTACACATGCACCTCACCGGTCTCCGGATCGGCGGCCTCCTCGCCGGCCGAGGCGGACAGCAGCACGTCGTCGGCGGATACGTCCAGGACCGCGCGCACGTGCAACTGGGCCCCCGTGAGCGGCCGTTCCCCGACCGCCAGCACCCGCGCGCCGCCCTCGTCCGCGACCCGAACGAGCTGCCCGGAGGGGCTCCAGCAGGGCACGCCAGGGAAAAGATCAAGCCAATTCGGATCTTCATCGGCGTGCACCATGCGGGTCTGTCCGGAGTCCGGGTCCACGGCCAGGTACAGCTGGCTGCGCTGGTCCCGCGCCTGTACGAGGAGCAGCGGCGCACCCGCCGCTGACCAGTGCACATGCGCCAGATACGGGTAGCGGTCCCGGTCCCAGACCACCTCCGTGCGCGCCCCGTCCAGCCCGACCACGAACAGTCGTACGTCCGCGTTCGCGGTGCCGGCCGCCGGGTAGCGGACCTGGCCGGGCGCCCGCCCGGGCTGTGCGGGATCGGAGATCCACCAGCGCTGCACCGGCGCGTCGTCCACGCGCGCCACGAGCAGCCGGTCCGACTCCGGCGACCACCAGAAGCCCCGCGACCGGCCCATCTCCTCGGCCGCGATGAACTCGGCGAGCCCGTGGACGACCGACTCCGACTCCGGTTCGACGAGCGCCCGGTCGCCGTCGCCCTCGGCGCCCACCAGGCGCAGGGCGCCCTCGCAGACATAGGCGATGTGCCGGCCGTCGGGGGCGGGCCGGGGGTCGATCACCGGCCCGGGCACGCCCAGTTCGCGCGTGGTGCCGGCCCTCAGCTCCGCTGCGAAGAGCCGCCCTGACAAGGTGAAAGACGCCAACTCGACGGCCGTGTCGGTGGCGTAGCCGACGATCCCGGCCCCGCCCTCACGGCTGCGCTCACGACGCGCCCGCTCCTCGGGTGAGAGATCCTCAAAGGCGCCCCCGAGGAGGGCACGCGGGTCGGCGACCACCCGCTCCCGGCGGTCGCCCAGGTCGAGGACGCGCAGCGAATTCGCCCGGTCCGCACCGGAGTCGGAGCGCAGGAACACGACGCGGGAGGCGTCCGGTGACACCGTGAACGCGCGCGGCGCGCCGAGCGTGAACCGCAGGGTGCGTGCGTGCCGTCGGGGGAAGGAGACAGGCTCGGTCGTCATACCCCGACCATATTGGCCATGCGCCCCCTTGTACGACCGTGCGCTGGCTGGTGCGCGCGTGCGGATAGTTATGATCAATAGCGCACAGTGGGTATGAACCCCATGCCTGTTGTGAGGATTTGACTGCCCCCATAGTTCGACCCCCCGACACCCCCCGCGTCCTGGGATCTTTGGAGGTGAGCCGCCGTGGCACTCTCGATTTCGGCGGTGGTGCTGCTGGCGATCATCGTCTTCTTGTTGATCAAGAAGTCCGGCCTGAAAGCCGCGCATGCGATCGTGTGCATGCTGCTCGGCTTCTACCTGGCCTCTTCGACGATCGCTCCCACGATCAGCGATCTGACCACGAACATCGCGGGGATGATCGGCAGCATCAAGTTCTGAGTACGGGCCTCAACCAGCCGGAGCACCGCTGCCCTTGCCGTGCCGTCCGTCGCGCAGCCGAACGTTCCCTCCCGGCGTGCGCGACGGAATGACTCGTCGCCGTGGATCGCCCGCCCACGGACGACGGACGCACGGCCGCGCACGGCCGGCGGACCCGGCCGACTGCCACGCCACCAACCCACGCCCACACCACTAAGCCCCCCACGGCAGCCCACCCCCACAGCGACACTCTCCCACCCCCACCCCCACGGCACTCCCCCCATGTCCTCCGCCAGTCAGCCCTTGGGCGCGTGTGAAATGGCGGACGCGGCTTCGGCGAGCGGAGCGGGGGTCGCCCAGAGGTTCTCGAAGTTGCCGTGCCGCCCTCCATGGATGGCGGCGGGCTCAGTCGTCGCACCCGGTGATGTCGTCCTCGCAGTCGTGCACGTCGTCGGGGGCGATGGTGTCGAGGCGCCACAACACCATGACGTGGGTGTCTCGCCGGTCCGGGGAGATCCTGGCCGTGAAGGGGGCGCCGGCGGGGACGTTGAACAGGTCGGCCTCTCGGTCGCCGCACGTCACCTCGTACTCGCTGACCTCGGCGCCCCGTTCGAGCGTCAGCGTGACCGAGCGGTCGGTGACAGGGGCCTGGCAGGCGACGCCCAAGGTGTAGGGCCGGTTGCCCTTCGCCGGGAATGTCCTCTCCAGCCCCTGGGGCCGGGTCTCCATGCCCTCGTCGACGCGCGCCGCGCCGTCGGGCTCCGTGGAGTCCAGGGCGCGTTCGGCGCGCTCCATCGCGTCCTCCTGCTCCGCCTTCCCCGGCCACTCCTCCGACTCCGCGGGGGACTCCGGTCGCCTCTCCTGTTCCGTGCAGGCACCCGTCAGCGCCGTCATGGACAACAGGAGTGCGAGGACGGTGGCGGGGCGTATGCGCATGGGACTCCGATCGGGGGAGGGCAGGGCGGGGCGGGCGCCGGGCGGGGACCGGCCGACGTCGTCCCGGCGCGGGGCTCCGCGCCGCCCGCGATGGGCGAGCCGCGTCCGACGGGCCGGTGAGCGTGGCGGGCGGCGACCCGGCGGCGAAGGCCCGGCGGCTGTGGCCGCGGCGGAAGCCGCGGGGCGGCCGCGGTGACCTCCGCAGCGGGGACCGCACCAGGATGGCAGAGGAGACCGTGGCGGGACGGTGGCTGATCGTCCGGTCGACGCCGCACTTGCGGGTGGATCACGGGGACTCTGCCGGGGAGCGCGCCGGCGCCTCGTAGGGTGGACCCATGACGGAACTGCCCGCTCGGCGTCTGCTGCTGGTGCACGCGCACCCGGACGACGAGTCGATCAACAACGGCGTGACCATGGCCAGGTACGCGGCCGAGGGCGCGCTGGTGACGCTGGTGACCTGCACCCTGGGGGAGCGGGGCGAGGTCATCCCGCCCGAACTGCGGCACCTGAGCGGGGCCGCCCTCGGCGCCCACCGGAGGCAGGAGCTCGCCGCGGCCATGGGAGAGCTGGGTGTCGCGGACTTCCGGCTGCTCGGCGGCGCCGGGCAGTACCAGGACTCCGGGATGATGGGGCTCGCCGACAACGACGACCCGGACTGTTTCTGGCAGGCCGACCTCGACGAGGCCGCCGAACACCTCGTCGCCGTGATCCGCGAGGTGCGCCCGCAGGTCCTCGTGACGTACGACGACAACGGCGGGTACGGCCACCCCGACCACATCCAGGCCCACCGCGTCGCCATGCGGGCCCTCGACCTCGCCGCCGATCCCGCCGTACGCCCCGACCTCGGAGAGCCCTGGCGGATCGCCCGGGTGTACTGGAACCGGATGCCGCGGTCCGTCGCCGAGGCCGCCTTCGCACGGCTCCAGGACGCCTTGCCCGGTCTGCCGTTCGAGAAGTCCGCGGTCATCGAGGACGTGCCCGGCGTCGTCGGCGACGACCGGATCACCGCCCGGATCGAGGGCGACGCCGCTCACGCTGCCGCCAAGGCCGCCGCGATGCGCGCGCACGCCACCCAGATCGAGGTGGCCGAACCCTGCTTCGCGCTCTCCAACGAGCTCGCCCAGCCGCTCTTCACCACCGAGTACTACGAGCTGGTGCGTGGGGACGATCACAACGATCACCTCGATCACGGCGAGCACACAGATCACACCGGTCGCACAGATCACACCGTCCGCACCGATCACGCCGGTCGGATCGATCTGTTCGCCGGGATCGGGGAGGCGTCGTGAGCCCGGCCGGACGGGAGCCGGCGCGGGGCTCCATGATCGCGCAGCCCCTCAAGCCGCCCTCCGCCGGACGGATGGCTGCCTACCTGGGGCTGTTCGTGCTCGGCGCGGTGGTCGGCGTCGCCGGGGCGCTGGTGCAGGCCGCGTGGTTGCCGGGCGGACTGCTGCTCGCCCTCGCGGGCGCCGCCGGGCTCTTCCTCGGCGGGGCGAGGGCCGCACGCAGCCGTGGCGGGGCCGTGGCGGGCGCGGCCGGCTGGCTGATCGTCGTCATGTTGCTCACCGTCAGTCGCCTTGAAGGGGACTTCCTCTTCGCCGCGGGCGGCGGCTCCTATGTCTTCCTGCTCGGCGGCATGGCCCTGGCTGTGATCTGTGCCACCTTGGGGCGGGGGCGGTGACCGGACGACCGTGACGTCCGACTTGGCGAATGACGTACCACTTCTTCCTGTGGTTCCCGTGCGGGTCCGGTGTGGTTTTCCCCAGCGGTCCCGGGATAAGCGTCGGAAGCGGCCAGTATGGTGGTGCGCGCCGTCGAGCCTCCCCCAAGCACTCGACTTCGCTCGTGCAGGGGGACCCCCACGCAGAGTGAGGGCGTGATGGGCGGCGGAGCCAACCGGGAGAACCTGCCTTGAGTCGTGAAACTGACACTCCGTCCTCCGGGCCCAACGGGCGCGGCGGAGCCGCCTACCCTTCGGGAACCCCGCCGTACGGCATCCCGGCGGTGTCCGACGACGGTGCGGACGCGGGCCGTTCGGCCACGCAGCCGGAGGAACGCAAGACCGAGACCACGCTGACGACCCGGATCCGGATCAACATCCCCGGATCCCGGCCGATTCCGCCGGTGGTCGTGCGCAAGCCCGTCGCCGACGGCGAGACGGAGAACGGGAACGGGACCAGGGGCGGCGGCGAATCCGGACCGGGACCCGAAGCCTCCCGGGGGAACAACGGGTCCCACGGCGCCGGCAGGGCGAACGGGGCCAAGGGTTCCCGTGGGCCCCAGGGGTCCGACGCGGTCGGGTCGATCGGCGACGGCATCCGCGGTGACATGACGACGCCCGGCGCTGCCGCGGAGACGCCTGCCGCCGAACCCGCGGCGCCGGCCGAGGAGAAGCCGACCAGCGACTGGTTCGCGCCCCGCAAGCCCCAGGCGGCCAAGGGCGGTCAGGGCGGCGGCACCGGCAACGGCGCCGCGCTGCCCGGCGGTTCGGGCACGCCCGCGAACGGATCCGGTGCGAACCCCGGCGGGGCGGGTGCGGGTGTTCCCGGCACCGGACCGGCCGGATCGGGAGCCTCCGGCACCGGACCGTCCGGTGGTGCGCGTCCCGGGGCCGGCGCCCGTCCCGGTGGCGTGGTCGGCTCCATGAGCGTCCCCGGGGCCTCCCGTTCCGGTTCCACCAACGGCGCCGGACTGCCGGGCGCCACCGGTGGCCCGGTCGCCCCCGGCCACGGCGGTGGCACCGGTTCCTTCGACGTGACCGAGGCGCTGGCGGCGGGCCCGCTCTCCGGCGGCAACGGCGAACCCCGCCGTGACGACCTTCCCTTCTTCTCGGAGAACGGTCAGGGCGGCCAGAGCGGTCACGGCAGCCGCAACGATCGGACCGGCTCGAACGGTCAGGGCGGTTACGGTCAGGGCGGTTACGGAGGCCAGGGCGGCCAGGGCGGCCGGAGCGTTCCCGGTGCGCCCGGCGCACAAGGTGGCGCCAACGGGACGGCTGTACCCGGTGGCACCAACGGGGCGGGTGTCCCCGGCGGACCCGGCGGTTCCAATGGTCCGGGCGGTCAGCGGGGGCCCGCGGGCCCGACCGGTGGCCCGGTGACCGGTGACGGTGCGCTGTTCCCGTCCGCCACGGGCGGCAGCGCGGCCGGACCGGCCGGCGTCGCGGGTGCGCACACCGCGCGTCCCGGCGGCGGACTGAGCGACGACACCGCGATCCTCACCCCGCAGAAGCCCGCCCCCGAGCCGGGCGGCGCCGGCTACCCGGGCCGGCCGGACAACGTCTCCGGGCAGACCGTCACCAGCGGTATGCCGGTCGTGCAGCCCGGCCCCGACTCGCCGTTCCGGCCGGGTGCCGGCGGCGACGGTTCGCTCTCCTCCGCGCCACCGAAGGCGCCCGCTCCGGGCCCGCAGAGCCCCGCGGCGGCCGGGAAGCCCGCGAAGGCCGCCAAGGCGCCGAAGAAGAAGGGCCGCAGCAAGCTGGTGCTGCTCGTCGGCGGTCTGGTCCTCGTCGCCGGTGTCGCCTACGGCGCCGGGCTGCTGATGAACCACTCCGATGTGCCCAAGGGCACCACGGTGCTCGGCGTCGACATCGGCGGCGGCACCCGCGACGACGCGGTCAAGAAGCTCGACGACGCCTTCGGCAAGCGGGTGAACCAGCCGCTGAAGCTGTCCGTCGACGGAAAGACGGTCAGCCTGAAGCCGGACCAGGCCGGGCTCCAGCTCGACACCCAGGCCACCGCCAGCGCGGCGGCGACCAGCGACTACAACCCGGTCTCCGTGATCGGCTCGCTGTTCGGCAACCACCGCGTGGTGGAGCCGCAGATGCCCGTCGACGAGGAGAAGCTGCAGGCCGCCCTCCAGAACGCCGCCGGTGGCGCCGGTTCGAACGACGGCACCGTCAAGTTCGAGCCCGGCAAGGCCGTGGCCGTGTACGGGAAGGCGGGCAAGGGCATCGACGCCGCCCGGTCGTCCCAGGCGGTGGCGCAGGCGTACCGCACCCAGGTGGAGACGGGCGCGACCACGCCGGTCCAGGTGCCCACCACCACCCGGCAGCCGACGGTCTCCAACGCGGAGGTCGACCGGATGATGCAGAAGTTCGCGGAGCCGGCGATGTCGGACAAGGTGACGGTCCAGACGGACCCGGCGCACTCGATCCCGATGAGTCCGCAGAAGTCGCTGTGGAAGTTCCTCAGGGTGGCGGCTGTCAACGGCAAGCTGGTCGACAAGCCCGACCTGGCTGCCCTCAAGGACCTCTACGGTCAGACGTTCGACGGTGTGCTCATCGCCCGGGGCAACGGGCAGAAGACGCCCGTGACGCCCGAGGACGTCTACAGCGCCCTGCGTCAGGCGCTGATGAGCAAGACGAACCGGGTCGCGGTCATCGACACGAACCCGAGCTGATCGACCGCCGCTGAGGGGGCGTCCGGTGCGTACCGCACCCGACGCCCCCTCTCCGCGTCCCGCCCCTCTCCGCGTCCCGTCTCTCTCCGCGTCCCAGCTCCCAGTGCCCCGCCTCCTCTTTGCGCCCAGCGCTTCCTCTCCGCGTCCCGTAGGGCGGCGTCATCGGCGCCGCGTTGTCATGCCGCCCGGATGACATCTGTCATCCGGCAGTCGGGACCGCCGACACTGCCGCCCGCCCCGGCCCCCCGGCCAGGATGGGGAACATGACAACGACAGCGGAGACCGCCACCGGGACCACGGTGGTGACGTTCGACCAGGTGACCAAGAGCTACGGGAACGTACGTGCCGTGGACGGCCTGTCCCTGACCCTGAACCCGGGGGAGACCGTGGCCCTGCTCGGTCCGAACGGCGCCGGCAAGTCGACCACCCTCGACCTGCTGCTCGGACTGAAGCACGCCGACAGCGGCACGGTCTCCGTCTTCGGCACCGGCCCCCGGGAGGCGATCGTCGCCGGGCGCGTGGGCGCCATGCTGCAGAGCGGCGGGCTGATGGAGGAGGTCACCGTCGCCGAGCTGGTCGGGCTCGCCTGCGACCTGCACCCCAAACGGTTCAGGGCCGCCGATGTGATGGCCCGCGCCGGCATCTCCCAGATAGCCGACCGCAAGGTCAACAAGCTCTCCGGCGGCCAGGCCCAGCGGGTCCGGTTCGCCCTCGCCACCGCCGGTGACAGCGATCTGATCGTTCTGGACGAGCCGACCACCGGCATGGACGTCTCCGCCCGCCAGGCCTTCTGGGCGACCATGCGCGACCAGGCCGACCAGGGCCGTACGGTGCTGTTCGCCACCCACTACCTGGAGGAGGCCGACGCCATCGCCGACCGGGTGCTCGTGCTGCACCGGGGCCGGCTGCTGGCCGACGGCACCGCCGCCGAGATCAAGGCGAAGGCCGGCGCCCGCAGTATCCGCTTCGACCTGGACGGCGCCGTCGACGAGAGCGCGCTGCGCGGCCTGCCCTTCCTGACCTCCATCACCGTGTCGAGCGGCGGCTCCGGCCAGACCGTCCGCATCCAGTCCACCGACGCCGACGCGACCGTCCACGCCCTGTACGGGCTCGGCGTCTACCCCCGCAACCTCGAGGTCGCCGGGCTCGGGCTCGAGCAGGCGTTCGTCGCCATCACCGAGGCCGAGGAGGCCAAGCAGTCGTGAACAGCCTGATCAAGCTCGAACTCACCCGCGCCCTGCGCAACCGCAAGTTCCTGTTCTTCTCCGTGCTCTACCCGTCGATCCTGTTCCTGATCATCGCCGGCAAGGCCGACAGCACCACCGAGGTCGACGGCAGCGGCCTGACCCTCCCCACGTACATGATGGTCTCGATGGCCTCGTTCGGCGCCCTGACCGCCGTGCTGATGGGCAACAGCGAGCGCATCGCCAAGGAACGCGAGAGCGGCTGGGTGCGGCAGCTGCGGCTGACCGCCCTGCCCGGGCGCGGCTACGTCCTCGCCAAGACGGCCGCCGCGGCCGTGGTCAGCCTGCCGTCCATCGTCGTCGTCTTCGCGGTCGCCGCCGCCGTCAAGCAGGTTCGTCTCGACGCCTGGCAGTGGCTCGCCCTCACCGGGGCGATCTGGGCCGGCAGCCTGGTCTTCGCCGCCCTCGGCGTCGCCATCGGCTACCTCGCCACCGGGGACGCGGTCCGCCCGATCACCATGATCGTCTACTTCGGTCTGTCCATGCTCGGCGGCCTGTGGATGCCCGCGACCACCTTCCCGCAGTGGTTGCAGGACATCGCCGAGTGGCTTCCCACCCACGCGTACGCTGCTCTCGGGCAGGCCATCGAACAGAGCCAGGCCCCGCACACCAAGGACATCGCCGTCCTCGTCGTCTTCTTCGCCCTGTTCGCGGGCGGCGCGGCCTGGCTGTACCGGAAGGACACGCTGAAGGCGTGAGCGTCATCACACAGGAGCGGATGCCCGAGAAGGTCCGCGAGGAGCGCCTGATCCGCATGGGCGAGCCACCGCGCACCAGGGCAGACGCGCTGCGCAAGCTGGTGTGGGTCCTTCCCTGGCTGGTCTTCCTCAGTTCGCCGGTGAACGACCTGGTCGCCGGCGGGCACACGGCCACCGGGACCTGGCTCGGCTCGGCGGGCCTGACCGCCTTCGTCGGGACCTACCTGGCGCTGCTGCTGCGGAACATGGGCAGCCCGCTGCCCGGCCGGGCCGTCGCCGGGCTGGTAGGCGTGCTCGGCGCGCTGGCCGTCGCCCTGTCCCTGACCCTCGGCAGTTCCTGGTTCGGCCTGTTCGTGTACGTCTCCGTCTCCTGCGGCTCGGTCTTCTCGCTGCGGACCGCGTACTGGACGATCCCGCTGACCACCCTCGTGCTGCTGCTGGTGGGGCTGTACACGGCGGACGAGGACCTGTGGGGGCTGTTCCTGCTGGTGCCGCTGATCGGTTTCGCGATGAGCGGTGTACGGGAGCTGGTGCGCACCACCATCGAGCTGCGCTGGGCCCGCGCGACCGTCGCCCAGCTCGCCGCCAACGAGGAACGCCTGCGGCTCGCCCGTGACCTGCACGATCTGCTGGGGCACTCGCTCTCGCTGATCACGCTGAAGAGCGAGCTGGCGGGCCGGATGCTCCCGGACCACCCGGAGAAGGCGGCCCAGCAGGTCGCCGACATCGAGCAGGTCAGCCGGCAGGCCCTTGTCGACGTCCGGGAGGCCGTCACCGGCTACCGTCGCCCGCGCCTGTCCGCCGAGCTGGCGGGCGCCCAGGTCGCGCTGACGGCGGCCGGGGTGATCGCCGAACTGCCGGCCGAACCCGATCTGGCCGGCGTTCCGGAGGAGAGCGAGTCCGCGCTGGCCTGGGCGCTGCGCGAGGCGGTCACCAACGTGGTGCGGCACAGCGGCGCGTCCCGCTGCACGGTGGACCTGGTCCGCCGCCAGACCCTGGACGGCCCGTTCTGCGAACTCTGCGTCGAGGACAACGGCCCGGGCACTTCCGGCAAGGGGCCCGGCAACGGCCTGACGGGTCTGACCGAACGGCTGGAGAAGGCCGGCGGCATGCTGGAGGCGGGTCGCGTCAAGCGCGGTTTCCGGCTGGTCGCCCGCGTGCCGCTGACGCCCGTGGGCGACGTAGGATCCCGGGCATGAGCAGCACGATCAGGGTTCTCCTCGCCGAGGACCAGTCGATGGTCCGCGAGGCACTGGCCGCCCTGCTCGGCCTCGAGGACGACA
Source organism: Streptomyces sp. NPDC015220 (assembly GCF_043079345.1). Classification (NCBI taxonomy): domain Bacteria; kingdom Bacillati; phylum Actinomycetota; class Actinomycetes; order Kitasatosporales; family Streptomycetaceae; genus Streptomyces; species Streptomyces sp. NPDC015220. The sequence continues at coordinate 336,027 of NZ_JBIBUK010000002.1, read as the reverse complement.
TCGAGGTGGTCGCCCAGGTGGCTCGCGGGGACGAGGTCGTGGCCGCGGCCCGCGCCCATGACGTCGACGTCGCCCTGCTCGACATCGAGATGCCCGGCTGCACGGGCATCGAGGCCGCCGCCCGGCTCCACGAGGAAATGCCCGCGGTCGGGCTGGTCGTCCTCACCACCTTCGGCCGTCCCGGCTATCTGCGCAGCGCCATGGAGGCGGGCGCCGGCGCGTTCCTGGTCAAGGACGCCCCCGCCGCCCAACTCGCCGAAGCGGTGCGGAAGGTGCTGGCGGGCGAGCGGGTCATCGACCCCACGCTCGCCGCCGCGGCCCTGGCCGAGGGCGCCAACCCGCTCACCGACCGCGAACGCGAGGTCCTGCGCGCCGCCGCCGACGGCTCCACCAACGCCGAACTGGCCGCCGCCCTCCACCTGTCGCAGGGCACGGTCCGCAACTACCTCTCGACCGCGATCCAGAAACTGGCGGTGCGCAACCGGGCGGAGGCGGTGCGCATCGCGCGGGAGAAGGGCTGGCTGTAGCGTTCCGCGCGCTCAGTTCAGCAGCGCCCGCGCCGCCTGCGCCTGTCCGCGCACCCGCTCGGCCGCTTCCTCGTCCACCACCGAGACCAGTTCGGCGTACGCCTCCAGCTCCAGCGCGCCGCCCACGAAGTCGCCCCGCTGCACGAGCAGCTGGGCCCGCTCGTACCGCAGCCGCGCGGGGTGCGACGGCACCACCAGCGACAGCTCGACGGCCCACAGCGCCACGTCCGACCGTTCGGGCCGTACGGCCGCCCACGCCCGGATGTTGTTCAGTACCCGCAGCACGACGTCCAGCGGCGCCGCGGGCACGAGCATCGACGGATTCAGCGGCGCCCCCGTCGCGCCCGAGACCAGCAGTTCGGCGTCCGCGCCGGTGAGCACCCGGCCCCCGTCGAACGGATCGGCGAGCACCTGTTCCTCGGCGGGGCCGAACCCGACCACGAAGTGGCCGGGCAGCGCGACCCCGTACACCGGCGCCCCGGCCCGCCGTGCGACCTCCAGCCACACCACCGACAGCAGGATGGGCAGCCCGCGCCGCCGCCGCAGCACCTCGTGCAGCAGCGAGGAGTCCAGCCGCTGGTAGTCCGCCGCCGAGCCGCGGAAGCCGTACCGCTCGCCGAGCAGCTCGTGCAGCGCCCGCGCCCAGGCGAGCGGTCCGCCCGGCCGGTACGGCAGCTGCCCGGCCAGCCGGTCGAGCTCGACCTGCGCCGCGTCCAGGCCCGCCTCGTCCAGCGTGCGGTCGGCCGCCGCGCCGATCAGCAGGCACAGCGCCGACAGGTCGGGTCGTTCGGAGCGGGCCTCCTCGGCGAACCGCCGGAGCAGTTCGGCGGCCCGTTCGGACGGCGGGGGACAGGGGGCGCCCATGGCGAGCTCGTACCCGGTCACGGCGCCGGCCACGACGGGCCGGCGCCACCCGGTGCGGCGGGCCGCCCCGCGGCCTCCGCCGCCGGGGCGGGCTCGCGGTAGTGGTGGTAGGCGTGGTGCGCCGTGAAGCCCATCCGGGCGTACAGCGCCCGCGCCCCGGCGTTGTCGGTCTCCACCTGGAGCCAGGCGGCCGACGCGCCCTCGTCGAGGGCCTGCCGGGCGAGCGCGGCCACCACGGCGGTGGCCAGCCCCTCGCGCCGCCGCGCCGGATCCACCTCCACGGCGGCGAAGGACGCCCACCGCCCGTCGACCACGCACCGGCCGATCGCCGCGGGCGCGGCCCGGCCCTCGCCGGGCACGGACGCGAACCACACCGAGGGCCCGCTGCCCAGGACCTCCAGGGCCACCTCGCTCACCCCCTTGCGCTGGTAGCGCGCAAGCCACGCCTCGTCGGCCGTGCGGGACAGCACGACCCCGCGGGCGCCGGGGCCCTCGGCCCGGTCGGCGACCGGTGCCAGGGACCCGGTCCACAGCTCGGCGGTCACCTCGCGCACCCAGCCCCGCCGCTCCAGCTCCGCGCACAGCTGTTCCTGCGTGCCCTCGGCGCCGGTGGCGGTCTGGACGTACGCGGGCAGGCCGCGCCCGTGGTACCAGCGTCGTACGGCGGCCAGCGCCTCGTCGAGCGGAACGCCGGGATCGCCGAGCGGCAGCACGGAATTGGCCCGCCGGGTGAACCCGCCGGCCGCCCTCAGCTCCCAGTCGCCGAGCCGCTCGCTCTCCACCGGCCGCCAGGCCCGCGCGGCGACGCGCGCGAGTTCCCCGTACGTGGCGGCGGGACCGCGCCGACGCGCCGGAGCCGCCGGAACCACCTTGCCCGCTACCAGCGTGGATTCCGCGATCCGGACGGTTTCGCCGTCCTTTCGTGTGATCAGTAGCACACCGTTGTCCCATGATGTGAGAACGCCGACCGTGTCGGTGAACTTCTCACCTGCCCCACCAGGTTCGCCCAAGCGCCGTACGGAGACTCGTTTGCCCACGTCAGCAGCGGTGATACGGACCTCGAGGCGTCCTGTCGCCGGAATTTCCACGGGTCGGTTCACCCCTCCTGTTCGGATCATGCCCAAGAACGGAGATACTAGGGGCGGGCATCGACGACGCCGCGCTCCCGCGCGCCAGGCGGCGGAGCCTGTGGAGGCCCGCCAGCGCCCTATCGAGGAGGAACGACAGCGTGACCTACGTCATCGCGCAGCCTTGTGTCGACGTGAAGGACAAGGCGTGCATCGAGGAGTGCCCGGTCGACTGCATCTACGAGGGCCAGCGGTCCTTGTACATCCACCCGGACGAATGCGTCGACTGTGGTGCCTGTGAACCGGTCTGCCCGGTCGAGGCGATCTTCTACGAGGACGACGTGCCGGAGGAGTGGAAGGACTACTACAAGGCCAACGTCGAGTTCTTCGACGAGCTCGGCTCTCCCGGTGGCGCCAGCAAGCTGGGGCTGATCGAGCGCGACCACCCCGTCGTCGCCGCGCTGCCGCCGCAGGGCGAGTAACCGTCCGGCGGCCCCACGCCACGCCGCCTCGGTCCCGTACGGCCTGATCGCCTCGAGCGCTCCTACCGCCGCACGGGACCGAGGCGTTTGCCGTACCAGAAAGTGAGCCTGATCCCCGTGTCCGCAGTCTCAGACCGGCTTCCCACCTTCCCCTGGGACAAGCTGGAGCCGTACAAGAAGACGGCCGCCGCCCACCCGGACGGCATCGTCGACCTGTCCGTCGGGACCCCGGTCGACCCGGTCCCCGAGCTGATCCAGAAGGCGCTGGTCGCGGCGGCCGACTCGCCGGGCTATCCGACCGTCTGGGGCACGCCGGAACTGCGTGACGCGATCACCGGCTGGGTGGAGCGCCGTCTCGGCGCCCGCGGCGTCACCCACCGCCACGTCCTGCCGATCGTCGGCTCCAAGGAACTGGTCGCCTGGCTCCCCACCCAGCTGGGCCTCGGCCCCGGCGACACGGTGGCGTACCCCCGCCTGGCCTACCCGACCTACGAGGTCGGCGCCCGTCTGGCCCGCGCGGACCACGAGGTCTACGACGACCCGACGACGGACCTGGACCCGGCCGGCCTCAAGCTCCTGTGGCTGAACTCGCCGTCGAACCCCACGGGCAAGGTGCTGGGCAAGGAGGAGCTGACCCGGATCGTCGCCTGGGCCCGCGAGCACGGCGTCCTCGTCCTCTCCGACGAGTGCTACCTCGAACTGGGCTGGGAGGCGGAACCGGTCTCGGTCCTCCACCCCGACGTGAACGGCGGCTCCTTCGACGGCATCGTCGCCGTCCACTCGCTCTCCAAGCGCTCCAACCTGGCGGGCTACCGGGCCGCCTTCCTGGCGGGCGACCCGGCCGTCCTCGGCCCGCTGCTGGAGATCCGCAAGCACGGCGGCATGATGACCTCCGCGCCCACCCAGGCGGCCGTGGTGGCGGCCCTGGGCGACGACACCCACGTGCGCGAGCAGCGCGGGCGCTACGCGGCCCGCCGCACCGCCTTGCGCCGGGCGCTGCTGGACCACGGCTTCCGCATCGAGCACAGCGAGGCCAGTCTCTACCTCTGGGCCACCCGCGAGGAGTCCTGCTGGGACACCGTGGCCCACCTCGCCGAGCGGGGCATCCTGGTCGCCCCCGGCGACTTCTACGGCCGGGCGGGCGACCGGTTCGTCCGTGTGGCCCTGACGGCCACGGACGAGAGGATCGAGGCGGCCGTGCGGAGGCTGGCCGGCTGAGGCCGCCCCCCGGGCCGAGGCCGCCTTCCGCATCCGGGCCGCGGAAGGCCGGCCGTGCCGGGCGGGAGCGAGCGGCCGCCGCGGGCCCTGGCAACCCGGAACACGGCGACGGGGCCCAGGGAGCCCTGGACCCCGTCGGGTCGTGCGAGGTGCGCTCAGCCGCCGAGCGGCAGGCCCGCCGAGACCGGCAGGGACTGCGCGGGCAGGCCGCCCTTCGTGGCCGTCCTGGTGGTGTCGCCGAGCACGGTCCCCGCGGACCCCGCCGCGTCGCCCGCCGTCTTCTGCGCCACCGGCGCCGTCTGCTTCACGAGCTTGCCGCCGGCCTTGCCCGCGGTCGGCACCGTCTGCTTCACCGCCTTGCCGCCGGTGTCGCCCGCGACCCCGGTGACGTGCCGGGTCGCACCGTCCACGGTGTTGCCGACGTTCGCCCCGTCCAGGGCGGTCAGGCCGCCGACGTTCGGGGTGGCGGGCAGCTCGGGGGCAGCGCTGGCGGAGCCGGCCGCACCGACCCCGGCAGCCGCTCCCGCAGCGACGAGCAGCGCGGCACGGGCGATCCGGCGGGACAGGGGGAGGGACATGTTGCTCCTTCGACGGAAGAGAACTTGAAGTCTTCGACCGTGCCCGGAAGTTGACCGGCCGGGCTCGGACGCAGTGACTACCGCTCGAAGCGCGCGAAGGTTGCGGCGGGCCAGCGCAAAGAGTTGGCAATGTGTCGCATTATCGGTTGCGGAGGAAACCGGGCAAAAGACGCCCGGGCGGGAAGTCTGCTGAATCCTTACGGCGCTGTGTTCCCAAGGCTTTCGGCGGCTGTCGGAGTGACGGCGCGAAAACCTGCCCACGCCACCGGCCCGAACCGCGCCGCACAACCCTGGGGAGTGAAGGTCCGTACGGGCGTCGGACGCCGTCGGCCGAGGGCACCGGTGGCACCGGCCGGGGCCGGGCCGGCCGGACCGGGAGCCGGGACCCGCGAGCCCGGCACGACCCGGGCGAGAGGCCCTAACCTCCCGTGGTGATGCGGACCGCGCCCGTGTCCACGGCGGCCCCGTCGGCGTTCTTCGCGTCCGTAGTGTGCCACTGGCCCTCGGTGACCCCGGCGGTCCACTCCCGTCCGGCGTACGACACCCGTTCGATGTGCAGCGCGGAGGCGTTGGCCACCGCCCAGTGCGCGAGCTGCCAGCCGCGCTGTCCCGCGCTGCGCCCGTCGGCCGCCGAGGTGTCGGCGCGCACCGGCAGCGTCACGGTCCGCCCGCTCGTGCCCGGGGCCCCGCTCGGCGTGGGCGCCGGTGACGGGCCGCCGCTGCCGCCCACCTCCGCGCCCGCCTCCTGCACCACGTCCCGCCCGAAGTCCCGGACGAGGGCGGCCCGGACGCCGTCCGGGCCGCCGGCGCGGGTGACGCCGGGCCTGCCCTGGCAGGTCAGCGTGGCCGCGGCGCGCCCGGTGAGGGCCGCGGCGAGCAGCGTGGCGTCCGGCTCGTGCTTGGCGTACGCCTCCGGGAAGCCGCTGCGCTGCACGCGCTGCGCGGCCACCGTCAGCGGCAGCCGCTGGTAGTCGGGGACCTTGGCCAGGTGCGTGTAGAAGATCCCCGCCGAGTACGTCGGGTCCATGATCTCCTTCGAGGTGCCCCAGCCCTGCGAGGGCCGCTGCTGGAACAGGCCGAGGGAGTCCCGGTCGCCGTGCTCGATGTTGCGCAGGCCCGACTCCTGCAGGGCGGTCGCCAGGGCGATGGCCACCGCCCGTTCGGGCATGCCGCGCCCGGTGCCGACGGCCGTGATCGTCGCCGCGTTCACCGCCTGCTCCGGAGTGAACTCGTAGGACGGGCCGCTCCCGTCCGCGGGGCCGACCTCGCAGCCGGGACCCGTACCGCCCGTGAGGTACTGCACCGTGAGGTAGCCCGCGACCGCGAGCAGGGCGGCGAAGGACGCCCCGAACCGGAGGAGGCGGCCACGGCGCTTAGGAGTGGGGGACGGCTCTGGCACGCGTACAAGGTACTTGAGGCGGGTGGGGCTGCCGAGTCAGGTGCGGACGATGCGCGGCGGCGCCCCGACGGCCCGGGCGCTAGGGTCGGGGCCATGGCCGATACCCCGCTTGACCTCACGCTGGACGCCGCGCGGCTGACCGCGCAGCTCGTCGACTTCCCCTCGGAGAGCGGCACGGAGAAGCCGCTCGCCGACGCGATCGAGGCCGCGCTGCGCTCCCTGCCGCACCTTTCCGTCGAGCGTCTCGGCAACAACGTCGTGGCCCGCACGGACCTGGGCCGGCCCGAGCGCGTGATCCTGGCCGGCCACATCGACACCGTGCCGATCGCGGACAACGTCCCCTCGCGGCTCGACGAGAACGGCGTCCTGTGGGGCTGCGGCACCTGCGACATGAAGTCCGGCGTGGCGGTGCAACTGCGCATCGCGGCCACGGTGCCCGCCCCCAACCGCGACCTGACCTTCGTCTTCTACGACAACGAGGAGGTCGCCGCCGAGCTGAACGGCCTCAAGCACGTCGCCGAGGCCCGCCCGGAGTGGCTGGCGGGCGACTTCGCCATCCTGCTGGAACCCTCCGACGGCGAGGTCGAGGGCGGCTGCCAGGGCACCCTGCGGGTGCTGCTGAGGACCACCGGCGAGCGTGCCCACTCGGCGCGTGGCTGGATGGGCTCCAACGCCGTCCACGCCGCCGCGCCGATCCTGCGGCGGCTGGCCGAGTACCAGCCGCGCTACCCGGTCATCGACGGCCTGGAGTACCGCGAGGGGCTCAACGCGGTGGGGATCTCGGGCGGGGTGGCCGGCAACGTCATCCCCGACGAGTGCGTCGTCACCGTCAACTTCCGCTATGCCCCGGACCGCACGGAGGCGGAGGCGGTCGCGCACGTCCGCGAGGTCTTCGACGGCTGCGGGGTCGAGGAGTTCGTGATCGACGACCACAGCGCGGGCGCCCTGCCGGGGCTGGACCAGCCCGCCGCGGTGGCGTTCATCGAGGCGGTCGGCGCCACTCCGAAGCCCAAGTACGGCTGGACGGACGTGTCGCGGTTCGCCGCGCTGGGCATCCCTGCCGTCAACTACGGTCCGGGCAATCCCCTGTTGGCGCACAAGCGGGACGAACGGGTCGAGACGGCGAAGATCCTGGCGGGCGAGGAGCGGCTGCGCGCCTGGCTCACCCGCTGAGCTCCGCGGGAAGCCGCGGCACGGCGCTGCACGGCGGACATGCCGAGGTCCCCCGCAGGTAACCCGCGTAGATCTACGCTGAGGTGGAACAACCCGCAAGCGGAGGGAGCGCACATGCCGACTGGCAACCCCGAGGGCAAGAAGCAGCCGCCGGAGGAGCAGCGCCTGGGACCCGTGCTGCGGCGACGGGGACAGGTCCAGGCGAGCACCACCGATCAGCGGCTGCTGGACGAACGCGCCCCCACCGACTGGGTGCACACCGACCCCTGGCGGGTCCTGCGCATCCAGTCGGAGTTCATCGAGGGCTTCGGCACGCTGGCCGAACTCCCGCCCGCCATCAGCGTGTTCGGCTCGGCGCGGACCCCGGTGGACTCGCCGGAGTACGAGGCGGGGGTACGGCTGGGCCGGGGCCTGGTGGAGGCGGGCTTCGCGGTGATCACGGGCGGTGGCCCGGGCGCGATGGAGGCGGCGAACAAGGGCGCCTGCGAGGCCGGCGGCACCTCGGTCGGCCTGGGCATCGAGCTGCCGTTCGAGCAGGGTCTGAACCAGTACGTCGATATCGGGCTCAACTTCCGGTACTTCTTCGTAAGAAAAATGATGTTCGTGAAGTACGCCCAAGGGTTCGTGGTCCTGCCCGGTGGCCTGGGCACCCTCGACGAGCTCTTCGAGGCCCTCACCCTGGTCCAGACCCAGAAGGTCACCCGCTTCCCCATCGTCCTCTTCGGCAGCGCGTACTGGGGCGGTCTGGTCGACTGGCTGAAGAACACGCTCATCGCCGAGGGCAAGGCGGCCGAGGACGACCTGACCCTGTTCCACGTCACGGACGACGTGGAGGAGGCGGTGGCGCTGATGTCCAAGGAGGCCGGCAGGTAGCGCCGAGGGGCGCGGGCCGTCGTGCCGCGCGGCGCCGCCGCGTGGGCGCGGCCGGCCGTGCTCCCGGGGCCCGTGGGCGCCGCCCCCGGGAGGCGTACGGGCGGGAGCGGCCGGGGCGGGGAAGGCTACGCCAGCCCCCGCCGGGCCACCGCCGGAGCGCGGTGCCCGGCGATGGACGCCACCATGTCCACCACCTGCCGGGTCTCGGCGACCTCGTGCACCCGGTACACCCGCGCACCCAGCCACGCCGAGACGGCGGTCGTGGCCAGGGTCCCCACCACGCGTTCCTTCACCGGCCGGTCCAGCGTCTCGCCCACGAAGTCCTTGTTGGACAGGGAGACGAGCACCGGCCACCCGGTGGCGACCATCTCACCGAGCCGCCGGGTCGCCTCCAGACTGTGCCGGGTGTTCTTGCCGAAGTCGTGCCCCGGGTCGATCAGCACCGACTCCCGGGGCACCCCCAGCGCCACCGCCCGCTCGGCCAGCCCCACGGTCACCCCCAGGATGTCGGCCATGACGTCGTCGTACGCCACCCGGTGCGGCCGGGTACGCGGCCGCGCGCCGCCCGCGTGCGTGCACACCAGCCCGACCCGGTACCGTGCCGCGACCTCCGCCAGCCGCGGGTCGACGCCGCCCCAAGCGTCGTTCAGCAGGTCGGCCCCCGCCTCGCAGACGGCCTCGCCGACTTCGGCCCGCCAGGTGTCCACACTGATGATCACGTCGGGGAACCGCCGCCGCACCTCGGCGACGAAGCCGACCGTGCGCCGCGCCTCCTCCTCGGCGGTCACCTCCTCGCCGGGACCCGCCTTCACCCCGCCGACGTCGACGATCGCGGCTCCCTCGGCGACCGCCTGCTCCACGCGGGCCAGGGCCGGCTCGTCGTGGAACGTCGCCCCCTGGTCGTAGAAGGAGTCCGGGGTCCGGTTGACGATCGCCATGATCACCGGCTCGTGCGCGTCGAATTCGCGCCTGCCCAGCCTGAGCATCCCCTGTGACCTCTCCTCGTGCGCTCCGGTCTTCGGCCGCATGCGACCCTAACCGTCAGCGTCGCATGGCACGATCGGACCCTGACACATACGACGGACTCCGTGGGGACCGCAGCGATGGTTATGTTCTTGTTCCTGGTCGTGGCGCTCGCCGTCGTGGTCGCCGCGGTCACCCTCGCGGTCGTGGGCGGCGGCGAGGGCGGCGGCCCGCTGCCCGAGGCGGCGCCCGAGCGGATGCACGACCCCCTGCCGCCCGACCGCCCGCTGGCCCGCGCCGACGTGGAGGACGTGCGCTTCCCGCTCGCCGTCCGCGGCTACCGCATGGCCGACGTGGACGACGTCCTCGGCCGGCTCGGCGCCGAACTCGCCGAGCGCGACGCCCGGATCGCCGACCTGGAGTCCGCGCTGGCCGGCGCCCGGGCCGCCGCGGCCCACGTGCGGCTGGCCAAGCCCGAGCAGGAGGACCAGCGATGACGGAAGACGTGGTGACGACGGGTGCAGCGGTGACGGCGGGCGCGGCGGTCGCCGGGCCGGACGGTGGCCTGCGCTGCCCGTGGGCGCTGTCCGCGGCGGAGTACGTGACGTACCACGACGAGGAGTGGGGGCGCCCGGTCCACGGCGACGACGCGCTCTACGAACGCCTCAGCCTGGAGGCGTTCCAGTCCGGGCTGTCGTGGATCACCATCCTGCGCCGCCGCCCCGGGTTCCGCGCCGCCTTCGCCGATTTCAAGATCGCCGCGGTGGCGGAGTTCACGGACGCCGACCGCGAACGCCTCCTCGCCGACACGGGCATCATCCGCAACCGCGCCAAGATCGACGCGACCCTGGCCAACGCGCGCGTGCTCGCCGACTGGGCCCCGGGTGAGCTCGACTCCCTGATCTGGTCCCACGCGCCCGCGGCGGCGGGCCGTACGGCGCCCCGGACCCTCTCCGACGTCCCGGCCGTCACCCCCGGGTCGACGGCCCTGTCGAAGGCGCTGAAGAAGCGCGGCCTGCGGTTCGTCGGCCCGACGACGGCGTACGCCCTGATGCAGGCGTGCGGTCTGGTCGACGACCACCTCGCCGACTGCGTGGCGCGCCGCCGCCCCTGACCGGCCGGGCGGCGGGCCGGGGCGGGCGGTGCCGTAAGCCCCGGTCAGCGGCCCAGGTACGTCGGCTTCTCCTTGTTCACGAACGCCTGTACGGCGATGGCGTGGTCCTCGGAGCGCCCCGCCCGGGTCTGGAGCTCGTCCTCCTTGTCCAGGGTCTCCGCCAGCGAGTGCGTCAGACCGTAGGCCACGGACTCCTTGAGCGCCGCGTACGCCACCGTCGGCCCGGCGGCCAGGGCCCGCGCCGCCTTCTCGGCCTCGGCGCGCAGTTCGGCCGCGGGCACGACGCGGTTGGCGATGCCGAGCTCGTAGGCGTCCTGGGCCGTGATGGTGCGCGGGAAGAGCAGCAGGTCGGTCGCGCGCCCGGGGCCCACGACCCGCGGCAGGGTCCAGGAGATGCCGGAGTCGGCGGTGAGCGCGACACCCGCGAACGAGGTGTTGAAGGCCGCCGTGTCCGCCACGATCCGGTAGTCGGCGGCCAGCGCGAAGCCGAAGCCGGCGCCGGCGGCCACGCCGTTCACCGCCGCCACCACCGGCTTCGCCGCCCCGGCCAGCGCCCGCACGATCGGGTTGTAGTGCTCCCGCACGGTGGTCATGGTCTGCTCCGTGCCGGTCTCCCGGTCGGCCGCCAGCAGTCCGATGTGCTCCTTGAGGTCCTGCCCCACGCAGAACGCGCGGTCCCCGGCGGCGGTCAGCAGCACGGCGCGCACGGCGTCGTCGGCCGCCGCGGACCGGACCGCGTCCCGGAGGGCGACCTTGGTCGCGACGTCGAGCGCGTTCATCGCCTCCGGACGGTTCAGCGTGATCGTCGCGAGCCCGTCGCTCACCTCGTAGAGCACGGTGTCGGCCATGGGAGATCCCCTCCGGTGTCGCGGCTCCGACGTACCGCTCGGTACGTCCTGTGTCCGAATGACAGCATGACGGAGATCACCGGGCGGAGCGCGGAGCGGAGGTGTGACCTGCGTCAAAGAATCGAGCCGGGACCGTCGTCGGGGGATGTCGGTGCGGGTGCGCAGTATCGCAGCCACATCCCCGAATTGGGTGGTTTTGCTCGCGCGCGTTGCCCAAGCGATGCCTACTGATGTTGGTCATCGGGTCCTGAGATGCGGGATAATGGCCAGGAAGCAATGTGTTCGATGCCGGTGACGCGTGTCCTGGGCCGTTCCGGGTCCGGATCGCTCGTATGCCCCTGGGTGGGCCGTCGGCCTTGACGATGAGCTGGGTTTCAGGAAGGGGAACGAGCATGGCGGCCATGAAGCCGCGGACGGGTGATGGCCCGCTCGAGGTGACCAAGGAGGGGCGGGGCATCGTCATGCGCGTTCCGCTCGAAGGCGGCGGTCGACTCGTCGTCGAGCTGACCCCTGACGAGGCCGACGCGCTCGGCGACGCCCTCAAGAAGGTCGTCGGCTGACGCGCAAGCGACCATAGCCTTTCGGCTGCCCCGGTACCGCACGCGGTGCCGGGGTCGCTGTTTTCCGGGGCCGGTCCGCCGGACGGGGGCGCCGGGCCGGTACGGCGGCGGCGGTCCGGCCGTCGCCGTGCGTCATCCGGCGGTCCGGGCCCGCGCCGTCCGGATGCCGGAGCGCTTGCGGCCCGGCCGGTTCAGCGGTTCAGCGCTTGACCGCGCAGAGCAGGCCGTCGCCCACCGGGAGCAGTGACGGCACCAGGTCGGGGCTCTCGCGCACCGTGCGCAGCAGCTCCCGCAGCCGCAGCACCTCCGCCGGCTGCGGCCCGGAGTCCACCGTCCGTCCGTGCGCGAAGACCCCCTCGAAGACGACCAGGCCGCCCGGGCGCAGCAGGCGCAACGATTCGGCGAGGTAGTCCAGGTACTCGTGCCGGTCGCCGTCGCAGAAGACCAGGTCGTAACCGGCGTCCGCGAGCCGGGGCAGGACGTCGAGGGCGCGCCCGGGGATGAAACGGGCGCGGTTGCTCGCGAAGCCGGCGGCACGGAAGGCCTGGCGGGCGAACTGCTGGTGCTCCGGCTCCGGGTCGACGGTGGTCAGCACCCCGTCCGGGCGCATGCCGTACAGGAGGTGGATGCCCGAGACGCCGGTACCGGTCCCGATCTCCGCGACCGCCTTGGCGTCCACGGTGGCGGCGAGCAGGCGCAGTGCGGCGCCCGCGCCGGGTGACACCGAGCGCAGCCCCGCGTCGCCGGCCCGGTCACGGGCCCAGCGCAGGGCGTCGTCCTCGGCGACATAGGCGTCGGCGAACGCCGAGCTCGTCTGCCGGTTGCCGGTAATGGCCCTCTCCTGTCCCGTGGATGCCTCGGGCGTGACTGTATCCGTTGGGGCCGGGAACCCGCAGATGGGACCGGTCGTTTGTAGGGGTGAGGGCGGGGCTCCGGACACGACCGGGGGCAGGACGGGGGATATGGGATGGAACGGGACGCCGAGCAGGTGCCAGCCCGGCCGGACGAGCCGTGGCAGCGCGTGTCAAATTCTCGTAAAACCGCTTATCCGGAGCTAACGGGCGAGGTGGTTATGGTAGGGGCTCCACTGGACACCACCAGAGCCGACAGGGGAGGTGCGGCTGCGCCTGTGGATCGGGGAGGAGTGCTTCGGCGCTTTCTCGGATCGGCGGGCAGGCCGAAATCCGTGACCGACACCGCTGCTGACCCGAGCCACGCCGCCGAGTTCGCCCAGACCGCGACCTTCTCCACCGACGCGGACGGGCAGGCGTGGACTCCGCCCACCTGGGAGGAGATCGTCAGCACCCACAGCGGCCGCGTCTACCGCCTGGCCTACCGCCTCACCGGCAACCAGCACGACGCCGAGGACCTCACCCAGGAGGTCTTCGTCCGCGTCTTCCGCTCCCTGTCGACCTACACCCCGGGCACGTTCGAGGGCTGGCTGCACCGCATCACCACGAACCTCTTCCTGGACATGGTCCGCCGCAAGCAGCGCATCCGCTTCGACGCGCTCGGCGAGGACGCCGCCGAGCGGCTGGCCAGCAAGGAGCCCACCCCGCAGCAGCTCTTCAACGACGCGCACTTCGACGCGGACGTCCAGCAGGCGCTGGACACCCTCGCCCCGGAGTTCCGCGCGGCGGTCGTCCTGTGCGACATCGAGGGGCTGTCGTACGAGGAGATCGCCGCGACCCTGGGCGTCAAGCTCGGCACGGTGCGCTCCCGTATCCACCGCGGCCGCTCGCAGCTGCGCAAGGCCCTCGCGCACCGTTCGCCCGAGGCCCGCAGAGCCGAGCGCCGCAGCTTCGTGGCCCGCGTCCCCGCGCTGGGGGGAGGGGGCGCGACCGCGTGAGTGGATCCCGACCCGACCCCGTGAGCGGACTCGCGGAACAGCATCTGGGAGACCGGCTCTCCGCCCTCGTCGACGGAGAGCTCGGTCATGAGGCGCGTGAACGCGTCCTGGCGCACGTGGCCACCTGCCCGAAGTGCAAGGCGGAGGTGGACGCGCAGCGCCGGCTGAAGAACGTCTTCGCCGAGACGGCGCCACCGCCCCCTTCGGAGAGCTTCCTGGCGCGTCTCCAGGGGCTGCCCGCGGGCGGCGACGGCGACGGCGGCTCACCGCTGGGCGGCGGCTTCCCCGGCCTCTCCGGGCGGTCCGACGCGGCCACCGGGGTGTTCGGCGCGCGGCGCGGCGAGCGGTTCGAGTTCGGCTACGTCCCGGCCCGGCCGCACCTGCCCGGACCGGAGCGTGACTCCGCCTCGGCGGACGGCTTCCGGATCCATCACGTCGGCCGTCCCGACGGCGAGCGGCCGGCCTCGCGCGGGCTGCGGTTCGCGTTCGTCGCCGCCGGAGCGGTGTCGCTGGCCGCGATCGCCCTGGGCGGTGTGACCACCGGCGCCGCGGGGGACACCGCCGCGGAGGCCCGCGGCGGCTTTGGGACCGGCAGCAACGTGACCCCGGCGCGTACGGCGGGCGCGGGCGCGGCGACGGGGGCCGAGACGGCGCGTCGCCGCCAGCCGGCCGTTCCGCTGCTCGCGCAGGGGCAGCGGCCCTCCGGCGGAGTGCCGCTCGTGCCCACCTCGCTGTCCGCGCCGCTGCTGCCCGGCGTGCCGTCACCGGCCGGGGGCCGGCGGCAGGACGAGGTGCGCACACCGGTCACGCCCGTGATGGCCGGCGCCGCGCTCCTCTCGCCGTTGATACGCCCGCTCGACGCCCGCCCCCCGGTCTCCCTGACCGCCTGGTCCGCGGACCTGGAGTTGAGGCCCCCCGGACTTCTCGCCGTACCGGTGCCCGGCCCGGCGCCGGCCCCTTCCGCCTCCGCTCCGCCCCGCACGGCGCGCTGACCGGCGCCGCCCGTCTTCTGCGCGGGGGCCCGCGAACCTGGTTGAATCCAGGTGGTCGCGCCCATGACACCGGTCCGGGCGCGGAGAGACCAAGCACGGCGCCCGCCGGGGAGCCGTGCCGCGGGCACCTGTGGGGAGAGCATGAACGAGGGGAAGCCCACGAAGTCCACCCGCCCGAGGTGGTTCGGCCGGCCCCGGCCGCTCCCACCGGGCGGAACCGAGGACGCGGCGACGCCTCCGTCGGCGGGCCCGCGGAATCCGTCCGTGCCCCGGGCCGGCACCGAGTCCGCGGACGGACTCGCGCGGCCCGGCGGTCCGGCTCCAGGTCCGGCCGGCTCCGAGGGGGCGGCCGCGGGCGGGCCGGCGCCCGCTGGGCAGGCTTCCGGTTCGCCCGGCGGGACCGCCACGGACGGTCCGGCCGCGGACGCCGCCGGTCATCGGTCCCCGGCCCCGGCCGCCGAGGCGCGGCCCGGGCGCGAGGACGACGACGGTGACTACGAGCTGAGGCGGCCCACGGAGCCGCAGATCACGGACGGCCGGAGCGCGCCCACCGCTCGGCCGGGCGAGGGTGCGGTGGACGAGGGCGACTTCGAGCTCGCCCGGCCTGCTGCGGCGGGCTTCGGGACGGGCGTCCCCGAGGTGCCCGGCACCCGGGAGGAGGCCGGGCCGGCAGGCCCGGTCGGCCCTCCCGCCGAGTCCGGCCCCGCCGCACCCTCCGAGGAGCGCTCCGGACCCCTGCACGACCCCGACCCCTACGACACCCCGCCCTACGGCGAACCGGGCCCCTGGGCCCCCGCCCCGCCGGTGCAGCACCCGGCGCTGACGCCCGCCCCCGGCGGCACGGCCCACCTGCCGCCCACGGCTGTCGCCGGACCTGTGCCGGCGCGGGGCCGGGCGGGCCTGCCCGGTCCCGCACCCGCCATGGCGGCGGGCGCACCCGTCCCACCGGCCGCGCCCGCGTCGGCCCCAGGCGTCCCGCGGGACACACCGGCACCGGCCGCCGGCACCGGTGCCCCGGCAGGGCCCGCTGCCCAGCTGCCGCCCGCACCCCCCGCGCCCGCGCCGGCCGCTCCCGCCGAGCCGCCGGGCAGCGCGCACGACGGACCGGTGCCGCACGGTGCCGCCACGGTCGAGGGGGGCGGCCCGCCCGCCCCCGGGCACGCGCCCGTCTTTGGTGGGCCGTACCCGCACGGCACCGGGCCCTTCGACGCCGGCCCCGCCGGCGTGGGCTCCCAGGACACCGGGCGGACGGCCGCCGGCGAGGTCTCACCGGGACCCGGCGGTCCCTGGCAGCGCTACGACCCGTGGGCCACGGCCCCGGCCGTCGGCGCCCTGCAGCAGAACGGGGCCGGGGTGGCGACCGCCGAGCAGCGGCGCAGGCGGGTGCGGCGGTCCCTGGTCGGCGGTGCCGTCGCGCTGGCGCTGCTGTCCGGTGCGGTCGGCGGGGTGATGGGGGCGTACTTCGAGCGCAACGGCGGGGTGGGGGCCGTACGGCTGCCGCAGGCCGGGAAGGAACCGGCCGGGCGCGCCCCGGACAGCGTCGCCGGGATCGCCGCCCGCGCCCTGCCCAGCGTGGTGACCCTGCACGTGGCCGGCTCCGACGAGCAGGGCACCGGCACCGGCTTCGTGCTCGACCGCCTCGGCCACATCCTCACCAACAACCACGTCGTCGAGCTGGCCGCCTCCGGCGGCGGCATATCGGTGACGTTCAGCGGCGGCCAGACAGCGAAGGCCAGGATCATCGGCCGCGACACCGGTTACGACCTGGCCGTCGTCCAGGTCAGCGGCGTACGGGGGCTGACCCCGATGCCCCTCGGCAACTCCGATAACGTGCAGGTGGGCGACCCGGTCGTGGCCATCGGCGCGCCCTTCGACCTCGCCAACACCGTCACCTCGGGCATCATCAGCGCCAAGGAGCGGCCCATCACGGCCGGCGGCGAGAAGGGCGACGGCAGCGACGTGTCGTACGTCGACGCCCTCCAGACCGACGCGCCCATCAACCCCGGCAACTCCGGTGGCCCCCTCCTCGACTCGCGCGGCCGGGTCGTCGGCATCAATTCGGCCATCCGTTCCGCCGACACCGGCTCCGACATGCAGACCGGTCAGGCCGGTTCCATCGGCCTGGGCTTCGCCATCCCGGTCAACCAGGCCAGACGCGTCGCGGAGGAGCTGATCAACACAGGGAGGGCCAGCCACCCGGTGATCGGCGTGACGCTCGACATGAGCTACACCGGCGACGGCGCCCGGGTCGGCGCGAAGAGCCGTGGCGGCGGATCCCCGGTCACCCCGGGCGGCCCCGGCGCCAAGGCGGGGGTCAAGGCCGGTGACGTGATCACCGCGGTGGACGGCCGACGCGTCCACTCGGGTGAGGAGCTGATCGTCCGGGCGCGCGCCCACCGCCCCGGCGACCGGCTGGAGCTGACCATCGAACGCGGCGGGAAGGAACGGAGGGTCTCCCTCGTGCTCGGGTCCTCGACCGGCGGCTGACGCCAACCTCACAGGAAGTGACCGACGGGAGCGTGTTCACAGGCCAACGCACGGCTGCGGCAGGGCGAACACGCCGGAAAACCGGTCGTGCGGACGCACTCCGACACCACGGGGCGGTACCGGTGGCACGCGTGGTCCGGGTACCGTGGATGCGGCCCGGACCACGGATGGACCCCCGCAGACCGGACCGCCGAGGGCCGAGGACCACGGACATCTCAAGGAGCTTCAGGTGTTCAACGACATAGGACTGCCCGAGCTGGCGACGATCATCGTTCTGGCCATGCTCGTGTTCGGTCCGGACAAGCTCCCGAAGGTCATCCAGGACGTGACCCGCACGATCCGGAAGATCCGCGAGTTCTCGGAGAGCGCCAAGCAGGACATCCGCCAGGAGCTGGGCCCGGAGTTCAAGGACTTCGAGTTCGAGGACCTCAACCCCAAGACGTTCATCCGCAAGCAGCTGGACAACGACGACCTGGGGCTGAAGGAGATCCGCAACGGCTTCGACCTGAAGAAGGAGATGGCCGAGGTCACGGACGCGGTGCACGGCCGCGACACCGACTCCTCGCCCTCCTCCACGGGGTCCGCGGCCTCCGGTTCGACGGGCGGCCGGGTCGACATGACCAAGAAGCCCGAGGGGACCGACCGCGACGACCGGCCGCCGTTCGACGCGGACGCCACCTGAGCCGCCGCGGTACGTGACGCGTCTCATACCGGCACGGCTACCGGCACGGCGCCGCGCGGCCGTCATATGCGCACGCCGCATGTGACGCGCGTCATAGCGGCAGCTCTCCCGGGTGGGCGTCTTGTCCGCATGGCCCCCCTACGTCTGGCACGTCGTCCTCCCGCCGGGCCGTGTTTCCCGCTCACGGCGCACCGCTCACTGCCCGAATCGGCCCACCGCCCGAGCCACGCGCCGGGCGCTTTCCGGGCTGCCCGAGGCGGGGTGGATATGCTGCCGAGTTGTTGTGCGGACCGGGCGAGTGCGCCCGGAGGGGGGCGGGCCGCCCCGGTCCGACGAGAGCGAGGAGGCGTCCGGGCAGATGGAGACGACGAGTAGAACGGTCGCGCAGGCGCCGGCCGCGGAGGGTGGACAACAGCTCTCCTCCGCCCGGCGCACGGTCGACGGCTACCTGCTGGCGCCCTTCCCGTGGTACGGCCTCGACGAGGCCTTCACGGGACCGCGCTGGCTGATGCAGGTCGGCACCTCGGCCGACGGCTCCGTGGAGCACGGTTCGATCGGGCACGGCGACGAGCCCTCCGTGCGCAACGAGTTCGTGTCCGGGTCACCGGACGAGCCCAAGGACAAGTTCGCGGTCGTCGTCACCGTGGCCGCCAACCCCGTCCGGCGGCTCGCCGACGGCACCGGCCAGCTGGAGGCCACCTCCGTCTCCTCCGCGGCCTGGCTGGCCGGGGTGGGACTGCTCTCCTTCACCTGGCCCATGCAGATGGACCACGCGCTGCGCGACGACTGGCTGGAGCAGCAGACCGAGACGGCGTGGGTGCTGGCCGACGACCTGTCCGGCCCCGACTGGTCGACGCTCTCCCTGCCCGTGGACGGGGTTCCGGCCCCCTTCCACTACCGCGAGTCCGAGTTCGGCTGGGTGCTCGCCGGAACGACCGCGCAAGGGGTGCACGTGGGGGCGTACGGCAGGGGCATGAGCGCGTACGGGCTGGGTTTCGCCGTGGTCAAGGACATCACGGCGTACGACGCCTGACGCCGCGGGCCCGCCGCGTACGCCTGGCGCCGCGGGGACCCGACGGCCGTCGGGCGGTCCTGCTCGGCTCGTGGCCGGCGCGCCTCAGGCGCCGACCAGCTTGTCCCAGATGCCGATGGCGGCCGTGACCTGGGTGAGGATCCAGGCGATCTGCACGGACAGGCCGCGTACCTGATAGATCGACAGCAGCAGGGCGAAACGGCTGGGCCAGAACTGCCGTTCCGCCCTGAAGGTCTCGGTGTCCATCCAGATGCTGGTCAGGGTGAGGATGATGAGCATGGCCAGGACGTACACGAGGGTGTAGCCCAGATCGGTGTCCGTGGCGCGGACGAGCCCGGCGGCGGTGCAGATGGGCAGGGCGTAGGCGAGGGTCAGGCTCAGCGCGCGGGTGTGGCTGCGGCGCCCGGGCAAAAGACGCCAGAGCGCGCCCAGGACGAATCCCGCCCCGACCCAGGCCAGCTGGTACAGGAAGAACTTCACCACGACCTCGGGATAGCCGGTGGGGCTGAAGGCGGTCTCCAGCCGGTTCTGGGCGGCCCGCTGGTCGAGAACCACCAGGACGACGCTGGCCGGAAGCCCGAAACAGCACGCCACGCGCGCACTGTGCAGTGCGTTGGACCACCAGTGGCCCTCCGGGCCCCAGGCCAGCGCGACGTCCAGCACGGACACCTCGACGGCCCCGCTCCTCCTCGGACATGCCGCCACCAGCCACTGGTGCAGTCTGTGCAGCCGATCCTCCACGGCGTCCCGTGTGACATCACCGGCGCGCCCCTGGTTCAGCAGGTACAGCTGCTGGTTCAGATTGCGGTACTGGTGCGCTTTGGTCATCAGCTCGTGGCGCCGTCTCCTGGTGCTCAGCCTCTGCACGTAGAAGCGGTCCCCCATCCGGCACAGCACGGACCGCCGCCGGCCCGCGGCGAGCACGGCGTACAGGGAGAAGATGCTCAGCAGGAACCAGAGGACGTACTGCGCGCTGACGCCCGAGAAGGCGGTGGCCCTCAGGTTCACGATGAAGGCGAACATGGCCACGGTCAGCAGCAGGTCCGGCTTCTCGGGCCCCAGGGTGAGCCGTTGCTGTCCGCGGCCGGTCTGCGCGCCCGCGGCGGTGACCCGGTGGTGGAGGAGTGCGACGAGGGCGACACCGGTCAGCACCCAACTGCGGGAGAAGACCCACACCAGGTCGGTGAGGGAGAACTGGCTGAGGCTCAGGTCGAAGTACCTCGCCCGGGCGGCGGAGTCGTTCCCGGCGGTGAGCCAGGTGACGCGGTCCCACTGACGCCCCCATGACACCCAGCAGCACACGAGCAGGGCCACGGCGAGGGCCGCCAGCAGCCCCGCGACCACGGCGACGCAGCGGACCGGGGTGCTGTCCCACCGGGCGGTCCAGGCGGCGCGGGCCAGCCCGCCCTCCCGCGCGAAGCGCCACGCCCAGGCGGCCATCGCGGCCAGCCACAGCCACAGCGCGGCCAGGCCCAGCAGGACCAGACCGGTCCGGCCGGCCAGCGGTTGCGTCCTCCTCGGGAGCAGGTCCGCCGACAGGCCGAACAGCGCGGGGAGGAACACCACCAGCAGGCCCAGGGCGGCCACCACCGACGCGCTGACGACGACCGCGCGCGCCTGGCGGCGCTGGACGCCGTCCGGCTCCGGGGGGTCGTCGGCGCGGTCGCCGGAGCCGGCGGGCGGCACGCCCCGGGTCCACGGCCGGGCGATGAGGACCAGGGCGAGACCGGCGGCGACGCAGATGAGGGTGCGCCACCGCAACGCGAGCGGCGGCTGCGAGGCGACCACACGCAACGTCAGGGCGACCGCCGCGCTGAGCACGGCCCACTGCACGACCGTCCGCGCGGGGTTCCGGCCGAGCCTGGCGCCGAGGCGGCCCCACCGCCACCGCGCGGGCCCGTCCCCGTCGCCGCCCGCCGGTGGGGCCGCCGGCACGGCCGGCGCGGACGCGCGCTGGGCCCGGAGCGCGGCCAGCGCGATCACGAACGAGGCGCACACCCACCAGGCGATGATGTTCGCCGAATTCCACAGCGACTGGCTGTACCCGAGTGTGAAGGCCCGTTTCCACGGCAGGTCGACCTCGAACCAGATGCGCCGAGGCGGCTCTCCGGTCCACACGAGCTCGTTCTCGGTCGCCGACGACGCCCGTTCGGAACGGTCGGCGAAACGCATGCCGCCCAGTTCCGCCCTGACCTGCGCCCAGGGATGTTTTCGCAGTGCCGCGGGCTGGAGGAGGACATTCCACGTGTCCCCGCCGCTCCTGACGATGAGCCAGGGGCCGAGGCGAATGGATTTGTAGCTCTGGATCCAGGCGAACGCCTCGTACCGCACCGTCACCCAGCCGTCCGCGGCGGTCACCTGCGGTTCGTGCGGCCGCCATTCCTCGTTCCGCGCGGCATTCTCCTGACCGCGCAGCAGACACCGCATCGCCCTCTGGTATTCCGGGGAATTCTCGTCGAACGTGAGATGATGAGCCGGCTGCCACTTATTCACGGGAACTTTGACGGTCATGTCCGAGTAGACCTTGACGTAGTTCTCGCTGTGCTGGGAGAAACGAATTACCGCTTTGACGTAACTGGTGTCCAGCTGCTCCGTCCGGCATGGGTCGGGCGTGTTCTGCCGCGCCTCGGCGGAAGGGCTCCCGCACCACATCACGGCCACGGCCACCAGCGCCGCCAGCCGCAGCCACCACCACACCGTTCCCACGCGACACCTCTTCCCGAACCCTGCCAGGAAAGTATTCGTGACGCCTCACGTGTCATGAACAGACACACTGCGGGAGATCGCCGCCCCACCCCTTCGGCCGCAGCCGCCGCGGGTGCGGAAATGCGACCGACGGCCGAGAATGGAATTGGGGACCCAATCGACCGTCAGATGGTTGACGGAGGAATTATGACTGAGACACAGCTGTACACCCGGCAGGGCCCGCTTCCCCGGTTCGAGGATGCCGAAGGGCTGGGACCGCAGGACGCCGAGTTCGTCGGCGACCTGGTGGCGGTGCTCGAGAAGCACGGCAACCTCGACCGCTTCGGGCTGTGCCTGCTGCACGACCACTTCCCGCTCGCCGACGACGAGATCCTGGTGGAGACCAACGACCCGCGCGCCCGTACGCTTCACGCGCAGGTGGAGAAGGCGGACCGGACGGGCCACACGAAGGCCTCCCAGTGGCGGTTCCTGCCGCACGGCGACGGACAGCGGCGGGCGGGGCTCGACGGCGGCCCCTACCAGGTGGTCCAGCTGTGCAGCCCGCTCGACCTGTGCCCGGGACGCCGGGACGAGTAGGGCCTACGGCGAGGGGGCGCCGTTCCGTGGGAACGGCGCCCCCTGCTCACGCCCCGGCACGAGGACCGAGACGTCACGACGACGGTGTCACGACCGCGGCGTCAGAACTTGTTCCTCGGCGTGATGCCCAGCGACAGCCCCGAGAGGCCGCGCTGCCGCCCGCCGAGCTTGCCCGCGATCGCGCGCAGGGCCGAGCCGGCCGGGGAGTCCGGGTCGGACAGGACGACCGGCTTGCCCTCGTCGCCGCCCTCGCGCAGCCGGACGTCGATCGGGATGGAGCCGAGGACCGGGACCGACGCCCCCGTGGTGCGGGTCAGACCGTCGGCGACCATCTGGCCGCCGCCCGTGCCGAAGACGTCGACCATCTCGCCGCAGTGCGGGCAGGGCAGGCCGGACATGTTCTCGACCACGCCGACGATCTTCTGATGGGTCTGCACGGCGATGGAACCGGCCCGCTCGGCCACCTCCGCGGCGGCCTGCTGAGGCGTCGTCACGACCAGGATCTCGGCGTTCGGGACAAGCTGGGCCACGGAGATCGCGATGTCGCCGGTGCCGGGCGGGAGGTCGAGGAGGAGGACGTCCAGGTCGCCCCAGTACACGTCCGCCAGGAACTGCTGGAGCGCGCGGTGCAGCATCGGGCCGCGCCACACCACCGGCGCGTTGCCCGGGGTGAACATGCCGATGGAGATGACCTTCACGCCGTTCGCCGACGGCGGCATGATCATGTTCTCGACCTGGGTGGGGCGGCCGTCCGCACCGAGCATCCGCGGCACGCTGTGGCCGTAGATGTCGGCGTCGACCACGCCCACCTTGAGGCCGTCGGCCGCCATGGCGGCGGCGAGGTTCACCGTGACCGAGGACTTGCCGACGCCGCCCTTGCCGGAGGCGACCGCGTAGACACGGGTCAGGTTGCCCGGCTTGGCGAAGGGGACCTCGCGCTCCGCCTGGCCGCCGCGCAGGGCGTTCGCCAGTTCCTTGCGCTGTTCGTCGCTCATCACGTCCAGCGAGACGTCGACCCGGGTGACGCCCTCGACCCGCGAGACCGCGTCCGTCACCCGCTGCGTGATCGTCTCGCGCATGGGGCAGCCGGAGACCGTCAGGTACACGGTGACCGCGACCGTCCCGTCCGCGCCGATCTCCACCGATTTGACCATGCCCAGTTCGGTGATGGGCCGGTGGATCTCGGGGTCGTCAACCGTCGCCAGCGCTTCGCGCACCGCGTCTTCCGTAACCATGAGAACGATGGTACGGCGATCGGCGGCGGCCCAGGGACCCCCGTCACCGGTCGTCCATGTCACGTCCGCGTGGGTGATCCGCCGGGAATACGGCGTGCGTGTGGTGGCCGTTCTGCCGCTCCTCCAGCTCTTTCATCACATCCTGCAGCTCCGAGCGGATCCAGTCGCGGGTCGCCACCTCGCCCAGGCCCATGCGCAGCGCCGCGATCTCCCGTGTCAGGTACTCGGTGTCGGCGATCGACCGCTCGTTCTGCTTGCGGTCCTGTTCGAGGTTGACCCGGTCCCGGTCGTCCTGCCGGTTCTGCGCCAGCAGGATCAGCGGGGCGGCGTAGGAGGCCTGGAGGGACAGCGCCAGCGTGAGGAAGATGAACGGGTACTGGTCGAAGCGCAGCGGGCCTGGCGCGGCGACGTTCCACACCACCCAGAGGATGATCACCACCGTCATCCAGACGATGAACCGTCCGGTGCCCAGGAAGCGGGCGATGCGCTCGGAGAGCCGGCCGAACGCGTCCGGGTCCCACTCGGGCAGCAGCCTGCGCCGCAGCGGGCGCGGCTGGTCCAGCCGGCCGGCCCGCGACCGTCCGGCGGCCGTGGCTCCGGCCGGCCGGTCCCGGGTGCCCTCGCGCTCAGCCGCCATGGGTGGCCGCCCCCTCGTCGTCCAGGTGGAACTCCGTCTCGCGCCAGTCGTCCGGCAGCATGTGGTCCAGGACGTCGTCCACGGTCACCGCGCCCAGCAGCGAGCCCGCCTCGTCGACGACGGGCGCCGCCACCATGTCGTAGGTCGCGAAGAACCCGGCGACGACCGGCAGCGCGGCGTCGGGGGCGAGCGGCTGGAGGTCGTCGTCCAGGAGCGAGCTGACCAGGCTGTAGGGCGGGTCGCGCAGCAACCGCTGGAAGTGCACCGTGCCCAGGTACTTGCCGGTCGGGGTCTCGTCGGGCGGACGGCAGACGTAGACCTGGGCGGCGAGGGCCGGCGACAGGTCGCGGTTGCGGACCCGGGCCAGCGCGTCGGCGACGGTCGCGTCCGGCCGCAGAACGATCGGCTCCGTCGTCATCAGACCGCCCGCCGTGTGCTCCTCGTACGACATCAGCCGGCGCATGTCGGCCGCGTCGGCGGGCTGCATCAGGCCGAGCAGCCGCTCCTGCTCCTCCTCGGGCAGCTCGCCGAGCAGGTCGGCCGCGTCGTCCGGGTCCATCGCCTCCAGCACGTCCGCCGCGCGCTCCCCCTTCAGCTTGCCCAGGATCTCGATCTGGTCGTCCTCGGGGAGCTCCTCCAGGACGTCGGCGAGCCGGTCGTCGTCGAGCGCGGCGGCGACCTCCGCGCGCCGCTTGGGGGAGAGGTGGTGCAGCACGTTGGCGAGGTCGGCGGGGCGCAGCTGTTCGAAGGTGGCGAGCAGGTTCTCCGCGCCCTGCCCGTGCTCCTCCAGGGAGAAACCGGTGACCGCGGACCACTCGACGGTGAGCGTCTCGCCCCTGCTCCGCCGGAACGCGCCGCTCTTGCGGCCCTTGCGGACGAAGACCCGGTCGATCTCCCAGTCGCGGCGCGCGGGCAGTTGCTGCACCGACAGGTCCAGGACCGTGACCTCCTCGCCGGTCTCCACGAGCGCCACCCGCCGGTCCAGCAGTTCGCCGAAGACGAGCCGCTCGGTGGGGCGTTGCTCGAAGCGCCGGACGTTGAGCACGCCCGTGGTGATGACCTGGCCGGACTCGATGCTGGTGACCCGGGTCATGGGCAGGAAGATGCGGCGCCGGGTGGGGAGTTCGACGACCAGGCCGAGCAGCCGGGGCGGTCGGCGTCCGACGCGCAGCATGACGACCAGATCGCGCACGCGTCCCACCTGGTCGCCGGCCGGATCGAACGTGGCGACGCCGGACAGGTGCGAGACGAAGATCCGGGGGGCGCCCGCTGCCATGGCCGCGCCTCCTTTGCGTGCTCCGTGATGCGTGGGGCATCTCTTGGGTTCGGGTGTGGTGGGTGCTCCAGGTCGGTGTCCCTTCCCCTGCCCGCTCACGTCGGCTTCAGGCTAGCCCGTCCCGTTCGGATACGCCCTGGTGAGCGGTCCGGACGGACTGGCTCCACCGGGTTGCCGCGGCCCCGGTACGCTGCCGTACGCCGCTTCGGGCACCACCCGTCGCATCCGTCGTACTCCTTGCACGGCACGCACCCGTCGCTCCCGTCAGAAAGGCAGCGCCACCTGTGACTGTGATTCCCCAGGGCCGTTTCCGCCGGGCCGTGCTGGCGGGCGCGCTGTGCGCCGCGGCCGTCGTCGCGGGCGCGGGGCTGACGGGATGCTCCGCGGACGACCCGGACGCGGGTACCAACGGGGTCGGCAAACTGCCGGCCGACGGGATCCAGTCCAGGACGCGGGCCGCGGCGGACTCCGCCGACGCCGTGCGCCTGTCCGGGAACGTGGTCAGCAACGGCCGCACGTACTGGCTCGACATGCGGCTGAAGTCCGACGGCGGTTCCGGCTCGGTCACCTCGCAGGGGGTGACCTTCGGGCTGCTGAGGGTCGGCAGGCAGCTGTATCTGAAGGCGGACGCCGAGTTCTGGGACCGCGTCGACGGCGGCGGGGACGGCAAGGACGGCGGGGACGGCAAGGACGCCGGGGCGGGCGGAAAACTCGACGGCAAGTACGTGAAGGTGCCGCAGGGCGACCCCGCGTACAAGCGGTTCAGCGGCTTCACGGACAAGAGAACGCTCCTCGACGGGCTGCTGACCCTGCACGGCACGCTGGCCAAGGACGGCCGCCACGAGCAGTCCGGCGTCCGCACGATCCGCATCACCGGCGGCAAGGGCACCGGCGGCGCCCTGGACGTCTCACTGGAGGGCACGGCCTACCCGCTGCGCCTCCAGCGCGCGGGCGGCGCGGGGACGCTGAGCTTCTCGCGGTGGGGCGAGGACTTCGCCCTGGCCGAACCGGACAAGAGCGAGACCGTCGACTACGGCAAGCAGTTGCCGACCTCCTGACACCGGGCGCGGGGTCGAGCCTTCGCGGGGCGCCGATCGCCCCAGGGGGTCTCCGCCCCGGCCCCGGGGGTTTCCGCCCTCGTTCGTTACTTCCGCCGCCGCTTCTTCAGCAGCAGACGGGGCAGTCCCGCCGGGACCGGGCGGCGGGTCGTCGCCGGGGACGGCAGCGGCGCCTCGGCCAGCGAGCCGTCCGGCAGGGGCACCGTCGTCCCCGCCGGTTCCAGGCGCAGCACCCGGCACTCCCGGGCCCACCGCCCGGTCATGGCCTCGCCGTCGGGGGCGTTCAGCCGCTTGCCCCTGAGCTCGGCCACCGCCGCCCGCCACGCCTCCGAGTCCGCGGCGAGCTCCACCACCCGCGCGGACCAGGTGACCAGCCGGCCGCCCTTGTCCTTGCTGCGCACCGTCACCTCGGCCATCGCCCCGTCGGCCAGCCCGGGCAGCGGCTGCTCGCCGGGGCCGTCGCCGACCACACAGGCCGCGCCCTCGTGCCAGACGTGCCACAGGGCCCGGACCGGGGCGTCGGGACCCTGGACCCAGATGAGGCCGGACTTCTTCGTGGCCTCCTCGACGAGGGCCTGGTCGAGCAGCTCGCTTGTCATGCCAGAAGGGTAACGAGACACCCGGCGGGGGCGGGTTCGCGGCGGGGGCGGTACGGGGGAGCCGGCGCGGGGACGGGCCGGAGCAGGAGCGGCCAGCGGGGTACGCGGACCGGGGCCGCTACAGCCAGCCGTTCCGCTTCAGCGTGCGGTGGATGCCGAGGCAGATCGCCACCGTCACGCTCATGATCACCGGGTAGCCGTACTTCCAGTGCAGCTCGGGCATGTACTTGAAGTTCATGCCGTACACCCCGCACACCATCGTCGGCACGGCGATGATCGCGGCCCAGGCGGTGATCTTCCGCATGTCCTCGTTCTGCGCCACGGACGCCTGGGCGAGATTGGCCTGGAGGATGGAGTTGAGCAGTTCGTCGAAGCCGATGACCTGCTCCTGCACCCGCGCCAGGTGGTCGGCCACGTCCCGGAAGTACTTCTGGATGTCCGGGTCGATCAGCCGCATCGGCCGCTCGCTCAGCAGCTGCATCGGCCGCAGCAGCGGCGACACCGCGCGCTTGAACTCCATGACCTCGCGCTTGAGCTGGTAGATCCGCCCGGCGTCGGTGCCGCGCGCGGTGCCGCCGCGGCCCGGCGAGAACACCTCCGTCTCGACCTCCTCGACGTCGTCCTGGAGGGCGTCCGCGACCGCGATGTAGCCGTCGACGACGTGGTCGGCGATGGCGTGCAGCACCGCCGAGGGGCCCTTGGCCAGCAGCTCGGGGTCGGCCTGCAACCGGTGCCGCAGCGTGCGCAGCGAGCCCTGGCCGCCATGCCGGACGGTGATGAAGAAGTCCCGTCCGGTGAAGCACATGACCTCGCCGGTCTCGACGACCTCGCTGGTGGCGGTGAGCCGGTCGTGGTCGACGTAGTGGATGGTCTTGAAGACGGTGAAGAGGGTGTCGTCGTAGCGCTCCAGCTTGGGCCGCTGGTGCGCCTGGACCGCGTCCTCGACGGCCAGCGGGTGCAGCCCGAACTCCGCCGCGATACCGGAGAATTCCGACTCGGTCGGCTCGTGCAGCCCGATCCACACGAAGCCCCCGTCGCGCCGCACCAGGCGCATCGCCTCCTGCGGGGTGAGCGGCGTGCCCGTCTCCAGACGCGTGCCGTCGCGGTAGACGCCGCAGTCGACGACGGCCGAGGGCGTCGCCGGGTCACGCGTGGTGTCGTAGGTGCCGTTGTCCTTGCGCTTGGCCGGGCGGGACGGGCGGACCACGGCACGCAGGTCACGGATCATCGACATGGCGGGGCTCCTTCGTGACGAGCGACGAAGAGGCGCCGGGCGGCGGTTGGAACTGCCCGGAATGAGGACGTCCTGCCGAAGAAGCTTCCGCTGCCGGGCGGAAGAAGGATGTTTCGCACGTCCACAAAGCGGGGAGCACCGCACCGTCGCGGTGGCGGACTTCGTCACTGACTCGGATCAGACAGACCAGACGGATCAGCCGGATCGGACGATCAGGCAGACGAAACGAAGTGCTCTTCCGTACGACGCGCACGAGGGCGCGAGGGTGAGAGGTGGCGGCCAGCCGGAGCCAGAACAGCTACGTCAACGGCAGGAAGAGCGGGTGCTACTGCACGGTCGACTTCGATCCATGACAGCCCCACCTCCTCCGGCCGGTCCCTCGTGAGGGACGATCCATACCCTGTTTGAAGGGTGCCCCGTCAGGGGAGTTTCAGTGGCGTCGGGACGGATGGGGTCGCCCAGCGCTGAACGCCTGGGAGGAACCCCGCTGTGTGCTGCCCGATCGCCGGGTAAGACTATCAGTCGGCCGACGTGTCAAGGTGCCGCTTTGCCGCGTACTGACGAGTTCTATGCTCGCCGCATGGCTGATGTTCTCCCTCTGGTCGAGGCCCGGTTGCGTTCCGCGCTGGGCGAGCCGGACGCGCGCGCGGCGGTCACCTTCCTGGGCACGGACCGTATCGAGGTGCTGCGCTTCCGGGACACGGACGCGGAGGGCGCCATCGTCCGCTACGCCACCCTCGGAATGTCCGCGCACCCCATGACGGACCCCGCGGCGATGCTCGCCGACCCCGTCGAGGGGCCGCGCGCGGAGCTTGTCCTGTCCGTCCGGGCCGCTGTCGCGGACACCGACAAGGTGCTCCGTCCGCTGGCCGTGCTCGGCGCGTCCCCGCAGGTCGAGGGCGTGGTCGTGGCGCCGGGGGCCTCGCTCGACGTGGGCGGGCCGCTGTGGCCCGGCGCGCCCTTCACCTCGGTCCTGGTGGCCGAGCCGGGCGGCTTGGTCGAGGACCTGGAACTCGACCGGCCGATGGACCCCGTCCGGTTCCTGCCGCTGCTCCCGATGACCCCGAACGAGGCCGCCTTCAAGCGCGTGCACGGAGCACAGGAGCTCCAGGAGCGCTGGCTCGCGAACGGGACGGACCTGCGGGATCCGACCCGCGGGTCCGTCCCGCTCCAGTGACCGATCTCACCAACGCGCGGCCGGTCCCGGTCAGTTGGCGGCCATGGCCGGCACCGGCCGGCGAGCACGACCGCGCCGGCCGGTGAGGGTGGTCCGCAGCGTCAGTCGGCGAAGACGGTGACGCCGTCCTCGCGGGCGTGCCGCGGCTGGTGCTCCGCCGTCTCGTGGACGAGCGCCCGGCGCCGTACCAGGACCACGAGCGCGCCCAGCACGGCGGTCGCGCCGGCGACCACGAACGGGATGTGGACGTCGGTCCACTCCTCGATCTTCGGCGCGAAGTAGGGCGCGGCGGCGGCCGCGAACCAGCGCACGAAGTTGTAGCCGGCGCTGGCCACCGGGCGCGGCGCGTCGGACACGCCGAGGGCGAGCTCGGTGTAGACGGTGTTGTTCACGCCGATGAACGCGCCGGACAGGATCGTGCAGACGATCGCGGTGGTGTGGTCGCCGTAGCCCAGGACGACGACGTCGGCGGCCAGCAGCACCAGTGATCCGCCGAGCACCTTCAGCGAGCCGAACCGCTCCTGCATGCGCGGGGCCACGATCACCGAGAAGACGGCGAGCAGCACGCCCCAGGCGAAGAACACCGCGCCCGACTTGTAGGGCGTCATGTTCAGCACGAACGGCGTGAACGCCAGCACGGTGAAGAACGTGTAGTTGTAGAAGAACGCCGAGACGGCGGCCGAGGCGAGACCGCCGTGACCCAGTGCCTTGATCGGGTCCAGCAGTGAGGTCTTGCGGGCGGGCCTGGGCTGCTCCTTCAGGAACGCCGTGATGCACAGGAAGCCGACGGCCATCAGGAACGCGGTGCCGAAGAACGGGTAGCGCCAGCTGGCGTCGCCGAGCAGCGCGCCGAGCAGCGGGCCGCACGCCATGCCGAGGCCCAGCGCCGACTCGTAGAGCAGGATCGCCGCCGCGCTGCCGCCGGCCGCCGCGCCGACGATGACCGCGAGCGCGGTGGAGACGAAGAGCGCGTTGCCCAGGCCCCAGCCCGCCCGGAAGCCGACCAGCTGGCCGACCGAGCCGGAGGTGCCTGCGAGCCCGGCGAAGACCACCACGAGGGCGAGGCCGAGCAGCAGTGTCTTGCGGCCGCCGATGCGGCTGGAGACGAAGCCGGTGACCAGCATCGCGACGGCGGTGATCAGGAAGTAGGAGGTGAACAGCAGGGAGACCTGGCTGGCGGTGGCGTCCAGGCCCTTGGCGATGGAGGGCAGGATCGGGTCGACTAGCCCGATGCCCATGAAGGCGACGACCGAGGCGCCGGCCGTCGCCCAGACTGCCTTCGGCTGCCGCAGGAGGCCGGCAGCCCCCGCGTCGAAGGGGTCCGCGTCCATGCCTTCTCCAATCCCGGGGAGGCCCCGGAGGGATCTCGGTGAGCGGATGCTCGCGAGCAGATAGTTGGCTTATGCACATAGTAAGTTAGGTCGGCTAATTAATGCAACATACATCTAGTTCTCCCTGGTGAGGGGCCCCTCCGGTCGGGTGATCGTCCTTGACGCGGCGCGGTCCGGGTAGGACCGTGGGGCCCTATGAGGGGCGAACCCAGTTGCCCGAAGTGCGGTGGCCGGGTCAGGGCTCCCGGACTCTTCAACGACTCCTGGCAGTGCGATGTGCACGGGACGGTCTATCCGGTCCAGCCCGTGATACCGCCCGGCGTCGAAGCCCTCGGCGTCGTCGTGCACCGCACCCAGGTGCCGGTCTGGATGCCGTGGCCGCTGCCGGTCGGCTGGCTGTTCACGGGTGTGGCCAGTGCCGGTGACGACCGCAGCGGCGGCCGTGCCACCGCCGTGGCCTGCTCGGGTCCCGGGCCGCTCGGCGGCATGGGCGAGCTGATCCTGGTCGCCGAGGAACTCGGCGTCGGCCTCGGCGCGCGCTACGCCGGCATCGACGGCCCGGACCCCGGCCCGACCCTGGACGTCGAGAAACCGCCCGACGCCAAGGTCCTGGCCGGCGGGCGGCCGACGCCGCTGTGGCATGTCCCCGGCGCGCCGGTCGACCGCGCCGTCTTCGCGGGCGAGGCGCGCGGGCTGTGGCTGTGGGCGGTGGTCTGGCCCGAGCAGTCGGGGCTGCTGATGTACGACGAACTGGTCCTGGCCGACCTGCGCGAGGCCGGCGCGGAGGTCGACCTCGTGCCGTGCGGAGCGCTCTCGCCGCGTCTGCTGCGACCGTAGGAGCGGGAGCGGCGCCGGCCGGGGGAGGCGGGCCCCGCGGCCGGGGTCCGCGCGGGGCCGTCGTCGCGGGCGGGGCCGCGTGGACGTGTAGGGGGCGGGGAGTGGTTCCGGCTGTGACAGGGCACCCCTGGGCTCCCGTTATCCTTGGGTGTCCCCTTCCGTCCCGTCACCGCCTGGAGTACGTGTCGTGCGCATCGACCTGCACACCCACTCCACCGCGTCCGACGGTACGGACTCCCCGGCCGAACTGGTGCGCAACGCCGCCGCGGCCGGTCTGGACGTCGTCGCGCTGACCGACCACGACACCACCCGGGGCCACGCCGAGGCGATCGCCGCGCTGCCCGGGGGGCTCACCCTGGTGACCGGCGCCGAGCTCTCCTGCCGTGTCGACGGCATCAGCATGCACATGCTGGCCTACCTCTTCGACCCCGAGGAGCCCGCCCTGCTCGCCGAGCGGGAGCTGGTCCGGGACGACCGGGTGCCGCGCGCCAAGGGCATGGTCGCCAAGCTGAACGCGCTGGGCGTGCCGGTCACCTGGGAGCAGGTCGCGCGGATCGCCGGCGACGGCTCGGTCGGCCGGCCGCACGTCGCCTCCGCGCTCGTGGAACTCGGCGTCGTGCCGACCGTGAGCGACGCCTTCACCCATAAGTGGCTGGCCGACGGCGGCCGGGCCTACGTCGAGAAGCACGAGACGGACCCGTTCGAGGCGATCCGCCTGGTCAAGGCGGCCGGCGGAGTCTGCGTCTTCGCCCACCCGGCCGCCGCCAAGCGGGGCCGCACGGTCCCGGAGGCCCGGATCGCCGAGCTGGCCGCCGCCGGCCTCGACGGCATCGAGGTCGACCACATGGACCACGACCCCGACACGCGGGCGCGGCTGCGCGGCCTGGCCAAGGAGCTGGGACTGCTGGCCACCGGTTCCAGCGACTACCACGGCAGCCGGAAGACCGTCGGCCTCGGCGAGTTCACGACCCACCCCGAGGTGTACGGGGAGATCACGCGACGGGCGACCGGAGCGTTCCCGGTGCCGGGCACCGGCGGAGCCTGAGCCTCCGACCCGCGCCACCCTCATCACTCCGGTACGGCCCCCGTACCTCTCTTCTTCCGCAAGGCTGTTCCACACCCATGTTCGACGCTGCCGTCTTCGGCTCCCTCTTCCTCACCCTTTTCGTCATCATGGATCCCCCCGGGATCACTCCGATCTTCCTCGCGCTGACCGCCGGACGTCCCGGCAAGGTGCAGAAGCGCATGGCCTTCCAGGCCGTCTGCGTGGCCGGTGGCGTCATCGCCGTGTTCGGGGTGCTGGGCCACCAGATCCTCGACTACCTGCACGTGTCCGTGCCCGCGCTGATGATCGCCGGCGGGCTGCTCCTGCTGCTGATCGCGCTCGACCTGCTCACCGGCAAGACCGACGAGCCCAAGGCGACCAAGGACGTCAACGTCGCGCTGGTCCCGCTGGGCATGCCGCTGCTCGCCGGTCCCGGCGCGATCGTGTCCGTCATCCTCGCCGTGCAGAAGGCCGACAGCGTCTCCACCCAGATCTCGGTGTGGGCGGCGATCCTCGCGATCCACGTCGTGCTGTGGCTGGTCATGCGCTACTCGCTGCTGATCATCCGGGTCATCAAGGACGGCGGCGTGGTCCTGGTGACGCGGCTCGCGGGCATGATGCTCTCGGCGATCGCCGTCCAGCAGATCATCAACGGGGTCACCCAGGTGATCCGGGGCTGACCCGGGGGCGGCCGCAGGCCGGTCCGGGGCGCCTGGACGTCCCGTACGCACGGAGCCCCCGTACGGCGAACTGCCGCACGGGGGCTCCGAAGCGTCAAACGGCGGGCCTGCTGTTACGAGGCCGGTGTGTCGGCCGGGCGGATCCAGAGTCGCTGGCCGATCGCGGCGGCCTGCTGAACGATCCTGTTGACGGAGGCGGCGTCCACGACGGTGCTGTCCACGGTGGTGCCGTCGACCTCGTCGAGTCGCATGATTTCGAAGCGCATGGGGCTTCTCCCTTCGTCTGGTCATCCTCCTGCGGAGAATTACTTGGAGATGGACGGTGCACGGGGCGTCGGTACCCGTGTTCCGTATGTATTCAACGGGCTGCCTGTTACAAACATTCCCTACGCTAAAGAAAATTTTCGAACGTCTAATTACCGACCGGTAGAGCGTCTTCGGTCGACCGATCGGGACCGGTTGTGTTCGCAGTGTGACCGACGGGACAATGGAAGAGATGAACCAGGACCCGTCGGCACTGGCCGCCCGCATCGACCGCACGAACGAGCTGCTGCAGCGCATGCTCGCCGAGGTGGCCAAGACACCCTCCACCCACGCGATCTTCGTCGACGCCGGATACCTCTACGCCGCCGCCGGGCGGCTGGTGGCCGGGACCGAGGACCGCCGCGCCTTCGACCTGGACGCCGAGGGCCTGATCGACGCGCTCATCGACCGGGCCCGCACGGTCTTCGCCGACAGCCGGCTGCTGCGCGTCTACTGGTACGACGGCGCCCGGCGCCGCATCCACACCGCCGAGCAGCAGACCATCGCCGAGCTGCCCGACGTCAAGGTCCGCCTCGGCAACCTCAACGCCAACAACCAGCAGAAGGGCGTCGACTCCCTCATCCGCACGGACCTGGAGTCCCTGGCCCGGCACCGCGCCATCAGCGACGCCGCGCTGCTCGGCGGTGACGAGGACCTGGTGTCGGCGGTGGAGGCCGCCCAGGGCTACGGCGCCCGGGTCCACCTGTGGGGCATCGAGGCCCCCGAGGGCCGCAACCAGGCCGAGCCGCTGCTGTGGGAGGTCGACAGCCAGCGCACCCTCGACCTCGACTTCTTCAAGCCCTACGTCTCCCGGCGCACGGCGGTGACGTACGACCCGGCGGGCACGGTCCGGCCCACCCGTGAGGACGTCCGCTTCGTCGGTGCGCAGATCGCCGCGAAGTGGCTCGCCGATCGCGGCCGGGACACCCTGGTCGAACTCCTCCCCGGCCACCCCTACCTGCCGGGATCGGTCGACCAGGACCTGCTGGTCGAGGCCGAAGGACTGCTCCAGTACTCGCTGCGCGGCCAGGCCGATCTGCGACGCGCCCTGCGGGACGGCTTCTGGGACCACCTCCAGGCGCAGTACTGACGAAGACGGCACGGGACACGTCCGCACGCCACCGGTCCACCGCCGGGACGGCGTGGGGCGCCGCCGGGGCACCGGTCACCGTGGGAGGGCGTCGTCCCAGAAGTCGGCGAGGGCACGGGCGGTGGCGAGCGGCCGGTCGCAGTTGGGGGAGTGCTCGGCGCCCTCCACGACGGTGCGCCGGGCGCCGAGCCGCACGGCCATGTCGTCCAGGAGCGGCACCGGCCAGGTGTCGTCGCGCGCGCCCGACAGGACGTGGAACGGCAGCGCCACGGCCGCGAGCTCGGCGACGCGATCCGGCTCGGTGCACAACTGGCGGCCGGTGGCGAGGAGCTGGGCGGGCCGGTTGCCGAGCCAGCGGCGGCGCAGGTCCTCCCGGTCGTCGAGCCCGGCGTCCAGCCCCGCGTCGGTCTCCTCGGGCGGTTCCATCGCCTGGATGGTGTCCCACACCTCGGCCATCGTCATCACGGCGAGCGCGTCCCGCAGCAGTTTCACGCGCTGCTGCTGCGAGACGGAGATCTGCGCCGGGCCCGAGGACACGAGCGTGAGGGAGCGGAACGGGGAGTGGTCCAGGAGCACGGCCGCGCGGGCGATCTGCCCGCCCAGCGAGTGCCCGAGCAGGTGCACGGGCGTGCCGAGCGCCTCGGCCTGGGCGAGGACGTCCCGCGCGAGTTCCTCCTGGGCGTACGCCGCGGTGTCGTCCACCGGTCCGTCCGTCTCGAACTGTCCGCGCCCGTCCACGGCAACGGTCCGGTAGCCACGCGCCGCGAGCGGCCCGTGCAGCGGGTTGAAGTCCTCCTTGCTGCCGGTGAACCCCGGCAGCAGCAGGGCGGTGCCCCGCGGCTCGGCGCCGGCCGCCGCGGGCGCGTCGACGACGGCGAACTCACCGCGAGCGGTACGCAGCCGGCCGGCACGCGCACCGGCCGGCGGGACGAAGGACGGAGGCCTGCTCATGCGGTGAGGCTACCGGGCGCACCGGTGGATACGGCGCGTGCGGGGCCGCTCGCGCCGGGGACGCCGACGGCCCGGCCCACACGAGGTGGGCCGGGCCGTCGTGCCGTGTCCGTGGACCGGCGAGCCGGTGGACCTTGCGGGTCCGTGGAGCGCGGGGATCAGGCCTCGGCGGCCTCCACGGCGGCGGCCGACTTGCGGGTGCGGCGGACCCTGGGCTTGGCCTCGGTCGCGTCCCCGGTGGCCTCGGCCGCTTCCGCGGTCTCGGCCGCCTTGCGGGTGCGGCGGCGCGGCTTGACCTCCGGCTCGCCGGTGGCCTGCGCCGGGATCTCCGCGGTGACGGCCTCGGCGACCGCCTTACGGGTGCGGCGGCGCGGCGTGGTCTCGACGCCGTCCCCGGTCGCCTCCGCTGCCGCGGCCTCGGGGGCGGCGGCCGTCTTGCGGGTGCGGCGGACCCTGGGCTTGGCCTCGGTCGCGTCCCCGGTGGCCTCGGCCGCTTCCGCGGTCTCCGCGGTCTTCCGGGTGCGCTTCGGCTTGGCCTCCGCGGCCACCGGCTCCTCGGCCGTGGCGGCCGGAGCGGCCGCGGTCTTGCGGGTGCGGCGGGGCTTGGCCTCGGCGGCCTCGTCCGTCGCG
>NZ_JBIBUK010000002.1:0-299856 GCF_043079345.1 Streptomyces sp. NPDC015220 | reverse complement strand
GTGGCGGCCTCGGTGGCGGCGGCGGTCTTCCGGGTGCGCTTCGGCTTGGCCTCGGCGGTCTCGGTGGCCTGTGCCGTGCCGGTCGCCTCGGCCGTCTCGGTCGCCTGGGGTTCGGCGGCCTTGCGGGTGCGGCGGCGCGGCTTGGCCTCCGGTTCCTCGACGGCCTCCGCGGCCACCGGCTCCTCGGCCGTGGCGGCCGGAGCGGCCGCGGTCTTGCGGGTGCGGCGGGGCTTGGCCTCGGCGGCCTCGTCCGTCGCGGTGGCGGCCTCGGTGGCGGCGGCGGTCTTCCGGGTGCGCTTCGGCTTGGCCTCGGCGGTCTCGGTGGCCTGTGCCGTGCCGGTCGCCTCGGCCGTCCCGGTCGCCTGGGGTTCGGCGGCCTTGCGGGTGCGGCGGCGCGGCTTGGCCTCCGGTTCCTCGACGGCCGCGGGGGCCTCGGTCACCGGAGCCTCGGCGGCCACGGTCTCAGCCGCGGGGGCCGCGGTCCTGCGGGTGCGGCGCGGCGCCGGAGCGGTGTCCGCCGCCTCGGGCGTGACGACCGTCGTGTCCGGAGTGCCGGTGACCTCGTCCGGCGTCGTCGCCGTGGACTCCGCGGCCTTGCGGGTCCTGCGGCGGCGCGGCTTCGCCGGGGTCTCGGGCGCGTCGGCGGCCGCCACGGCCGTGGTCGGTTCCTCGGCGGTCTCCGCCGTCGGGGAGGCGGACGGCTCGGTGACCGCCGTCGCCTCGGACGTCACCGGCCCAACCGGCGTCGGCTGGGCCGACGTGCCGCCGCGCGTGCGCCGGCGGCGACGCGGGGTGCGGGTGGCGGTGGCCTCGTCCGCGGCGTCGGCCGGAGCGGCGCCGTCCGGCGTGCCCGCCGTCACCGCGCCCTGCTCCACCGGCGCTCCGCCGCGCGTGCGGCGCCGGCGGCGCGGAGTACGTGCCGGACGCTCGCGCTCGCGGTCGGCGGAGCGCGTCTCGCCCCGCTCGCCCCGGTCGCCTCGGCCGCGCGCACCGCGGCCACCGGTCTCGCCGAGGTCCTCGAGCTCCTCCGCGTCCAGCCCGGCGCGGGTGCGCTCCGAGCGCGGCAGGATGCCCTTCGTGCCCGCCGGGATGCCCAGGTCGGAGAAGAGGTGCGAGGAGGTGGAGTACGTCTCCGGCGGATCGTTGAAGTCCAGCTCCAGCGCCTTGTTGATCAGCTGCCAGCGCGGGATGTCGTCCCAGTCGACGAGCGTGATCGCCGTGCCCTTGGCGCCCGCGCGGCCGGTGCGGCCGATGCGGTGCAGGTACGTCTTCTCGTCCTCGGGCGACTGGTAGTTGACGACGTGCGTGACGCCCTCGACGTCGATGCCGCGCGCGGCGACGTCGGTGCAGACGAGCACGTCGACCTTGCCGTTGCGGAAGGCGCGCAGCGCCTGCTCGCGGGCGCCCTGGCCGAGGTCGCCGTGGACCGAGCCGGAGGCGAAGCCGCGGCGCTGGAGCTGCTCGGCGATGTCGGCGGCCGTGCGCTTGGTCCGGCAGAAGATCATCGCCAGTCCGCGGCCCTCGGCCTGCAGGATGCGGGAGACCATCTCCGGCTTGTCCATGGAGTGCGCGCGGTAGACGAACTGCTTGATGTTGGCGACGGTCACGCCCTCGTCGTCCGGCGCGGTGGCGCGGATGTGCGTGGGCTGCGACATGTAGCGGCGGGCCAGACCGATCACCGCGCCCGGCATGGTGGCCGAGAACAGCATGGTCTGCCGCTTGGCCGGCAGCATGTCGATGATCCGCTCGACGTCGGGCAGGAAGCCCAGGTCGAGCATCTCGTCGGCCTCGTCGAGGACGAGGGCCTTGACGTGCTTGAGGTTCAGCTTCTTCTGGCCCGCCAGGTCGAGCAGCCGGCCCGGGGTGCCGACGACCACGTCGACGCCGTTCTTCAGCGCCTCGACCTGGGGCTCGTAGGCCCGGCCGCCGTAGATCGCGGTGACCCGCACGTTGCGCACCTTGCCGGCGGTCAGCAGGTCGTTGGTGACCTGCGTGCACAACTCGCGGGTGGGGACGACCACGAGTGCCTGCGGGGCGTCGGTGAGGGCCTCGGGCTTGGCGCGGCCGGCCTCCACGTCGGCGGGGACGGTCACGCGCTCGAGGAGCGGCAGGCCGAAGCCGAGGGTCTTGCCGGTGCCGGTCTTGGCCTGGCCGATGACGTCCGTGCCCGTCAGGGCCACGGGCAGGGTCATCTCCTGGATGGGGAAGGGAGTGATGATGCCGACGGCTTCCAGGGCCTCGGCGGTCTCGGGGAGGATTCCGAGTTCTCGGAAGGTGGTAGTCAGGGTGCTGCCTCTTCTGTGTGTGCGGCGCGAGGCGAGCGCACGGGGGTCGTGTCGTCAGACCGTGCCGGGGACGAGGGCCGCCCTGGAGGCGGACCGCTGGCACAGGACCACAGCCGACGCTCTAGCGCTCGTACCGCTGAGGGTGTCCCTCCGATCGTCGTACGCGCAGTGCCGTACGGTCAGGGAGGGCTGTCGGGTCGGAGCCGATCGGGCCACCGACCGGGCATCCTCATGCGTGCGACCTGTCGACATACGTTCGAACGCATCGGCGTACTCGGCAGGCGCATTACCACCATACCCCGGAACGACGCACACGCGATGGCCGGTTTGGTCACGTAGTCGTCGTCACACTGCTTGAGCAGGTGCTTCCCAGGTGCGGTGAGCGGGCTATTGTGCGCTTCATGACGAGCTCTGACAAGTCCGACCACGCCGCCGACGCTCCCGCCGCACGCACCGGGGTCGCCGCCCAGGACTGGGCGACGGCCGCCGCCGACCCGCAGTACCGCGCCGCCGTCGTGGACCTGCTCGGGGCGCTCGCGTACGGGGAGCTGGCCGCGTTCGAACGGCTCGCGGAGGACGCCAAGCTGGCGCCCACCCTCGCGGACAAGGCCGAACTGGCGAAGATGGCGTCGGCGGAGTTCCACCACTTCGAGCGGCTGCGCGACCGGCTCACCGAGATCGGCGAGGAGCCGACGGCGGCGATGGACCCGTTCGTCGCGGCGCTCGACGGTTTCCACAGGCAGACGGCGCCCTCGGACTGGCTGGAAGGACTCGTCAAGGCGTACGTCGGCGACTCGATCGCCAGTGACTTCTACCGGGAGGTCGCCGTCCGCCTGGACTCCGACACGCGTGAGCTGGTCCTTGCCGTACTCGACGACACCGGGCACGCCGGTTTCGCGACGGAGAAGGTGCGCGCGGCGATCGACGCCGACCCGAGGGTGGGCGGCCGCCTCGCACTGTGGGCTCGCCGTCTGATGGGCGAGGCGCTGTCCCAGTCCCAGCGGGTCGTGGCCGACCGGGACGCGCTGTCCACGATGCTCGTCGGCGGTGTCGCGGACGGTTTCGACCTGGCCGAGGTCGGCAGGATGTTCTCCCGCATCACCGAGGCGCACACCAAGCGCATGGCCGCCCTGGGGCTCGCCGCCTGACGTTCCGTCGCGTCCCGGGTCGGGCACCGGCCCCCGGGGCGGAGCACGGACCCCGCGCCCCGAACGCGTCCCGTCGCCTTCCGCCCGGAGGGCGGACGCGGGGCGTGGTTCAGATCACGCGGCGCCGGATCAGGCCGGCGCCGATCGTCGGCGCAGCCGCCCCGCGGGGCGCAGCAGCAGCGAGAGCGAGGCGGCGGAGACGACCGCCGCGCCGAGCAGGCTCGGCAGGACGGCGCCGGAGCCCAGCGCGCTGTGGGTGACGAAGTCGCCGAAGAGGGCGCCCGCGACGCCGGTCGACAGGACCAGCG
Source organism: Streptomyces sp. NPDC015220 (assembly GCF_043079345.1). Classification (NCBI taxonomy): domain Bacteria; kingdom Bacillati; phylum Actinomycetota; class Actinomycetes; order Kitasatosporales; family Streptomycetaceae; genus Streptomyces; species Streptomyces sp. NPDC015220. The sequence continues at coordinate 296,115 of NZ_JBIBUK010000002.1, read as the reverse complement.
GCCGCGACGGCAGCCGATGCGACAGGCGTCGGAACGCCGCCAGGCCGAGCAGCAGACCGAGGACGGCGGAGCCGAACGCCTCGAAGAACATCACGGTTCCCTCCCACACGGTCGGCCGGTGCTGGCGGTCGTAGCCCGTCATACCCGTGACCTGCGGAAGGCAACCCTCCCCCATGGGCCGTTCGGGAACCGGCCGTGCGGGGAACGCGCGGGAGGGGCCCGGCGGCGTGTGCCGCCGGGCCCCTCCCGCGGTGCGCTGCCGCGTCCGTGCCTACAGCGCGCCGAAGCCCACCTTGCGCGGGGCCGGCTCGCCCAGCTCGACGTACGCGAGACGCTCGGCCGGGACCAGCACCTTGCGGCCGTGCTCGTCGACAAGGGTCAACAGCTGCGACTTGCCGGCCAGAGCCTCGGCCACCGCCCGCTCGACCTCCTCGGCGCTCTGACCGCTCTCCAGAACGATCTCGCGGGGTGCGTGCTGCACGCCGATCTTGACCTCCACGGCTATGTCCCTCCGACGGTCAGTGAAGTGCGCGACCTTCCGCGCCGTACCCAGCACACATTAGCCCGGTGAGGGGACGAACACGCTCCGCCGGGGCACGCCAGGAGCGAACACCCGACGGGAACAAAGCCGCCGCCCGGGTGCGCCCCCGTCCGGGGCCCCGCTCAGTGCTGCTGGTCGATGCCGTGCAGCGGGAAGCCCGCGATGCCCCGCCACGCCAGGGACGCCAGCAGCTGCACCGCCTGGTCGCGCGGAACGCTGCGGTCGCTGTGCAGCCAGGAGCGGGCCACCACCTGGGCGAGCCCGCCGAGGCCCGAGGCGAGCAGCATCGACTCCGCGCGTGAGAGGCCGGTGTCCTCGGCGATGACGTCGCAGATCGCCTCGGCGCACTCGTTCGTGACCTTGTCGACGCGCTCGCGCACCGCGGGTTCGTTGGTGAGGTCCGACTCGAACACCAACCGGAAGGCGCCGCCGTCGTCCTCGACGTACGCGAAGTAGGCGTCCATCGTGGCCCGTACGCGCTGCTTGTTGTCGGTCGTCGACGCCAGCGCGCTCCGCACGGACTGGATGAGCGACTCGCAGTGCTGGTCCAGCAGCGCGAGGTAGAGGTCGAGCTTGCCCGGGAAGTGCTGGTAGAGCACGGGCTTGCTGACGCCGGCCCGCTCGGCGATGTCGTCCATGGCGGCCGCGTGGTACCCCTGCGCGACGAAGACCTCCTGGGCGGCGCCCAGGAGCTGGTTCCGTCGGGCACGGCGTGGCAGGCGCGTGCCCCGCGGGCGTGCCGCCTCTGTCTGCTCGATGGCTGTCACGCCGCCTCCCAAAGTCGTCCACGGTGCGGTGTGCGCCGCGCCGCCATCGTACTTTTCGGTAACCGTACTGTGCGCGGTGCGAGCGGAGAATTTCACGGACCGGACGGTGGGGAAACCGTCGCAGAACGTTTCACTCCGGTCCGGACCGGGCAGTGGCGCGCCGGCTCTCCGCCGCCCCGCCGCGGCGACCCCTCGTACCGCCGGCACGACCGTGCCCGTCGCCGGGCCGCCGTCCGGTCCGGAGCCTCGCCGTCGACGTCGGTCGTACGCCGTCCGTACGTCGTCCACGTCAGCGGTAGTCGTCCTCGTCCAGGGAGACGACCCGTGCCTGCTCGACGAGGTCCGCCTCGTTGGCGCGGTCCGGGTCCACCCCCGTCAGCGGGTCGTCGCGGTCCGGCGCGATGTCCGCCTGCTGCTCGGCGGCGTCGCCCTCCGGGGCCTCGACGTCGATCTCCGCGGCGTCTTCGCCCTCGAACGTCTCGGGATCGGTGGGGTCGAATGCCATGCTGGGCTCCCTTCTCGTGGACGTCCCCGGTGGAAGCGGGGGCTACCTGCGGGTGCCCTGAGTTCGAGCGTAGGAGACACCCGATCCGGACGCATGCGGTCCGTGGGCCGGAAGGCGGCCGTGCACGGCGGGCGATCCGGCCTATTTGTGACGGCGAACACATGAGCCAGTACGTGATCGCCTCGTAACATTGCCGCATGTCTTCGACCGAGCTGCCTTCCGTGCCGCCCGCCAACGTTCTTCCCAGGGTGGCGCCCGTCGGAGTCGAAGAGGGTGAACGACTGCGCTCGGTCGAACTGCCGGGGATCACGCTGACGGTGCGGTCCAGGCCGCCCGCGCGCGAGGGCCTGCCGCCCGCGCTCTACGTCCACGGGCTCGGTGGTTCCTCGCAGAACTGGTCGCCCCTGATGGCCCTGCTGGAGGACGTGGTCGACGGCGAGGCGATCGACCTGCCCGGCTTCGGCGACTCCCCGCCACCGGACGACGGCGACTACTCGGTCACCGCGCACGCGCGTGCGGTGATCCGCTTTCTCGACGCCTTCGGCCGCGGGCCGGTCCACCTGTTCGGCAACTCGCTGGGCGGCGCCGTGTCCACCCGCGTCGCCGCGCTCCGACCGGACCTGGTGCGCACGCTCACGCTTGTCTCGCCGGCCCTGCCCGAGCTGCGCGTGCAGCGCTCCGCCGTGCCGACCGGGCTGCTCGCGCTGCCGGGCGTGGCCGCGCTCTTCACCCGGCTCACCCGGCAGTGGACGGCGGAACAGCGGGTCCGCGGGGTCATGGCCCTGTGTTACGGCGACCCCGGGCGGGTGACGCCCGAGGGTTTCCGTGCCGCGGTGCAGGAGATGGAGCGGCGGCTGCGGCTGCCGTACTTCTGGGACGCGATGGCACGCAGCGCGCGCGGGATCGTGGACGCGTACACGCTGGGCGGCCAGCACGGGCTGTGGCGCCAGGCCGAGCGGGTGCTCGCGCCGACACTGCTGGTCTACGGCGGCCGGGACCAGCTCGTGGGCTTCCGCATGGCCCGGCGGGCCGCCCGGGCGTTCCGGGACTCCCGTCTCCTGACCCTGCCGGACGCGGGCCACGTGGCGATGATGGAGTATCCCGATACGGTGGCGACCGCGTTCCGGGAACTGCTGACGGACACCGGGGAGCGGACGGCCGGGCAGAGACCGGGGAGCGTGGAGCAGCCGACGGCAGGAGCCGCCGGTTTCAAGGGCGTGGGGGCCGACGAGGGCGCCCCCGGCACGACCGAGGGCATGGGGGGCTGAGAGGCGAGGTGGGACGCCACAGCCGTCGCGGACCCGCCCCCAGGGGCGGCAGCGCGGAGACAACAGAAGGACTGGACGGCAGGCCGGGCCAGGACGGCCGGGACCGGTGGGGCCGCAGGGAGCGCCGTCAGGACCGGGACGGCACCGACCGCGGTGACGGCCGGAGCGGCCCCGGAACCCAGGACGGTCATGGCGTTCCGCCGGCGCCGGACGTGGCGCCCGGGCCGGACGTGGCGCCCGGGCCGGACGTGGCGCCCGGGCCGGAGGCGGTGCCGCGGGCCCGCCGGCCTGGTTCCGGCCCCGTGCCCGGGCCGCAGCGGGCGGGCCGGGCCCCGGCGCACGAAGGGCCGCGCCTTCCCGACGGCACCCCCGCCCGCGGGGTCCCGCAGGCCCGTGGCGGGCATCCGGAGCAGCGGGAGGCCGGAGGCGGCTGGGGGCGGCTGGGCTCCCCGGACGCGGAGGCGGAGCGTGGGGATCCCGGGCGGCGGGGCACCGCCGAACCGGCTCCCGCCGCCGGCCCGGCCGCAGGCAGCGGCGCGGCAGGTCCGGGCGTGCCCATTCCCCGCCAGCGGCGGGCGCCACGGGGGCCCCGGCAGGAGTACCTCGACGCCTTCGAAGAGGGCGACGACGGCTCCGTGCCCCGGCCCCGAGGCGCCGCGGGGCCCCCGAAGGACCCCACCGCGTCCGCCGTACCGGCCGAGCGCGGGGGCGAGGACGGCGCCGCGCCGCCCACCGGAGCGTCCGCGCGGGGCAGGAGCGTCACCAAGGGACGGACGTTCACCGGGATAGCGGCCGCCGCCGTCACCACCGTGCTCGCCGTCGTCGTCGCCGGGCAGGTCACCGACGGCCGTGCCGGAGCCGGCACCCGCGCGCAGACGGCCCCCGGCCGCACCGGTGGCGTCCGCGGCACCACGGGCACCGACGGCCAGGCGGCCGCCGCGCCGTCCCCCAGTGTCACCGCGCCGCTGACGTACGCCCAGAAGATGAGCGCGAAGTACGTGCTGAGCCCCGCTCTCAAGGGTTCGGGGAAGTTCGAGGCGGTGCCGGGCTTCGCCAAGGCGCCCGGCAAGGGACGGAAGTACACCTACCGCGTCGACGTGGAGCAGGGCCTCGGCCTGGACGGCCGGCTCTTCGCCGACGCCGTCCAGAAGACCCTCAACGACGACCGCAGCTGGGCCCACGGCGGCGCGCGCACCTTCGAACGGGTCTCCTCCGGTGAGCCCGACTTCGTGATCACCCTCGCCAGCCCCGGCACCACCGCCACCTGGTGCGCCAAGTCCGGCCTGGACACCACGGTGGACAACGTCTCCTGCGACTCGGCCGCGACCGAACGCGTCATGATCAACGCCTATCGGTGGGCGCAGGGCTCGAAGACCTTCGGCGACAGGATGTACGCCTACCGGCAGATGCTGATCAACCACGAGGTCGGCCACCGGCTCGGCCACGGCCATGTGTCCTGCGACAAGGACGGCGAACTCGCGCCCGTCATGCAGCAGCAGACGAAGTTCCTGGATCACGACGGAATCCACTGCCTGCCCAACTCCTGGCCCTATCCGAAGAGTTGACAGGACGCGCACGGATCGCGTCGACAATGCGCCGAAAGCTCGTTCATATGCCTGCGCATGGAGTCCCGTCCCGCCGTCAGCAGCGCCGCCATCCGGATGGCGCTCATCGGCGTGACCGCCCTCTGCGTGGCCGACATCCACTGTCGCTGACGCCCGCCTCCGGCGCGCGTCGCATCCCTTTTTCCCGCACCGCGAACCCGCATCCCTCCGTGCGCTTCCACTGAGCACGGTTCTCCGGTTCGCGGTCGTCCGGCGACCCGCCGAGGCAGACGTCTGCTCACATGCGTCTCATTCTTCGTCATTTCGTCTCGCGATCCGAGACGTCTCCGAGAGGTCGTCATTCCGATGCGTCAACCGTCCGTCACAGCTCGCCGCGTGGCAGCGGCATCCGTCAGCCTGGTCGTGGCAGCGGGCGCCGCCGCCTGCGGCCCGAAGGACAACGATGCCAAGGGCCTCGGTGGCGACTCCACGCCCCACAAGGGCGGCACGCTGGCGGTCCTCGACTCCGAGCCGCAGACCGACTTCGACCCCGCCCGCCTGCACACCTCCGGCGGCGGGAACGTTCCCTCGCTCGTCTTACGCACCCTCACCACGCGCAACCGCGAGGACGGCGCCGCCGGCTCCCGGGTCGTCCCGGACCTGGCCACCGACACCGGGCGCTCCGACAAGGACGCGACCGTGTGGACGTACACCTTGAATGAACGGCCGTTTCCGGCGCGGCGGCGGAGCGCTCGGCCGCGGCGCGGAAGGAGGACCGGGCATGACCGGCTTCACCGGCTTCGTCCCGCGCCGGCTCGTCGGCGCCGTGATCACCCTGTTCGTTCTCTCGGTGATCGTCTACGTCGTCTTCTACGTCACCCCGGGCGACGTCGCCCAGATCACCTGCGGCCCGCGCTGCTCCCCGGCCCACCAGATCGCCGAGGTCCACCGCGCCCACGCGCGCGTGTCGCGCCGTGCCGCACGCGCGCGCCGTCGAGGTGCTGGACCGGGTCGGCATCCCGGACGCGCGGCGGCGCTCCCGGTCCCGGCCGCACGAGTTCAGCGGCGGCATGCGCCAGCGCGCGCTCATCGCGATGGCCCTCGCCTGCGAGCCGGACCTGCTGATCGCCGACGAACCGACCACCGCCCTCGACGTGACCGTCCAGGCACAGATCCTCGACCTGCTGCACACGCTGCGCGAGGAGACCGGCATGGGACTGCTGCTGGTCACCCACGACGTGGGCGTCGCCGCCGAGAGCGTCGACGAGGTGCTGGTCATGCGGCACGGCCGGGCCGTCGAACGGGGCCCGGTCACCGGGGTCCTGGGGGCGCCGTCGGCGGCGTACACCCGGGAGCTGCTGAGCGCGGTGCCGCGCGTGGACGCCGCCCGCGTCCCCGCCGAGCCCGCCCGCGTCTTCGTCGAGCCCGCCGGAGCGGCCGCCGGGCCGGACGAGGGGGTCGCCGGGACACCGCCGGGCCGCCCTCCGGGTCCGGCGCGGGGACGTCCGGGTCCCGCGAGGTGGTGCTGGAGGCGGCGGGGCTGCGGCGCGAGTTCGGCCGCGGCAGGCGGGCGTTCGCGGCCGTGGACGGTGTGTCGCTCACCCTGCGGCGCGGCGAGACCCTCGGGATCGTGGGGGAGAGCGGCAGCGGCAAGACGACGTTGGGGCGGATGCTGGTCGGACTGCTGGAGCCGACGGCCGGCGAGGTCCGCTTCGAGGGGCGGGCCGGGGCCGGCGTGCACCCGGCCATCCAGATGGTCTTCCAGGACCCCGTCTCCTCCCTCAACCCGCGACGCAGCGTGGGGGAGTCCGTCGCCGACCCGCTGCGGGCGCGCGGCGAACGGGACGAGGGGCGCGTCCGCGGGCGGGTGACGGAACCGCTGGAGCGCGTGGGGCTCGAGGGGGCGCACTACGACCGCTATCCGCACGAGTTCAGCGGCGGACAGCGCCAGCGCGTGGGCATCGCGCGGGGCGCTCGCGGCGGACCCGCGCGTGATCGTGTGCGACGAGCCCGTCTCGGCGCTCGACGTCACCACGCAGGCCCAGGTCGTCGCCCTGCTCGGCGAGTTGCAGCGGGAGCTCGGCATCGCCCTGGTCTTCGTCGCCCACGACCTCGCCGTGGTGCGGCAGGTCAGCGACCGGGTCGCGGTGATGCGCCGCGGCCGGATCGTCGAGGAGGGACCGGCCGGGGAGGTGTACGAGTCGCCCCCAGACCCCTACACCAGGCAGCTCCTGGCCGCCGTGGCCGCGCTCGACCCCGGGGTCGCCGCCCGGCGGCGGGCCGCGCGGCGGGAGCCGGCCGCGGTGTGACGGCGGGTGGTCGACCGATTCCCTAGCGCGACGGAACGCGACCCGCACGGGAAAGTTACGACCGTTCACCCCTTCCGGTGGCGGGGGGGGCCCCCCGCCGCCCCCCCCCCCCCCCCCGCGCCCCCCCCCCCCCCCCGCCCCGGGGGGCCCCCCCCCCCCCCCCCCCCCCCCCCCCCCACCGGCATGTCCGCATACGTTCGTCCCGCTGCGCGCCGCCGGCCTCACGGCGGCCATCCACTGGGCAGGGACGAAGGAGATCGGGGGTGCACGCGTGCGCATCGGACTGGTGACGGAAGGTGGCTATCCGTATGTGAGCGGTGACGCCGGACTCTGGTGCGAACGGCTCGTGCGCGGGCTCGGGCAGCACGAGTTCGACCTCTACGCGCTCAGCCGCACCCGGCAGCAGGAGGACGAGGGCTGGCTCCCGCTGCCGGAGCAGGTCGGCCGGGTCCGTACGGCGCCGCTGTGGACCGCCGGCGACGACGGCGCGCGGTACGGGCGCCGCGCGCGCCGGCGCTTCGCCGAGAGTTACGGCGAACTCGCGACGGCGCTGGCCACCGCGACCGGCGCCGACCTCGGCGACACGGCCCGCGGGGGCGGCCGGGAGGCCGTGGCGGACCGTTTCGCCAGGGCGCTGTACGAGCTCGCCGAACTCGCCCGGGACGAGGGCGGCCTGTCGGGCGCCCTGTGTTCAGACACCGCCGTCCGCGCCATGGAACGCGCCTGCCGCGCGCCCGGCGCGGGGCACGCGGCGCGCGGGGCGCGCGTGCCCGACCTCCTCGAGGTCGCCACCCGCCTGGAACGCGCACTGCGCCCCCTCTCGCTCGACTGGCACGAGGACGACGGCCTCGGCGCCGCCGACCTGTGCCACACGACGGCCGGCGGCACGGCGGCGCTCCCGGGACTCCTCGCCCGCCACTTCTGGGGCGTCCCCCTGCTCGTCACCGAGTACGGCGTGCCGCTGCGTTCGCACTATCTGACCTCCGGCGCCGACGGGACCGCCCCGGCCGTCCGGAGCCTGCTCGCCGCCTTCCACGGCGCCCTCGCCGCCGAGGCCTACCGGCGGGCCGCCGTGATCACCCACGGCAACGCCCACACCCGCCGCTGGCAGGAGCGCTGCGGCGCGGACCGCGCCCGGCTGCGCACCGTCCACCCCGGCATGGACGCGGCCCCCTTCGCCGAGACCGGTGAGTCGCCGGAGGCCGCCGATCCGGACACGCTGGTGTGGGTGGGCCGGGTGGAGCCCGCGAAGGACCTGGTGTCCCTGCTGCACGCCTTCGCGCGGGTGCGCACGTCCCTGCCCGGGGCGCGGCTGCGGATCGTGGGCGCCGCGACCGGCGCCGACGGGGCCGCCTACCTCGGTCACTGCAAGGCGCTGGCCGCCCAGCTCTTCCCCGACGAGGCCGAGAGCCCGCACACCGCCGGTGACAACCCGGTCTCCTTCGAGGAGATCGGCGGCCCGGAGACGCCGACCCTCGCGGACGCCTACGCGTCGGGCGCGGTGATCGTCCTGTCGAGCGTCGTCGAGGGGTTCCCGCTCGGCCTGGTCGAAGCAATGCTGTGCGGCCGCGCGACGGTCTCCACGGACGCGGGCGCGGTGGTCGAGGTCATCGGCGGCACGGGACTGGTCGTGCCACCGCGCAATCCGCGGGCGCTCGCCGAGGCATGCGCGACGCTGCTGCGCGACCCCGAGCGCCGTGCGCGCCTGGGCGCCGCCGCCCGTGCCCGCGCGCTCGAACTGTTCACCGTCGAGCAGAACATCGAGGCGTTCCACGGCATCTACCTCGAGATCGTCTCGCACTGCCCGGTCCGGCGCTTCGCCCTGGACGAGTCCGGCGGGCCCCTGCCGTTCGCAGCCCCCGCCGAGGCCCGTGTCGCCGGCCGCTGGACCGGGCCGCCGCCTCCCGCCACCCCTGCCGCGGCCCGCGGCGGCCCCGCCTGGGCGGCCGCCTCCCCCGCCCGCGGCCAGGCCCCGGCCCCCACCACGGAGGCCGCCCGGTGACCGCCCGGAGCGAACACGACCACCCGGCCATCCCGACCGGCCCCGCTCCCGACCGGACGCCCGTCGCCTCCCGGCGCGCCGCCGCCGATCCGGTCAGGGTGCTGATGCGCCGCCACCGCGAGCTGTGCGCGTCGGCGGTGGACCCGCTGGAGATCGCCGCGGGCCTGGAGGCGCACGGGGTCACCGACCGTACCGCCGCCCGGTTCCGCCACCGCGACGTCTTCTCCCTCGCCGAGGAGATGTACGCGCGGGCCGAGCGCGACATGGAGACATCCCCGCGCCCCGAGGGCGCTACCCCGTCCCGGCCGGGTCCCGGCCGGCTCGCGCTCGGCCTGCTGCCCGGTGTCCTGTGCGCGGCGGCGGTGGCCGGACTGCGGCTGACCGAGGGCCGCACGCGCCTGACGGTGACCGCGGCCGCGGTCCTCGCCGTCGCCCTGGCCGTGCGCGCCGTGCTCCGCCACGGCCCACTGAGCACCGCACCGCACCGCCCGCCAGGCACCCGGCCCCCTGGCACCCGCGCCTGGACGTGCTGGCTCCTCGGCTACTCCGCCCTCGGGGACGGCCTGCTCGGCGCGGCCGTCGGGGGCGGACCCGACGGTCTGCCCGACGGCACCGCGTCAGGCCCCTGGCCCCTGGCCACCATCCCCGTCCTGGCCCTCGCCCTGGCCTGCGCCCCGGCGGTGTGGACCGCCCACCTGTTCACCGCGCACGCCCGGCGGCGACTGGCGGCCAGCCGCGGCCTGGAGGAGTTCGCCGCCTCCGTCCGGCCCCTGCTCCTCGGCCTGTTCACCCTGTTCCTGTGCGCCCTGGCCGTCCTGGTCACGGCCTGCGGCGCCGCCCTGCACGAGCCCGCCGACCGGGCCCAGGCCCTCACCCTGGGGTCCCTGCTGCTGCTCGCCCGCCTCCTGGCCACACACGGTTTCAGCCACGCCCCGGCCGTGGCCCTCGGCGCCGCCGCCACGGCCGAGGCGGCGGCCCAGGCGAGCGTCTTCGCGGGCCGCCTCCCGGGCCTCGAAGCGCTCGCCGGCCCGGTCGACACCGTCGTGACCGCCTGGGGCCCGGGCGGCGTGCCCACTCTGGCCTGCGGAGCCGCGGCCCTCGCCCTGCTGGTCCACGCGACCCGCAACCTCAGCCGGGCCTCGGCCCACGCGGGAACGGAGGGACGGCAGTGACGGGCACCCGGCCCCCCGCTCCCGCACACCCCGCCCGCCCGCGCCCGGCCCCCGAACAGCCCGTCGGCGCGGCGGCCGGGCACGCGCCCGGCGCGCGTTCCCGGCGCGCCCACGCACCCGAGCGCGGCGACCGGAGCCGGCCGCCGCGCGGGCCGCAGGCGGAGCGGGCCTCCGCGCGCCGCGGGCCACCGGCCGCACAGCCGAAGCCGATCGCACCACCCCCCTTGAAGGAGAACACCAGATGACCACCGCCCGATCCGGAGCGTCCGGAGCATCCGGAGCCACCGGAGCGCACACCCCGGGAGCCGTCCGATGAGGGTCCTGCTGATCGGAGCCAACGGATATCTCGGCCGGTTCGTCGCCGACCGCCTGCTCGCCGACCCGGCCGTCCAGCTCACCGCCCTCGGCCGCGGCGACGACGCCGACGTCCGCTTCGACCTCGCCACCGGCAGCCCGGGCGCGCTCACCCGCTTCCTGGACGCCGTCCACCCCGGCGTCGTCGTCAACTGCGCGGGCGCCACCCGGGGCGGCGCCCGCGAGCTGACCCGGCACAACACCGTCGCCGTCGCCACCGTCTGCGAGGCCCTGCGCCGCAGCGGCTGCGGCGCCCGGCTGGTGCAGATCGGCTGCGGCGCCGAGTACGGCCCGAGCCAGCCCGGCTCCAGCACCGCCGAGGACGCCGTGCCCCGGCCCGGCGGCCCGTACGGGGTCAGCAAACTCGCCGCCACCGAGCTGGTCCTCGGCTCCGGCCTCGACGCCGTGGTGCTCCGGGTCTTCTCGCCCGCCGGGCCGGGCACCCCGGCCGGTTCGCCGCTCGGCCGCCTGGCCGAGGCCATGCGCCGCGCCATGCAGTCCGGCGACAACGACCTCAAGCTCGGCGGCCTGGGAGTCCAGCGGGACTTCGTCGACGTCCGCGACGTGGCCCGCGCCGTCCACGCCGCCTCCCTCTCGGCCGCCCAGGGCGTCATCAACATCGGCTCGGGCCGGGCCGTCCGACTGCGGGAGGCCGCCTCGGTGCTGGCCCGGGTGGCCGGGTACGGCGGCGCCCTGCATGAACTCGACGGTCTGCCCGGAGGCCACCTCAGGTCCGCCATCGGGCACCCCCGCGCCGACGGGGACCAGGGCGTCCCCGTCGCGTACCCGTACCCCGACGGCTGCGGCAGCTGGCAGCAGGCCGATGTGCGCACCGCGCGCGACCGGCTCGGCTGGCGGCCCCGGATCAGTCTCGAGGAGTCCCTCGCCGACATCTGGATGGAGGCGGCGTGCCGCATCTGACCGGCACGCCGGCGGGCATGCCGAGCACCGGAGTCCGCACCGGCCTCGGCGTGCCCGGCTGCGCCCACCCCCTGCTCGCCCCCGCCGAGTGGCACGCGCTAACCCGGCCCGGCACACCCCTGGACTGGGTCGTCCTCGACATCGCCGACGGCCCCGGCGTCCGGTCCGACCCGCACTGTCAGGACGCGGCCGGGCGGCTGCGCGACGCGGGTGTCCGCGTCCTCGGCCGGCTCGACACCGCCCACGGCGTCCGGTCCCGCATCGAACTGATCGCCGACGCGCACCGGTACCTCGAGTGGTACCGGGTCGACGGCTTCCTGCTGGACCGCTGTCCCTCCGGCCGCGCGGAGCTGCCCGAGACCCGGCGCACGCTCACCTCGCTCCGGGCGCTGCGCGAGGACGCCCACATCGTCCTGGGCCACGGCACCCACCCGCACCCCGGCTACGCCGAGAACGCCGATCAACTGGTGACGTTCAGCGGTCCGTGGCACGACTACCGCTGGTCCCAGGTCGCGGAGTGGACCGCCGACCATCCGCCCGAGCGCTTCTGCCACCTGGTGCACGGCGTTCCGCGCGGCCATCTCGACGAGGCGCTGCGCATCGCCCGCTGGCAGGGCGCGGCCACGATCTGGTTCACCGACCGCACGGATCACGGCGGCCGCACCGACCCCTGGGAGAGCCTGCCCGGTTACTGGGACGAAATCGTCTCGCGTGCCGGAACAGGTGTCTCGGAATGAAGAAGGCCGTGGCAGTGTTACGAGGAGAACAACCATAGTGATCGACCGACCAACGGAGTCCCCGTGTCGTTGCCACCCCTGGTCGAGCCGGCTCCCGAGCTCACCGTAGACGAGGTTCGCAGGTACTCCCGCCACCTGATCATCCCCGATGTCGGGATGGACGGGCAGAAGCGGCTGAAGAACGCCAAGGTGCTCTGTGTGGGCGCCGGTGGCCTGGGCTCGCCGGCGCTGATGTACATGGCCGCGGCGGGCGTCGGCACGCTCGGCATCGTGGAGTTCGACGAGGTCGACGAGTCGAACCTGCAGCGCCAGGTCATCCACAGCCAGTCCGACATCGGCCGCTCCAAGGCCGAGTCCGCGCGTGACACCGTCAAGGGCATCAACCCGTACGTGAACGTGGTCCTGCACGAGGAGCGGCTCGAAGCCGACAACGTGATGGACATTTTCAGCCAGTACGACCTGATCGTCGACGGCACGGACAACTTCGCGACCCGCTACCTGGTCAACGACGCGTGCGTGCTCCTCAACAAGCCGTACGTGTGGGGCTCGATCTACCGCTTCGACGGCCAGGCCTCGGTGTTCTGGTCCGAGCACGGCCCCTGCTACCGCTGCCTCTACCCGGAGCCCCCGCCCCCCGGCATGGTTCCCTCCTGCGCCGAGGGCGGCGTCCTGGGCGTGCTGTGCGCGTCCATCGGCTCCATCCAGGTCAACGAGGCCATCAAGCTCCTCGCGGGCATCGGCGAGCCGCTGGTCGGCCGCCTGATGATCTACGACGCCCTGGAGATGCAGTACCGCCAGGTCAAGGTCCGCAAGGACCCCGACTGCGCGGTCTGCGGCGAGAACCCCACCGTCACCGAGCTCATCGACTACGAGGCCTTCTGCGGCGTCGTCTCCGAGGAGGCCCAGGCGGCCGCGGCCGACTCGACGATCACTCCGAAGCAGCTCAAGGAGTGGATCGACGACGGTGAGAACATCGAGCTCATCGACGTCCGCGAGCCGAACGAGTTCGAGATCGTCTCCATCCCGGGCGCCCGGCTGATCCCGAAGAACGAGTTCCTCATGGGCACCGCCCTGGAGAGCCTCCCCCAGGACAAGAAGATCGTCCTGAACTGCAAGACGGGTGTCCGCAGTGCGGAAGTCCTCGCGGTGCTGAAGTCCGCGGGCTTCTCGGACGCCGTGCACGTCGGCGGCGGCGTGATCGGCTGGGTCAACCAGATCGAACCGCACAAGCCGGTGTACTGAATCAAGGGTCTCGCCCACCGGCGAGACTGACGAAGCCCACGGCTCCGACCGGATCGGACGCCGTGGGCTTCGGTCGTTGTCGGCCGATGTCGACCGGCCTCGCACGGCCCGGGAAGGGCCCGGACCCGAATCGCTCCGCCAGGCCCGGCGCCGGGCCCGCGTTCGACGCGGCCCGCTTCGGCCGACGGGCGTCAGACCGCCTCGGGCGGCACCGCCGACATCCTCACGGCCAGGTGTGGATGCGAGCGGGCCGAGGCGCGATGCTCACCGCTCGCCACCGCCGGCGGGCAGGAGCCGACGGGCTGCCCAAACCGTGACCTCGAAACCTCCACATCACATCCCCCAACCGATATTTTCTGCACCGAACAGGCGATCATTCGATGGGGTGACAAGATGCAGCCGCTGGAGCAGGACGACCCCAGGGGCCTGGGTGACTACCGGTTGCTCGGGCGGCTCGGCGCCGGCGGTATGGGGCAGGTCTACCTGGGGCGGACACCGGGTGGGCGGACCGTCGCGGTGAAGACGGTCCGGCCGGATCTGGCCCGGGACCCCGAGTTCCGGGAGAGGTTCCGTCACGAGGTGGCCGCGGCGCGCAGGGTGGGCGGTGAGTGGACCGCGCCCGTCCTGGACGCCGACACGGAAGGGGTGCGGCCCTGGGTGGCCTCCGGCTTCGTGACCGGCCCCTCGCTCGCGGCCGCCGTGCACGAGCACGGCCCGCTGCCCGAGGCCACCGTCCGGCTGCTCGGGGTGGGCCTTGCCGAGGCCCTCGCCCACGTCCACGCGCTGAGCCTGGTGCACCGCGACGTCAAACCGTCGAACGTACTGCTGACACTCGACGGCCCCCGGCTGATCGACTTCGGCATCGCCCGCGCCCTGGACGCCGCCTCCGGCCTGACCCGGACCGGCCACGTCATCGGCTCGCCCGGGTTCATGTCCCCCGAGCAGGCCCAGGGGCAGCCCGTCGGCGCGGCCAGCGACGTGTTCTCGCTCGGCGCGGTGCTCGCCCTGGCCGCCACCGGCCGCCAGCCGTTCGGCGAAGGCGTCAGCGCCGCCGTCCTGCTGTACCGAGTGCTGCACGAACAGCCCGACCTGTCGGCGATCGACGACCCGCTGCGCGCCGTGATCCTCGCCTGCATGGCCAAGAGCCCCGAGGCCAGGCCCACCCCGCGGCGACTGCGTGAGCTTCTGGACCCCGAGAACGCCGCCGCCGGCCGGTTCGGCCGCAGCAGTTGGCTGCCCGCTGACCTCGCCGCCGCCGTCGGCCGCACCGCCGTCCGGCTGCTCGACCTGGAGAGCGAGAGCCCGACACCCGCGCAGCCCGGCACCCCGCTGCCCACAGCGGTCGCCCCCGGTGCGCCGCTGCCTGAACACGCTATGCCGACCGTCTCCGGCCCGCCGCCGCAGCCCCCGGGCCACCGCCTCGCACACCCGGTGCCGGGAGCCGGCCGGCCCGCCACCCAGCCCGCCACCCAGCCCGCCTTCGGACCGCCGACCCCCGCTCCGAGGCGCGGCCGCGGCCGACGGATCACCGCGATCGTCACGCCCGTGCTCGTACTGGCGGCCCTGGGCAGCTACGGGGCGGCGAAGCTCGGGTCGCCCGGCGGCACCGCCTCGCCGGACAGCACCTCTTCGACTCCGACGGCGCCCCGGGCCGACGGCTCCCCTGTCGTCACTGACGGCCCGTCGAGCGATCCGTCGGCCGGGTCCTCCAGCGAGGCGACGGAGAAAACCGTACCGGCGGCCTTTCTCGGCACATGGCAGGCCGACCACACCGGCAGTGACAAGAACTCCAGGTTCACTGTGCGCGTCGGCGACGCGCAGGTCGGTGACCGGTTCGCCGCAGAGGGGCAAGCCGTCAGCTCGACCGGCTACTGCGACGCGGCCTGGACCTTGGTCTCCATCACCAGGACCCGACTTCGGTACACGTCGAGACTCGTCGGCTCCCACGCGATGGACTGCAACACCGGCGGGCAGCGCCTGCTCGACCTGCAGGCCGACGGGACGCTCCGGTACTCCGCGGCTGACAAGAACTCCGCGTCCGTGGTGCTGCACAAGGCGTCGTGACGTTCGGGACCGGACCGCGGTCAGCGTTTCACCTCGGCCTGTGCCCGGAATCCGCGCAGGTCGTCAGCGGTTTTGCTGACGCTGTTGCCGGAGAGTTCCTCACTCTCGACGAACTCGATCGTCGTGTTGACGCCCACCACCACGCACTGCACCGAGCTGAACATGGTGTTGCCGAGGACGTCCGGCTGGTCCTGAGTGGAGACCGTCTGCGCGCACTGCATCATCCCGCCCAGCGGGCCGGGGTCCACGTCCTTGACGGGGCCGACGACGGTCTGCACCGCACTTCGCGGGTCGGTCTTCCACGCGTTGGCGAGTGCCTGCCGGCGCTCGGCCTCGGTGAGCGCCGCGTTCCTGTATCCGCCGATCACGACGGCGTGCTTCTCTCCGAACTGTCCGCCTGTGTAGACCGTGCCGACGACCTCCGTGCTCGGGTCCTCGGCCTTCGCCGCCTCCTCCATCTCCGCCAGCCCGGGCACGCCGCCATCGTTGCGGGCCAGGCCCAGGTACGAGTTCGGCAACTCGACGCGTCGCAGTTGCTGCGCCTCGGGCGCCGGAACCCGCTCGCCCTTGCCCGAGCCCGAGCCCGAACCGTTCCCCGAGCCGGAGCCCGCGCCACCGGCCGGGCCCGCACCGTCGGCCGGACTTCCGCCCGCCGCCGCGTCCTTGGACGGTGACCCGTCGCTTCCGGCCAGCGCGTACGCCCCGCCGCCCACCAGCAGGACGGCCACCGCACCGAGCACGACCCACAGCCCGGTCCTCGGACGCCGCGCCACGGCGGACGGCGGGTGACCGGGGTTCGCCGGGGGCTGCCACGGCGCCGCGCCTCCCGCCGGGTGACCCTGGGGCGGGGGGTAGCCGGGGGCGTAGGCCGGCGGGGGCGGGACAGACCCCGCCCCTGCGGGCGGGAAGGCGGGCGGTGGCGGAACGTTCCTTGACGGATCGGCGGGGCCTGCGCCTGACTGCTCGTTCATCGGCGGACTCCTGGATGTGTGATGGGGCGGTGAAGGCCGAGTGACGCTGCCTCCACAGAAGATGCCGGGCGCCGGCCCGTGACCCCCACCCCATCCGCATCACTGTGTCCGATCCGTATCCCTCCCGGGACAACGTCACCGACGCGCGGGGCGGCGTGGGGGAGGGTGCCCGGTCCGCCGGTGTCCGAACGCCGGCTCGGCCCGTCCGTACGGAGGCGGGCGCGGGGCGGGTCCGCATCGGGCGCCCGTGGCGGCCGCCGGTGTCAGGAACAGACCTTGCCGTTCCTCGGTACCGTCCCCTCGATCAGGTACGCGTTCACCGTCGAGTCCACGCAGTCGCTGCCACCGCCGTACGCTCCGTGGCCCTCGCCCTTCCAGGTGAGTTCGACGCCGACTCCCGGGCCGAGTTCGTCCGCCATCCTCCGGGTGCCCTCGTAGGGCGTCGCGGGGTCGCCGGTGTTGCCGACCAGCAGGATCGGCGCCGCACCCGGTGCCGCGACCTCGGGCGTGTCGTACTGGCCGGGCACCGGCCAGTCGTGGCACCAGCCGGCCGTGTCCCAGGCCATGTAGTGCCCGAACACCGGCGAGACCTCCTCGAACTCGGGCAGCAGCCCCCTCGTCTGCTCGGGCGTCGGCCGCTGCTTGTCGTCCAGGCACGATATGACCCGCTGCGCATGGGTCGTCGTGCCGTAGTGGCCCGTGGCGTCACGGTCGTTGTAGGCGTCCGCCAGCGACAGCAGACCGGAGCCGTCGCCCTTGCGCGCCGCCTGGAGCGCACCGGTCAGCGTCGGCCAGCTGTTCTTGCTGTAGAGCGGTGTGACGAGGCCGGTGAGCGCCAGAGTCTGCGTCAGCTTCCGCCCGGACGAGGTGGGCAGCGGCTCGGCGTCGATCCGCTCCAGCAGGTCCGCTATCCGCCGGGAGCCCTGCCGCGGATCCTGGCCGGTGGACCTCAGGTAGTCGTCGAGTGCTCGCTGGAAGCCGCGGGTCTGGTTCAGTGCGTGGCCCACCGTGTCGGCGGTCGGGTCGACCACCGCGTCCAGCACCATCCGGCCCACGTGCTGCGGGAAGAGGTGGGCGTAGACGCCGCCGAGTTCGGTGCCGTAGGAGATGCCGAAGTAGTGCATCCGGGCATCGCCGAGTACCTGGCGCATCAGGTCCATGTCCCGCGCCGTGTCGGTGGTGGAGACGTGCGTGAGCAGTTCTCCGGCGGCTTTCGCGCAGCCCTTGCCGAAGTCGGCCGCGTCCCGGAGGTAGGCGCGCTCCTCGGCCGGGGTGTCCGGTGTCACGTCGATCGCCTCGGCGGCCTGGATCCGCCGGTCGTCGCGGCAGCGGACGCCCTTGCTCGCGCCGACCCCGCGCGGGTCCCAGCTCACCAGGTCGTAGTGCTCGCCGAGCGTGCCGGTCACCGGAGCGTAGGCGGGCAGAGTGGCCACCCCGGACGCGCCGGGGCCGCCGAAGTCGAACAGCAGCGAGCCGGTGCGCTCGTCGGTCGCCCTGGTCCGGATGAGGGCGAGGCCGATGGTCTCACCGTCCGGGCGGGACCAGTCCAGCGGCGTCCTGAGCGTCGCGCACTGCCAGTCGCCGCCCGGTGCGGGGGAGTCGGCGGTGGCGCCGCACCGGCCCCAGTCGAGCCGCTGGGAGGCGAGTGAGGCGGGCAGGCCCGGGGGAAGCCCGTCGGCGGGCGTCACCGTCGGCGGGACCGCGGGGCTGGACCGGCCCTTTCCCCCGTCGTCCTTTCCGCCGGACGGTCCGCCGCCGCAGCCGGCCAGCAGCACCGCGGCGGCGGCCACGGCTCCCCACCGCGCGAAACGCGACATGGCGCATCCCCCCCTCACGGGCTCCGGCGGATCGGCCGCCGGGAGCTGTAAGGCCATGGTAGGCGGGCCGGAGCGCGTCGGAGCAAGCCTGTGGATAACCCGCTGACCAGCGATTTCATGGGGAAAGTGGCATGGTGTGGCCCGAGCGTGGGGGCCGTGCCGGTGTCGCCGCGGCAGGCGAAGACGCCACCTGTCGCGATCCTAGGAACAGACCGTCCCCGCGGCCGGTACCTTTCCGTCGAGCAGATAGCCGTTCACGGCGTCCTGCACACACTTGTTCTTGCTGTCGTACGCGCCGTGTCCCTGACCCTTGTAGGTCAGTTCGACGGCGACACCGCTGCCCAGCGCGTCCACCATCTTCTTCGCGCCCCCGTACGGCGTCGCCGGGTCGCCGGTGTTGCCCACGACGAGGATCGGCGCCGAGCCGGGCGCGCTCACGTCGGGGTGTTCGGCCGCGCCGGGCACGGCCCAGTCGGTGCAGCTGAGCATGCCCCAGGCCAGGAAGTCCCCGAACAGCGGGGAGACGGCCCGGAACTCGGGCAGCTTCCGCTCCACGTGGGCCGTGTCGTACCGCTGCTTCTCGTCGGCGCAGTTGATGGCGACGTTCGCGGCGGTGAGGTTGCTGTACTCGCCGTTCTCGCTGCGGCCGTTCAGCGCGTCGGACAGCAGCATGAGGATCCTGCCGTCGCCGTCGTAGGCCTCCTGCAGTCCCTCGGTGAGCGGCTGCCACAGCTCCTTGGAGTACAGGGCCTGGGCGATGCCGTTGGTCGCTGCGGTCTCGGTCAGCCGGCGCGGGAAGACGCCGGGGATCGGCCGGCTGTCGAGCCTCTTGAGCAGCGCGGCGACGCGGTTCTCGACGTCCTGCGCGGAGCTGCCGATGGGGCACTCGGTGGTCTTCGAGACGCAGTCGCGCGCGAAGTTGTCCATGGCCAGCTGGAATCCCCTGGCCTGGCCGAGCGCGCTCTGCTCGGGGGTCTGCGTGGGGTCGACCACCCCGTCGAGGACGGCGCGGCCCACGTGCCGCGGGAAGAGGTGGGCGTAGACACCGCCGAGTTCGGTGCCGTAGGAGATGCCGAAGTAGTGGAGCTTCGCGTCGCCGAGGACGCGCCGCATGAGGTCCATGTCACGGGCCGCGTCGGTGGTGCGCACGTGCGCAAGGATCCGTGCGGAGTTCTTCTCGCAGCTCGCGTTGAACCGCTCGGTGTTCTTCAACAGGGCGGCCCGCTCGGCGGCGTCGTCGGGCGTCGCGTCCTGCTGGAAGTACTGGTCGAGCTGGGCGTCGCTCAGGCATCTGACGCCCGCGCTGCGGCCCACCCCGCGCGGGTCGAAGCTGACCAGGTCGTAGCGGGTGCGCAGCTTGGCGTAGTCCGGGGCGAACGAGGGCAGCGTGTTCACGCCCGAGCCGCCGGGCCCGCCGAAGTTGAAGATCAGCGAGCCGATGCGCGGGCCCGGCCCGCTCGCCCTCGCCCGGATCAGCGCGATGCCGATCGTCTCGCCCCGCGGCCTGCTCCAGTCCAGGGGCGCCCGCATGGTGGCGCACTGCCATGTGCCGCCGCCCGGCAGCGGGGACGGCGCCGCACCGCCGCCCTCCGCCGCGGACGGCGCCGGGCAGTCCTTCCAGAGCAGCTTCTGGGCCGTCGTGTCCGCGGGGTGGGAGGCACCGCCGCAACCCGCCGCCAGGGCGGACAGCAGCACGGCGGTCGCTGTCAGGGCGGCTGCGCGCAGCCCGCGGGGGTTCTGCATGCCTCCATCCTCACGCCGCGGGCGGTCTCCCGCGCGGGACGCGGGCCGTCCGGGGGACGCGGACCCGGCCCCGTGGAACCCTTCCGCCAGGCCCCTTGCGCGGGAGGCTCTTCCTACAGTGAGCCCTTGCGGCTGAGGTGATTGAAGGCCAGCCAGCCCGGCAGCACCGGCAGCCACAGCGTCAGCAGCCGGAACATGAGCACCGCCGGCGCGGCCACCTCCTTGGGCAGGCCCACGGCGATCAGCCCGACCGTCAGGGTCGCCTCGACCGCGCCCACACCGCCCGGGGTCGGGGCGGCGGAGCCGAGTGCGTTGCCGGCCAGGAAGACGACGGCGACGCTGGCGATGCTCAGCGAGGTCGACTCGTCCCCGAACGCCCGGATGGAGGCGTCCAGGCACATCACGAAGCAGGCCGTCAGCAGCAGCATGCCGCCGATGCCCGTGACGAGCTTCTGCGGCCGCTGCAGCACGTCCAGCATGCGCGGCACGACGCCGGCGAAGAGCGACCGCACCCGAGTGACGACGAACTTGCGCAGGAACGGCACCGAGGTGACCACCAGCACCAGCACCGCGACCGTCAGCAGTCCCGCGATGACCGTCCGGGACGGGGAGAGCGACGGTGTCTTCTCGGTGCCGGTCAGATAGCCGAAGGACAGCAGCATCAGGATGTGGCAGCCGAGCCCGAACAGCTGGGACGCGCCGACGCTCGCCACCGCCAGCCCGGGCCGCACCCCGGATCGCTGCAGGAAGCGCGTGTTGAGGGCCACGCCGCCGACCGCCGCCGGCGCGACGATCTTCACGAACGACCCGGCGACCTGGGCCGCCACGGTCCGCACGAACGGCACCCGTTCCGGGACGAACCCCAGCAGCGCCATGGCGGCGGCCACGTAACTGAGGGCCGAGAACAGCACCGCCGCCACCAGCCAGCCCCACTGGGCGTGGGCGAAGAGCGTGCCGAACTGGATGTGGGTGAGCTGGGTCAGCAGGTAGTACGCGCCGATGGCGCCCGCGATGAGGCTGATCAGAGTGCGCGGCCGCACCCTCTCCAGCCGGGCCGGCTCGACCGGCGCCTGCGGCCTGATCCTCAGCACCTGGTGTCGGATCTGGGTCAGCAGGTCCTCTTCGCGGGCCTCCTCCAGCGCCTCGTCGATCGCCCGCTTCTCCGCGCGCGCCTCGGCCCGCTCGGCCTTCTTGTCCGGCTTCTCGGCCACCGGCCCGGCATCGCTCGCGCCGTCTTGGGACGACTGTTCGAGGCGGGCCAGCTTGGCCTGCCTGGAGGCCTCCAGGACCGCCTCGCGCTCCCGCTGCGCCCGCTCCCGGGCCAGTCTGCGCAGCGTCGCCCGCGTGGCGCGGGTCAGTGCGATGGGCTGCAGCATGGGCAGGCAGTCGGCCACCGCGTCCGGGCCCAGCACGCCCACGGCCGAGGCCACGGCACGTTCCGCGCCCACCCGGAGGCCGAGTGTCGTCACCAGTTGCGCGACGTCCATGCGCAGCAGCAGGTCCCCGGCCGCGATCTCGCCCCCGCGCAGATCGGTGAGGATCACCCTGCCGGAACGATCCACCACGATCGCGTCACCCGCCAGCCTGCGGTGCGCGATGCGCCGCGACTGAAGTGCCCGCACCTGGTGCCAGGCGTTCCGCAGCAACTCGTCGGTGATCTCCTCGTCGGCCAGCGAGTCGAACGTACGTCCGCCGGTGTGCTCGTAGACCAGCATCACGGCGTCGGGACCGAGCTCGGAGGTCGCGATCAGCTTGGGCGCGTTGGCGCCGGCCGCGATGGCCGCGTAGGCGAGCAGGGCCTCCTGCTCCAGGGCCTGGCGCAGCGACTGGAGGCTGCTGCGGGTGGCGAAGCTGCGTAGGGTGAGGTTGCGCCACAGGCGGTAGAAGAAGCCCTGCGCCTGCTGCTCCCGGTCGACGACCGTGACGTCCAGCGGCGGACCGTCCTCCAGGGTGACGAAGTAGCGCCGGCCACGGTCGGCGCTGTCCGCGCTCTCCGCCGCCTCCACACGGGCCGTGCTCACCGGGTGGAAGCCGACCGTCCGCAGCCCCGTCATCAGTGTGCGACCGGTGGGACGGGCGTTCGGCGAGCCGACCGCGTACAGGGTGCCGTAGGCGATGGTCCAGCCGATCAGCACCGTCAGGATGATCGAGAACGGGGTCGTGTAGCCGGTGACCAGCATCGAGAAGGCATCCAGCAGCAGCACGATCCACAGCACCGAGCGCCAGCGCGGTCTGCGGGACATGCCGACCGCTGTCATGTACGCGATAACCGGGGCGAGGTAGCCGTGCACAGGGTCGGTCAGCGCGTGGATGTCGCCGGGGGAGGGCTGGGTGAGCGCCTCCTGGATCGAGTGCGGGGCGGCCTTGGCCACCCACAGGTCGGTGGCGAGCGTCACCCCGTGCGCGAGGACCGCCGCCAGGACGCCGTCGGCGATCCGCAGCCCGTCGCGTTTGATCAGCCGTTCGATCGCGAAGGCGACCGGGACCAGCAGGATCGCGATGCTGGACGCCAGCCCGGCGATCTTGATGAGCAGGTCGGGTGCCTGTCCGGTGCCCTTGTTGATGTCCTGTTCGAAGCCCGAGGTCGTGCCGTGCGCGAACGCGGCGATCGCCAGCAGGACGACGACGGCGAGCACGCCCACGAGGAGGCGCATCAGGTCCGAGGGGCGGTGCACGCGCGCCGGGAGCAGCGGCTCGTCGCTCTCCAGCTCGCCGACGTGCGTCACTTCGGCGCCCCGACCGGACTCACGCGCCGCGGCCGCATCCTCACCGCCCGTTCGGTCCCGATCGTCCCGGTGGCCGGCCGCGCGGCCGGCACCGCCCGTGCCGTCGGCGTCCGGGCGCGACGAGACCCCAGAGGTGCCCTCCGCGCCGTCGGGGTGCACACCCTGCTGCTTCATGCTCTCTTCTTGGTCTCGTATCAACGGTCACCGCCCGCACGATGGTGGCATGCCGCGCCGACACTCGGAGGCATCAGGGTGCATGTGCGGGATCCGACAGTCTGCCGGAAGCCCCGCCCGGCTGCGAGGGCACGCTCCGCCACGTCCGCCGCACACTGTCGGTGGGGTGCGGCAGGATGGGACGGATGAGTGAAACGAGTCCCCCGGGCGTGGACCACCCGGAACGTCCCGAGGCGCCGCCCGAGTACCCGGAGTACGCCGAGCGGGTCCTGGAGGTTGCGGAACTGATTCCGCCGGGCCGCGTCATGACCTACGGGGACGTCGCCGAATGGCTGGAGGAGGGCGGGCCCCGCCAGGTCGGCCGGGTGATGGCCCTCTACGGCGGAGCCGTCCCCTGGTGGCGGGTCGTACGCGCCGACGGCAGGCTGCTCCCCGGCCACGAGCTGCGGGCGCTCGACCACTACCGTGCCGAGGGCACCCCCCTGAGGGCGGCGGGCAGAGCGGCCGAGGGCCATCTGCCGCGGCTCGACATGGGACGGGCGCGCTGGGACGGCGACGGCGGCGGACGTGCGCAGGGTCACACCTGACAGCTTCCGCCATCCGGCGGCCCCGAGGGGAGCGCGTGGCCCGTACGGGCGAATCCGGGCACGTCCGGGACATGCCGTACGTTCGTGCGTCGAGGGACAGCCGTGAAGACAGCGCCCAGGGTGAGTACGGAGGACAAGGGGAAGCCGTGCTTCCACCGCGGGCACCGGCGTACCGTCGGCGGGACGCGTGCCCCGCACCCCGGGGCGCCCGCCCGCCGCGGGGCCCGCGACCACGGCGCCCCGCGCCGGCCATGACAGACCCCAGCACACCCACCAGGACCGGCGAACCACGTGAGCTCCTCTTCCTCCACCAGGCCCCTTCCGCACCCCCCGGTGCGGAAGGGAGACCGTGGCGCCTACCGACTGGTGCGCACCCCGCCGACGATGCCGGATCCCCCTGGTCTGGACGCCGCACAGCGCGCCGTGGTTGACCACGAGTCCGGTCCGCTGCTCGTCCTCGCGGGTCCGGGCACCGGCAAGACCACCACCCTGGTCGAGTCCGTCGCCCGGCGGGTCGCCCGCGGCCAGGACCCCGAGCGGATCCTGGTGCTGACGTTCAGCCGCAAGGCCGCCGTGGAACTCCGCGACCGCATGGCCCAGCGCACCGGGACGGCGCACGCTCCCCGGGCCACCACCTTCCACTCCTTCTGTTACGCCCTCGTCCGCGCCCACCAGGACAGCGGACTGTTCGTGGAACCGCTGCGGCTGTTGTCCGGTCCCGAGCAGGACGTCACCGTCCGTGACCTCCTGGCGGGCCAGGTCGACCTGGAGCGGCTGGGTCTCGCCCATGTCCGCTGGCCGGACGAGCTGCGCGCCTGCCTGACCACCCGCGGCTTCGCCGACGAGGTCCGCGCCGTGCTCGCCCGCAGCCGCGAACTGGGCCTCGGCCCCGACGCCCTGGCGGCGTTCGCGCGCCGCATCGGCCGCCCCGACTGGCAGGCCGCGGCCGCCTTCCTCGCCGAGTACCTCGACGTCCTCGACCTGCAGGGCGTACTCGACTACGCCGAACTCGTCCACCGCGCGGTCCTCCTCGCCCGGCGCCCGGAGGTCGCCGAGCGGCTCGCCGCCCAGTACGACGCGGTCTACGTCGACGAGTACCAGGACACCGATCCGGCCCAGGTGCGGCTGCTGCGGGCACTGGCCGGGGGCGGCCGGACCCTGCTCGCCTTCGGCGACCCCGACCAGTCGATCTACGCGTTCCGGGGCGCGGACGTCAACGGCATCACGCAGTTCCCGCAGACGTTCCCCCGTGCGGACGGCGGTCCCGCGCCCGTCGCGGTGCTGCGCACCTCGCGCCGCTCCGGCGCGACGCTGCTGGCCGCCACCCGCCTGCTCACCCAGCGCATGCCGCTCACCCGCCTCCCGGCTGACCGGATCCGCGCCCACCGGGAGCTGACCGCGGCACGGGACGGCGGGCGCGTCGAGGTCCACACCTACCCGACGCCGGGCACCGAGGTGGACAACATCGCCGACATCCTGCGCCGCGCCCACCTGGAGGACGGCGTCCCGTGGAGCGAGATGGCCGTCCTGGTGCGAGCCGGCGCCCGCACCATTCCGACCTTGCGGCGCGCCCTGACCGCGGCCGGCGTCCCGCTGGACGTGGACGGCGACGACCTGCCGCTGCGCCACGAACCGGCGGTGACGCCCCTGCTGACGGCGCTGCGCGCGGTGGCGACGGCGGAGGCCGCGCGGCGCCCCGGGGCGGAGACGGCGGCCGAGGAGCCGCGGCACACGCCCCAGGGCATGCCGACGGGCGAACAGACGAACGAGCCGACGGGCGCGCAGGCCGAGGAGCAGGCACAGGAGCCGACGGGGGAGCGGGCGCGGGGGCAGGCGGAGGAACCGGCGCGAGAGCAGGTACAGGAGCAGGCGGAGGAGCTCCGGCGGGGAGCCGGGACGGACCCCTGCTGGCTCGACATCGAGACCGCCCTCACCCTCCTCGCCTCGCCGCTCGCCGGCATGGACGCCGCAGACCTGCGCCGACTCGGCCGCGCACTGCGCGAGGAGGAGCGGGCCGCGGGCAACCCCCTGCCGCCCCCCTCCGACCAACTGCTGGCCCAGGCACTGGCCGAACCGGAGCGCCTGGTGGCGCACGACCCGGCGTACGCGCGCGGCGCCCAGCGCCTGGGCGCGCTGCTGAGGAAGGCCAGGGAGCGCCTGGCGGGCGGCGGCACCGCGGAGGAGGCGCTGTGGGACCTGTGGGACGGCACCCCGTGGCCCGGCCGCCTGGAGCGGGCCGCCCGACGCGGCGGAGCCGCCGCGCGCAACGCCGACCGGGACCTCGACGCCGTGTGCGCGCTGTTCGCGACCGCCGGCCGCGCCGAGGAGCGCACCGGCGGCCGGGGCGCGCTGAACTTCCTGGAGGAGATCGAGGCTCAGGACATCGCCGCCGACACCCTCACCCGGCGAGCGGTACGCCCCGACGCGGTGCGCCTGATGACGGCGCACCGCTCCAAGGGCCTGCAGTGGCGGCTGGTCGTCGTCGCGGGCGTCCAGGAGGGACTGTGGCCGGACCTGCGGCGCCGCGGTTCCCTGCTGGAGGCCGACCGCATCGGCCGGGACGGACTCGCCGAGCCGCTCACCCCGGGCGCGCTGCTGGCCGAAGAGCGCCGGCTGTTCTACGTGGCCGTCACCCGCGCGCGCGAACGGCTGGTCGTGACCGCCGTGAAGGCGCCCGCGGACGACGGCGACCAGCCCTCCCGCTTCCTCACCGAACTCGGCGTCGAGCCCCAGGACGTCACCGGCCGCCCCCGCCGGCCGCTGTCCGTCGCGGCACTGGTCGCCGAGTTGCGCGCGACGACCGTGGACCCGAACGCGTCCGACGCCCTGCGGGAGGCGGCCGCGCGCCGACTGGCCCGGCTCGCGGCGCTCGCCGACGACGAGGGCCGCCCGCTGGTCCCCTCGGCACACCCCTACCGGTGGTGGGGCATGGCCGAACCGACCGCGAGCCAGGTGCCGCTGCGCGACCGCGACCAGCCCGTCGTGCTGTCCGGCAGCGCCCTCGACCAGCTCGCCAACACCTGCGCGCTGCAGTGGTTCCTCGGCCGCGAGGTGCGGGCCGACGCCCCCGCGACCGCCGCCCAGGGGTTCGGCAACGTGGTGCACGTCCTCGCCGACGAGGTCGCCTCCGGCCGCACCCCCGCCGACCTCGCGGCTCTCATGGAGCGCCTGGAGACCGTCTGGAACGCCCTCGCCTTCGACGCGCCGTGGAAGTCGGCCCAGGAGCGGGACAACGCACGGGTGGCGCTGGAACGCTTCCTGAGGTGGCACGTCCTGGACCGCGCCGGACGCACCGCGGTGGCCAGTGAGCACGACTTCGACGTGACCCTGACCGCCGGGGGACACCAGGTGCGCGTCCGGGGCTCCATGGACCGGGTGGAGAAGGACGGCGAGGGCCGGGCCTACGTGGTCGACTTCAAGACCGGCAAGCAGGCGCCCACCGGAGCCGAGGTGGCCCGCCATCCGCAGCTGGCCGTCTACCAGCTCGCCGTCCGCGAGGGCGCGGTCGACGCGGCCTTCGACGGCGCACGCCCCGAGCCCGGCGGCGCGGAACTCGTCCAGCTGCGCCAGGGCGCGGCCAGGCGGGACGGCGGCGACGGCCTGCCCAAGGTGCAGGCCCAGGAGCCGCTGGAGGGCGAGTGGGTCGGCGAGCTGCTGGCGACCGCCGCCGGGAAGGTCCTGGACGAACGGTTCACCCCGACCGCCGGACAGCACTGCGCGCACTGCTCGTTCCGTGCGTCGTGCAGCGCCCGGCCGGAAGGCCGGCAGGTCGTCGAGTGAACTGAGTGACCAACGGCACCCAGGCTCTGACCTGGGGGTTCTCCCGGTCGGCGGGGCGATCCGCCGCATGTTGTCGGTGCCCGCCGTTAACCTCTTCGACGTGCCCGCCCGTATCACCGACCCCGAGCAGCTCAAGGAGCTCCTGGGGATCCCGTTCACCCCGGAGCAGACGGCCTGCATCACCGCGCCGCCCGCCCCGCAGGTGATCGTGGCCGGCGCCGGGTCAGGCAAGACGACCGTGATGGCGGCCCGTGTGGTCTGGCTGGTGGGCACCGGCCAGGTCGCCCCCGAACAGGTCCTCGGACTCACCTTCACCAACAAGGCCGCCGCCGAGCTCGCCGAGCGCGTCCGCAAGGCGCTGATCAGGGCCGGCGTCACCGATCCCGACCCCATCCCGGCACCCGGCCACCAGCCCCCCGCGTCGGCGCTTCGCGCCGATCCCCTCCGGCCGGACCCGGACGACCCCCCGGGCGAGCCGGCGATCTCCACCTACCACGCCTTCGCCGGCCGGCTGCTGACCGACCACGGCCTGCGCATCGGACTCGAACCGACCACCCGCCTCCTCGCCGACGCCACCCGCTACCAGCTCGCGGCGCGCGTGCTCCGCGAGGCCCCCGGCCCGTACCCCGCGCTGACCCGCTCCTTCCCGGACCTGGTCGGCGACCTCCTCGCCCTCGACGCCGAGCTCGCCGAACACCTCGTACGCCCCGAGGACCTGCGCGCCTGGGACGCCGGGCTGCTGAGCACCCTGGCGGACGCCAAGCTGTCCAACGCCGACCTGCGCAAGGTCCCCGAGACGGCCGCCGCCCGCCGGGAACTGGCCGAGCTGGTGCTGCGCTACCGGACCGCCAAACGGGAGCGGGACCTGCTCGACTTCGGCGACCAGATCGCCCTGGCCGCACAGCTCGGCCGGCTGCCCGAGGTGGGCCGCGTCCTGCGCGACCAGTTCCGGGTCGTCCTCCTCGACGAGTACCAGGACACCTCCGTCGCCCAGCGCATCCTGCTGGCCGGCCTCTTCGGCGGCGGCACGGGCCACCCGGTCACCGCCGTCGGCGACCCCTGCCAGGCGATCTACGGCTGGCGCGGTGCCTCCGTCGCCAACCTCGACGACTTCCCCGACCACTTCGCGCACGCCGACGGCCGCCCGGCGACCCGTCAGGCGCTCAGCGAGAACCGGCGCAGCGGAGGCCGCCTCCTCGACCTCGCCAACTCCCTCGCCGCGCCCCTGCGCGCCATGCACGCGGGCGTGGCGGCCCTCCGCCCCGCCCCCGGGGCGGAACGCGACGGCCTGGTGCGCTGCGCCCTGCTGCCCACCCACGCCGAGGAGCTCGAATGGCTAGCCGAGTCGATCTCCCACCTGGTGCGGACCGGAAAGGCGCCCGGCGAGATCGCCGTCCTGTGCCGTACGGCGACCGACTTCGCCGAGATCCAGGCGGCCCTGGTCGCCCGCGACGTTCCGGTGGAGGTGGTCGGCCTGTCCGGGCTGCTGCACCTGCCGGAGGTGGCCGACCTCGTCGCCGTCTGCGAAGTACTCCAGGACCCTGGCGCCAACGCCTCCCTGGTGCGGCTGCTGACCGGCCCGCGCTGGCGGATCGGCCCGCGCGACCTCGCGCTCCTGGGCCGGCGGGCCAGGTCGCTCGTGGCGCACGCCGGCGTGCCCGGCGACGACCCGGACCGCAGGCTCGCCGAGGCCGTCGAGGGCGTCGACCCCGCCGAGGTGATCTCGCTCGCCGACGCCCTCGACACCTTCCTCGACACCTCCCTGGACGGCCGGCCGGACGGTGACGGGCTGCCGTTCTCGCCGGAGGCGCGCGTGCGCTTCGCCCGGCTCGCGGCCGAACTGCGCGATCTGCGCCGCTCGCTGTCCGACCCGCTGATGGACGTCCTGCACCGGGTCCTGGCCGTGACCGGCCTGGAGGTGGAGCTGTCGGCCTCCCCGCACGCGCTGGCCGCCCGCCGCCGCGAGACCCTGTCGAACTTCCTGGACGTCGCCGCCTCCTTCGCCGCCAACGAGCGGGAGGCGTCCCTGCTGGCGTTCCTCGGCTTCCTGCGCACCGCGGCCCAGTACGAGAAGGGCCTCGACAACGCGCTGCCCGGGGGCGAGAACACCGTCAAGGTGCTCACCGCGCACAAGTCCAAGGGCCTGGAGTGGGACGTCGTCGCCGTCCCCGGCCTGGTCACCGGTACCTTCCCCAGCGCCCAGGGCCGCGAGAAGTGGACCGCCCAGGCCAAGGTGCTCCCGCACGGGCTGCGCGGCGACGCCGACACCCTCCCCGACGTCGGTGCCTGGGACGCGCGGGGCATGAAGGCCTTCCACGAGGCCATGAAGGAGCACCAGCACACCGAGGAGCTCCGCCTCGGCTACGTCACCTTCACCCGCCCCCGCTCCCTGCTCCTCGGCTCGGGCCACTGGTGGGGCCCGAGCCAGAAGAAGCCCCGCGGCCCGTCCGACTTCCTCCAGGCGCTGCACGACCACTGCGCCGCCGGGCACGGCGAGATCGAGGCCTGGGCGGACGCGCCCGGTGAGGACGAGGAGAACCCGGCCCTGCACCGTTCCGCCGCCGACCAGGTCTGGCCCCTGCCCCTGGACGAGGCCGCGCTCGCCCGCCGGCGCGCCGCCGCGGCGACCGTCCTGGCCCACCTGGACGACCTCGCCACGCGCGCGGACGGCTTCCCGGACCCCGACCACGGCCCCGGGACGCACGGCGACCCGGACTGGCCGGCGCCCCCGGAGGACGACGAGCCGCCCTACGAGGAGGACGTCCCCTTCGAGGACGATCCCGGCGACTGGGACTCCTGGAGCAGCGACCGTCCCACGGTCCCGCACCAGGCGACGGCCCCGGGCCGACACCCGGCGTCCGGAACGGATCAGCGCGCCACCCCGCAGCCCGCCCACCCCCGCGCCCCGGAGCCCGTGGGCCCGGACCCCGGCGACCGGGAAGCGGCGCGCCCGCACCCCGACGGCCCCGGGCCCGAGCCGTTCACCCCCGAGGAGGCGCGCGCCGTCGCCTCCTGGGACCGTGACCTCGACGCGCTCGCCGGGGAGCTCCGGCGCGCCCGGCGGAGCGTCACCGACGTACCCCTGCCGACGACCCTGACCGCGTCGCAGCTGCTGCGCCTGGCCGCCGACCCCGAGGCCTTCGCGCGGGAGCTCGCGCGTCCCATGCCGAATCCCCCGCAGCCCGCCGCCCGCCGCGGCACCCGCTTCCACGCCTGGGTCGAGAGCCGCTTCGAGGAGCTCACCCTGCCCATGCTGGAGCCCGACGAGCTGCCCGGCGCCGACGCCGAGATCGCCGACGAACGCGACCTGGAAGCCCTCAAGGAAGCCTTCGAACGCACCGAGTACGCGCGGCGCACGCCCCACCGGGTCGAGGCCCCGTTCCAGCTCGCCGTCGCCGGCCGCGTCGTGCGCGGCCGGATCGACGCCGTCTACAAGGAGGGCGACGGCGACGGGGCGAGGTACGAGATCGTGGACTGGAAGACGAACCTCTCACGCACCGCCGACCCGCTCCAGCTCGCGATCTACCGGCTGGCCTGGGCCGAGCAGCACGGCGTACCGCTGGAACGCGTCGGGGCCGCGTTCCTGTACGTGCGCACCGGCGAGACCGTGCGCCCGCGGGACCTGCCGGACCGGGCCGCGCTGGAGCGTCTGCTGCTCGACGAGCCTCGGCCGGAGCAGCAGTGTGACGAACCGCCCGAACGGGATGGCACCGAGTGCCGCTAGGCTCGGGAGCATGAGCCAGACCCCGGACAGCGCCGTCCGCACGTACATCGAGCAGCACCGCACCGCCTTCCTCGACGACCTCGCCGAGTGGCTGCGCATCCCCTCCGTGTCGGCCCAGCCCGACCACGCGCCCGACGTACGGCGCAGCGCCGACTGGCTCGCCGCCAAGCTGACGGACACCGGTTTCAACACCGTCGAGGTCTGGCCGACCCCCGGCGCCCCGGCCGTCTTCGCCGAGTGGCCCTCCGACGACCCCGACGCCCCCACCGTCCTCGTCTACGGCCACCACGACGTGCAGCCCGCCACCCGCGAGGACGGCTGGGACAGCGAGCCCTTCGAGCCCGTCGTCCGCGAGGGCCGCCTCTACGCGCGCGGCGCCGCGGACGACAAGGGCCAGGTGTTCTTCCACACACTCGGCGTCCGCGCCCACCTCGCCGCCACCGGACGCACCGCCCCGGCCGTCCACCTCAAGCTGCTGATCGAGGGCGAGGAGGAGTCCGGCTCCCCGCACTTCCGGGCACTGGTGGAGAGCCACGCGGACCGGCTCGCCGCCGACGCCGTGATCGTCTCCGACACCGGCATGTGGTCCGAGGACACCCCCACGGTCTGCACCGGCATGCGCGGCCTCGCCGAGTGCGAGATCCGGCTGTCCGGGCCCGACCAGGACATCCACTCCGGCTCCTTCGGCGGTGCCGTGCCGAACCCGGCGACCGTCGCCGCCCGCCTGGTCGCCGCCCTGCACGACGAGCACGCCCGGGTGGCGGTCCCCGGCTTCTACGACGGCATCGTGGAGCTCACCGACCGCGAGCGCGAGCTCTTCGCGGAGCTCCCCTTCGACGAGCGGCAGTGGCTGCGCACCGCCAAGTCCTACGCCACCCACGGCGAGGCCGGGCACACCACCCTGGAGCGCATCTGGGCCCGCCCCACCGCAGAGGTCAACGGCATGGGCGGCGGCTACCAGGGCCCCGGCAGCAAGACGATCATCCCGTCCACGGCGATGGTGAAGCTGTCCTTCCGCCTGGTCGCCGGCCAGGACCCCGCCCACATCGAGAAGGCCGTCCGCGCCTGGGTGGACGAACACGTGCCCGAAGGGATCCGGCACGACACGGTGTTCGGCTCGGCCACCCGACCGTGCCTGACCCCGCTGGACCACCCGGCCCTGCAGTCCGTGGTCCGCGCGATGGGCCGGGCCTTCGGCAAACCCGTCCGCTTCACCCGCGAGGGCGGCTCCGGACCGGCCGCCGACCTCCAGGAGGTCCTCGGCGCTCCCGTTCTCTTCCTGGGCATCTCCGTCCCGTCCGACGGCTGGCACGCGCCTAACGAGAAGGTCGAGCTCGACCTCCTGCTCAAGGGGGTCGAGACCAGCGCGTACCTGTGGGGCGACCTCGCCGAGCACTGGCGCGAGGCGCCCTGACGGGCGGCCGTCGTCCGGGGCGCCGTCCCGCGCGGAGCACACTGAAGGAGCCGCCGCGCCGTCGCGCCCCGCCGAACCCGACCGCCTCCCGCCCTACGTCCCGCTGAACCGCCGCCGAAACCATCCGTTGCACCGGGGGAGTTGGAAGCACCCGTGACCACCTGGACCGACCGAACCGCCGACCGACCCATCTCGCTCACCGCCGCCAGCGGCATCGACCGGGCCGCCCACCACCGGCTCGACGAGGCCTGGCTCGCCGCGGCCTGGAGCCACCCCACGACCCGCTGCTTCGTGGTCTCCGGCGGCCAGGTACTCATCGACGAGACGCCCGACGGCCGCACCGAACTCGTCATGACCCCGTCCTTCGAGGCCCCGCTCACCGAGGCGCACCGCTACTTCCTCGGCACCGACGAGGACGGCGTGAGCTTCTTCGCGCTGCAGAAGGACTCACTGCCCGGCCGCATGGACCAGTCCGCCCGCCCGGCGGGCCTGCGCGAGGCCGGCCTGCTGCTGTCGCCCCGCGACGCCGGCCTGATGGTGCACGCGGTGGCGCTGGAGAACTGGCAGCGCCTGCACCGCTTCTGCTCCCGCTGCGGCGAGCGCACCGTGATCGCCGCCGCCGGTCACATCCGCCGCTGCCCGGCCTGCGGTGCCGAGCACTACCCGCGCACCGACCCAGCGGTGATCATGGCGGTCACCGACGACCGGGACCGCATCCTCCTCGGCCGTCAGGTGCACTGGCCCGAGGGCCGCTTCTCCACGCTCGCCGGCTTCGTCGAGCCCGGCGAGTCCATCGAGCAGTCGGTGCGCCGCGAGGTCCACGAGGAGGTCGGCATCTTCGTCGGCCCGGTCGAGTACGTCGCCAGCCAGCCCTGGCCCTTTCCCTCCAGCCTCATGCTGGGCTTCATGGCCCACGCCACGTCGACGGAGATCGACGTCGACGGCGACGAGATCCACGAGGCGCGCTGGTTCTCCCGAGAGGAACTGCGGACGGCCTTCGAGTCCGGCGAGGTCCTGCCGCCGTACGGCATCTCCATCGCGGCCCGGCTCATCGAGCTCTGGTACGGCGAACCGCTGCCGACGCGGGGCTTCGTCTGAGACGGTCGGCGCGATGAACGAGAAGGCGGCCCCCGACGATCGTGGGGGCCGCCTTCTCGAACGGTCCGGGGACGGTCCGCGGGCGCGGACCGAGGACGGCTGACCGGGGAACGCGTCCCGGGGCCGGACGCGTCCGGACGGCCGGACGCGGTCGGACGGCTGGTCGGCTCAGACGCCGATCTTCTGCTTGACCTGCGCCAGCGACGGGTTCGTCAGCGTCGACCCGTCGGCGAAGAGCACGGTGGGAACCGTCTGGTTGCCGCCGTTCGCCTTCTCCACGAAGGCCGCGGACTCCGGGTCCTGCTCGATGTTGATCTCGTTGTACGCGATGCCTTCGCGGTCCATCTGGCTCTTCAGCCGGCGGCAGTAGCCGCACCACGTGGTGCTGTACATCGTCACGGTGCCCGGCATGTCTCTCGCGCTCCTTCGGCGGGTCGGGGACTTGGTGGTCGCAGTGGGAGAACGTACCCCGCCGGCCCCGCATTCCCACCGGGGGTATGGGTGCCCGCACGGCCCGGGACCGCCGCTCCCGGCACCGGCCGCGTCAGTCGGACGTGACTCCTGTCGCATCAGTACGACCGCAGGGGCCCGCCTGTGGACAACCGGCTCGGCCGTCTCTCGCGACCTGGCAGCATGGCCATGTGACAGCAGCAACGCACTCCACCCTCTTCCCGCAGGTTCCGGACTCGGCCGACGCGGTGCTCGACGGGCTCGACCCGGAGCAGCGCGAGGTGGCCACCGCGCTGCACGGTCCGGTGTGCGTGCTGGCGGGAGCCGGCACGGGCAAGACCCGCGCGATCACCCACCGCATCGCGTACGGGGTGCGCGCCGGGATCCTCCAGCCGTCCAGCGTGCTCGCCGTCACCTTCACCAACCGCGCCGCCGGGGAGATGCGCGGCCGGCTGCGACAGCTCGGCGCGCACGGCGTGCAGGCCCGCACCTTCCACTCGGCCGCCCTGCGCCAGCTGCAGTACTTCTGGCCGAAAGCGGTCGGTGGCGGCATGCCCCGGCTGGTCGACCGCAAGGTCCAGCTCGTCGCGGACGCGGCCGCCGCCTGCCGCATCCGGCTGGACCGGGGAGAGCTGCGGGACGTCACCGCGGAGATCGAATGGGCCAAGGTCACCCAGACCGTACCGGCCGACTACGCCCTCGCAGCCGCGAAGTCCGGCCGTGAGGCCCCCCGCGACCCGGCCGAGGTCGCCCAGCTCTACTCCGTCTACGAGGACCTCAAACGGGACCGCTCGGTCATCGACTTCGAGGACGTGCTGCTGCTGACCGTCGCCGTCCTGCAGGACCGGCGCGACATCGCCGAACAGGTCCGCGCCCAGTACCAGCACTTCGTGGTGGACGAGTACCAGGACGTCAGCCCGCTGCAGCAGCGCCTGCTGGAACTCTGGCTCGGCGACCGGGACGACCTGTGCGTCGTCGGTGACGCCAGCCAGACGATCTACTCGTTCACAGGAGCAACCCCCGACCACCTGCTCGACTTCCGCGCCCGCCACCCCGGCGCCACCGTCGTCAAGCTGGTGCGCGACTACCGCTCCACCCCCCAGGTCGTCCACCTCGCCAACGGGCTGCTCGCCCAGGCCCGGGGCCGCGCCGCCGACCACCGGCTGGAACTGGTCTCCCAGCGTCCCGCCGGCCCGGAGCCCGACTACACCGAGTACACCGACGAACCCACCGAGGCCGAGGGCGCGGCCCGCCGCATCGCCGACCTGCTCCACTCCGGTGTCCCCGCGAGCGAGATCGCGATCCTGTTCCGCACCAACGCCCAGTCCGAGACCTACGAGCAGGCCCTCGCGGACCTCGGCGTGCCCTATCAGCTGCGGGGCGCCGAGCGGTTCTTCGACCGGCCCGAGGTGCGCAGGGCGGGGGTCGCCCTGCGCGGCGCCGCCCGCTTCGGCGGCAACGACTCCCTTCTCGCCGACGCCGTCGACCTGCCCTCGCAGGTGCGTGCCGTGCTCTCCGGCGAGGGCTGGACCCCGCAGCCCCCGGCCGGCTCCGGCGCCGTCAGGGAGCGCTGGGAGTCGCTGGCCGCCCTGGTGAACCTCGCACAGGACTTCGTGGCCGCCCGGCCCGGCGCCACCCTCGCCGACCTCGTGGCCGAACTCGACGAGCGCGCGAACGCCCAGCACGCCCCCACGGTCCAGGGCGTCACCCTCGCCTCGCTGCACTCGGCCAAGGGCCTGGAATGGGACGTCGTCTTCCTGGTCGGCGTGGCCGAGGGCATGATGCCGATCGCCTACGCCAGGACCGACGAGCAGATCGAGGAGGAGCGCCGCCTGCTGTACGTCGGCGTCACCCGCGCCCGCGAATTGCTGCACGTCTCCTGGTCGCTGTCCCGCTCGCCCGGCGGCCGCCCGAACCGCCGCCCCAGCCGGTTCCTCGACGGGCTGCGTCCGGGGTCGGCCGCCAAGGCGCGCCCCGGCGCGGCGGCCGCCTCCGGAGGCGTCGAGCGCGGGTACGGCACCTCCGCCGGGGCCGGGGCGTCGAGGCCCCTGACGGCCGTCCCGCGGCGCGCCCAGCGCACCCCGGCCCGGTGCAGGGTCTGCGGCCGCACGCTCAGCGACGCCGGTGAGATGAAACTGATGCGCTGCGACGACTGTCCCTCCGACATGGACGAGGGTCTCTACCGGCGGCTGCGCGAGTGGCGGGAGGAGCAGGCGCGCCGCAGCGGGCAGCCCGCCTTCTGCGTCTTCACCGACAGGACCCTGATGGCCATCGCCGAGGCCGCCCCGGACGACGAGCGGGAACTGGCCCGCATCCCGGGAGTCAACATGCGCAAGCTGCGTCGCCACGGCGCCGACGTTCTCGCCATCTGCGCAGGCCGGGAGCCCGCCGCCGCGGACGCCGGGGACTGACGCCAACTCGTCGAAAAAATAGTTTGCGCATGCCCCGCGAATCCCCATAGGTTCTTGCTCACGGGAACGGCGACCTTCCTGAGGTCCTGATTCCGTGCTGTACTTACACATCCGATCGGACTGGCTCACCCCCAGTCCCCCAGACGCCGAGAGGAGGCGAGCCCAGTGATCAGCATCGAGAGCAGCTTCTTCACCACCGCGAAAATGACCGATCGCTCGGTCGTCTCCCTGTGCATGCTCGGCGTCTCGGACCAGGGCACCGGTCTGTCCGGCATTCGCGCCGTGCGTCCGGAGTCCTCCGTGTCCCTCGCGGGCCTTCCCGTCCGTGAGCGCAATGAGCGACCGACCAAGGCACTGGAAGCAGTAGCGGCACAGGCGCATGCCTATGCCTTTGCGGCGGCCGGTGCCGGTGACCGGAAGCAGACGACGCAGCACCACCTGATGTGGGCCTTCCGTGGGCCAGAACCCTGGAGTGATCCAGCCTGATCGCCGATCAGGCCGGCGCCTTCAGGGCCGCGGAACCCCATCCGGGATCCGCGGCCCTTCTGTTTTCCCCGAATCGGGGACGGCGGAACGAAGGGGCCTCGGGACAAGAAAAGAACCCGGTACCCAGCCGACCCCCGGCCCACCGGCCGGACCGACCAGACGAGGAAGACGATCCGTGCAACTCGAAGCGCACGCCCCGTCCGTACCGCCTTCCGACACGATCCCCAAGCCCGGTCTCACGGAGGACCCCGCCTTGATCCCGCTCACCGCGCTCACCGCGCTCGACGACGCCATCGAGAACCTCGGCGTGCCCGTCCCCTGCCGCTCCTACGACCCGGAGGTCTTCTTCGCCGAGTCGCCGGCGGACGTGGAGTACGCCAAGTCCCTGTGCCGCACCTGCCCGCTGATCGAGGCCTGCCTCGCCGGCGCCAAGGAGCGGCGTGAGCCCTGGGGCGTCTGGGGTGGCGAGCTGTTCGTCCAGGGTGTGGTCGTCGCCCGCAAGCGGCCCCGCGGCCGCCCGCGCAAGAACCCGGTCACAGCATGAACACCGCAGGAACGATCGACCGCCCCCTCACGCGAGACCCCCAGAAGCAGGCCCCGATGAAGCCGTCCACCAGCGAGCCCGCAGGCTCCGCGACCGAACACGTCACCACCACCGGCGCGAACGCCTCGCGTCAGAACAGGACCCGAGAGATGCAACTCATCCCTGAAGCCATGGCTCGTGCGCATATGCACGACCGACTGCGGGAGGCGGACGTGGAACGCCATGCCGTGCGCCTGGCGACCGCCCGCCGGATGCAGCGCCGCGCCGAGCGGGCCTCGCGCCGCGCCCGTCGTGCGCTCGCCATGGCGGTCATGCACTGACCGCCCCCCACCGCCACCGCCCATGGCGCGAAGCGGTGGCCTCCCGCCCTCAAGGCGAGCTCCCCCGCGGGGCCGGTCCGTCGAGACGGACCGGCCCCGCGGGGCGTCGCACCCGCCGGTCCGCGCCGCGCGGCGGTATCGTCACGGGGTGACGAGTCTTCCCGGAGACCCCGACCACGGCGGCCCCTGCACGAAGCCCCCGCCCCTGGCGTGCGCGCGTTGCGGCGCCCCGGGCGACGGCCCGCCGCCCACCTGGACCTGCTCCGTGGAGAACGGCGTCCGCCGCTACTTCTGCGACGCCTGCTGCCGCGAGAACCTCCGCTCGATCGAGAGCCGGCTCGACTCGGCCTGGTGGTGACCTCGCCGGCCGTCCCCGCTCACGCCTCGACCGCGGACTCCTCGTCATCCGCCTCCGTCACGAAGCCGGGCAGCCACTCCTCCAGCTCCTCCCTCAGCCGCACCGTCGCCCCCAGCTGACACAGCACCCCGATCGTGCTCAAGGTCACACGGTGTATCAGCAGGTACGACGGGGGCAGGTTGAGTCGCTTGCCCAGCTGGTAGGCGGGGGAGCGGGGATCGGCGATGCGTGCCGCCTGGCTGCGCATCCAGCCACGGGTGAAGGTGAACTCCTCCACCTGGGCCGGCTCGATGATCGGCAGGAGGTAGTCGAGCACGGCGTCCGGGTCCAGCTCGATCGACTCCTTGACGAACCCCTCCGCGCACAGCATCTCGTAGACCGCGTCCGCCTCGCCGTCCAGGGTCATCCGCAGGGATTCGCCGATCGGCTCCGGCAGGCCGCCGGGCAGCCGGTCGACGGTGCCGAAGTCCAGCACGCCCAGGCGCCAGTCCTCCTCGCCGCCCGGGCCGCCGGGAAGCAGGCGGAAGTTGCCCGGGTGGGGATCCGCGTGCAGCAGGCCGGTGCGGGCCGGACCGGAGAAGAGGAAACGGGCGAGGAGCTGGCCGGCGCGGTCGCGCTGCGCCTGTGTGCCGTCCGCGATCACCTCCGACAGCGGGACACCGTCCATCCACTCGGTGACCAGGACCTGGTCGCACTGGTGGACCACCGCGGGGACGACGACGTCCGGATCGTCCGCGAACTCCTCCGCGTGCGCCTGCTGGGCCTCGGCCTCCAGGCCGTAGTCCAGTTCCTCCGAGACCCGGTCCCGGAGCTCGGTGATCAGGGGCTTGAGGTCCATGCCGGGGATCAGCGGTCCCAGGAGACGGGCGAATCGGCTGAGCTGCCCGAGGTCCGACAGCAGGGCGTCCCCGGCCCCGGGGTACTGCACCTTGACCGCCACCTCGCGGCCGTCGTGCCACACGGCTCGGTGCACCTGCCCGATCGAGGCCGCCGCGGACGGCTTGTCCTCGAACTCCTCGAACAGCTCGCGCCAGTCCTCGCCGAGCCGCTCCTCCAGCACCGCGTGCACGGTGCGCGTCGGCATCGGAGGCGCGGCTTCCTGGAGCTTGGTCAGCGCCGCCCGGTAGGGGCCGGCGACCTCCTCGGGCAGCGCGGACTCGAAGACGGACAGGGCCTGCCCGAACTTCATCGCCCCGCCCTTGAGCTCGCCGAGCACCTTGAACAACTGCTCGGCGGTGCGTTGCTGCAGTTCCCGGCCGACGAGCTCCGCGGACTCGCCGACGATCCTCTTGCCGAGTCCCCAGGTCGCTCTCCCGGCGAAACCGAGCGGGAGCGCGGCGAGCTTGGCGGTCCGGGTGACCGCCTTCCGGGGAAGATCAGACATGCGCCCTCCAAGTCCCAGCAAGCCGCGCCGCGTCTGCCTGACGGCATGGCGTCGATGACGGCCGTTGCCCAGACATTGTCTCGCGTGACTCGCCCTCTTTTGAGGTGTCTTCCGCCACGGCCCGCCGCGCCGCCGCGCACGGACAGTCCGGATGCGGCCACACCGGCCGGCCGTGCCAGTTCAGCCCTGGTGCGGACACCTCCCAGCGGGCGCCCGCGCTGGAGGGCGCCTCCCCGTCCAGGAAGGCGAGCGCGTGTGCCGCCGCCAGCCCCGCGACGGTCGTGGCGAGGGCCAGATCACAGGGGCGCACGTGGCGCGGCCGTCCGGACCGCCACTGCGCGACCAGTCGCGGCCAGGTCTCGTCACGGTCCGTGCGGCCCCGGTGCAGACATTCGGCGCAGCCCGTGCGGCCGGGCACGACCAGCGGGCCCACCACGCCCGTGGCCTCGACCACGCCGGCGTACAGATGCGGTGTTCCCGACGCGATCAGGGAAGCCGCCGCGGACGGATCGGGCGCGTGCACGCCGACGTCGTCGCGCGGGGCGAGGACCACCAGGGAGTGCCCGGGCTCGTCCTCCTCGTACGGCCCCCGCCGGCCGCGGCGCGCCGGCCGGTCCGGCGCCGCCCGGCGCACGACCCGTCGCGCCGCCTCGTCCCGGCGCTCGCCGACGGCCTCGGCCGGCAGCCCGCCCGGGGCGACGTCCCACGCTTCGACGAGGCCCCCGTCGCGCACGTCGACCTCGCCGACCCCCGCCCCGGACAGCAGGGCGGCCAGCACCGCCCCGACCCGGCCCGCGCCGCGGACCTGCACCCGAAGCGCGCGCCGGGCGGCCAGACGGTCGATCGCCTCGCCCGGTTCGCGCGCCACCAGGGAGAGCGAGGCGAGATCGGGCCGCAGCCGGTCCATGACCTCCTTCTTCTCCCGCAGCGCGGCGGCCGCAGTGCCGCCGCCCCGCGCGTCGTCGAGCAGGCCGGCTCCGGCCAGTCGCTCCACGAGGCGGTCCGCATGGCCCTCCGGGAGGTCCATGCGGTGTCCCTCCTCCCGGAGCAGTGGCAGACCGCGGGTGCCGTTGAGCAGCTCCAGGAAACTGCCCGTCGCGGTGTCGACGGGGCCGAGCGTCAGCGCGTGCGCCGGAGTCATCCCGAACTGCACGGTGTTCAGGTCCCGCCAGCCGCGCCGGAGCGCGGGCTTCACCATCGGATGCACAGGAACCCCCGTAGTCCGCATGCGGAAGGAAAGGCAGTGGCGCGGAGGGCGCCACGGGCCGGCGGGGCAGGTCGTCGCCCCGCCGACGACAGCCAGCATGCCCGCACCGGCGGATCGGTGCGGAAAGTTGTCCACAGGCGGTGGGTGTTCGTCGTACGAATCAGACGGTCGGTGGGGGATCGGTGCGGAACCGTCCCGGACCCGGGACTTCCCCCGCGTGCACCCGGTAACGTCGGGGCGTGTCCGCCGACCCACTGCACCGTGCCGGAATGCCACAGCGCAGCAAGACGAGCCCGCCGCCGAGCGGCCCGGCGGCGAGCGCGATCGAAGTGCGCAGGAGCGACCGCCGCCGCAGGACGGTCTCCGCCTACCGCGAGGGGGACCGCACCATCGTGCTCATCCCCGCCCGGATGTCCGAGGCGGAGGAGCGGCGCTGGGTGACCGTCATGCTCGACAAGCTGGCCGCCCAGGAGAGCCGACGGGCGCTCGGCGACGGCGAACTGGCCGAGCGCGCCGGGCGGCTGTCGGCCCAGTACCTCGACGGCCGTGCCCGCCCGGCGTCGGTGCGCTGGGTCACCAACCAGAACACCCGCTGGGGCTCGTGCACCCCGGCGGAGGGCAGCATCCGGCTCTCGCACCGCCTGAAGGGCATGCCCGAGTACGTCGTCGACTACGTACTCCTGCACGAACTCGCCCACCTGCTCGTCCCCGGCCACGGCCCCGGCTTCTGGCGGCTGCTGGAGACGTACCCGCGGACCGAGCGGGCCCGCGGCTACCTCGAAGGGGTGGCCGCGGCGAGCCGCCTGCCGCACCAGCCGGGCGCTCGCGGCGAGTGACCGCCGGCCCGGCCCCGCGGCCGCGGGAGACTCGAAGGACGTACGGCACCGTACGGCAGGGATTGTGTACCGGG
This sequence comes from Streptomyces sp. NPDC015220, assembly GCF_043079345.1. NCBI lineage: Bacteria > Bacillati > Actinomycetota > Actinomycetes > Kitasatosporales > Streptomycetaceae > Streptomyces > Streptomyces sp. NPDC015220. The sequence goes on along the minus strand of NZ_JBIBUK010000002.1, from coordinate 254,585 downwards.
TCTGTACCGACTCGGCCCCGCGCCGGAGTTTGCCGTTAGCCTGGCGCGACGCACTCGCACATCGGGATGGGGGACGGTCCTCACGCATGCCCAGGGAATTCCAACGCGGCCACAAGGCCAGGATCAGTGACCTGACCGCGGGCACGGATCTGTACGTCGGCGTGCAGATCTCCGCCCCGGGTCTGACCTTCGACATCAGCTGCTTCGGCCTCGACGCCGACGAACGGCTCTCCGACGACCGGTACTTCGTCTTCTTCAACCAGCCGAAGTCCCCCGAGGAGGCCGTCCAGCTGCTGGGCGCGCAGGCCGGCGACACGGAATCCTTCCGGGTCACGCTCGACCGGATCCCACCGCACGTCCGCAGGCTGTCGTTCACGGCGACCATCGACGGCGCCGGGCAGATGTCCCAGATCGCCCCCGGGTACCTGCGCATCGTGGCGGGCGGCGAGGAAGTGGCCCGGTACGCGTTCGACGGCTCGGAGTTCTCCACCGAACGCGCGGTGATGCTCGGCGACGTCTACCTCAAGGACGTGTGGCGGTTCGCCGCGGTCGGCCAGGGGTTCGACGGCGGTCTCGAAGCCCTGCTGAGGAACTTCGGCGGCGAGGTCCTGGAGGAGGAGGCCCCGGACCCGGCACCGGCTCCGCAGCCCCAGGCCGGTGGCGCCCCGGGCTTCGCCCCGCCCGTACAGGCCTCCGCGCCGCCGGCGTTCGGCGTGCCCTCCGGACCGTCGACGCCCGTTCCGCCCGCCCCCGCGCCGCAACCCGCCGCGCAGGGCTACCCGCCGCCCGGGGCAACCCCGCCGCCGCCCCCGCCTCAGGGAATCACCCCGCCGCCGCCCACGGCCCCGGCGCCCTCCCTGCACGCGGCGCCGACCATCGTCGCGCCCATGGCTCCGCCCGGCGGCACCGTCCCGCCGCCCGTCCCGCCGCCCGCGCCCTACGGCCACCCCGGCCAGCAGCCGCCCTACGGTCAGCCGGGTCAGCAGCCGCAGTACGGCCACCAGGCGCCCGCCCCGAGCGCGCCCCCGCCGCCCGGCTACGGACAGCCCACGCCGCCGCCCGGCTACGGACAGCAGCCGTACGGACAGCAGCCCTACGGGCAGGCCCCGGGACAGCCCGCGCCGTACGGGGCCCCGCAGACCGCCGGTGTGGCCGCCGCGCTGCAGCGGTTCAAGGAGACGCCCACCGGACAGCGCTGGACGCCGCAGAACGCCAAGCTCATCCGCGCCGACCTCGGCACGGACGGCCGGCCCGTGCTGGCCCGGCAGGGCAGCATGGTGCTCTACCAGGGCAAGGTCGACTTCAGCTACAAGGGCGCCGGATTCGCCGGCCGCATCGTGGGCAACGCCACCGGCCAGGAGATGCAGCTGATGCGCTGCACCGGGCAGGGCCAGGTCTTCTTCGCGGAGAACTCCGCACACCTGCACCCGGTCGAACTGCAGGGCGACGCGATCTGCGTCTCCGCGGAGAACGTCCTCGCCTTCGACGAGAGCCTCCAGTACGAGGTCCGCCGCATCGAGGGGCACGGCATCCCGGGCGGCGCCCTGTTCACCATGCAGTTCCAGGGGACCGGCACGATCGTCGTCAAGACGCACGGCACGCCTGTCGTGCTGCCCGTGACACCGACCACCTTCGTCGACTCCAACGCCGTCGTCGCCTGGTCCGCCGCCGCCCAGGTGATTGTCTCCAGCCAGGTGAGCATGCGCCGCAACGCCTATCCGGGCCACACCGGCGAAGGCGTGAACCTGCAGTTCCGGGCCGCACCCGGCAACTTCGTCGTCGTCCAGCCCTACGAGGTCTAGAGGGAGCCCGTCATGAACCAGCCGCTCGCGGGCTACGCCCCCGCACCCGTCACGGCCCGTATGGAGAACCACGGCAATCACATGCTGAAGGTCGCCATGCAGACCGGCAACGATCTCTTCGCGCGCGTGGGGTCGATGGTCGCCTACGAGGGTTTCGTCCAGTACGAGCCCAACCCGCCGGCCGTGCGCCAGATCGCCCGTGACTGGATCACCGGCGAGGGCGCCCCCCTGATGAAGTGCTCCGGCGACGGGCTGCTCTACCTGGCCGACTACGGAGCCGATGTCGTCGTCATCAACCTGGGCGGCGACGCCATCTCGGTCAACGCCACCAACCTGCTGGCCTTCGACGCCGGACTGCAGTGGGGCGTCGAGCGGGTCAAGGGACTGGCGAAGTTCGCCGGACAGGGCCTGTGGAACACCAGGATCTCCGGACAGGGCTGGGTCGCGCTCACCTCCCGCGGCAAGCCGATCGTCGTCGACTGCGGCGGCGGCGAGGACGAGACCTACGTCGACCCCGACGCGCTCGTCGCCTGGTCCCCGAACCTGAAGGTGAAGGGCAAGCGCAGCTTCAAGGCGCAGTCCCTCATCGGGCGGGGCAGCGGCGAGGCCTACCAGATGGCCTTCTCCGGCCAGGGCATCGTCGTTGTGCAGCCCAGCGAGGACAGCACCGACCGCCTCCGGATCCGGGGCTGAGGGGGAGACAGGAACATGCAGAGCCCGCTTTTCGCCTTCAACGACGTCCAGACCCAGGAGCGCTGGAGCCTGCAGAACAAGCAGATGCTGCGCGTCGCCCTGGAGGGCCACGACGACATCCTCGCCCGCAAGGGCACGATGGTCGCCTACCAGGGTCTCGTCGAGTTCGACGCCGAGTACCGGAGCAACGACCAGGCCCGCTCGCACGCGTACACCGGGGAGGGCCTGGACCTGATGCGCTGCCACGGGCAGGGCATCGTCTACCTCGCCAACCTCGCCCAGTACGTCCATGTGATGGAGGTCGAGCAGGACGGCCTCACGGTCGACAGCGCCTACGTGCTGGCGATGGACTCCTCGCTGCACCACGAGGTCATCGCCGTCGACAGCATGTACGGCATCTCCGGCTCCGGGAAGTACCAGCTGAACATCACCGGCCGCGGCAAGGTGGCCCTGATGACCTCCGGCGCGCCGCTGCTGATGCAGGTGACGCCCGACAAGTACGTCAACTGCGACGCCGACGCCATCGTGGCCTGGTCCACCGGTCTGCGGGTGCAGATGCAGGCCCAGACGCACTCCTCCGGGGTGTGGCGGCGACGCGGCAGCACCGGTGAGGGCTGGGAGCTCGGCTTCATGGGCAACGGCTACGCGCTGGTCCAGCCCAGCGAGCTGCTGCCGCCGCAGAACGCGGTGATCGGGCAGGGGTTGGCCGCGCAGTTCGGCATGGGCCAGCAGGGAGCGCGAGGGCAGAACCAGGGGAACGTCTGGAGCTGAGCCCGGGCCGTCGGGGGCCCCTCACCCGTGACCGGACCGGCCCCGCGGGGGCCGGTCCGGCTCGCTCGGCCGGCCCGTCAGAGCCGGGCGCGCGTGGCCTCCAGCAGCCGTACGACCGAGTCGTCCGCCACGTCGCCCACCTCGGCGTAGGGGAACCAGCGCAGGTCGAGCGACTCGTCGCTGATGGCCTCCACGGCCCCGGGCGGCGCGATCGCCGCGTACTGGACGTCCAGGTGCCAGGCGCACGGAGTGTGGTGCCGGTCCAGGCGCACCGGGCCTCCGGGCAGCAGGGCGAGGCCCGGGACGCCCGACTCCTCGGTCGCCTCGCGCAGGGCGGCGGCCCCGAGCGCCGGGTCGCCCGGCTCGCAGTGCCCGCCCGTCTGCAGCCACATCCGGAGCTTCCTGTGCAGGGTCAGCAGCACCCGTCCGCGCTCCGGGTCGATCACCAGGGCGCTCGCCGTGATGTGCCCTTCGCCGCAGGACTTCCACATGCCGTCCGGATGGGCGGCCAGATGGTCCAGGTAGACCTGGCGCAGCTCCTCCTGGTCCCCGTACTCCTTCAGTACGAGGACCGCGTCGTCGTGGAGGCTCACTCGGCGTCGTCGCCCTCGTCGTCCTCCTCCGCGTCCTTCTTGCGCAGGTCCGGCTTGGGCGCGTTGCCGCTCGCCGCCTCGCCGAGCATCCTGTCCAGCTCGGAGAAGTCCAGCTGCTCACGGTGGACGAACCCGTCCGGGTCGTCCAGGTCGCCGGCGGTCGGGAGCATGTCCGGGTGCGCCCAGAGGGCGTCACGGCCCTCCACCCCGCGCGCGTCGGTGAGCGACGCCCACAGGCGGGAGGCGTCGCGCAGACGACGCGGACGCAGCTCCAGGCCGATCAGCGTGGCGAACGTCTGCTCGGCCGGGCCGCCCGAGGCCCGGCGGCGGCGCAGTGTCTCGCGCAGCGCGTCCGCGGACGACAGCCGGGGCTTCGCGGCGGCGTGCACCACCGCGTCCACCCAGCCCTCGACGAGCGCCAGGGCGGTCTCCAGACGGGCCAGCGCCGCCTTCTGCTCGGGGGTGTCCTCCGGCTGGAACATGCCCTGCTGGAGCGCGTCCTGCAACTGCTCGGGGTTCTGCGGGTCGAACTGGCCGACCACGTCCTCCAGCTTGGCCGTGTCCACCTTGATCCCGCGCGCGTACCCGTCGACCGCGCCGAACAGGTGCGAGCGCAGCCACGGCACGTGAGCGAAGAGGCGCTGGTGGGCGGCCTCGCGCAGCGCGAGGTACAGCCGCACCTCGTCCTGCGCCACGCCCAGGTCCTTGCCGAACTTCTCGATGTTCACCGGCAGCAGCGCGGCCTTGCCGGCCTGGCCGAGCGGCAGGCCGATGTCGGTCGAGCCGACGACCTCGCCGGCCAGCACGCCGACGGCCTGGCCGATCTGCGTGCCGAACATGGCGCCGCCCATGGAGCGCATCATGCCGATCAGCGGGCCGGCCATGGCCTGCATCTCCTCGGGCAGCACATCGCCCATGGCGGTGCCGACCCGCTCGGCGACCGGGTCCACGAGTTCCTGCCAGGCCGGCAGGGTCGCCTCGACCCACTCCGCACGGGACCAGGCCACCGCGGAGGCCGCCCCCGACGGCAAGGACGTCACGTCGTCCAGCCACAGGTCGGCCAGGCGGACGGCCTGCTGGACGGCGGAGCGCTCGGCGGGGCCGACACTCGCGTCCTTGGTGCCGTCAGAGGTGCCCTGGGCGACCGTCTGGCGGGCGATCTGCTTGGCCATGTCCCAGTTCACCGGGCCGCCCTCGTACGAGAGCATCTGGCCGAGCTGCTGGAACGCGGCGCCCAGGTCGGTGGGGTTCAGCGAGCCGAACATGGCTGCGAGCGGATTGTCTGCGCCGGGCCCGCCCAGGCCTCCGGCTCCGGGCAGCCCGAAACCGAACGGGTTGGCCGGGCCCTGCCCACCACCGCTCTGCTGGTCCTTCTTCTTGCCCTCGTCGCCGTCGTCCGGCTCCTCCGGCGGAAGGCCGAATCCGAATGGGGTGTCACTCACGGGGTTCCTCGGCTGGTAAGGCCACCGGTTCTCTCCGGCGGCGCGGCTGCCCGACAACACCACCCAGCGTAGACACCCCGAGCCGTTAGGGCCTCGGTGCTTCGCCGACAGGAGGCCTGCGGCAGGATGGAGCCACCTGGTACGTACGCGTCCTTCGCGCCCGTATGGAAGACAACCGCTGGAGACGCCCGGTGAGTTCCCCAGATCCACAGGTTCGCGCAGCGCGAAACCATGAAAGCACTCCCGCCGTGCGCGGTCCCGTCGTCGCGGTCACCGGAGCCGCGAGCGGCGTCGGCGCCCTGCTCACCGAGCGGCTGGCCGCGTCCGACGAGATCAGGCAGGTCATCGCCATCGACGAGCGGCGCGGTGAGTGCGCGGCGGCGCGCTGGCACGTCCTCGACGTGCGGGACCCGGCGATCGCCGACAAGCTCCGCGGCGCCGACGTCGTGGTGCACCTGGCGCTCGACCTCGACCTGGAGACCGACGCCGTCGCGCGCACGGCCTACAACGTCCGGGGGACGCAGACCGTGCTGACGGCCGCCGCGGCCGCCGGAGTGCACCGGGTCGTGCTGTGCACCTCCGCGATGGTCTACGGGGCGCTGCCCGACAACGAGCTGCCGCTGTCGGAGGACGCGGAGCTGCGGGCGACCGCCGAGGCGACCGGGGTCGGGGACCTGCTGGAGGTGGAGCGGCTGGCGCGGCGCGCACCGCGGGCGCACCCCGGGCTGAACGTCACCGTGGTCCGGCCCGCCGTGCTGGTCGGAGGCACCGACACCGCGCTGACCAGGTATTTCGAGTCGCCCCGGCTGCTGGTCGTCGCCGGGTCGCGGCCCGCGTGGCAGTTCTGCCACGTGGAGGACCTGTGCGGCGCGCTGGAGTACGCCGTGCTGGAGAAGGTCGACGGGGAACTGGCCGTCGGGTGCGACGGCTGGCTGGAGCAGGAGGAGGTCGAGGAGCTCAGCGGGATCCGCCGGATGGAGCTGCCGTCGGCGGTCGCGCTGGGCGCGGCGGCCCGGCTGCACCGGATCGGCCTGACGCCGTCCCCGGCGGGGGACCTGGCGTACACGATGTACCCCTGGGTGGTCAGCGGCAGCAGGCTGCACGACGCCGGGTGGCGGCCGAAGTGGACCAACGAGGAGGTCCTCGCGGAACTGCTGGAGGAGGCCGCCGGGCGGCACACCGTGGCCGGCCGACGGCTGGGCCGCAAGGACGCGACGGCGGCCGGGGCCGCGGGCGCGACGGTCGCGCTGCTGGGCGCCGCCGCGGTGGTGCGGCGGGCCCGCAAGGCCCGGCGGCGGATCTGAGCAGGCGCCCGTCCCGGCGGCGGCCGTGCGCCCTCGCGGGGGCGCCCGCGTTCCTCGCCCCCAGCGCCTCCCGTCCCCGTCGGCCGCAGGACCGGCGGCCGGCCCGGACAGCGTGGTCCTCGCGGGCCGGCCGGGTCTGTAGGAGGCTCCAACCCCCACGCGCGCGTGCCGGGTGATAAAGCAATTCCGCCTCGCCGCGCGAGTGCGGGAGGATGGACGCATGGCACCGACCTACGACCACCCCGGCGAGCACGCAGCCGACGATCCCATCAAGCTGATCGCCGTCCGGGACACCGCGCTCAGCCTGGACGAGGTCTTCAAGGCCGTCGGGGACGACGCCGCCGGCGGCACCGCGCTCTTCGTGGGAACCGTGCGCGACCATGACGGGGGCGCCGACGTCGAGGAGCTCGGCTACTCCTGCCATCCCAGTGCCGAGGCGGAGATGCGGCGGATCGCCGAGAAGGTCGTCGCCCGGTACCCGGTGCGGGCGCTGGCCGCCGTGCACCGGGTGGGGGATCTGAGGGTGGGGGACCTCGCCGTCGTCGTCGGCGTGTCGTGCCCGCACCGGGGGGAGGCGTTCGAAGCCTGCCGGAAGCTGATCGACGACCTCAAGCACGAGGTGCCGATCTGGAAGCACCAGAGGTTCTCCGACGGTACCGAGGAATGGGTGGGCGCCTGCTGACCGGCCCCGCGGGCGCCGTGCCCCCGCACGGCCGCGCCGCGCCCTCCGGTTGCGTAACCGCCCCCCGGGCATGAGCGTTGTCACAGCGGATGGTTAATCTGCTGATCAGTCAGTTGCGGTCGCTCGATTGGGGTTGGGAGGTCGGCATGGCGGCGCTCGCCTGGTTGCTGATTCCGCTCGTGGCGGCGATAGTCGCCGGACTGTGGGGGAGCTGGGCCAACCGCACCCGCAAGGTGCGCAGCGACGGCCCCGAGCTGGACGGGTACGCCCGGTTCCGCGAGGCCATGGAGCGCTCCACGTCCGGCACCTGAGGCGGCGGCGGACCGCGGCCCTGACGGTGGCCCGACACACCCGTCCCGTACTGTCGAGTCATGCCACGCCGCACCGCGACGATGCTCGCCTCCACCCTGATGCTGATCGCGATCCTGTGCGCGGGGGTCTTCCTCCGTGTGCCGTACTCGGAGATGTCCCCGGGGCCGACGGTCAACACTCTGGGCGAGCACGGCGGCGAACCGGTGCTGCAGATCGCCGGTCACAAGACCTACCCGACGGACGGCCACCTCAACATGACCACCGTCCGGGTCACCAGCGCCGACTACCGGATGAACCTCGTCGAGGCCGTCTACGGCTGGCTCGCGCACGACGACAAGATCGTCCCGCACGACACGCTCTACCCGGACGGCAAGACGGAGGAGCAGTCGTCCCAGGAGAACGCCGAGGAGTTCAGCCAGTCCCAGGAGAGCGCCAAGGTCGCGGCCCTGAAGGAGCTCGGCATCCCGGTGCAGTCCTGGGTGATCGTCGCCACGGTCGTCAAGGGCACCCCGGCGCAGGGCGAGCTGCACGCCGGTGACGTCATCAAGGCCGTGGACGGCACCGCGGTCAAGCAGCCCACCGACGTCGCCAAGCTGGTCACCAGGCACAAGCCCGGGCAGAACGTCGTCTTCACCGTCGTGCCGGCCAAGGACCAGGCCGCCGCCGCGAAGCAGCACAGGACGGCGACCACCACCCGGGACATCACCATCAGGACGGCCGAGTCCGACGACACCGGCGCCAAGCGCGCCATCGTCGGGATCTCCGCCGGGACCGATCACACGTTCCCGTTCACGATCGACATCAAGCTCGCCGACGTCGGCGGTCCCAGCGCGGGTCTGATGTTCGCGCTCGGCATCTACGACAAGCTCACCCCGGGCAGTCTGACCGGCGGGAAGTTCGTGGCCGGCACCGGGACGATCGACGACGACGGCAAGGTCGGCCCGATCGGCGGCGTCGAGATGAAGACCGTCGGCGCGCGCGGCAAGGGCGCCCGGTACTTCCTGACGCCCGCGGACAACTGCGCCGCGGCGGCCAAGGACACCCCCTCCGGGCTGACCCTCGTAAAGGTGAACACCATCGGCGACGCCCTCGGCGCCCTGAAGGACATCCGCTCGGGGAACACCGCCGGCCTGCCGAAGTGCACGGTCAAGGGCTGAGGAACCCGGGGGCCGGGGCCCCGTGACAGGGGCGCCCCGTGCGCGTACCGGACCACGGCCCGGAGCGGGCCCCGCCCGCACGCCGGTCCCTGCCTCTGGACCGGTTTCCCGTCCCCGGACCGGCCCCCGCCCCCGCGCCGGGCCGCCGGCCGGGCGCGGAAGAGGCCGGCGCCGAAGAGGCCGGGAGCGGCGGGGAAGGGGCCCGGGCGGCGGGCAGCACCCGGGCCGGCCTCAGTCCTCGAACGTCGCCGCCAGCGCGTCCGCCAGGCCCGGCACCAGCCCGGAGCCCGTGAGGACCTCCGTGGCGGAGTCCTTCTCGCGCAGCCGCAGCGCCGACTCCCGGGCCCCGTCGCGCAGCACCGCGACCGTCATGCGGACCTCCTGGCGCTCGGGGTGCTCGGCCACCCACTTCGCCAGCTTGGCCCCGTCGAGTCCCTGGGGGACCTGAGCCTCGGCGGACGGGGGCAGCATCAGGCGCTCCACGGTCAGCGCGCAGCCGGCCACCGCGTCGGGCCAGGCGATCGTGCCGAGGAACTCGTCGAGCGGCCGGCCCGCGGGGATCTCGTCCTGCTCGATCGGGGTGAGACCGGTGGTCTCCTGCTCGTCCTCCAGGCCGAGCTGGGCCGCGAGGGCGGGTTCCTGGGACCGCAGCCGCGCGGTGTCTACGAGGGCGAAGAGGCGGGCGGGCTGGTCCCAGCCGAGGCCGGAGGCGTACTCGTCGATCTCGAGTACGGCCCGGGTGAGCGGGCTCGCTGCCATGGGAGTGTTGGACATGGTCACAATCCTGCCTCGTTCCGGCCCGGAATCGGGAACCGAGTAAACGGTGAGTAAGTTGCATAGGTGTGTGCCCGCGATCGGGGGCGCACCGTACGGTCCGCGGACACGGGGGCCAGACGCGACGACAGCGAACCAACAGCGAACTTCGAGGTGCGCACCTTGGCTTTCCAGATGCCGGACCGCGGCGGAGGCCCCACGGGGCCGCGGATCAGAGTCGGCCGCCCGTCCCGGCGGGCCCGGACCCTTCTGACGACACTGGGCGTCCTTGCCGTCCTCGGCATGGCGTTCACGATGTTCGCGGGCTTCTGGACGGACTGGCTGTGGTACCGGTCGGTGAAGTACTCGTCGGTCTTCACCACCACCCTGTCGACCAAGATCGGGCTGTTCTTCGTCTTCGGACTGCTGATGGCGGCGGCCGTCGGCTTCAACATCTGGCTCGCGCACCGGCTGCGGCCCCCGCTGAGCGCGATGTCGCTGGAGCAGCAGAACCTCGACCGCTACCGGATGGGCATCGCGCCGTACCGCAAGTGGCTGCTGAGCGGGGTCACCGCCGTGGTCGGCCTGGTCGCGGGCGCATCGGCGGCCGGGCAGTGGCGGACCTGGCTGCTCTGGGTCAACGGGGTGCCGTTCCACCGGACGGACCCGCAGTTCCACCTCGACGTGTCCTTCTACGCCTTCGACCTGCCCTGGTACCGGTTCCTGCTGGGCTTCGGCTTCGCCGCCGCGGTCCTGTCGCTGATCGCCGCGGCGCTGACCCACTACCTGTACGGCGGGCTGCGGGTCACCAGCCCCGGCGCGCGGGCCACGGCGGCGGCGACCGGCCACCTGTCGGTGCTGCTCGGCGTGTTCGTCGCCCTCAAGGCCGTCGCCTACTGGCTCGACCGGTACGGACTGGCGGTCAAGTCCAGCGACTTCAAGGCGACCGACGACTGGACCGGCCTGAGGTACGTCGACGCCAACGCCTACCTGCCGGCCAAGACCATCCTGTTCTGCATCGCGGTCATCTGCGCCCTGCTGTTCTTCGCCACCCTGTGGCGGCGCACCTGGCAGCTGCCGGTCATCGGCTTCGGCCTGATGGTGCTCTCGGCGATCCTCATCGGCGGCCTGTATCCGGCGCTGGTCCAGAAGTTCGAGGTCCAGCCCAACGAGCAGGCCAAGGAGGCCCCGTACGTCGCGAAGAACATCGAGGCGACGCGCGAGGCGTACGGCATCGACGACACCAAGGTGTCCGGGTACTCCGGCACGGGCAACGCCAAGGACAGATCGACGCTGCGCGACGAGGTCGACAAGACGGCGAGCATGCGCATACTCGACCCCAACGTCGTCTCGCCGACCTTCCAGCAGATCCAGCAGATCAAGGGCTTCTACGCGTTCCCGAACAACCTGGACGTCGACCGGTACCCCACCGCCGACGGCAAGTCCCAGGACACGGTGGTCGGTCTGCGCGAGCTGAACCTCGCCGGCGTCAAGAAGAACTGGATCAACAGCCACTTCCGCTACACCCACGGCTACGGCATGGTCGCGGCCAAGGGCACCGAGACCGCCAACGGCGAGCCGGTCTTCACCGAGAAGAACCTGCCGTCCTCCGGCGACCTGCCGTCGTACGAACAGCGGGTCTACTACGGCGAGAAGACCACCACCTACTCGATCGTCGGCGGTCCCCAGGAGGAGATCGACTACTCCGACAACGGCGGTGAGAAGAGCACCAGGTACCAGGGCAAGAGCGGCGTCAGCCTGTCGAACCCGCTCAACCGGGCAGCGTACGCGCTGGCGTTCGGCGAGCCGCAGATCCTCTACTCCGGCGCGATCGGCGACGGTTCGCGGATCCTGTACAACCGCACGCCCAAGGAGCGGGTGGAGGCGGTGGCGCCCTGGCTGACCATCGACGGCGACGCCTACCCGGCCGTGGTGGACCACCGCATCCAGTGGATCGTCGACGCCTACACGACGACGAACGGGTACCCGTACGCCTCCCGCACGACCCTCGGTGACACCACCGCCGACTCGCTGACCTACAACAACGACCAGCGCGCGGTGGTGGCCCAGCAGAACCAGGTCAACTACATCCGCAACTCGGTGAAGGCGACCGTCGACGCCTACACCGGCGAGGTCAGGCTGTACCAGTGGGACACCGAGGACCCGGTCCTGAAGACCTGGATGAAGGCGTTCCCCGACACGGTGCGGCCCAAGGCGGACATCTCGCCCGAGTTGATGGCCCATCTGCGCTACCCGCAGGACCTGTTCAAGGTCCAGCGCGAGCTGCTCACCCGCTACCACGTGCAGGACGCGCAGACCTTCCTCAGCGGCAGCGAGGTGTGGCGGGTGCCGGAGGACCCGACCAACAAGTCGGGCAACGCGGTGCCGCCGTACTACCTGACGATGAAGATGCCGGACCAGGACGCGCAGGCGTTCTCGCTGACGACGACGTTCACGCCGAACGGCCGGGAGACCCTGAGCGCCTTCATGGCGGTCGACTCCCAGGCGGGCACGCCCGACTACGGCAAGATCAGGATCCTGAAGCTGCCGGCGAGCACGACGGTCGGCGGCCCGAAACAGGTGCAGAGCCAGTTCAACTCCAACTCGCAGCAGAACATCGCCGAGTTCGTCAAACTCATCAGGGGCGGTGACTCGGAGATCGAGTACGGCAACCTGCTGACGATCCCGCTCGACGGCGGACTGCTGTACGTGGAGCCGGTGTACGTGCGCGGCGGGCAGCTCAAGTACCCGCTGATGCGCAAGGTCCTGGTCACCTACGGCGGTACCACCGCGTTCGAGAACACCCTCGGCGAAGCCCTCGACAAGGTCTTCGGGAAGTCGGGTTCCTCGAACCCGCCACCGGGCACCGGCGGTACGAATCCGCCCAAGTCCGGCAATCCGACGGTCGAACAGGCGCTGAAGGACGCCCAGAAGGCCTTCGACGACGGCCAGGCGGCCATGCGGAAGGGGCCCGACTGGGCGGCGTACGACAAGGCGCAGAAGGCCCTTGAGGACGCGCTCAAGCGGGCCGAGGACGCCCAGTCCAAGGCGGACAAGGCCGCCGCTGGCGGCAAGAACGGCGCCGGTGACGGCGGCAGGGGCTCCGGAGGTGGCGGCGGTACCGCCGGAGGAGACAAGAGCGGCGGCTGATCACGGCGCGCTCGACACAAGGCCCGGATCCGGTGCGGATCCGGGCCTTCGTGGTGGACGAACGCATGTGCCGACGCGCGGGGCCGCCGTGCCGTGGTGGGGAGTTGGGCGATCTGTGTTTGACTTGTCTCTCTGTGGGCATGTCGACAAAACGCTGAAGTGACCTCACTGGCTGCGGTATACCAGGTGTACCCGGGTAGCGGGTGGTGCGACGATGGACGTTATGGGGGACAAGGTAACTCTGTTCGAGTCAGGGCGATTTGTGCAGGCTTCCGATCCCGTGGAGATCGCGGGTGAAGCCCGGGACGAGACCGGCGCCGCCGCCGAGGAGGTCGCCGAGCTGGCGCGCCGCCGGCTCGCCGCCGAGGGCGGGGACACCGAGGCGATGAGCGTTCTCGGCGCCATGCTGCTGCGGCGGGGCGATCTCGACGGAGCCGAACCTCATCTGCGGGCCGCCACCGCGGCCGGCGACCGCGCCGCCGCCAACAACCTGGGTGTCCTCCTCCAGCAGCGCGGATACCCGGACGAAGCGGCCGGCTGGTGGCGGATCGCCGCCGTAGCCGGTTCCGCGCCGGCCGCGCACGCGCTCGGCCGCCACCACCGCGAGCGCGGCGACGAGCCCGCCGCCGAGTACTGGCTGCGCCAGTCCGCCGAGCAGGGACACGTCCTGGGCGCCTACGCGCTCGCCGACCTGCTGGAGCACCGGGGGGACGCCGGGGCCGAGCGCTGGATGCGGGTCGCCGCCGAGCGGGGGCACCGCGAGGCCGCTTACCGGCTGGCCCGCGCACTGGACCGGCGCCCCCTGAAGGGGACGGCGGAGGACGCCGGTCCGCGCACGGAGGCCGAACAGTGGTACCGGCAGGCCGCCGCCCGCGGCCACAGGCGGGCCGCGCTGCACCTCGGCGCGATCCTGGAGAAGCGGGGGCGGCTCAGGGAGGCCGGCCGCTGGTACCTGACGTCCGCCAAGGACGGCGAGGCGCGGGCCGCCTGCGCGCTCGGGTTCCTGCTGCGCGACGCCGGGGACACCGAGAGCGCCGCCGTGTGGTGGCTGCGGGCCGCGCAGGACGGCGACGGCAACGCGGCGAACGCGCTCGGCGCGCTGCACGCCGAGCGGGGCGAGACCCAGACCGCCGAGCGGTGGTACCGGGCGGCGATGGACGCCGGCGACGTGAACGGCGCGTACAACCTCGGCCTGCTCTGCGCCGAGCAGGGCCGGACCCCGCAGGCCGAGCAGTGGTACCGGCGCGCGGCCTACGCCGGCCACCGCGAGGCCGCGAACGCGCTGGCCATCCTGTTGCTCCAGGGCGGGGACACGACCGGCGCCGAGCCGTGGTTCTCTAAGGCCGCGGAGGCCGGGAGCGTGGACGCGGCGTTCAACCTGGGGATCCTCTACGCGGGCCGTGACAAGGAGACCGAGGCGCTGCGCTGGTACGAGCGGGCGGCCGCCGCCGGGCACACGGAGGCGGCGCTCCAGGTGGGGATCGCCCGGCTGCGCGCGGGCGACGAGCAGGGGGCCGAGCGGCATCTGCGGTGCGCGGCCGGTGGCGGCAGCGCGGAGGCCGCGTACCGGCTGGCGACCGTGCTCGACGCACGGCGGCCGCCCGCTCCCGCGCACGAGCTCGGTGAGTCGGCGGCCCACGAGAAGAGCGAGTGCGAGGAGTGGTACGAGCGGGCGGCGACCCAGGGGCACCGGCGGGCGCAGGTACGGGTGGGGATGCTGGCCGCGGCCCGCGGGGACGTGGTCGAGGCGGCGCGGTGGTACCGGACCGCGGCGGAGGCCGGTTCCCGCAACGGCGCGTTCAACCTGGGGCTGCTGCTGGCCCGGGAGGGCAGTGAGCCGGAGGCGGCCGTGTGGTGGACCCGGGCCGCCGACGCGGGACACGGGCGGGCGGCGCTGCGCCTCGCCCTGGTCTACGCACGGCGCGGAGAACTGGACGAGGGGCAGCGGTGGGCCGACCGGGCCGTGGCGCTGGGGCCGCGCGAGGTCGCGCAGCGGGCGGCACGGCTCAGGGACGCGCTGCGCGAGGAACTGTCCGCGTGAGGCCGGGCTGGCCGCCCGCCCGGCCCGGGAGCGGCCCGAGTGCCCGCGCACGCGTGAGCCGGTCCGTACGGGACGCGGTCCGCGTGCGGCCGGCCCGGTGCGACCCGGGCCGCGCGTCAGCCGCCTGCCGGGCCGCGCGTCGCGCTGTCCGTGCCGCCTGGCGGAAGCGATTTGCTTCTTCCCCCGCCGGTCACGTAGTGTTCTATTCATCGACGCGGGGTGGAGCAGCTCGGTAGCTCGCTGGGCTCATAACCCAGAGGTCGCAGGTTCAAATCCTGTCCCCGCTACTGAAGGCCGAGGGCCGGAATCCGATCAGGGTTCCGGCCCTCGGTGTTTGCGCCGGTGATGTGTCCGCCCGACGGCTTCGCGCCCGGGCGTCCGCGTACGGGGAGCCGTCGGCGCGCGGCGAAAAGCCCCGGCACTCCCGTGCCGGGGCTTCTGTTCCGTGTCCGTCAGGCCGCCGAGCAGGCGGGGCAGAGTCCGCGGTACGTCACCTCGACGTCCGAGACCGTGAAGCCGAAGCGCTCCGAGTCCGGGAGGTCGGCCAGCGGGTTGCCGCCCGGATGGACGTCCCGGATCGCACCGCAGCCGGCGCAGACCAGGTGGTGGTGCGGCCGGTGGGCGTTGGGGTCGTACCGCTTGGCTCGCTTGTCGGTGCTGACCTCGAGCACCTCGCCCAGCGTGACCAGCTCGCCCAGCGTGTTGTAGACGGTCGCGCGGGAGATCTCGGGCAGCTTGGCCACAGCCCGCGCATGCACCTCGTCGGCCGTCAGGTGCACGTGCTCGCCGTCCAGGACCTCGGCGACGACGCGCCGCTGTGCGGTCATCCGCCACCCGCGTCCACGCAGCCGTTCCAGAAGGTCGCTCATACTCACCAGCCTAACAGCAGGGGAAACAGATCCCGAACGAGTGTGACTTTGGAGCTCTGCTTGACTTAGACATTGTCCATTGTAGGATCGAGCATGGCTTTGGCCAAGCGACAGGAACTTACGGAATTGCCCCAGGAGGCGACGTGACCCAGGGACCGCTCACTACGGAGGCCGGTGCTCCGGTGGCCGACAACCAGAACAGCGAGACCGCGGGTGTCGGCGGCCCGGTTCTCGTCCAGGACCAGCTCCTCCTGGAGAAGCTCGCCCACTTCAACCGCGAGCGCATTCCGGAGCGCGTGGTGCACGCCCGCGGCGCCGGCGCCTACGGCACCTTCACCGTCACCGCCGACGTCACCAAGTACACCCGCGCCGCCTTCCTCTCCGAGGTCGGCAAGGAGACGGAGACCTTCCTCCGCTTCTCCACCGTGGCCGGCAACCTGGGTGCGGCGGACGCCGTCCGCGACCCGCGCGGCTTCGCGCTGAAGTTCTACACCGAGGAGGGCAACTACGACCTCGTCGGCAACAACACCCCGGTGTTCTTCATCAAGGACGCCATCAAGTTCCCCGACTTCATCCACACCCAGAAGCGCGACCCCTACACGGGTTCGACCGAGGCGGACAACGTCTGGGACTTCTGGAGCCTGTCCCCGGAGTCGACGCACCAGGTGACCTGGCTGTTCGGCGACCGCGGCATCCCGGCGTCGTACCGCCACATGGACGGCTTCGGCTCCCACACCTACCAGTGGAACAACGCCGCCGGCGAGGTCTTCTGGGTCAAGTACCACTTCAAGACCGACCAGGGCATCAAGTGCCTGACCGCCGAGGAGGCGGATGTCCTGGCCGGCAAGGACCCCGACTCGCACCAGCGCGACCTGCGCGAGGCGATCGAGCGCGGTGAGTTCCCGTCCTGGACCGTCGGCGTGCAGATCATGCCCGCCGCCGAGGCCGCGACCTACCGCTTCAACCCGTTCGACCTGACCAAGGTGTGGCCGCACGCGGACTACCCGGTCATCGAGATCGGCAAGCTGGAGCTCAACCGCAACCCGGAGAACATCTTCGCCGAGGTCGAGCAGTCGATCTTCTCCCCGGCTCACTTCGTGCCGGGCATCGGCCCCTCGCCGGACAAGATGCTCCAGGGCCGCCTGTTCGCCTACGGCGACGCCCACCGCTACCGCGTCGGCATCAACGCCGACCACCTGCCGGTGAACCGCCCGCACGCCACCGAGGCGCGCACCAACTCCCGTGACGGCTACCTGTACGACGGCCGCCACAAGGGCGCGAAGAACTACGAGCCGAACAGCTTCGGCGGCCCGTTCCAGACGGACCGGCCGCTGTGGCAGCCGGTTCCGGTCTCCGGTGTCACCGGTGACCACGAGGCGCCGCTGCACGCCGAGGACAACGACTTCGTGCAGGCCGGGAACCTCTACCGGCTGATGACGGACGAGGAGAAGGACCGTCTGATCGGCAACCTGGCGGGCGCCATCTCGCAGGTCTCGCGCGAGGACATCGCCGAGCGCGCGATCAACAACTTCCGCCAGGCGGACGGCGACTTCGGCAAGCGGCTGGAGGCCGCGGTCCAGGCCCTGCGCGGCTGACTCCAGCGACTGGACCGCTTGTCGTAGGCGGTGGGCCGGGTCCCTTCGGGGGCCTGGCCCGTCGCCGTTCCTCAGGCGGGCACCCGCTCCGAGCGCCGCCGGACCGGCGCCCAGCAGCGGATGATGTCGCGGACCGACACGATGCCCGCCGGTTCGCCGCGGTCGAGGACGACCAGATGACGGAAGCCGCCGTGCGCCATGGCGCGCGCCGCCTCCTCCAGGGTCCACGACGGGGCGGCGAACACCACGTCGGTGGTGGTGTGGGCGTGGGCGGGTTCCGCGTCCGGGTCTTGGCCCAGGCCGACGGAGTCGAGGATGTCGCGTTCGGTGAGGATGCCGATGCCGTCGGCGTCGGGGTCGTGGACCACGGCCGCGCCGACCCGGCGGGCGGACATCAGCGTGGCGGCCTGGCGGAGGGTGTGGGCGGGGCCGATGACGAGGACCACCGTGCTCATGGCGTCGCGGACGAGCATGGGATGGAGCCACCTCCTCGAGGAACCCACTTCGTGCGTGGATTCACAAGTTCACAAGTGGGGGGACTCTCAGAGTCGCAGGCAAAGCAAGGGTCAACAAGGGGGCGCGCGCGGCTGGTTGGGGGCGCGCGCAGAGAACTGTCTCCGCTCAGCGGCGCCGGTCGAGGTACCCCAGCATCTCGTCGTGCAGCAGGCCGTTCGACGCGGCCGCGTTGCCGCTGTGCGGGCCGGGGCGGCCGTCCAGGCCGGTGAAGGCGCCGCCGGCCTCGGTCACGATGATCGCGTTCGCGGCCATGTCCCACAGCGACAGCTCGGGTTCGGCGCAGAAGTCGACCGAGCCCTCGGCGACCATCATGTACGGCCAGAAGTCGCCGTAGGCGCGGGTGCGCCAGACCTCGCGGGTCAGGTCCAGGAAGCCGTCCAGCCGGCCCTGCTCCTCCCAGCCGCTGAGCGAGGAGTAGGCGAAGGACGCGTCCGCCAGCTTCGCCACCTGGGAGACCCGCAGCCGGGACGCCTGCGACAGGCTGCGGCCGGCGAAGGCGCCGTGTCCCCTGGCGGCCCACCAGCGGCGGCCGAGGGCGGGCGCGGAGACGACCCCGACGACCGGCTGGTAACCGCCTTCACCGGCCTCCATCAGCGAGATGAGCGTGGCCCAGACCGGGACGCCGCGCACATAGTTCTTGGTGCCGTCGATCGGGTCGATCACCCAGCGGCGCGGGCCGGTGCCCTCGACGCCGTACTCCTCGCCGAGGACCGCGTCCCGGGGGCGGGCGCGCTGCAACTGGCCGCGGATCAGTTCCTCCGCGGCCTTGTCCGCTTCGCTGACGGGGGTCATGTCCGGCTTCGTCTCGACCTTGAGGTCGAGGGCCTTGAAGCGGTCCATGGTGGCGGCGTCCGCCGCGTCCGCGAGCACGTGGGCCAGGCGCAGGTCGTCGAGGTAGTCCGGCATGGTGGAAACGGTATCCGTCCGGCCCGGCGCGGGGCTACCGGGGGCCGGGCACGGGAGGGCCCGGCGTCGGGCGTGCGCGGCGCGGCGCCGAGGTGCGGGGCGGTGTACGGCCGTGGCGAGGCCGGGTCGCGCGGCGGCGTGTCGCGGCGTGTCGCGGCGCGATTCCGGGGCGCGGGGGAACGTGAGGCCGAGGCGCGGGCGGGCGTAGGGCCCGGCGCGGGCGGGAGTGAGGACGGGCGCGGGGCCGGTGGGGGAGGCACACGGGGCCCGCACGGCGGGCGACGGGCGGGTTGTTCCGCGGACCCTTGACAGTGCCCGGGGGCGCGTCAAATCTGGGGGCGGAGCCGCTCGGCCCGGGGAGGCGACGATGCCTGCAGCGCGGGAAGCCCTGTTGGACGCCGCGTACACGGCGCTGGCGCGCCGGCCGTGGCCGACGGTGCGGATGGTGGACGTGGCCGCGGCGGCCGGAGTCTCCCGGCAGACCCTCTACAACGAGTTCGGCGGCAAGGAGGGCCTGGCGCGTGCGCTCGTCAGGAGAGAGGCGGACTGCTATCTCGCCGGGGTCGAACACGCGCTCGCCGCTCACTCCGACCCGAGTGAGCGGCTGACCGCCGCCGCGGAGTGGACCGCCTCGGCGGCCCGTGGGAACGCGCTGGTGCGGGCCATGCTCACCGGCTGCTGGAGCGAGCGGCTGCCCACGCCCACGCTCTCCGCCGCGCCGGCCGCCTCCGCCGTGCCGGCGCAGCGCCGGGCGGACGGCCCGCTGCCGTCGCCCGGCGACTTACTGGCCGCCGTCCGTGACCGTGCCGTCGCCGCCCTGTCCGCGGTGTCCGCCGCGTCCGCGCCGAGCGGGCCCGACGCGGACGGCGCCGACCTGGCCGCCGCCTGCGAGCTGGTGTTCCGCCTGGCCCTGTCCTGTGTGGCGGCGCCGCCCGGCGAGGGCGGGACGGCCGAACTGGTGCGCGACGCGCTCCGGCGGCACCGGGCCGTCTGAGTCACGGCCCGTCGGCCGCCCCGGTGGACACGGCGGTCTCAGTGCGAGGAGCCGGACAGCTGGAGACCGATCACGCCGATGATGACGAAGCTGATTGAGACGATCTTCAGCGTGGACACCAGGTCGTTGAGGAAGACCATGCCGTAGATCGCGGTGCCCGCGGCCCCGATGCCGGTCCACACCGCGTACGCGGGGCCCACGTCGAGCTTGCGCAGGGACAGCGTGAGCAGACCGAAGCTGCCGAGGGCGAAGCAGGCGAAGGCGATGGTCGGCCAGAGCCGGGTGAAACCGTGGGACAGCTTCAGGCACACCGCGAAGCCGGTTTCCAGCAGCCCCGCGACGATGACCAGCAGCCACGCCATGTGCCGTCCTCCGTATGTCGTGTCCGCGTCTCCGTGACCGCTCCGGCTGGGTGCGATTATGCACTTACCAGCCCGGGGCGGCGGCAAACAACTCGGAGATCACCGGTCGGCCGCGCGGTTCCGTCGCCGCTCAGTCGCCCTCCGTGCGCTCCCGGGTGGCCAGCAGCCGGCGCAGCGAGTAGAGCCGGGCCGGGTCGGCGTGACCCTCGGCCACCCACGCGTCCAGCGCGCAGTCCGGCTCGTCGTGACTGCACGCGCGCGGGCAGCCCTCCGTACCGGGCTCCAGGTCGGGGAAGGCGTGGATGACCCGGGACGGGTCGATGTGGGCGAGCCCGAAGGACCGTACGCCCGGGGTGTCGACGACCCAGCCCCGGGCGCCGGCCAGGGGCAGGGCCAGTGCCGAGGTGGTGGTGTGCCGGCCCCGGCCGGTCACCGCGTTCACATGCCCGGTCGTCCGCTGCCGCTCCTCGGGCACCAGGGCGTTGACGAGCGTGGTCTTCCCGACGCCGGAGTGGCCCACGAAGGCCGTGACCCGTCCGTCGAGGTGTGCGCGCACCCGGTCGGCCGCGTCGCCGCTCGCCAGCTCGTCCCGGCTGGTGACGACGTGCGGGATGTCCAGCGCCCCGTACAGCTCCAGGAGCTTGTCCGGCGGTGCCAGGTCGGACTTGGTCATGACCAGCAGCGGATCCAGTCCGGCGTCGTACGCCGCCACCAGGCAGCGGTCGATCAGACGCGGGCGCGGCTCGGGGTCGGCGAGCGCGGTGACGATGGCGAGCTGGTCGGCGTTGGCCACGACCACGCGCTCGTACGGGTCGTCGTCGTCCGCCGTGCGGCGCAGGACCGAGCTGCGCTCCTCGATGCGGACGATGCGCGCGAGCGTGTCCTTCTTGCCGGACAGGTCACCGACGAGGGCCACCTGGTCGCCCACGACGGCGGCCTTGCGGCCCAGTTCGCGGGCCTTCATCGCGACGACCGGACGGCCGTCGACGAGGCAGGTCAGCCGCCCCCGGTCCACGGTGAGCACCATGCCCTCGGCGGCGTCCTCGTGCTTGGGGCGGATGTGCGTGCGCGGCCGGTTGCCCCGGCGGTTGGGCCGGGCACGGATGTCGTCCTCGTCGGTGTGCTTGCCGTAGCGGCGCATGACCTGATCCCCGCGTCCTACGCCTCGAGCATCCCGGTCCACAGTTCGGGGAAGTCCGGGAGGGTCTTCGCCGTCGTCGCCACATTCTCGATCTGTACGCCCTCGACCGCCAGGCCGATGATCGCACCGGCAGTCGCCATGCGGTGGTCCTCGTAGGTGTGGAAGACCCCGCCGTGCAGGCGGCGGGGACGGATGTGCAGGCCGTCGGCGGTCTCGGTGACGTCGCCGCCCAGCTCGTTGATCTCCTTGGTCAGCGCGGCCAGCCGGTCGGTCTCGTGCAGCCGCAGGTGGGCCACGCCCCGCAGGGTCGACGGCGAGTCCGCGAGCGCGGCGACCGCGGCGATGCCCGGGGTCAGCTCGCCGACCTCGCTCAGGTCCACGTCGATGCCGTGCACGGACCCGGAGCCGGTGAACACCAGCCCGTAGTCGGTGAGCTCGCAGGAGCCGCCCATCTCCGTGAAGATCTCCCGCAACCGGTCTCCCGGCTGGGTGGTCCGGGTCGGCCAGTCCGGGACGACGACCTTGCCGCCGGTCACCAGCGCCGCAGCCAGGAACGGCTGGGCGTTCGACAGGTCGGGTTCCACGGTCAGGTCCCGGCCGAGCAGGGCGCCGGGGGTGACCCGCCACACGTTCGGCTCGCCGCCCGACTCGGGGGTGTCCACCTGGGCGCCGACCGCGCGCAGCATGTCGACCGTCATCCGGATGTGCGGCATCGACGGCAGGGTGGCGCCCACGTGGCGGACCTCGACGCCCTGGTTGAAGCGCGGCCCGGACAGCAGCAGGGCGCTGACGAACTGGGACGAGGAGGAGGCGTCGATCTCCACCGGACCGCCGTCCAGCGCGCCGCTGCCGTGCACGGTCAGCGGCAGCGCGCCGCGGCCGTCGTCGTCGATCCGGGCGCCCAGGGCCCGCAGCGCGTCGACGACGCCGTTCAGCGGCCGCTCGTAGGAGCGCGGGTCGCCGTCGAAGCGGATCGGACCGTCGGCCAGCGCGGCGACCGGCGGCAGGAAGCGCATCACCGTGCCGGCGTTGCCGACGTCGACCGTCGCCGGGCCCTGCAGCCCCGCCGGGATCACGCGCCAGGCCTCGCCGGAGCCGCCCGCGCCGGAGGTGGAGGACACCGTCTCCTCGATGCCGACGCCCATCGCCCGCAGGGCGCCGGCCATCAGCAGCGTGTCGCGGGAGCGCAGCGGGCGGCGCAGCCAGCCCGGCTCGGAGGCGAGGGCGGCGAGCACCAGGGCGCGGTTGGTGACCGATTTGGACCCGGGTACGTGGACCGTCGCGTCGACGGGTCCGCTCGCGTGCGGGGCGGGCCACAGGGCGGTGTGTGCGGGGTTCGGGACCATGGGCCCACTCTATAAGGAGGCGGTCGTGCGAGCCGTCCTCCGGGCGGGGAGGCGGGGACCGGACGGACCGGGATCCGGGCGGGGGCGGGACCGGCCGGGCGGTGGATCCGGTCGGGGACGTGAACGTCCGGACAGCGGTTCCGGGCGGGGACGTGAACGTCCGGGCGGCGGGTCCGACGGGCGGCCGCCGTCCGGAGGGGGTGGCGGCGCGGCGGGGCGGGACGCGTACGGGGTGGCGTCGGACGGGCCGTCGCCCTGGCGTCGCCGTCCGCCCCGGTCACACCCCGAGCAGCCAGCGGCCCCCGCCCATCAGCGAGCAGAGCGACACGGCGTGGAACAGGAACAGCCACAGGCCGGCCGGCACGTGCGTCAGCCGGGACAACTGGTCCGCGTCCGACTCCCCGGCGCCCTCACGGGACCGCCTGACCTGTAGCTCGAAGGCCGGCCGGACGCCGCCGAGCAGCAGGAACCACACCACCGCGTAGGCGAAGGCGGCCTGCACCTGGGACCCGGCCAGCCAGGACACCAGCAGGAACGCGCCGCCGGTGAGGACCACGGTCAGCACGCCGTACGCGTTGCGGATCATCACCAGCATCGCCACCAGCAACGCCGTGGCCGCCCACAGCAGCAGCGTGGTGCGCCCGGCGGCGAGCAGGGCCGCGCCGCCGAGGCCGAGCAGCGGGGGAGCGGTGTAGCCGGCGGCGGCCGTGAGGATCATGCCGAGGCCGTGCGGCTTGCCCCGGCTGACCGTGAGGCCGCTGGTGTCGGAGTGCAGCCGTATGCCGGTCAGCGTGCGGCCGGTGAGCAGCGCCACCAGGCCGTGGCCGCCCTCGTGCGCGATGGTGATCGCGTTGCGCGCCACACGCCACGGGGCGTGCGGCACGACGACGGCGAGCGCGGCGAGCGCGGTGCCGACCACGACCCACAGGTCCGGGTGGGGCTGGGTGCCGAGGAGCCGGTCCCAGAGGTCGGGCAGCGCGGTCGAGGCGAGGCTGTCCATGGTGCGGAGTGACTCCCTTGCGCAGGACGGGTCTGGCAGTGTTGCACGTATGTGCGGACGGTATGCAGCGAGTCGCGGACCCGAGGATCTCGCGGGAATCTTCGAGGTCGAGAAGTGGGAGCCCGAGGAGGCACTCGCCCCCGACTACAACGTGGCCCCCACCAAGGAGGTCCACGTCGTCCTCGACCGCCCCCTGAAGGACGCCGACGACAAACGGCCGGTTCGCCAGCTGCGGAAACTCAGGTGGGGGCTGGTGCCGTCGTGGGCGAAGTCCCCCGAGGGCGGCGCCCGGATGATCAACGCGCGCGCGGAGACCGTGCACGAGAAGCCGTCGTACCGCCGCGCCTTCGCCGCCCGGCGCTGCATCGTGCCCGCCGACGGCTACTACGAGTGGGTCACCGGCGCCGAGGAGCGGGAGCTGGAGGTCGAGGGGAAGCGGAAGCGGCCGCGCAAGCAGCCGTACTTCGTGACCCCCGCCGACGGGTCGGTGTTCGCGATGGCGGGGCTCTACGAGTTCTGGCGGGACCGCACGCTCCCCGACGACCACCCGGGGGCCTGGTGGGTGACCTGCTCGGTGATCACCACGGAGGCGGAGCGGACACCGCTGGCGGCGGGCCCGGCCCAGGGCCCGCGCTCACTGGCCGACATCCACCCGCGGATGCCGCTGATGCTCACCCCCGACCGCTGGGACGCCTGGCTGGACCCGGCCCGCACGGACCCGGAGGAGCTGCGCGCCCTGCTCGACCCGCCCGCCGCGGGGCTGATGCGCGCCTATCCGGTGTCCACCGCCGTCAGCAACGTCCGCAACAACGGACCGGAGCTGCTCGAGGAGCTGCCCGCGCCGGAAGAGGGCACACTCTTCTGACGTGACTTCCAGGGTGGTTGTCCCGAGGTGGTATCCGAGGTGACTACGGACGTGAGCGGGATCGTCGACATCGTCGAGACGGAGGCGGGCACGGCCCGTGTCACCTGGCACCGGGCGGAGCGGGCGCGGCTCGTCCTCGGCGTGGGCCACGGCGCCGGCGGCGGCATCGAGGCGCGGGACCTCCAGGCACTGGCCGGGGAACTGCCCGGGCACGGCGTCACCGTGGCGCTGGTCGAGCAGCCCTGGCGGGTCGCCGGGAAGAAGGTGGCGCCCGCGCCGGGGACGCTGGACGCCGGCTGGCGCGGGCTCTGGCCCGCCCTCGCAGGCCCCGGGTTGCCGGTGGTCGCCGGCGGCCGGAGCGCCGGGGCGCGTGTCGCCTGCCGTACGGCGGCCGAGCTGGGGGCGCACGCCGTGCTCGCCCTGGGCTTCCCGCTGCACCCGCCGGGCAGGCCGGAGAAGTCCCGTGCCGGGGAGCTGCTCGGCACCGGGGTGCCCACGCTCGTCGTCCAGGGCGGCAACGACCCGTTCGGGAAGCCCGCCGAGTTCCCGCGGGGCCCCTACGAGCTGATCGAGATCCCGTACGGCGATCACGGCTTCGCCGTTCCCAAGCGGGCGGACACCACCCGGGAGGAGGCCCTGCGCACGCTGACGGAGGCGGTCGCCCAGTGGGTCGCGTCACTCGGGTGACGGCCGGGAATGCCGGACCCCCCAACGCTGTTGAGCCCGACAGAAGTGCTGGTCCCAGGCACCGACGTCGTAGGAGAGGGAGTCCACCGCATGGGTTCGACCATCTGCCCGCCCGTCGCCCACCGCACCGCCGGCGACGCGCTGCTGCCCGTGGACTCCCACGATGGCCGCGACAGGCGCGTCGAGCTGGACTGGTCGGTGCTGCACGCGGCGAGAACCGCCCCCGTCCGGGCGGCGAGCGGACCGGATCGTCGTCTATCCTCCGAAACGAGTGGGACCGCTCTCGGTCTCACGACATCGTTCGAGGAGGTGGGTCCGGTTCCCGGTACCGGCGCAGGGACCGACAACGGCCAGGCGGAGCTGCCCGAGGGCCAGGGCACGGGCGCGTCCGCGTCCGACGAGTCGACCGCCGAGCGCAGCGCGCGCTTCGAACGAGACGCGCTCGAATTTCTCGACCAGATGTACTCGGCCGCGCTGCGCATGACGCGCAATCCGGCCGACGCCGAGGACCTGGTGCAGGAGACGTACGCCAAGGCGTACGCGTCCTTCCACCAGTTCCGTGAGGGCACCAACCTCAAGGCGTGGCTGTACCGCATCCTCACCAACACCTTCATCAACTCCTACCGCAAGAAGCAGCGCGAGCCCCAGCGCAGCGCGGCGGAGGAGATCGAGGACTGGCAGCTCGCGAGGGCCGAGTCGCACATGTCCACGGGTCTGCGTTCCGCCGAGTCGCAGGCGCTGGACCACCTGCCCGACTCGGACGTCAAGGAAGCGCTCCAGGCGATCCCCGAGGAATTCCGCATCGCCGTCTATCTCGCGGACGTAGAGGGCTTTGCGTACAAGGAGATCGCGGACATCATGGGGACACCCATCGGCACGGTGATGTCCCGGCTGCACCGGGGCCGCCGTCAACTGCGCGGCATGCTCGAGGACTACGCCCGAGAGCGCGGGCTGGTCCCGGCCGGCGCCGGCAAGTCGAACGAAGCGAAAGGCTCGGGCTCATGAGCTGCGGAGAGCCGCACGAGACGGACTGCAGTGAGGTACTCGATCATCTGTACGAGTTCCTCGACAGTGAGATGCCGGAAGTCGATCGCACCAAGTTCGAGCACCACTTCGAGGAGTGCTCGCCGTGCCTCGAGAAGTACGGTCTGGAGCAGGCCGTGAAGAAGCTGGTCAAGCGGTGCTGCGGGCACGACGACGTACCCGCGGACCTGCGCGCCAAGGTCATGGGGCGGATCGATCTGATCCGCTCCGGCGGCCAGGCCGAGTCCGGGCGTGACGTGACCGCCCGTGACGTGACCGCCCCGCCGGTGACTCCCCAGGAGTCCTGAGGGTCCCTGGCCAGGACGCCCACCGTCTGAACGCCCATCACTCGAACGTGCTAATCCGCGGGTTATCGGCCCGCGGACTCCCCCCAGCCCGTCCTAGGCTCGGACCCACTGGCCGTGGACAGGCATGACCGGGGAGGGGCGTCATGGAGGCGGTTCCACCACGGGCCCGCGCGTACGTCGCCTGTGTCGTCCTGGCCGCCGCGGTCTGTCTGCTGCCGCTGCCCGCGACGCACACCCCCTGGTGGGAGGTCGTCCTGCTGGCGGCGGTGTACGCCGGCTGCGAGCGGCTCGCCCTGCGGCGCTTCGCCGGCCCGTTCTACCCCGTCCTGCTGGCCGCGGCCTTCCTGCTGCCGCCGCCCGCCGCCGCACTCGTCCCGCTGCCCGACGCCCTGCTCGCCCCGGCCGGGCGGCGGCCCGAGGCGCTGCGCCGGGTCTGGCGGGCGGCGCAGCCGGCCCTCGCGGTGTGGGCCGCCGCCCGTGTGCACGGGGGCCTGGGCGGGCGGGACGCCGTCGTCACCTCCGACTTCCCCTTCGCGCTCGTCCCCGCCACGGCCGCCGTCACCGCGTTCTGCCTGGTGCTGACCGCGCTGGACGGCGGGATCCTCGCGCTCGCCGAGCGGATCGAGGCGCGCCGGGCCTGGCAGGGACTGTTCGCCCGGTCGCTGGCGCCGATCGCGGTGCACGGGCTCGCCGGACTGATGATGGCCGTGCTCTGGCGCAGCCGGTACGGGCCGGTGGCCGCGCTCCTCGTGCTGCTGCCGATGTGCGTGTCCTGGTGGGCGTACGCGCAGTACCACCGGGAGCGGGCCGCCCACCGGGCGACGATCCGGGCGCTGGTCCAGGCGGTCGACATCAAGGACGGGTACACACGCGGGCACAGCGAGCGGGTCGGCCACGCCTCCCGACTGATCGCGCGCGAGCTGGGCATGGACGACGAGCGCGTCGAGGTGCTGCGGTTCGCCGGGATCCTGCACGACGTCGGGAAACTGGGCGTCCCCACCCGGCTGCTGCGCAAGGACGGCCCGCTGACCCCCGACGAGCGGCGGGTGATCGAACTGCATCCCGAGTACGGGCACGAGATGGTGCGCGGGATCTCCTTCCTCGGCGAGGCCCGCTCCGCGATCCTGCACCACCACGAACGGCTGGACGGCAGCGGCTACCCCTACGGCCTGAGGGGCGGCCAGATCCCGGAGTGCGCGCGTGTGGTCGCCGTCGCCGACGCGTTCGACGCGATGACGTCCACCCGCTCCTACCGGCGGGCCCGGCCGGTGGGCGACGCACTGGCGGAACTGGAGCGCTGCGCGGGCACCCATTTCGACCCGCGGGTGGTCACGGCGCTGGCCCGGGCCCTCGCCGAGCACGGCTGGCACCCGACGGTCACGGCCGAGGAGCCCCCCACCGGCCCGCCGCCTCCCGCCGCCCCCGCCGACGCCTACGGCACCGGTCCCGCCGTCCGAGCCACCGGGACCGGCCCCCCGGCCGGCCGCCCCGAGCCCCCCGCCGGGCACGGCGCCCACGGCGACCGCTCCCGGTCGTCCCCCGGCGGCGGCCCCGGGACACCCCCCGGCGGCGGCACACCCGCCGCCCCCTCGGCCCCGCACGCGGCCGACGCCGCTTCCGCCGCTCGTGCCGAGCCGTCGGGCGCCGCTCGTGCCGAGCCGTCGGGCGCCGCTCGTGCCGAGCCGTCCGGTTCCGGCGGCCCGGCGTCGCCCGGCGCCCGGCCGTACGACGCCGCCGTCGCCTCCTCGGGCCGGCCCGGCGCCGGGCGCCGGGATGTCCGCCGGTGAGGCGGCCGCACCTGATGGTGCTCGTCCGCGGCTCCGCCCTTCTCGTCGCGCTGCTCTCCCTGGCCGTCACCCTGGGGACCGGCCTGGCCGAGCGCGGGACCGCGCTCGCCTTCGGAGCCCTGGTGCTGGTCGGGGAGCTCACCCGGTGGTCCGGGACCCACGTCCGGGAGGCCGCGCCGCTCGGAGCGGCCGGCGCGCTGTCGTACGCCCTGCTCGGTGAGAACGCCGGCCGGCCCAGCCACCACGGGGCCTTCCAGGTCGTCGCCGTGGTGCTCGCCGCCGGACTGCTGGGCAGCGTGCCGCACATCGCGCGCGGGCACAGCCCGACCCTCGACCACCTGGCACGGCGGATCCTCACCGTGTTCCTCGCCGCCGTCTGCTTCCAACCGCTGTACGGCGAGGGCGCGTTCCGGGACTGGGTCGGGCCGGCGTACGCGCTGCTGCTGCTCGCGCTCCTGGCGCTCACCGCCCTGTGCGGCGCCGTGCTCGCCGCCGCGCCGGCCCACTGCCGCACGCGCTGGCCGTTCGGCCCGCTGCTGCGGGAGGAACTGCGGGGCCTGGTCGGGATCGGGTCGGCGGTGTGCGCGACCGGCGCGGTGATGGCCCTCGCGGTCGCCGTCGTAGGGCTGTGGGCGCTGCCCGTGTTCTCGCTGCCGCTGCTGCTCACCCAGCTCTCCTGCCGGCGGCACGCGGCCGTGCGGGCCACCTACCGGCAGACCATCGCCTCGCTGGCCCGGGCCACCGAGGTCGCCGGGTACACCCCGGCCGGGCACGCCCGGCGCGTCGCCGCGCTCAGCCGGGCCGTGGGCCGGGACCTGGGACTCGCGGAGCCCCGGCTCACCGTCCTCGAGCACGCGGCCCTCATGCACGACATCGGGCAGCTCAGCCTGGTCGACCCGGTTCCGGCGGGCGCCACCGCCGGTCTGCCCGCCGAGGAGCAGCGGCGCATCGCACTGCTCGGCGGTGCCGTGGTCCGGCAGACCGGGGTGGACCGGGAGGTCGCGGTGGTGGTGGAGCGGCAGGCCGACCCCTGCCGGGAGCAGCCGCTGCCCGCACGGATCGTACGGGTCGTGAACGCCTACGACGAGAAGACCCGGGACGCCGGTCCCGGCGGGTCGCTGAGGGCGCTGGAGGAGCTGCGGCTGGCCGCCGCCGGCGACCACGCGTACGCGCCGGAAGTGGTCGAGGCACTGGCCCGGGTGCTCTCGCGCGGCTGTCTTACCTCCCCCGCCGCGGGGTAACCCATGGGTAATGAGCGCCGCTGAAGCCGTACGTGGTTGGATGCAAAGGGAAGGGCGTCCGGGGGCAGAGCCAGCCCACTCAACGGAACTGGCAGGCAGGAATCGTGAGGATCTTCGGCAAGGGACGGCACCGGCCCTCCGCCTCCTGGCGGCAGGCCACCGACCGCGCGTTCACCCTGATCGGCGACGGCCGTTACGAGGACGCGGGCGCACTGCTGACGCGCGCCGCCGATCTGGAACCCTGGCTCTCCGAGTCCTGGTTCAACCTCGCCCTCCTGCACAAGTTCCGGCACGACTGGGAACAGGCAAGGGCGGCGGGCCTGCGGGCCGTGGCCCTGCTGGAGAAGGAGTCCGGGGCGCCCGACTGGTGGAACGTCGGCATCGCCGCCACCGCCCTGCAGG
The DNA here is from genome assembly GCF_043079345.1 of Streptomyces sp. NPDC015220. Lineage (NCBI taxonomy): Bacteria > Bacillati > Actinomycetota > Actinomycetes > Kitasatosporales > Streptomycetaceae > Streptomyces > Streptomyces sp. NPDC015220. Next base: position 224,843 of record NZ_JBIBUK010000002.1, on the reverse strand, counting down.
ACTGGCCGCTGGCCCGACGGGCTTGGCAGGCATACGGTCTGAAGGTGCCCGGCGGCGTGGCCGCCGCCGGGGAGCCGCTGGGCATGGAGCTGGGCAGCGCGGCGGTCCGGCTGTCGCCGGAGGGCGAGGCCGAGGTGGTCTGGGGCCGGCGGCTCGACCCGGCCAGGATCGAGGTGCTGTCCATCCCGCTGCCGTCCTCCGGACGGCGCTGGGGCGAGGTCGTGCTGCACGACGGCGTGCCCCACGGCGAGCGGACCACCGCCGCCGGACACAGCTACCCCGTCTTCGACGAGATCGAGCTGTGGGCGCCCTCGCCGGTGCCCACCTGGGTGGTCCTCCTGGAGGCGGCCACCGAGGCCGACCGGGACGCCCTGGAGCAGCTCGCCGCCGACGCCGGCTTCGCCGCCGAGGACTGGTCGTCCTCCGTACGGCTGCTGTGCCGGACCTGCTCGGAGTCGCGGATGCCGTCCGACGAGGGCGACGGCGAGCACCTGGACCCGCACGACCACAGCGAGCCCGGGCACCCCGGGCCGCTGGGGCACCGCACCGACGGACAGCTGTGGGTGCCGGAGCGGGAGTGCGGGGTGGCGGCGCCCGCCTCCCTGGTGAGGGGCCTGCTGGACGGGTGGGTGGCGGACAGCCCGGACTCGCGGGACTGGCGGGACCTGGAAGAGGTCTGCTGAGCGTTCGCCGTACTCTTATCCAGCATCAGTCGTTCCAGAAAGGCAGGCGTACGTCGGTCATGGCGCAGCAGGACACCGATCAGCAGCACGCGGGCGTGCTCCCCGTCGACGACGACGGCTACGTGGTCGACACGGAGGACTGCGAGGAGCGCGAGACGGCCTGGCGTGAGCGCGGTACCTCGCGGCCGATCACGGTCGTGGGCAATCCCGTGCTGCACAAGGAGTGCCAGGACGTCACCGAGTTCGGCGACGACCTCCAGCAGCTCGTCGCGGACATGTTCGCCAGCCAGCGCACCGCCGAGGGCGTGGGCCTGGCCGCCAACCAGATCGGCGTCGACCTGAAGGTCTTCGTCTACGACTGCATGGACGACGAGGGAGTCCGGCACGTCGGCGTCGTCTGCAACCCGGAACTGGTCGAGCTGCCCGCGGACCGGCGCCGCCTGGACGACAGCAACGAGGGCTGTCTGTCCGTGCCGACCGCGTACGCGCCGCTCGCCCGCCCCGACTACGCCGAGGTCACCGGCCGGGACGAGCGGGGCAACGCGATCAAGGTGCGCGGCACCGGCTACTTCGCACGCTGTTTGCAGCACGAGACCGACCACCTGTACGGGTACCTCTACATCGACCGGCTCTCCAAGCGCGAGCGCAAGGAGGCGCTGCGGCAGATGGCCGAGAACGAACCGCGCTACCCCGTGGTCGCCAACGACTGAGCCCAGCGGTGCGGTTGGGGCGACAGTCCCCTCGTGCGAACGGCGCCTGACCGGATGAACGGTCGGGCGCCGTACTCGTGTCCCTCCCGCATTCGATTCTCTGTGCCCATGTATTGATTCATAATCAGACACACAAGGGGATGTTCTCGGCATCCGAGGCGATGGGTAGGGTAAATCCGTTCCCAGAGCAGTCAGTTGTGGTGCTGAATGGGGGTGCGGGGATACACGACGGCGTGCGCCGGGCAGCGCGGCAGGGGCGGGCGCCACCGGCGGCTGAGAGGGGTTGTTCGTGCCGGCTCTCCCATACAGCACCACAACGACATCGACAGCGGTCGCGGTGCCACCATCACTGGCGCTCCCGGTGCTCGAGGCGGCGTTTCCCAGGCGACTGCACGCCTATTGGCCCGAGCTCCAGGAGAAGACCCGCGGCTGGCTGCTGGAAAAACGGCTCATGCCGGCCGACAAGGTGGCCGACCACGCCGACGGCCTCCGCTACACCGACCTCATGGCCGGGTACTACCTCGGCGCCCCCGACGAGGTGCTCCAGGCGATAGCGGACTACAGCGCGTGGTTCTTCGTCTGGGACGACCGCCACGACCGCGACATCGTCCACGGCCGGCCCGTCGCCTGGCGCCGGCTGCGCCGCGCGCTGCACACGGCGCTCGACTCCCCCCGGGACCACCTTGACCACCGGGACACCCTGGTCGCGGGGTTCGCGGACAGCGTGCTGAGGCTGTACGGGTTCCTGCCGGCCACGTGGAACGCCCGCTTCGCCCGGCACTTCCACGCGGTGATCGAGGCGTACGACCGGGAGTTCCACAACCGCGCCGAGGGCGTCGTGCCCACGGTCGAGGAGTACCTCGCCCTGCGCCGGCACACCTTCGCGCACTGGATCTGGACCGACCTGCTGGAACCGGCCGCGGGCCGCGAACTCCCGGACGCCGTGCGGAAAAACCCCGCCTACCGGCGCGCGGCACTGCTCAGCCAGGAATTCGCCGCCTGGTACAACGACCTGTGCTCGCTGCCCAAGGAAATAGCGGGAGACGAGGTGCACAACCTCGGTATAAGTCTTGTCAAACATGAGGGGCTGACCCTGGAGGAAGCAGTCGCGGAGCTCCGGCGGCGCGTCGAGGAATGCGTATCCGAATTCCTCGCCGCGGAGCGGCAGGCATTACGATTCGCCGACGGCCTGGCGGACGGCACGGTACGGGGAAAGGAACTGAGCGCCGCCGTGCTCTCCTGCCTCGGCAATATGCGGAACTGGTTCAGCTCCGTCTACTGGTTCCACCACGAATCCGGCCGGTACCGGGTCGACAGCTGGGACGACCGGTCGACACCCCCGTACGTCAGCGACGAAACGGCAGGTGAGAAATGACCGACGAGTCGGTGCGGCCCTCAGGCCGGTCGGCGGCGGGCCCACAACCGCTCGAGCCGCCGGCGGCGGCGGGCGCCGTCCCCTTCCTCGGCCACGGCCTGAGACTGGCCCGCGATCCGCTGGCCTTCCTGTCGCGACTGCGCGACCACGGCGACGTCGTCCGCCTCCGCCTCGGCCCCAAGACCCTCTACGCCGTCACGGCGCCGGCCCTCACCGGCGCACTGGCGCTCAGCCCCGACTACATCATCGCCGGACCGCTCTGGGAGTCCCTGGAGGGCCTGCTCGGCAAGGAGGGCGTGGCCACCGCCAACGGTCCGCTCCACCGCCGCCAGCGGCGCACCATCCAGCCCGCCTTCCGGCTGGACGCGATCCCCGGGTACGGGCCGATCATGGCGGAGGAGGCGCACGCGCTGGTGGAACGCTGGCGCTCGGCCGAGGTGATCGACGTCACGACGGAGTCCTTCCGGGTGGCCGTCCGCGTCGCCGCCCGGTGCCTGATGCGCGGCAGCTACGCGGACGCCCGCGCCGAGCGCATCTGCGCCGCGCTGGCCACGCTCTTCAGCGGCATGTACCAGCGCATGGTCGTTCCGCTCGGACCGCTTTACCGCATACCCGTGCCGAGCAACCGGCAATTCAACCGTGCTCTGGCCGATTTTCACCTCCTGGTCGACGAGATCGTCGCCGACCGCCGGGCGGGCGGTCAAAGACCGGACGATTTGCTTACGGCTTTGCTGGAGGCCGAGGATGAGAATGGTGAGCCCATCGGGGAACAGGAGATCCATGATCAGGTCATCGCGATACTCACCGCCGGAAGCGAAACCGTCGGTTCCACGATCATGTCGATCCTCCTCGCCCTCACGGAGTACCCGGATCTCGGGCGCCGGATCCGCGACGAGGTGAAAACCGTCGCCGGAGACCGTCCGGTCGCATTCGAGGACGTCCGAAAACTGACGTACACCGCGAATGTCGTCGTCGAGACATTGCGGTTGTATCCAGCCGTATGGATATTGACGCGCCGGACGGTGACCGAGACGGAGCTCGGCGGGTACCGCATTCCGGCGGGGGCGGACGTCGTCTACAGTCCCTACGCCGTCCAGCGCGACCGGCGGTCGTTCGAGCGGCACGAGGAGTTCGACCCCGGACGCTGGCTGCCCGAGCGGTCCGCGGAGGTGCCGAAGTACGCCATGAGCCCGTTCGGCGTGGGCAACCGGAAGTGCCCGGGCGACCACTTCTCGATGGCCGAGCTCACCCTCCTGACCGCGGCGGTCGCCTCCGCCCACCACTTCGAGCACGCCCCCGGCTCCGACCCCAGGCCGCGCATCGGCATCACGCTGCGCCCGCGCCGCCTGCTGCTGCGGGCCCTGCCCCGCTGACCGGCCCCCGCGGGACCGGCCCCGCGGGGAACGGTCGTTGCCTCGTGCCGAGCGCGCGTTCAGGCGGCCTCCGGGCCCCTGAACGCGCGCCGGTAGGCGTTCGGAGTGGTGTCCAGCACCCGGACGAACTGGTGGCGCAGCGCGGCCGCCGTCCCGAACCCGGTGCGGTCCGCGATCGCGTCCATCGTCTCGTCCGTCCCCTCCAGTAGCCGCTGCGCCAGCAGCACCCGCTGCCGCAGGATCCAGCGGTACGGGGTGGTGCCCGTCTCCTGCTGGAAGCGCCGGGCGAAGGTGCGCGGGGACATGTGGGCGCGGGCGGCGAGCTGCTCGACGGTGACCTCCTGGTGGAGGTTGCGCTCCATCCAGACCAGCACCTCGCCGACGGTGTCGCACGGCGACTTCGGCAGCGGCCGCTCGATGTACTGCGCCTGTCCGCCGGCCCGGTGCGGCGGCACCACCATCCGACGGGCGATCTTGTTGGCCACCTCCGGCCCCTGCTCCTCGCGCACGATGTGCAGACAGGCGTCGATGCCGGCGGCGGTTCCGGCGGAGGTGATCACCGGGTGCTCGTCCACGTAGAGGACGTCCGGCTCGACGACCGCCCTCGGGTACTGGCGGGCCAGCTCGGCCGCGTGGCGCCAGTGCACCGCGCAGCGCCGCCCGTCCAGCAGCCCGGCGGCGCCCAGCACGAACACCCCGGAGCACACGCTCAGCACCCGCGCGCCCCGGTCCACGGCACGCCGCAGGGCCTGGAGCAGCTCGGGCGGGTAGCGCCGGACGGCGAAGTCGTTCCCGGCCGGCACCGCGACCAGGTCGGCCTCCTCCAGCCGGTCGAGCCCGTACGGCGTGGTGACGCTCAGCCCGCCGACATGGGTGCCCAGCGCCGGGCCCTCCGCGGAGACCACCGCGAAGTCGTACACCGGCAGTCCGTCGTCGCTCCGGTCGATGCCGAAGACCTCGCAGACGACGCCGAGTTCGAAGGGGTGCACGCCGTCCAGCAGGACGGTGACCACGTTCCGCAGCATGCTCACAGTGTGCCCCGGATGTGGCAGGAATTTGAAGCTGTACGGCAGTCCTGCCACTCACGGACAGGAACATCCGGCGCGACAGTGGTGTGCATGAACACAGACCGGATCGAAGCCCTGATCTCCATGCTCGTGACCTTCGGACTCCTGGTCCTGATGGCCCTGCCGTCGCTGATCGGCGTCGTGCGCGACAAGCGCGTCGACCGCCAGATCAGGCGGGCCCGGCAGGAACACGCGGACCAGGAGTCCCGCGAGGCCGCGCGGGAAGGACGACAGGCTCAGAAGTCCTCGTCCAGGTCGACGGTGCCCTCCACCGCCACCTGGTACGCCGACGGACGCCGCTCGAAGAAGTTGGTCAGCTCCTGAACCCCCTGGAGCTCCATGAAGGAGAAGGGGTTCTCCGAGCCGTACACCGGAGCGAAGCCGAGCCGCGCCAGACGCTGGTCGGCGACGCACTCCAGGTACTGCCGCATCGAATCGGTGTTCATGCCCGGGAGGCCGTCCCCGCACAGGTCGCGCGCGAACTGCAGCTCGGCCTCGACGGCCTCCCGCAGCATGTCGGTGACCTGCTGTCCCAGCTCGTCGTCGAAGAGCTCCGGCTCCTCCTTGCGGACGGTGTCGACCACGTCGAAGGCGAACGACATGTGCATCGTCTCGTCGCGGAACACCCAGTTGGTGCCGGTGGCCAGACCGTGCAGCAGGCTCCGGCTGCGGAACCAGTAGACGTATGCGAAGGCCCCGTAGAAGAACAGGCCCTCGATGCACGCGGCGAAGCAGATCAGGTTGAGCAGGAAGCGCCGGCGGTCGGCCTTCGTCTCCAGCCGGTCCAGTTTCTCCACCGAGTCCATCCACCTGAAGCAGAACCCGGCCTTCTCCCGGATGGAGGGGATGCTCTCCACTGCCGCGAAGGCCGCCGCCCGGTCGTCCGGGTCGGGCAGATAGGTGTCCAGCAGGGTCAGGTAGAACTGGACGTGCACGGCCTCCTCGAACAGCTGCCTGCTCAGGTACAGGCGCGCCTCGGGGGAGTTGATGTGCTTGTAGAGGGTGAGCACCAGGTTGTTGGCGACGATCGAGTCGCCGGTCGCGAAGAACGCGACCAGACGGCCGATGAGGTGCTGCTCACCGGGGCTCAGCTTCGCCAGGTCGGCGACGTCCGAGTGGAGGTCGACCTCCTCGACGTGCCAGGTGTTCTTGATGGCGTCCCGGTAGCGCTCGTAGAAGTCCGGGTAGCGCATCGGGCGCAGGGTGAGCTCGAAGCCCGGGTCGAGGAGGTTCTGGGATCGGTCGGTGCTGGTCGTCACTGGCAGGCCTCGCAGGACTCGGGGTTCTCAAGGGAGCAGGCGACGGCGTCGGGGTCGCTCACCTGCGGTACGGGGACGGTGGGCCGGCTCTGCGCCCGGGCCGCGCGGGCGATCCGGGTCGCCGGGCGGGAGCGCAGGTAGTACGTGGTCTTCAGGCCCTGTTTCCAGGCGTAGGCGTACATCGAGGAGAGCTTGCCGATCGTCGGCGTCTCCATGAACAGGTTCAGGGACTGGGACTGGTCCAGGAACGGGGTGCGGGCCGCGGCCATGTCGATCAGGCCCCGCTGCGGGATCTCCCACGCCGTGCGGTACAGCCGCCGTACGTCCTCGGGGATCCAGGCGAACTCCTGCACCGAGCCGTTCGCCTCGCGCAGCGCCTCACGGGTGCGGGTGTCCCAGACGCCCAGCTCCTTCAGGTCGCGCACCAGGTAGGAGTTGACCTGGAGGAACTCCCCGGAGAGGGTCTCGCGCTTGAACAGGTTGGAGACCTGCGGCTCGATGCACTCGTACACGCCCGCGATCGAGGCGATGGTGGCGGTCGGCGCGATGGCCAGCAGCAGTGAGTTGCGCATGCCGATGGCGGCGACGCGCTCGCGCAGGGCCGCCCAGCGCCGCGGCCAGGTGAGCTCGGCGTCGTAGTGGTCGGGGTGCAGCACGCCCCGGGCGGCCCGGGTCAGGTCCCAGGCGGGCAGCGGGCCGCTCCGCTCGGCGAGGTCGGCGGAGGCCTCGTACGCGGCGAGCATGATCCGCTCGGCGATACGGGTGGAGAGCGCCTTCGCCTGAGGGGAGTCGAAGGGCAGCCGCAGCTTGAAGAAGACGTCCTGCAGGCCCATCACGCCCAGCCCGACCGGCCGCCACCGGGCGTTGGACCGGCCCGCCTGCCCGGTCGGGTAGAAGTTGATGTCGACCACGCGGTCGAGGAAGGTCACGGCGGTGCGGACGGTCCCGTCCAGCCGCTCCCAGTCGATGTCCCCGTCGCGCACGAACGCGCCGAGGTTGACCGAACCGAGGTTGCAGACCGCCGTCTCGCCGTCGTCGGTGACCTCCAGGATCTCCGTGCAGAGGTTGGAGGAGTGGACGACGTGGCCCGGCTCGGCCGTCTGGTTGGCGGTGCGGTTGGCGGCGTCCTTGAAGGTCATCCAGCCGTTGCCGGTCTGCGCCAGGGTGCGCATCATCCGGCCGTACAGGTCGCGGGCCGGCATCGTCTTCCTGGCCAGGCCCCGCGCCTCCGCGGCGCGGTACGCGGCGTCGAACTCCTCGCCCCACAGGTCCACCAGCTCCGGCACGTCGGAGGGCGAGAACAGCGACCACTGCCCGTCGGCGTCCACCCGGCGCATGAACTCGTCCGGGATCCAGTGCGCGAGGTTCAGGTTGTGGGTGCGCCGGGCGTCCTCGCCGGTGTTGTCGCGCAGCTCCAGGAACTCCTCGATGTCCGAGTGCCAGGTCTCCAGGTAGACCGCCGCCGCGCCCTTGCGCCGGCCGCCCTGGTTCACCGCGGCCACCGAGGCGTCCAGGGTCTTCAGGAACGGCACGATGCCGTTGGAGTGCCCGTTGGTCCCGCGGATCAGCGAACCGCGCGCGCGGATGCGGGAGTAGGCGATGCCGATGCCGCCGGCGTGCTTGGAGAGCCGGGCGACCTGGTGGTAGCGGTCGTAGATGCTGTCCAGCTCGTCCTTGGGGGAGTCGAGCAGGTAGCAGGACGACATCTGGGGGTGCCGGGTGCCGGAGTTGAAGAGCGTGGGGGAGGAGGGGAGGTAGTCGAGGCGGCTCATCAGCCCGTAGAGCGCCGCCACTTCGTCGACCGAACGCTCCGTGTCGTCCTCGGCCAGGCCGCTCGCCACCCGCAGCATGAAGTGCTGGGGCGTCTCGATCACCTTGCGGGTGATCGGGTGCCGGAGCAGGTAACGGCTGTGCAGGGTGCGCAGCCCGAAGTAGCCGAAGCGGTCGTCGGCGGCCGGGTCGACGACCGCGTCCAGGCGCTCGGCGTGCAGGCGTACGAAGTCGGCCGTCCGGTCGGCGATCAGCCCCTCCCGGTGGCCCACGGCGACGGACCCGGTGAAGGAGGTGACGCCCTGGGAGGCGGCCTCGGCGCGGATGGCGAGGGTCAGCAGCCTGGCGGCCAGCCGCGAGTAGGCGGGGTCCTCGGAGATGAGCCCGGCGGCCGCCTCGGTGGCCAGCTCGCGCAGTTCCGCCTCGTCCGCGTGGGCGGAACGGCCGCGCAGCGCGGCGGCGGCCACCCTCCCGGGGTCGGCGTCGGGGAGGTCTGCGGTCAGCTCGGTCAGGGTCCGCAGCAGCGCGGCACCGGGACCGTCGGGTTCCACGCGGTCCTCGGCTGAGACCGGATCCGCTGGCGCGATGGTCACGTGGGGCTCTCCCTCGCTCGGCTCGGGGCCTCGCCGAGGGCAGGGGGCAGCACACGAGCGCACGCGGCGCCGCGCCCACCGGCCCATTCCACGAGGCCCGGACGTCAGGCACCCGGACCGGACGGCCGGGCGCACTGTCGGCAGGTCCTCGGACTGACGCACGTACACGGCCATGAGGGCATACGTGTACGAGTACACCGTTGCGGGACAGTTCCGGATTCGCACCGGATTCCCCTGCGGCGACAGCGAGCATGAGCATACATCTTGTGCCGGGCCGGGAAGCCACCCCCATATGTTGTGGCGTGGCGACTGCGGAGCGTGTCAGAGGGCCAACGCGTAGGTGAGCAGGTCCAGGTCGAGGAGGTCCGGGAGGGGATTGAAGTCGCGTCCGGGGGTGCGGACGAAGCCGAGGCGCTCGTAGAGGCGGTGGGCGGAGCGCATGGCGGGCTGGGTGGACAGGACGAGGCGGACGCAGCCCTCGGTCGCCCGGGCACGGTCGGCGCAGGCCCGCACCAGAGCCTCGCCCACTCCCCGGCCGCGTGCCGAGTGCGCGACCGCGAGCATCCGTATCTCGGCCTCCCCGGATCCGGCGATGTCGGCCATCGGGCCGCCGGACGGCACGAAGGTGACGCCGCCGAGCACGTTCCCGTTCCCGGTGGCCACCAGCACCTCGGCGGCGGCGGCCCGCTTGGCCACGTCCCGCAGCTCCCCGAGGTAGGCGTCGTCCGCCCCGAAGTCGAGGAGCCCGTCCAGGAGGTAGGCCTGGGCGGTGATCTCCCCGAGGGCGCCGTACTCGCCGGGTTCCGCCTGTCCGATCACGATGTCCACGGCCTCGAGTCTGCCGCACGGGCGGGGCGGCGGGCCGCCGGATTTCTCGCGTGCGCCGCGGGGTGCGGCGGGCCGCCGGAGCCGCGCCGCGCGGACACGGCGGCGGGCCGCCGGACTGCTCCGACGGCCCGCCGACCTGCCGTGCGGCTCAGTGCGCGCTGCCCGCCGTGGCGGGCGGCAGCTCCACCGCGACGCCGGGCTCGCCCGCGTCCTTCGTGTAGTCCTCCGGCCGCGTCTCGTCGACGCCCTCGGGCGCCTTCAGGGCCCTGAGGACGAAGGTCAGGACCACCGAGACGACCACGTTGAGCACGAACGCCGTCATGCCGATGTAGCCGATCTCGCCGATGCCCGGGATCTCCTTGGCCGAGCCGCCGAAGTGCTTCTGCGTCGGCGAGGCCACGCCGTAGGCCGCGACCGTGCCGTACACCATGCCGACCGCCCAGCCGGCGAGCAGCGCCCAGCGGTGGAACCAGCGGGTGAACAGGCCGCCGACCAGGGCCGGGAAGGTCTGCAGGATCCAGATGCCGCCCAGCAGCTGGAAGTTGATGGCGACCGTCTTGTCCATGGTCAGGACGAAGACCAGCGCGCCCACCTTCACCAGCAGGGACACGAGCTTGGAGACGCGGGTCTCCTCCTTCGCCGTCGCGTCCGGCTTGATGAAGTCCTTGTAGATGTTGCGGGTGAACAGGTTGGCCGCCGCGATCGACATGATGGCCGCCGGCACCAGCGCGCCGATGCCGATGGCCGCGAAGGCGATGCCCGTGAACCAGTCGGGGAACATGTCCTCGAACAGCTGCGGGATGGCGAGCTGGCCGTTCTTCACCTTCACGCCCGCCGCGATCGCCATGAAGCCCAGCAGGGCGAGCAGGCCCAGCATCAGCGAGTACAGCGGCAGGATCGTGGTGTTGCGGCGGATCACCTCACGGCTGCGCGAGGACAGCGTCGCGGTGATCGAGTGCGGGTACATGAACAGCGCCAGCGCGGAGCCCAGGGCCAGCGTGGCGTACGTCCACTGACTCGCCTCGCCCGGCACCAGCGCGCCGCGTGGCTTGCCGGTGGCCGGGTTCGTCTGGCTGAACGCGTCGGCGGCCTTGGCGAAGACGTCGTCGAAACCGCCCAGCTTGATCGGGATGTAGATGATCGCGACCGCGATGACGATGTAGATGAGCGCGTCCTTCACGAACGCGATCAGCGCCGGCGCGCGCAGGCCCGACGAGTACGTGTACGCCGCCAGCACGCCGAAGGCGATCAGCAGCGGCAGGTCCTTCACGAACCAGTTGGTGTTCTCGCCGCCGCCGACGCCCATCACGTCCAGCACCGCCTGGATGCCGACGAGTTGCAGTGCGATGTACGGCATGGTGGCGAGGATGCCGGTGAGCGCCACGGCCAGCGACAGGCCCTTGGAGCCGAACCGGCCGCGCACGAAGTCCGAGGTCGTGACGTACCCGTGCCGGTGCGAGACCGACCACAGGCGCGGCAGGAAGGTGAAGATCAGCGGATAGACCAGGATCGTGTACGGCACCGCGAAGAAGCCGGCCGCTCCGGTGGCGTAGATCGCCGCGGGCACGGCCACGAAGGTGTACGCCGTGTACAGGTCGCCGCCGAGCAGGAACCAGGTGATCCAGGTGCCGAACGACCGGCCGCCCAGGCCCCATTCGTCCAGGCTGTGCTCGTTCTCGGCCCGGCGCCAGCGGGCGGCCAGGAAGCCCATGACGGTGACGAGCAGGAAGAAGAAGATGAAGACGCCGAGCGCGACGCCGTTGACGCCGTCCTTCATTCGGCCGCCCCTTCCTTCCGGGCGGCACGGGCGCGCTGGTCACGCTGCCAGAGCCGGTACGCGATCACCGTCAGGACCGTGGAGACGATCACCCACAGCATCTGGTACCAGTAGAAGAACGGGACGCCGATCAGCGTGGGATCGGTCTTGGCGTACGAACCGACCCACAGCATGGCCACGAACGGCGCGACGAGGCAGAGGCCGATGACGACCCGGACGGGTGTCACCACCGCCTCGCCGACCCCTGGGGAATCATTCGACATGTCCGGCTCCGTCCCCTCGCTGAGCACCGTGATCGTTCGCTGATCACCCGTGTAATGCGCAGGCAATCTAGGTCACGGCGTCGAGGGAACGGAACCCCTTGTCCGCATACCGGTTGACGGCCGGTTCCCCGGCCGGCCCACCGGGGCCCGGCCGGTCGGCCGCTCCGGCTCAGTCCACCGGCCGCTTCAGCCTGGCCACGAACTTGTAGCGGTCGCCGCGGTACACCGAGCGCACCCACTCCACCGGCTGGCCCGTGCGGTCCAGCGAGTGCCGGGACAGCAGCAGCATCGGCAGCCCCACGTCGGTGCCGAGCAGGCCCGCCTCGCGCGGGGTGGCCAGCGAGGTCTCGATGGTCTCCTCGGCCTCGGCCAGGTGGACGTCGTAGACCTCGGCGAGGGCGGTGTAGAGGGAGGTGTACTTCACCAGGCTGCGGCGCAGCGCCGGGAAGCGCTTGGCCGACAGGTGCGTGGTCTCGATGGCCATGGGCTCGCCGTTGGCCATGCGCAGCCGCTCGATGCGCAGCACACGTCCGCCGGCCGTGATGTCGAGCAGGTCCGCGAGCCGGTCGTCGGCGGTGATGTAGCCGATGTCCAGCAGCTGCGAGGTCGGCTCCAGGCCCTGGGCGCGCATGTCCTCGGTGTAGGAGGTCAGTTGCAGCGCCTGGGAGACCTTCGGCTTGGCGACGAAGGTGCCCTTGCCCTGGATGCGCTCCAGCCGGCCCTCGACGACCAGTTCCTGCAGCGCCTGGCGCACCGTCGTGCGCGAGGTGTCGAACTCGGCCGCCAGTGTCCGCTCCGGCGGTACCGGCGTCCCGGGCGCCTGCGTCCGGGTGATATCGAGCAGATGCTTTTTCAGACGGTAGTACTTAGGCACGCGCGCGGTACGGACAGTCGCCCCACCCTCGTTCTCCGCACTGCTGACGTCGGTGCTCATGCTCCGCCTTCCCGGCTCCGGTGCCGAAGCGACCGACATCCCCATCGGCCACGGCTCACATCGTGGCACGGCTTCTTGTGTCGGGTGGTCACCCGCACGCTCCGTGATCTCCTCTGTATACCGCCGTGACTCTGGTTGGTCTAGTCCAACGCCCCTCACAAAGGCCGGTGGTCCATGTGAACAGGCGTGCCTCGCGCGGGTGGTGGCGCACATTGGTACAGGGGAACGGGGGCGTCCGTTTGACCGGATGAGCAATGAAAGGTCCCTGCATATCGCGGTCCCATAACGGAGCACCTGAGCGGGTCGACGCACTCTTGACAGCCCTATTGGTCTGGGCCAAGCTCCCCGTACTGGTCTACACCATTGGTCCAGGTCCCGGCCCCATGGGCGGTATGCGCTGACGCTTCCACTGTCGCTCAACCGCGGGGAGGCAGGGGGGTTTGTGGATTCCCTGAGGAGGGTGGCGTGAAGCGCAAGCTGGTTGCCGCGATCGGTATCGCGGGCATGATGGTCTCCATCGCGGCGTGCGGCGGGGGTGACGACAAGGACGGTTCCAGCAAGGGGGCGGACGCCAAGGAGCTGACCGTCTGGCTCACCGTGGACGCGCAGAACAACTGGCCGGAACTGGTCAAGGCGGCCGACGACGCGGTGACCAAGAAGCACCCGGGCGTGAAGATCAAGCACGAGTACTACGGCTGGCCCGACAAGAACGCCAAGCTGGACGCCGTCCTCGCCACCGACAAGGCCCCCGACGTCGTCGAGATGGGCAACACCGAGATGCTCGGCTACATGGTCAAGGGCGCCTTCGCCCCCCTGGACGAGAGCAAGTTCGACAACTCCTCCGCCTGGCTGGACGGCCTCAAGGCCTCGGTGACCTACGACGGCAAGGTCTACGGCGCTCCCTACTACGCGGGCGGCCGTGTCGCCAACTGGCGCAAGGACGTCTTCGAGGCGGCCGGCGTCAAGTCGACGCCGAAGACCTACCAGGAGCTCACCGCCGACCTGGACAAGGTCCAGAAGAAGCAGGGCGACAAGTTCAGCGCCTGGTACCAGCCCAGCCGTGACTGGTACGCGGCCATGTCCTTCGTCTTCGACGCCGGCGGCGCCATCGCCAAGGAGGAGGGCGGCCAGTGGAAGGCCAGCCTCTCCTCGCCCGAGTCCCTCAAGGGCCTGAACGCGTACAAGTCGGTCCTCGACAAGTACATGCACGGTGACAAGACCAAGGACGAGGCCGACCGCCCGATCGTCTACGGCCAGGGCAAGTCCGGCATGATCTTCGCCGCCGCGTGGGAGGGCGGGACCGCCGCCGACCCGAAGAACGACAAGGTCGGCAAGCTCGCGGACAAGATCGAGAACTTCGTGATGCCCGGTCCGTCCGGCAAGAACATGCCGGTCTTCCTGGGCGGTTCGGACCTCGCCGTCCCGGTCAAGTCCAAGGCCCAGGCGCTCGCCGCCGAGTGGATCAACGCCTTCACCGGCCCGACCGGCCAGAAGGGCCTGATCGCCAAGGGCAACCTGCCCAACAACAAGACCGACCTCGCGACGCTGAAGAACGACCCGAAGACGGCCGTCCCGGCCACCGCGGCCGAGTCCAACTGGTTCGTCCCGATGGCGCCGGGCTGGGGCCAGGTCGAGAAGGCCCAGGTGCTGCAGACCATGCTGCAGAGCATCGGCACCGGCAAGAAGTCGGTCGAGGACGCCGCCAAGGAGGCGGACGCCGCGATCGACAAGGTCATCAACAACAAGTGACCTGAGCGCAGGGCCCTGCCACCGGGCGGGGCCCTGCTTCTCGCACGGCCGCGCGGCGGCTTCGGCTTCCGTGCGGCCGTTCAGGGCTTTGCCTCCGTACGACCTGAGGGACCGCTGAGGAGCGCGCGATGAGTGCCGCAGACACGACCACCCCTGCCAAGGTGCCGCAACCGCGGCAGGCGCCGCCACCGGCCGTCCCGGACCGGACACGCAGACCACGGGCGGAGGGCGGCGCCGCGACTCCCTGGCTGCTGCTCGCGCCCTGCCTGCTGATCCTGGCCCTGGTCATGGCCTACCCGCTGGCGCGGCTGGTGGCGCTGTCCTTCGAGAAGTTCGGCCAGCCGCAGCTGTGGGGCTTCCAGTCGCCCGACTGGATCGGCTTCGACAACTTCAAGACCGTGCTCACCGACAGCGAGTTCTGGGCGGTCGTGGTGCGCACGATCGTCTTCGCCGTCGGCTCCGTCGTCCTCACCATGGTCATCGGCATGGGCCTCGCCCTGCTCCAGCAGCGGGTCTCCGGCTGGATGAAGACGCTGATCAACATCGTGCTGGTGGCCAGCTGGGGCATGCCCGTCATCGTGGCCACCACCGTCTTCAAGTGGCTCTTCGACTCCGACTACGGCATCCTCAACGCGCTGCTGAGCAGGCTGCCCGGCGTGGAGATGATCGGCCACAACTGGTTCGCCAGCGGCCCCCAGGGCCTGGCCGTGATCATGCTCCTCGTGGTGTGGGGCGCGGTGCCCTTCGTCGTCATCACCCTCAGCGCCGGCCTGACCCAGGTGCCCAAGGAGCTGGAGGAGGCCGCGCGGCTGGACGGCGCGGGCTCGTGGGGCGTCTTCCGCCACGTCACCCTGCCGATCCTCAAGCCGATCATCGTGATGCTCACGACCCTGTCGGTCATCTGGGACATGGGTGTCTTCCCGCAGGTGTTCGTCATGCGGGGCGGTCACCCCGAGGCCGAGTTCCAGGTCCTCAACACCTACTCCTACGACCGCGCCTTCGTGATCAACGACTACTCGCAGGGCTCGGCGATCGCCCTGATCACCGTGTTGCTGCTGCTGGGCGTGGTCGCCGTCTACATGCGCCAGATGCTGAAGATCGGAGAAGTCGAATGAGCGGCACGAGCACCACCGCCCCGGCGGCGGGCCGCCGTCTTCGGACCTCGAAGCTCGGCTGGAACCTGCTCGGCCTCCTGGTCTTCCTCACCCTGGGCTTCCCCCTGTACTGGATGCTCAACACGGCGTTCAAGCCGGCCAAGGACGCCATCGACCCGGACCCGAGCCTGCTGCCGACCGGGGTCACGCTGGACAACTTCAAGCGGGCGCTGGACATCGCCGACTTCTGGGGCCCGGTCGGGCGCAGCCTGATCGTGGCGCTGACCGTCGTGGTGATCGGCATGGTCGTCGGCACCCTGGCCGCGCTCGCCATCTCCCGGTTCGCCTTCCGCGGGCGCAAGATCGTGATCGTGGGCATCCTGGCGGTGCAGATGGTGCCGCTGGTCGCCATGATCATCCCGATCTTCCTGCTGCTGAACGACCTGGGTCAGTACGACAAGCTGACTGGCCTGATGATCACGTACCTGACCTTCATCCTCCCCTTCACGGTGTGGACGCTGCGCGGTTTCATCGTCAACATCCCCAAGGAGCTGGAGGAGGCGGCCATGGTCGACGGGTGCTCCCGCACGGGCGCCTTCGTCCGCGTGGTCTTCCCGCTGCTCGCCCCCGGCATGGTCGCCACCTCGGTCTACGGCTTCATCCAGGCCTGGAACGAGTACCTGTACGCCCTGATGCTGCTGAGCCAGGACAACCAGACCGCCACCGTCTGGCTCGGCAACTTCACCACCAAGCACGGCACCGAGTACGCCCCGATGATGGCCGGAGCCACCATGATGGCCGTGCCGATCGTCGTTCTGTTCCTCCTCGTCCAGCGCAAGATGGCCGCGGGCCTGACCGCGGGCGCCGTGAAGGGATAACGCCACCCGATGACGACATTCGCCAGCGGTACGACTGCGTCCAACTCGGAGAACGACAGCCTGTCCCGTGACGCGCTGACGGTCCTCCAGCCCGGCTTCACCGGGACCACGGCCCCCGACTGGCTGCTGCGGCGCCTGGGCGAGGGCCTGGCCTCGGTGGGCCTGTTCGGCCGCAACATCACCTCCTCCGAGCAGCTGGCCGCGCTGACCGCCCAGCTGCGCGCGGAACGCGAGGACGTCCTGGTCGCCATCGACGAGGAGGGCGGCGACGTCACCCGCCTGGAGGTGCGCACCGGGTCCAGTTTCCCCGGCAACCACGCGCTGGGCGCGGTGGACGACGTGGAGCTGACCCGGGCCGTGGCCCACGAACTCGGCAGGCGACTGGCCGAGTGCGGGGTGAACTTCAACTGGGCGCCCTCGGCCGACGTCAACTCCAACCCGGACAACCCGGTCATCGGCGTACGGTCCTTCGGCGCCTCCACCGACCTGGCCGCCCGGCACACCGCCGCCTACGTCTCCGGCCTGCAGGCCGCGGGCGTCGTCGCCTGCACCAAGCACTTCCCCGGCCACGGCGACACCGCGGTCGACTCCCACCACGCCCTGCCCCGCATCGACGTGTCGGCCGAGGTCCTCCAGGAACGCGAACTGGCCCCGTTCCGCGCGGCGATCGCCGCCGGGACCAAGGCCGTGATGAGCGCCCACATCCTGGTCCCGGCCCTCGACCCGGAGCTTCCGGCAACGTTGTCCCACCGGATTCTGACCGACCTGCTGCGCGGCGAACTGGGCTACGACGGCCTGATCGTCACCGACGGCATGGAGATGCGGGCCATCGCCGACGCCTACGGCATCGAACGGGGCAGCGTCCTCGCCATCGCCGCCGGCGCCGACGCGATCTGCGTGGGTGGCGGCCTGGCCGACGAGGCGACCGTCCTGAGCCTGCGCGACGCCCTGGTCACCGCGGTCCGCTCCGGCGAGCTCGCCGCGGAACGGCTGGCGGACGCCGCCGAACGGGTGCGCGCCCTCGCCCGCTGGACCGCGACCGCGGGAGCCGCCGGCGCGACCGCGGCACCGGACGCGGCCGATCCCGAGGTCGGGCTGAGGGCGGCCCGGCGCGCGCTGCGGGTCACCGTGGCGGAGAACTCCACCGCGCTCACCGAGCCGCCCTACGTCGCCGCGCTCACCCCCGTCGCCAACATCGCGGTCGGCGACGAGACCCCCTGGGGCGTGGCCGCGGAACTCCTGAGCCTGCTGCCCGGCACCCGGACGGGCAGCTTCACCGGCGAGGACGCGGGACCCGCGGCGCTGGCGGCGGCCGGCGAGCGGCGAGTGGTCGCCGTCGTCCGCGACGAGCACCGGCACCCCTGGATGGCGGCCGCCCTCGACACCCTGATCGCCGCCCGTCCGGACACGGTCGTCGTCGAGATGGGCGTTCCCCAGGCGGCCCCCCGGGGCGCCCTGCACATCGCCACCCACGGCGCGGCCCGAGTCTGCGGCCGGGCGGCGGCGGAGGTCA
Organism: Streptomyces sp. NPDC015220; assembly: GCF_043079345.1. NCBI lineage: Bacteria > Bacillati > Actinomycetota > Actinomycetes > Kitasatosporales > Streptomycetaceae > Streptomyces > Streptomyces sp. NPDC015220. The sequence goes on along the minus strand of NZ_JBIBUK010000002.1, from coordinate 206,977 downwards.
TCGCGGGCGTACGGGCCTGAGACGGCGAAGGCGCCGGTCACCCCTCGGGGTGGCCGGCGCCTTCGTGCGTGGTCGCCGTCGCGGTCAGATCCCCTGCCACGCGGGCTTGTTGGCGTAGGTGTGGCGGAAGTAGTCGGCGAGCTTCAGCTTGGTGGCCGCGGCCTCGTCGACGACGACCGTGGCGTGCGGGTGGAGCTGCAGCGCGGAGGCCGGGCAGACGGCCGCCACCGGCCCCTCGACGGTCGCGGCGACCGCGTCGGCCTTCCCCTCGCCGGTGGCCAGCAGCACCAGGTGCCGGGCCTCCAGGATGGTCCCGATGCCCTGGGTGATGACGTGGTGCGGCACCTGGTCGACGTCACCGTCGAAGAAGCGCGCGTTGTCCACCCGGGTCTGCTCGGTCAGCGTCTTGATCCGGGTCCGCGAGGCGAGGGAGGAGCACGGTTCGTTGAAGCCGATGTGCCCGTCCGTCCCGATGCCCAGCAGCTGGAGGTCCACACCGCCGGCCCCGGCCAGCGCCCGGTCGTAGTCCTCGCACGCCGCCTGCACGTCCTCGGCGGTGCCGTCGGGACCCAGGAACGCCTCCATCCCGATCCCCAGCGGCTCCAGCACCTCCCGCCGCAGGACGGAGCGGTAGGACTCGGGGTGGTCGGCGGGCAGCCCCACGTACTCGTCGAGCTGGGCGATCCGCGCCCGTGAGGTGTCCGCGGCGCCGGAGCGCACCTTGGCCGCCAGCGCCTCGTAGACGGGCAGCGGGGTCGAGCCCGTGGCCACGCCGAGCAGGGCGTCGGGCTTCCTCCGCAGCAGCCGCGCCATGGCCTCGGCGATGAGCTCGCCGCCCGCTGCGGCGTCCGGAACGATGACAACTTCCACGCTGGGCCTGCCGATCTGAGGAGAACCGAGAAGAGGACTGGACCCGGTAACGAGGGGCCATGTGGTTTAGACCAATCTAGCAGAATGGCCCCCGCGAGGCCCGGTTCCGGCACCCCGGCCGCCCCCGTGCCGCACGGGCTGCCGACGGCCGCCACGGGGAGGAACCGCACGACGGTCCACGGGCGGGCGCCGCCGCCTCGATGGGCCGTGCGCGGGCCGCCGTCGCCGCGGGGGAACCGCCCGCGCCGCGAGGCGCCGGCGGCCTCGCCGGGGTGTGCCGGCCGAGACGCTCGGGGGCGCGTCACGGCGGGCGCGCGACGGCGCGAGCCGGGAGGAACCGGAGGCGCCCGTGGAAAATGCCGTGACCAACCGGCCCCGGGGCCGAGCGGGGCGGGCTAGGCTGCTGCGTGGGGACGCCGGAAGGCGCGACCGGCCGGCCGGTTCGTCCCCGTCGGTGCGTCCGACCGGTGAAGAAAGAACAACGAACACCTCCCTGCTCATGGACAGGCGCAAGTGGTCTAGTCCACAATCGAGGAGAAGTCTCGACCAGCGGAACACGCGCGGCACCGCCCGCGCACCAGATGTGAACGCACGAGCCTCCGCCCTCCCCGCACAGGAGGACGGACCGAGGAACCGGTGCTCTCTGCCCTGACTGCCCCGGATCCTCATCCTTCGGCCGACCGGGACCGCACACCCTGGCGGCCGATACTGCTCCGGGCTGCGGTGCCGGGAGGGTTGAGGGTCCCTCTCAGGCGCCGCGGCCCGCGGGTGTCCCCGGGGCCTGCGGGAGCGAGCCACAGCCGCGTATTTCAGGACCGCACAAATGCCCGGGTACGCTCGCAGACGTGCCCTCCATGAACGAACTCGTACGCCAGCACACGGCCCTCGACGACTCCGACCTCGAGTGGCTCCACCTGCTGGTCTCGGAGTGGCAGCTGCTCTCCGACCTCTCCTTCGCCGACCTGGTCCTGTGGGTGCCCACGCTGGACGGCACCCGCTACGTCTCCGTCGCCCAGATGCGGCCCAACACCGGCCCCACCTCCTACCAGGACGACATGGTCGGTCACCTCGTCCCGCGCGGCCGCCGCCCCATGCTGGACGCGGCGCTCGACGAGGGCCGGATCGTGCGCGAGGGCGACCCGGAGTGGCGCGAGGAGGTCCCGGTCCGGGTCGAGTCGATCCCGGTGCGGCGCGAGGGACGCGTCCTCGGCGTCATCGCGCGCAACACCAACCTGCTCACCGTGCGCACCCCGAGCCGGCTGGAGCTGACGTATCTGCAGAGCGCCTCGGACCTGGCGCAGATGATCGCGGCGGGCTCCTTCCCGTTCCCCGACCAGCAGGTCGACATGGACGCCTCGCCCCGTGTCGGCGACGGTCTCATCCGGCTGGACGCGGACGGCGTCGTCCACTACGCCTCGCCGAACGCGCTGTCCGCCTACCACCGCCTGGGCCTGGCCGCCGACCTCGTGGGCCACCACCTCGGCGAGGCCACGGCCGAACTCGCCCCGTCCCGCGCCCCGGTGGACGAGGCGCTGGTGAAGCTGGCGAGCGGCTGGGCGCCCCGCGAGTTCGAGATCGAGGCCAGCGACGGGGTGATCCAGTTCCGGGCCATCCCGCTCAAGCCCAAGGGCACCCGCATCGGTTCGCTGGTCCTGCTCCGGGACGTCACGGAACTGCGCCGTCGCGAACGTGAGTTGATCACCAAGGACGCGACGATCCGGGAAATCCACCACCGGGTCAAGAACAACCTCCAGACGGTGGCCGCCCTGCTGCGCCTCCAGGCCCGGCGGATCGGCTCCGAGCGCGGCCGGGAGGCCCTGGAGGAGGCCGTGCGCCGGGTCGGGTCGATCGCCATCGTGCACGAGACGCTGTCCCAGAACCTGGACGAGCGGGTGGAGTTCGACGAGATCGCCGACCGGGTGCTGGCGATGGTCGCGGAGATCTCGCCGGGCAAGGTGACCGGCCGGCGCACCGGCCGGTTCGGGATCCTGGACGCCGAGGTCGCGACCCCGCTGTCGATGGTGCTGACCGAGGTTCTTCAGAACGCGCTGGAGCACGGTTTCCGCCAGGGCGACACCGGCACGGTCGAGGTCTCCGCCGTCCGCGGCGGCACCTCGCGCGAGGCCCGGCTGCTGGTCACCGTCCAGGACGACGGTGTGGGCCTGCCCGAGGACTTCGACCCGCACCGTTCCGGCAACCTCGGCCTGCAGATCGTGCGCACCCTGGTCGAGGGGGAGCTGGGCGGCGCCTTCGACATGGTCCCGGCCCCGGAGCGGGGCACGCGCGTGATCCTCGACATCCCGGTCCAGGCGCACAAGTAGCGGTGGCGCGGGGGAGCGGCCCGAGGGGCCGGTCCCGGCGGTCTACTCCGGTGGGGGCACGGCAGGTGCCCTCGGTCGCGCCGCGGCCCCGCACGGGGCCGGGCGGGGCCCCGTGCGCCCGCCGTGCCCCCGCACCTCGCGGGCACAGCAAAGAGCCCCGGACCCTGGCGGGTCCGGGGCTAGTCGCTCGTGCTTTCCCCTGTCGACTCAGGCGCCCCCTGCTCGGAGAGCGGGGGGAACCATCGGGGGGTACTGCGCGCTGCGGCTCGGGGGCGGGAGATGCGTACTCGCTGTACGCGCCGCCAAGCTCAGGCTGTCAGCGGGGTGGCTGTTGTCAGGCGGAGGCCTGACGGGCCCGGTTGCGGGCGGCACGGCGCTTCATTGCGCGGCGCTCGTCCTCGCTGAGACCACCCCAGACGCCGGAGTCCTGACCGGACTCGAGCGCCCACTGCAGGCACTGCTCGATAACCGGGCAGCGACGGCAGACGGCCTTGGCTTCCTCGATCTGCAGCAGCGCAGGACCGGTGTTGCCGATGGGGAAGAAGAGCTCGGGGTCTTCCTCGCGGCAAACGGCGTTGTGACGCCAGTCCATGGCTGCTACCTCTCTTGGTATTACGTGCAAGTTGCTTGTGAATGTGAACGCTTTCACGAATCCCTCAACAAGTGAAGGGCCGACCGTCAGGTATCCCTGGCGTGGTCCTGTGGATTGAAGAGGGGTTCCGGTGATCTCTGGGGCCCATGTAGCGGGCCGCCCCGATCACCACGTAGAGACTCGCAAACCTCGGCGGCGGATACAACCCCTTCCGGAAAGTTTTTTTTGATTCCTCGGTGTCGACTAGGTCACAGCCGTACTTCCATGGGGTGGATCCTTGCCTAAACGTTCGAGTGAAAGGACTTTGGGCCCTTCCGCTCACACAATCACACGCAGTGCACGGCGTACGCCTGTGAACGTCACGCTCGTACGCAGTCCCAGGTGGTCGCCGTCCATCTGGAGGGGGAGCGGCACCTTCGATTGCAAGGTGAAGCGGCTCAGATCATGCAGGGAGAGAGCGTGCTTTCCCTGGGGTCCGCGCTCCGGGGACGAAGTGAGCAACTGGGTGCCATACCGGGCAACCGCGGCCGTCGACAGACGGCTGAGACCGAGCACGTCGAGCCCCGTGTCGAACGAGGCCTTAGGCGACGTGTACATCGGGCGATTGCCGAGATACGTCCACGGCGAGGTGTTCGACACTATGGCGACCACCAGATCGGCGACCGGGTCCTCGCCGGCCCGTTCCAGCGTGATCGCGCCGTGCCGGCGATTCTGCTCGCCGAGGAACTGGCGGACCACCTGGCGCACGTACAGGGCGTGCGTGGACTTCTTGCCGCGCTCCCGCTGCTGCTCCACGCGTCCGACCACGCCCGCGTCGAAGCCCAGCCCGGCGTTGAAGGTGAACCAGCGCTCGGGCACGGCGGCGTCCTCGGTGCCGGGCGTTCCGGACGCCAGGCCGAGGCCGACCGTGCGCTCACTGCCCTCGCGCAGGGCGTCCAGGATCGCCCCGGTGGCCTCCACGGCGTCGTTGGGCAGCCCCAGGGCGCGCGCGAAGACGTTGGTGGAGCCGCCGGGCACCACGGCGAGGCGGGGCAGGCGCGCGGGGTCCGGGCCCCGGTGCAGCAGGCCGTTGACGACCTCGTTGACGGTGCCGTCGCCGCCGAGGGCCACGACCAGGTCGACGTCGTCGCTGTCGGCGGCCTGCCTGCCCAGGTCGCGCGCGTGGCCGCGGTACTCGGTGGTGACCGCCTCCAGCTTCATCTCGCTGGCGAGCGCGTGGATCAGGACGTCGCGCGTACGTGCGCTTGTGGTGGTTGCCGCCGGATTGACCACGAGAAGTGCACGCATGGGTTGCAGCGTACCTACTGGGCAGTACTCGGCCCAGGCCGAGGTAGGGATCGGGTAAGAGGCGGGCACGTGACCCTGGACACGGCGGCCCGGGCCGCGCGGGCCCCCGCGCGGGCGCGAGGGCTACCCTGCTGGGGTGAGCAGTGAGCAGAGCCCCGTCGTCGAGACCACCACCGGACCGCGCCCGCGGCGGCTGACCGGCGCCGCGGCGCTGTGCGCGCTGGAGGCGCTCGCGCTGCTCGCCGGCGGGGTCTGGATGCTCGTCCTCGGCGTCACGGGCGACGGGAGCGACCGGCAGCAGGCCGTCACGGGCGGGATCACCGTGCTCGTGCTCGCGCTGCTGCCGCTGCTGGCCGCCCGGGGGCTGCTGCTGCGGCGCGGCTGGAGCCGGGGGCCGGCCGTCATCACACAGATCATGGCGCTGCCCGTCGCCTACAGCCTGCTCAAGGCGGACAGCGTGGCCGTCCCGGCCGGCATCGCGCTGGCGGCCGTGGCGGTGGCCGCACTGGTCCTGCTCGTCAACCCGGCGACGACCCAGGCGCTCGGCATCAGGGGTCCGGGCCGCACCGGGGAGCCCGGGCAGCGCTAGGCGGCGTTCCCGTCGCGCGCACCGGCGGCCGTGCGACCGCCGGGCTACTCCTCCACCAGCAGCTTCTCCCGCAGCTGGGCCAGGGTGCGGGCCAGCAGACGGGACACGTGCATCTGCGAGATGCCGACCTCCTGCGCGATCTGCGACTGGGTCATGTTGCCGAAGAAGCGCAGCAGCAGGATGCGCTTCTCGCGCGGCGGGAGGTCCTCCAGCAGCGGCTTGAGCGACTCCCGGTACTCCACGCCCTCCAGTGCCTCGTCCTCCGCGCCGAGGGTGTCCGCGACCGCCGGCGACTCGTCGTCCGTGTCGGGGACGTCCAGGGACAACGTGGAGTACGCGTTGGCCGACTCCAGGCCCTCCAGGACCTCCTCCTCGGAGATGGCGAGCTTCTCGGCGAGCTCGTGCACCGTGGGGGAGCGGCCGTGCAGCTGGGACAGCTCGGCCGTCGCCGTGGTGAGCGAGAGCCGGAGCTCCTGGAGCCGGCGCGGCACTCGCACCGCCCAGCCCTTGTCCCGGAAGTGCCGCTTGATCTCACCGACGACCGTCGGGGTCGCGTACGTCGAGAACTCCACGCCGCGGTCCGGGTCGAACCGGTCGACCGACTTGATCAGCCCGATGGTGGCGACCTGGGTCAGGTCGTCCAGCGGCTCCCCGCGGTTGCGGAAGCGGCGTGCGAGGTGCTCGACGAGCGGGAGGTGCATGCGGACCAGCTGGTTGCGCAGCTCCGCGTACTGCGGACTGCCCTCCTTCAGGGCGCGCAGCTCCACGAACATCGCGCGGGCGCCACCGCGGTCCCGGGAGTCGTGCCGCGTGCCGTGCACGCCCGGGACGCTCTGGGCGTCGTCCTCGGAGTTCCGCTCGTGCTCGCTCATCGTCCCGCCCGTCGCCCTTCCCCGAGCCCTCGCCCCCTCCCTCGGCCTGGACCGGGGGGAGGGGCCCCCATGGCCGGCGGAGGCCCCGCTCCGCGCCGGTGGAGGCGTGCCCCGCACGGCGTCGTCCGGCTGCTCGCCCGGCAGGACGGGACCCACCGGGTCGTCTTCCGGGTGCGGCCTGGCCTGCTCGGGAATCCCGTCGATGCCGCCGACCGGCTCCGAGGCCCCCGTCGGGCCGCCCGGAGCGTCCGCGTCCGGCACCCCGGACGCCCCGTCCGTGCGGAGCGGAAGCCCGCCCTCGGGCGGCAGCTCCCGTGTGCCGCGCTCTTCGTCACGCACCGGCCCGTCCCCGTTCCTCACGCCGGCCCGGGTCCCGCGCCGCGCTGTTTGTAGAGGCTGATCGAAACGGTCTTGTCCTCGTCCACGGCGGAGGAGACCTTGCCCGCGAGAGCGGACAGGACGGTCCAGGCGAACGTGTCCCGCGAGGGGGCGTGACCGTCCGTGGTGGGGGCCGAGACGGTGACCTCCAGCGAGTCGTCGACCAGCCGGAAGACACAGCTGAGCACAGAGCCGGGCACGGCCTGCTGGAGCAGGATCGCGCAGGCCTCGTCCACCGCGATGCGCAGGTCCTCGATCTCGTCGAGGGTGAAGTCCAAACGGGCCGCGAGGCCGGCCGTGGCCGTCCGCAGCACCGACAGGTAGGCACCCGCAGCCGGCAGCCGGACCTCCACGAAGTCCTGGTTCGCCGCGGGCTCGCCTGCGATCTGGGACACCCTCACCTCCAAGGTGGTACAAGCTTTCTCGGGGCCGAGGGTCGCCCCCCGGGTCACGCGATGCGTCGTTCAGCGGTGACGCTACCGCGCTCTCGACATTACTGTCCCGGGACCCCAACCCCACTGTCACTCATAGTAAACACGCGGATACGCTCCGTGGCTAGGGGTTCGGCGGCCTCAAAAGGGAACAGCGCGCGCCGGGTTGACGTACCCAGACGTCAGACGGTCGAACCGTCCGCGATCCTGGTCACACCAGCACGTGATCGACGAAGCACCAGCGCCAGTCCTCGCCGGGTTCGAACGTCCGCATCACCGGGTGCCCGGTGTCCTTGTGGTGCTTCGTCGCGTGCTGGTGCGGCGAGGAGTCGCAGCACCCCACGTGGCCACAGGTCAGGCACAGCCGCAACTGCACCGGGTGCGTGCCGTCCGCCAGGCACTCCAGGCACGTCTCGCTGCGGGGGTCGGGCTCCGGGTGCGGCAGCGTGCCGGTGTGCGTGCACTGTTTCATGATTGCCAGATTACGACGGGCGCGCGGGTGACCGCGCGGAACAAGAGGGTGGGACGAGAACGATGGATGTGATGCCGCTGCTCCTGCTGGTGGCGGGCAGCGCCGCGGTGGCCGGGGCGGCCCGGCGCACCCCGGTGCCGGCGCCGCTGCTGCTGGTCGCCGCCGGACTGGCCGTCTCCTACGTCCCCGGGGTCCCCGACTACACCCTCGACCCCGAGGTGGTCCTGCCGCTGCTGCTGCCCCCGTTGCTGTACACGTCGGCCATCGACAGCTCCTACCTGGACCTGCGCGCCCAGCTTCGGCCCGTGGCGCTGCTCTCGGTCGGCTACGTGCTCTTCGCGACCTTCGCGGTCGGCTGGGCCGCCTATCTGATCGTGCCGGGGCTGCCGCTGACGGCGGCGCTGGTGCTGGGCGCCGTGGTGGCGCCGCCGGACGCGGTGGCGGCCACCGCGGTGGCCCGCCGGGTCGGACTGCCCTCGCGGATCACCACGATCCTCCAGGGCGAGTCCCTGCTCAACGACGCCACCGCGATCACCGCCTACAAGGTGGCGCTGGCCGCGGCGGTCGGCGCGAGCGCGACCTGGGCCGGCGGAGTGGAGGAGTTCCTGGTCGCGGCGGTCGGCGGCGTCGGCGTGGGGCTGGTGCTGATGGCGCCGCTCCACTGGCTGCGCACCCGCCTGACGGAGGCGCTGCTGCAGAACACCCTCTCCCTGCTGATCCCGTTCGTCGCCTACGGCGTCGCCGAGCAGGTGCACGCCTCCGGCGTGCTCGCCGTCGTGACGGTCGCCCTCTACCTCGGACACCGCGCGTGGGAGGTCGACTTCGCCACCCGGCTCCAGGAGGAGGCGGTGTGGAAGATGGTGGCGTTCGTCCTGGAGTCGGCGGTGTTCGCCCTCATCGGGCTGCAACTGCCGGTCGTCGTGCGGGGGCTCGAGGCGTACGCGGGCATCGACGCCGCCTGGTACGCGACCGCCGTCTTCCTGGTGGTCGTCGCGGCCCGGTTCGTATGGGTGTACCCGGCGACGTTCCTGCCCCGGCTGCTGTCCCGGCGGGTGCGGGAACGGGAGGCGAACCCCACCTGGCGAGGGGCGATGGTCACCGGCTGGGCCGGGATGCGGGGAGTGGTGTCACTGGCCATCGCCTTCTCCATCCCGGTCACGGTGCACGGCGGCGGGCCCTTCCCGCAGCGCAACATGCTCCTCTTCCTGACCTTCACGACGGTCATCGGCACACTGGTCGTGCAGGGTCTGACCCTGCCCCCGCTGATCCGCCTGCTGAAGTTCCCCGGCCACGACGCACAGGCCGCCACACTGGCCGAGGCGAACGCCCAGGCGCAGGCCTCCCTGGCCGCCGAGCGGCGCCTGGCGGAACTGCTCGCCGACGAGCGCAACACCCTGCCCCCGCCGCTGGCCGAACGGCTGCGCTCGGTCCTGGAGCGCCGCCGCAACGCCGTGTGGGAACGCCTGGGCCAGACGAACCCCGTCACCGGCGAATCGGTCGACGACACCTACCGGCGCCTGACACGGGACATGATCGGCGTCGAGCGTGCCGTCTTCGTACGGCTGCGCGACGGCCGCTACATCGACGACGAGATGCTGCGCACCCTGCTGCGCAGGCTGGACCTGGAGGAGGCGGCCGTCCACCGGGAGGCCGCGTGAGGGGTCGCCCGGACGGCGCGTGGCTCAGGGCCGTTCCGGGAAGGGGCGGCCGGTGACGACCGCGGCGATCGTCGTCCCGCGCGCGAAGGCGTCCTCGTCCGCCAGGGCGACCAGGGCGTACAGCAGTTTGGCGACGTAAAGGCGCTCGACGGGGACGCCGTGGCGGGTGGAGAAGTCCTCGGCGAAGGCGTCGAGTTCCGCAGTGGTGCGGGCGTAGCCGCCGAAGTGGAAGCGGTCGTCGAGCGACCACGTGCCCCGGCGGGAACCGAAGGCCCGCTCCTGGAGGGCCTGCACGTCGGCGCCCAGGAAGCCGCCCTTGAGGACCGGTACGCCCAGGGCGCGCCGGCCGGGGGGCAGCCCGGCGGCGAGCCCGGCGAGGGTGCCGCCGGTACCGCAGGCCACCGCGACGACATCGGCGTGATCACCGAGTTCCTCGCCGAGCGCACGGCAGCCGCGCACGGCCGCGGTGTTGCTGCCGCCCTCCGGTACGACGTGGGCGTCCCGCGCCCCGACCGCGCGCAGCACGGCGGCGAGCGTCTCCCGCTCGGTCTTGCGCCGGTACGTCGCGCGGTCGACGAAGTGCAACCGCATCCCGTCGGCCACGCACCGGGCCAGCGAGGGGTTGAGGGGGCGGTCGGCGAGCTCCTGGCCGCGGACCACGCCGACCGTGGGCAGGCCTAGGACGCGGCCCGCGGCGGCGGTGGCCCGCAGGTGGTTGGAGTAGGCGCCGCCGAAGGTGACGATCGTCCGGCCGGCCGCGGCCCGCAGGTTCGGGGCGAGCTTGCGCCACTTGTTGCCGATCAGTTCAGGGTGGATCAGGTCGTCGCGCTTGAGGAGCAGCCGCAGGCCGCGCCGGGCGAACCGGTCGTCGGTCAGTTCCTGCAGGGGGGAGGGCAGGCGGGGGGAGAGCGCGGCGGGATCGGGAGCGGCGGAGCTGGTCACCCGGCCATTGTCTCCGCCGGCCATTGTCTCCGCCGGGCGGTGGTGGAGCGCAGGGGACGGCGGGCGGGGTGCGTGGGCCGCGGGAAACGGCGCCGGGCCGGGGAGGCGGCGCGTGGACCGGGGGCGAAGCCCGGGAGGGAGGGCCGGAAGCGGGGCGGAGACCGTCTCTCAGGACCGACCCCCGCCGGCCCGCGGGCGAGCGGGCAGGCGCCCGGTCGGCCCCCGCCGGCCTGGACGGGCACCCATCTCTGCCCGGGCCGACGGTGATCCATTCCCGCTCTTTCGGGTAATAGCACGAGCACGGTGCGTGATGGAAGGCTGGCGCATGCAAATCGATGCCCGGCTCCGATCGCGGGCCGGGCATGAGCGGGAGGGCAATTCTCTATGTCGGTAGGCGAAGAGGTCCGTTCGGAGCAGGACCGGCCGCAGCAGAGCCTCGGCACGGCGGCCGCGCGGAACCTGGCCACCACCACCAAGTCCGTACCCCAGATGCAGGAGATCAGCTCGCGCTGGCTGCTGCGCATGTTGCCATGGGTCGACGTGCAGGGCGGCACCTACCGGGTGAACCGGCGGCTCACCTACGCCGTCGGCGACGGCAGGATCACCTTCGTCAAGACGGGCGACCGTGTCGAGGTGATCCCCGCCGAGCTCGGCGAACTGCCGGCACTGCGGGGGTACGAGGACGACGACGTGCTCTCCGAGCTCGCCCAGCGCTGCCGGCAGCGCGAGGTCGGCGCCGGCCAGGTGATCGCCTCGTTCGGCAACCAGTCGGAGGAGGTCTACCTGCTCGCGCACGGCAGGGTCGACAAGGTCGGCACCGGTCCGTACGGCGACGACCAGGTCCTCGGTTTCCTCGCCGACGGCGCCTACTTCGGCGAGCAGGCGCTGCTCGACCCCGACGCCATCTGGGAGTACTCGGCGCGCGCGGCGACCGCGTGCACCGTCCTGGTGCTGTCCCGGCACGACTTCGAACAGGTCGCCGAGCGCGCGGACTCGCTGCGTGACCACCTCCGGCGGCTGCGCTCGATCCCGGGGCAGCGCACCAACAAGTACGGCGAGAAGGCGGTCGACCTCTCCGCGGGCCACAGCGGTGAGCCGGACATCCCGCACACCTTCGTCGACTACGAGGCCCGGCCCCGCGAGTACGAACTGAGCATCGCCCAGACCGTCCTGCGCATCCACTCGCGGGTGGCCGACCTCTACAACCAGCCGATGAACCAGACGGAGCAGCAGCTCCGGCTGACCGTCGAGGCGTTGAAGGAGCGCCAGGAGCACGAGCTGGTCAACAACCGCGAGTTCGGGCTGCTGCACAACTGCGAGTACGACCAGCGGATCCAGCCGCACGACGGCGTGCCGGGCCCCGACGACATGGACGAGCTGCTGAGCAGGCGCCGCGGCACCAAGCTCTTCCTCGCCCATCCGCGGGCGATCGCGGCGTTCGGCCGCGAGCTGAACAAGCGGGGGCTGGTTCCCGAGACCATCGACATGGGCGGCAACCGCATCCCGACCTGGCGCGGGGTGCCGATCTTCCCGTGCAACAAGATCCCGGTCACCGAGGCCCGGACCAGCTCGATCATCGCCATGCGTCTCGGCGAGGAGGAGCAGGGCGTCATCGGACTGCGCGCGAAGGGCATCCCGGACGAGATCGAGCCGAGCCTGTCCGTGCGGTTCATGGGCATCAACGAGCAGGCCGTCATCAAGTACCTGGTGACGTCCTACTTCTCGGCGGCGGTGCTGGTGCCGGACGCGCTGGGCGTCCTGGAGAACATCGAGGTCGGCCGTTGGCGCTGAGACCGCTCGCCGGTGCCCGGTGTCCCCGCCCACCGGCCCGGACGGGGCCCGTCGGGCGTACCGGACCGGCAGCGCAGACGCCCGTGTCCGCGGATGTGCCGAGGGGGAGCGGATGGCCGAGTTCATGACGGGGACGACACCACGCCTGCCCGGGCCAAGGCGCACCGCGGCGACGGCGCGGCCGGGAGGTCCGGCACCGGCCGAGCCGTTCCCCCGGCCCGCCGCCGGCGGTCCCGGCGACGGGACGCCGGGCGTCCTCGACGGACCCGACGCGGCAGTGATCCTCGACCGGGCCCGGGCGTCGGTGGACCCGGAACTGCGCTCGGCGGTCGCCTCGCTGCCGGCGTCCATGCGCCGGATCGCGAGCTACCACTTCGGCTGGGAGCACGCGGACGGCAGACCCGCCGCGGGACCTGCGGGCAAAGCGATCCGTCCGGCGCTGGTGCTGGCCGCGGCCGACGCGCTCGGCGGCCCCGGGGCGCGGGCGGCGGCCGCGCGGGCGGCCGCCGCGGTGGAACTGGTCCACAACTTCACGCTGCTGCACGACGACGTGATGGACCGGGACACCACCCGCCGGCACCGGCCCACTGTGTGGACGGTGTTCGGCGACGCCGACGCCATCCTCGCCGGGGACGCCCTGCAGGCACTGGCCCTGGGGCTGCTCGCCGAGGACCCGCATCCGGCGGCGCCGACCGCCGTCGCCCGGCTCGCCGCCTGCGTCGTCGAGCTGTGCGCGGGCCAGCACGCGGACACGGCGTTGGAACGGCGTCCTCCGCAGGAGGTCACCCTCCCCGAGGTGCTCGCCATGGCCGAGGCCAAGACGGGGGCGTTGCTGGGCTGCGCCTGCGCCGTCGGCGCGCTGTACGCCGGGGCGGCCGAGGAGGAAGTGGCGGCGCTGGACGGATTCGGCCGGCAGGCCGGGCTCGCGTTCCAGCTCATCGACGACGTGATCGGCATATGGGGTGATCCCGGCCGCACCGGCAAGCCGGCCGGGGCGGACCTCGCCGCCCGCAAGAAGTCCCTCCCCGTGGTCGCCGCGCTGACCTCCGGCACACCGGCCGCCGCCGAACTCGCCGAGCTGTACGCCCGGCCCCACCAGGAAGGAGAGGAGGAGCGTGCCGCGCTGGTCGTGGAGCGTGCGGGCGGCCGGGACTGGGCGCAGTCCCAGGCGGCCGACCGGATGGCCCAGGCCGTCCACGAGCTGTCGCGCGCCGTGCCGGACCCCGCTGCCGCGGGCGGTCTGCTGGCCCTGGCGGAGTTCGTGACCAGACGGACCAACTGACGCCGCCCCCGACGACGGGACGGCTCCACCGGAACCCCCGGCGCGGGGCCGGGCCGCCCGTGGACTGCCCGGTCCGGCGACTGTCCGGTCCGGCGACTGTCCGGCCCGTTCCGCCCGGACGGCTCCGGCCGGGCCGCCTCGCCCGCACCGCCACGCCGGGACACCTCCGGCTCGGGTCGTAGCGGTCCTGATCGTTTCCGGACGGAGCAGTCCGCCGTCGGCGTGGGGCACGCAGACCCCGGAGTCCCCGGGACCGTACGGCTCCTGACCCCGTACGGCCGCCCAGGGCTCCGGCCCGGCGGGCCCCGCACTGCCCCACGGTGTGCGGGGCCCGCTCCCCGACCCGCCCCCCCTGTGCGCCGAGTACGCTCAACACCCGTACGCCTGAGGCTTTTTGAGGTGGAGGGGCGGAAGATGGGTGTGGGGATCCGGCCGGCTGGGGCAGACGACCGTGAACTGATCGTCCGGCTGCTGGACGCGGCCTTCCAGGACGATCCGGTGAGCGGTTGGGTGTTTCCCGGTGAGGAGTACCGCCGTACGACCCACCACCGGCTGATGGCCGCCTTCACCGACGTGGTGCTCGCCGAGGGGCGCATCGACCTCACCGAGGACGGCGCCGCGTGCGCGCTGTGGCTGTCGGTGCCGGCCGACGGCCCCGGGACGGCGGACGGCGCCGAGGGGTCCGGCGCTTCTGGTGCGACCGACGAGGCGGTCCGGCTGCGGGAGGCCGTAGACCCGGCGAACCCGAGGGTGGAGGAGATCACCCGGCTGGTCGTCGAGTCGCATCCCAGGGACCGCGCCCACGAGTACCTGTGGATGATCGGCGTCGCACCCGACCGGCAGGGCGAGGGTCTGGGTGGCGCGCTCGTCCGGCACGTTCTCGGCCGCTGCGACCGCGAGGGTCTGCCCGCCTATCTGGAGGCCAGCAGCGCCCGCAGCGCCAAGCTCTACGAGCGCCTGGGGTTCGCCTTCACCGGCCGCGCCCTCGACCTGCCGGACGGCCCGCGGATGTGGCCGATGTGGCGGGAGCCGCGCACCCGGCGGCCGTCGGCATCCTGAAGTACCTCCTCCCGGCCGGCCCGGACCGGGGAGCGGCGCCGGGACACGCGGGCCCGGGTCATCCGGACGGGGGGACCCGACCCTCCGGCACGATCACCGTGACGATGCGGTCCACCAGTGCCTCGGGCACGCTCACGCCGGGCAGGACGCCGTCCAGGACGCCCGGCAGGGTCAGGTGCTCCACCAGCAGGCCGAGCACGGCGAGATAGAGCACCGTCACGGTCTCGTCGCCGCCGGGCAGCCCCGCCGCCCGGTGGAACTCGATGGCCTCCTCCAGGTCGCCGCGCACCGACTTGGTGTAGGAGGCGTGCAGTTCGGGGCGTCGTGTGGCCTCCAGGCGCATTTCCAGCAGGGCCAGGTAGCCGGTGTGGTCACGGGTCGCCCGGGCCAGCAGGTCGTGCATGAACGCCGCGACCAGGGCGCGGTCCTTGGGGCGGTCCAGGAGTTCGGCGATCACCTCCGGGTCGGGCGCGAGACGGCTGTGCAGCCGGGCGTCGATCTGGCGCAGCAGGTCGTCGCGTGAGGTGAAGTAGTTCGAGGCGGTGCCCACCGGCACCCCGGCCTCGGCGTCGACCGCGCGGAACGTCAGCCCGCGCGCGCCCTCGCGTGCGAGCACCTCGACCCCGGCGTCGACCAGGGCCGTCCGCCGTTGCGGATTGCCGGCCATGTGGAATCCCCTCTCTCACTTGTTCGGGCCCGCGAAAAACCCTTGCAACCACTACAGTTGAAGTACTACAACTGAAGCACTACAAGCGAAGTGGTTCGCACAGCCTACGGAAAGAGACCGGTTTGCGAAAGCTCACCTACTTCATCGCCTGCTCCGTCGACGGCTTCATCGGAGACCCGAGCGGCGATGCGCGGATGTTCTTCCCCTTCGTCGACGAGGAGTTCCTCGCCTTCCTGACGGCGGAGTTCCCGGAGACCCTGGCCACCCACGGCCGTCGGGCTCTCGGCGTCGACGACCTGGCGAACAAGCGGTTCGACACGGTCGTACAGGGACGGGCCAGCTACGACCTGGCCCTCAAGGAGGGCATCACCAGCCCCTACGCCCATCTGCGCGAATACGTCGCCTCCCGCACCCTGACCGAGTCCCCGGACCCGAACGTGCGGATCATCTCCACCGACCTGGTCGAACGCGTCCGCGAACTGAAGGCGGAGGACAGCCGGTTCGACATCTACCTCTGCGGCGGCTCGCGGCTGGCCGGTGAGCTGATCCAGGAGATCGACGAGCTCGTCGTCAAGACCTACCCGATCGTCCTCGGCTCCGGCATGCCGATGTTCGGCTCCGGCTTCGCCGTCTCGGAGTTCGACCTGGAGGAGACGCGCTCCTTCGCCAACGGGGTGCTGGTGCGGACGTACCGCAGGAAGTGACCGCTCCGGGAGGCGGCCACCGGTGGAGCGGCCGCCGTGTCGGCCGCGTCGGGCCGCGGACGGCCCGTCCGTCCCCGGGCCGTGCCCGGGTCGGGCGGCACGGACCGCCGGACGGGTTGCGCAGCACGGTCCGGCAGGGGTGGCCGATGTCGTCGGCCGCGCCCGGGCACTCCTGCCGGGAGCGGGCGGTGGCGGTGTCCGCGCGCGCCAGGTCCGGGACGGCCGAGGCGGCGCCTTCCCCGCCGGGCGCTCCTCGCCGGGGCGTTGCCCCGGCACCCGGACGGGCGGGCCGGGCGGCGGCTCGAGGACCTGGCACCCGGGTGTGCGGCGCGGCGCCGGGGCCGGTGGATCGACGACCGCGGGCCGCGGTCGGGTCCGCGGACGCCGACGCCGGCGTCGGGGCAGCCGTCCGGAACGCTCCCGGGCGGGGCGCCCGCACGTTCCTGGCCGGGGCGTCCGGCCGGCGTGTCCCGGACAGCGCGAAGGGGTCCGACCGGAAACCGGCCGGACCCCTCACGGTCCTCGGCGACCCGCGGTGATGCACCGACCGCGAGTCATCGGACAAGGCCTCTGGTTCAGGCCTTCTTGGTCTCCCAGAAGATCTTGTCGATCTGGGCGATGTAGTCCAGCGCCTTCTGACCCGTGGCCGGGTCGGTGGAGGCCTTGGCGGCGGAGATGGCCTTCAGCGTGTCGTTGACCAGCTGGTGCAGCTCCGGGTACTTCTCGAAGTGCGGGGGCTTGAAGTAGTCGCTCCACAGCACGGAGACGTGGTGCTTGGCCAGCTCGGCGCGCTGCTCCTTGATGACGGTGGCACGCGCCTGGAAGTGCGGGTCGTCGTTGCCGGCCATCTTCTCCTGGACGGCCTTCACCGACTCCGCCTCGATGCGGGCCTGGGCCGGGTCGTACACGCCGCAGGGCAGGTCGCAGTGCGCGCTGACCTTGACCTTGGGGGCAAACAGGCGGGAAAGCATGGAGCGTTCCTTCCTCGTGATCGTCTTCTCAGGTGGGACATTACTCCCTGCCAGGCGTGTTTTCGCGAGTGCCCCCATGGGCTTAGGACAAAAGTCCAGGGTCAGACTGAGACTGGTGGAGGAACGGACCGGGGAGGTGCCGGGGATGCCGGAGCTGTCGCAGGAGACCGAGCGCAGGGCTGCCGTGCTGCCTTTCGGGCTGGCCGAGGTGACCGGGCCGTCCATGGTGCCCACGCTGTATCACGGGGACCGGCTCGTGGTGCAGTACGGAGCCCGGATCCGACCGGGTGACGTGGTCGTCCTGCGGCACCCCTTCCAGCAGGACCTGCTGGTCGTCAAGCGTGCGGCCGAGCGGCGCGAGGGCGGCTGGTGGGTGCTCGCGGACAACACCTACGCCGGGGGTGACAGCACCGACTACGGCACCGTGCCGGAGGAGCTGGTCCTCGGGAAGGCATGGTTCCGCTACCGGCCGCGCCGGCCCGCTCAGCGCTCGCCGCTGGCGCTGGTGCGCTGGGTGCTGTCGGCCGCCAGGCCCGTCCTGACCGCCCGGTCGGCCTCCAGGCGCTTGCGGGCGCGGTAGGCGGCCACGTTGGCGCGGGTGGCGCAGCGGTCGGAGCAGTAGCGGCGCGAACGGTTGGTCGAGGTGTCCAGGTAGGCGTTGCGGCACGGTGCGGCCTCGCACAGTCCGAGGCGGTCGACGCCGTACTCCGTCAGGTGGAAGGCCAGGCCCATCGCCGCTATGGCCGCGTAGCCGGCCGTGGCGTTGGACGGGTGGTCCGCCAGGTGCATGTGCCACAGCGGGCGGCCGTCCTCGTCCCGGTGGTCGTGCCCGGAGATCTGCGGGCTCACCGGGAACTCCAGCAGCAGCGAGTTCAGCAGCGCGACCGCCAGGGTCTCGTCGCCCTGGTCGGCCGCCTCGAAGACCGCGCGCAGCCGGGCTCGCACCGAACGGAATCGGGTGACGTCGGCCTCGGCGGCGCGGCGGCCGGCCGAGGCGTTGGCGCCGAACAGTTCCCGGACCGCCTCCACCGACGTCAGGGTGTCCTTGCCCCGGGCCGGTTCCTCGCTGTTGACGAGACGCACGGCGTAGTCCGAGTAATAGGCCAGTTCCACTTGTAGTCCTTACGCGGGTGCTCTATGGTCACGAGCGCGACCTGTAACAGACGGTCGTGCTTCCAGGGTATTACGCGGCAGGGGTCGGGGAGGGCAACGATGACGGACACGCACACGGACATCACCGCTGTGGGGACCAACTGGCGGGCGTGGCAGGAGAGCTGGGACCGGCAGCAGGAGTGGTACATGCCCGACCGCGAGGACCGCTTCCGCATCATGCTCGACATGGTGGAGGCCCTCGTGGGCCCCGCGCCGCGGGTCCTGGACCTCGCCTGCGGCACCGGCAGCGTCACCGCCCGCCTGCTCGCCCGCTTCCCCGGGGCCACCAGCACCGGCGTCGACCTCGACCCGGCGCTGCTCACCATCGCGCGGGGCACCTTCGAGGGCGACGAGCGGGTCTCCTTCGTCACCGCCGACCTGAAGGACCCCGACTGGACGGCGAAACTGCCGTACGACTCCTACGACGCCGTCCTGACCGCCACGGCCCTGCACTGGCTGCACAGCGAACCCCTCGCCGCCCTCTACGGATCGGTCGCGGAACTCGTCCGCGACGGCGGTGTCTTCATGAACGCGGACCACATGATCGACGAGACCACCCCGCGGATCAACGCCGCCGAGCGCGCGCAGCGGCACGCGCGCATGGAACAAGCCAGGGCCGGCGGCGTCCCGGACTGGGCCGAGTGGTGGCGGCTGGCCGCACAGGACCCGGTCCTGGCGGAGCCGACGGCCCGCCGGTTCGAGATCTACGGCGAGCACGCCGACGGCGACACGCCCTCCGCGGCATGGCACGTGCGCGTGCTGCGCGAGAAGGGCTTCGCGGAGGTCCGGCCGGTCTGGTCCTCGCCGTCGGACACGCTGCTGCTGGCGCTGAAGTAGGCGGACGGCGAAGGGCGGTACGGAAGCTCCGTACCGCCCCTTCCCGTACGCGCCGCACGGGACGCGACCGTCCGCCTGTCGTCGCCCGGCCGCGGCGCCCACGGCGGCTCCGCCGCCTACAGCACCTTGGACAGGAACGACTGGGTGCGCTCGTGCCGAGGGTTGGTCAGCACCTCGCGCGGGTGGCCGGACTCGACCACCACGCCGTCGTCCATGAAGACGAGGTTGTCGCCCACCTCGCGGGCGAAGCCCATCTCGTGGGTGACGACGACCATCGTCATGCCGGACTCGGCGAGGTCGCGCATGACGTCGAGGACGTCACCGACCAGTTCCGGGTCGAGCGCCGAGGTCGGCTCGTCGAACAGCATCAGCTTGGGGTCCATGGCCAGGGCCCGGGCTATCGCCACGCGCTGCTGCTGGCCGCCGGAGAGCTGCGAGGGGTAGTGACCCGCGCGGTCGGCCAGGCCAACGCGCTCCAGCAACTGCATCGCCCGGTCCCGCGCCTCGCCCTTGTTCACGCCCTTGACCTGGACCGGAGCCTCCATGACGTTCTCCACGGCCGTCATGTGCGGGAACAGGTTGAAGCGCTGGAAGACCATGCCGATGTCCCGGCGCTTCATGGCGACCTCGCGGTCGCGCAGCTCGTGGAGCTTGTCACCGTTCTGGCGGTAGCCGACGAGTTCCCCGTCGACCCACAGCCGGCCCGCGTTGATCTTCTCCAGGTGGTTGATGCACCTCAGGAAGGTCGACTTGCCGGAGCCGGAGGGGCCGATGAGGCAGAACACCTCGCCGGGCCTGACCTCGAGGTCGATGCCCTTGAGGACCTCGACCTGGCCGAAGGACTTGTGCACGTCCTCCGCCCTGACCATCGCGACGGAGGCGTCGCGCGGGGCGGCGTCCTCCTTCGTGAGCTTGTCGGTCATGCGCTCACGGCTCCCTTCGGCCTGCCGATGGAGAACATGTTCGCCTTCACCTTCTGCCACGGGGTCGGCGGCAGGCTGCGGCTGGAGCCGCGCGCGTAGTACCGCTCGAGGTAGTACTGGCCCACGCTCAGCACCGAGGTGAGGATCAGGTACCAGGCGGCGGCGAGGAAGTACATCTCCACCGGGGCGCCGGAGACCTGGCCGATGTCCTGGGCGTAGCGGAACAGCTCCGGATACTGGACCGCCGCCACGAGCGAGGTGGTCTTCAGCATGTTGATGACCTCGTTGCCGGTCGGCGGCACGATCACCCGCATGGCCTGCGGAATGATGATCCGGCGCAGGGTCTTGCCGTGGCTCATGCCCAGCGCGTGGGCGGCCTCGGTCTGGCCCTCGTCCACGGCGAGCAGGCCGGCGCGGCAGATCTCGGCCATGTACGCCGCCTCGTTCAGACCGAGGCCGAGCAGCGCCGTCAGCAGCGGCGTCATGAAGTTCGACCAGTAGTCCTTGTAGAACGGCATCAGGTTGATGTACTCGAAGACCAGGCCCAGGTTGAACCAGAGGAACAGCTGGACCAGGACCGGGGTGCCGCGGAAGAACCAGATGTAGAACCAGGCGATGGACGAGGTCACCGGGTTCTTCGACAGGCGCATCACCGCCAGGACGATGCCGCCGACGATGCCGATCAGCATCGACAGGACCGTCAGCAGGAGGGTCTTGCCGACGCCGGTGGTGATCCGGTGGTCGAAGAAGTAGTCCGGGATCGCGTGCCAGTTGATCTTGCCCTGGCTGAACGCGTAGATGATCGCGACGAGGACGGCGATCGCGATGACGGCGGTGACGTACCGGCCGTAGTGGCGGACCGGAACGGCCTTGACGGCCAGCGGTCCGGCGGGGGGCGTGCCCTGGGGCCCCGCCGTCTTGTCGATGTCAGCACTCACGGGTATTGCCTCTCGGTGGCCGCGCGGGGGCGGTCACTTGCCGCCGTTGACGACGGACTCCTTGACGGCGCCGTCCTGGACGCCCCACTTCTCCATGATCTTCTGGTACTCGCCGTTCTTGATGATCGCGTTCATCGCCGCGTGCAGCGCGTCCCGCAGCTGTGTGGTGTTCTTGGCGACGGCGATGCCGTACGGAGCCGCCTCGACCTGTCCGCCGACGATCTGGAAGTCCTTGCCGCCGCCGGAGGTCTTCACCGCGTAGGCGGCGACCGGGAAGTCGGCGGAGACGGCGTCCGCGCCGCCCGAGCGCAGGCGGGTCTCGGCTTCCTGGTTGTCGTCGAAGGACTGGATGGCGAGCTTCTTGCCGCTCGGGCACTTCTTCGCCTCGGACTTGGCGAGGTCCTCCGAGACGGTTCCGCGCTGCACGGCGAGCTTCTTGCCGCACATGTCGGGCCAGGAGGCGATGCCCTTGGTGTCGCCCTTGCGGGTGTAGATGGAGACACCGGCCTGCAGGTAGTCGACGAAGTCCACGCCCTCGCCGACCTTCTTGCCGGTGGTCGGGTCGACGCCCTGCTGTCGGTTCTTGTTGTCCGTCATCGCCGACATCGCCATGTCGTAGCGGTTGGAGCGCAGGCCGGTGAGCAGGGCGTCGAAGGTGCCGGTCTGGAAGTCGAACCTCACCCCGAGCTGTTTGCCCAACGCGGCCGCGATGTCCGGGTCGATACCGGTGACCTTGCCGGAGTCGTCCTTGAACTCGACCGGCGCGTACGAGATGTCCGACCCGACCCGGATGACGCCCTTGTCGCGGATCGAGGCCGGGAGCTTGTCGGCCAGTGGCGCCGAGCCGGCGGACGAGTTGTCGGTGGTCGTGCTCTTGTCCTTGGTCTGGTCACCGCAGCCGGTGAGAATCAGGGCGCCTGCGACCGCGATCGCACCGACCGCTGCCAGACGGGAGTGCGCGGCGGCCGTACGACGGGTGGAGCGTGCGGTCATGGTGGGTTCCTCCGGCGGATGGGTGGAGTTGCCGATGGGTCAACGAGAACACACACCTTCGGGTGTCGTGACCTCGTGCGATTGACGCATCTTGCCATTCGGGATGGGCCAATCAGGGGACCCGCCATGTCAAAATCGGATAACGGGTGAACTCCGAACCGCCCGCCACCGACCCGCCCAGGCGGGACTATCTGCGGGAATGTCTCCTTCCAGCCGGAAGATCTTCGGTTCGTCTCGGCGTACGGGCTCGTGATGCACGGCTTTTGGGTGATTGCAAGGCTTTGTCAAACATTCGACGAGTACTTGTCCCCATATTGAGCCAAGTGTCGGGACGTCGTCATGTGACCTTCGCGTTATGGACTCGTCGCCGACGCCGTCCGTCCGGTAAGAAGGTTCTTTACACCCCTCATCCGGGGCTCAGGGCGCGTGTGCGGCGCGCCCGTCGCGTACGCGCCAGAACGCATCACTCACCGGCGCATGCGCGGTCCCGCCCACCCCTCACCAGGAGTGGCCACCCTCAAACCATGAACAATTAAGGGGTAAAACCAAGTGGCAGCGGAGATCGTCAATCCTCGCAGCGACAACAGGACGGATCAGGACGGCGGGGCAGAGCCGCTCGATTCCTTCGATCCGGCCTTCGCGCTGCACCGCGGCGGAAAGATGGCCGTGCAGGCCACCGTGCCCGTCCGTGACAAGGACGACCTGTCCCTGGCGTACACGCCCGGCGTCGCGCGGGTGTGCACCGCCATCGCCGAGCAGCCGGAACTGGTCAACGACTACACGTGGAAGTCGTCCGTGGTCGCCGTCGTGACCGACGGAACGGCCGTGCTCGGCCTCGGGGACATCGGTCCCGAAGCCTCCCTTCCGGTGATGGAGGGGAAGGCGATTCTGTTCAAACAGTTCGGCGGCGTCGACGCGGTGCCGATCGCGCTCGCCTGCACCGACGCCGACGAGATCGTCGAGACCGTGGTGCGCCTCGCCCCGTCCTTCGGCGGCGTGAACCTGGAGGACATCTCGGCGCCCCGGTGCTTCGAGATCGAGCGCAAGCTCCAGGAGCGCCTGGACATCCCGGTCTTCCACGACGACCAGCACGGCACGGCGGTCGTGACCCTCGCGGCGCTGCGCAACGCGGCGCGGCTGAGCGGGCGGACCATCGGCGAACTGCGGGCCGTCATCTCCGGCGCGGGCGCCGCGGGTGTCGCCATCGCCAGGATGCTGGTCGAGGCCGGTATCGGGGACGTCGCGGTGACCGACCGCAAGGGCGTCGTGTCGGCCGGCCGGCAGGACCTGACCGAGGTCAAGCGCGAACTGGCCGAGTTCACCAACAAGGCGGGCATCACCGGCTCCCTGGAGGACGCGCTGGCCGGCGCCGACGTCTTCATCGGCGTCTCCGGCGGCACGGTGCCGGAGACGGCCGTGGCCTCCATGGCCGAGGGCGCGTTCGTCTTCGCCATGGCCAACCCGAACCCGGAGGTCCACCCCGACGTCGCGCACAAGTACGCGGCGGTCGTGGCGACCGGACGGTCGGACTTCCCCAACCAGATCAACAACGTCCTGGCGTTCCCCGGCATCTTCGCCGGCGCGCTCCAGGTGCGGGCGTCGCGGATCACCGAGGGAATGAAGATCGCGGCGGCCGAGGCGCTGGCCGGGGTCGTCGGGGACGACCTCGCCGCGGACTACGTGATCCCCTCGCCGTTCGACGAGCGGGTCGCCCCGGCCGTGACGGCCGCCGTGGCCGCGGCAGCGCGCGCGGAGGGCGTGGCCCGTCGCTGACCTGAGCCGACCGGCCCCGAATGGCCCCGCCCGAACGGGCGGGGCCATTCGCCTTTCCGCCCGCTCGTGCGGGGCCACGGGCGGGCGGGGCCTTGGCAAGAGGGCGTGTGTCACAGGGCCGCGCGGTTCCACAGGCGTCGGCGCGCGCCTATCGTCAAGGTCATGTTCGCTGTCTATGCCGCCCGAATCGACCGCGACCAGCCGCTGAACGGTCTGGAGTCGGGGGAGCGCCCGGCCCCCGAGGCCCGCCCCGGCTGGAGCACCGTCAACGTCAGGGCCGCCTCCTTGAACCACCACGACCTCTGGTCGCTGAAGGGCGTGGGCCTGTCCGAGGACAAGCTGCCCATGATCCTCGGCTGCGACGCCGCAGGCGTCGACGAGGACGGCAACGAGGTCGTCCTGCACTCCGTCATCGGACAGAGCGGCCACGGTGTCGGGCCCGCCGAGCCCCGCTCCATCCTGACCGAGCGCTACCAGGGCACCTTCGCCGAACAGGTCGCCGTGCCCACCTGGAACCTCCTGCCCAAGCCCAAGGGGCTCTCCTTCGAGGAGGCCGCCTGCCTGCCCACGGCCTGGCTCACCGCGTACCGCATGCTGTTCACCAACGCGGGCGTGCGTCCCGGTGACTCCGTCCTGGTGCAGGGCGCGGGCGGTGGTGTCGCCACCGCCGCCATCGTGCTCGGCAAGGCGGCCGGCCTGCGGGTCTTCGCCACCAGCCGCGACGAGGCCAAGCGCAAGCGGGCCCTGGAGCTCGGCGCCGTGGAGGCGGTGGAGTCGGGGGCCCGGCTGCCGCAGCGGGTGGACGCCGTGATCGAGACCGTCGGCGCGGCCACCTGGTCCCACTCGGTGAAGTCGCTGCGTCCCGGCGGCACCATCGTCATCTCCGGCGCCACCAGCGGCGACCGGCCCTCGCACGCCGAGCTGACCCGGATCTTCTTCCTGGAGCTGAAGGTGGTCGGCTCGACGATGGGTACCAAGGACGAACTGGAGGACCTGCTCTCCTTCTGCGCCGCCACCGGCGTGCGCCCCGTCATCGACGAGGTGCTGCCGCTGGACCGGGCCCGCGAGGGCTTCGAGCGGATGGAGACGGGCGGCCAGTTCGGCAAGATCGTGCTCACCGGCTCCTGACCCGCGCGCACCCCGGGGCCCGTGCACCGCGGACCCCGGGGATCCTCGTCCGGATCACGCCGTTACCGGCGGAAGGACCCGGCGGTGTCGGTGCCGGACCCGTCAGATCTTCGGTGCGCGCAGCAGGGCCCCGATGCGGGCTGCCGCCGCCGACAGCTGGCTGCGGGTGTCACGGAGCTGGTCGGACGTGATGCCGTGGTCGCGGGCCGCGTCCCGGATGTCGTCCCGGAAGCGGTCCAGCAGCCGGTCCAGGTCGCGGCCGGGGTCGCCGGTGAAGTCCTCGTGCGCCCAGGCCGGCTCGTAGGCGGCGGGGAAGTCCTCCGGGGTCGCGGAGTACTCGGCGCGCGCCGACGCGCCGCCGGACGCCGAGCGGCCGAAGGCGAACTCCTTGCCGATCTCGCCGAACTCCTTCGCGATCTCCGTCAGCCCCTCGCGCACCCCCGTCGGCCAGTCGCCCCGCGCGAAGTGGTCCTGCACATGGTCCTGCAGACGCCGGACGGTGCGCTGGAACTCCTCCTGCGCCTGCGCCCGCGCATGTTCCTGGGCCTCCTTGGCCTGGCGCCGGGCCCGCTGGGCCTCCTCGCGGGCCCGCCGGCTCTCGTCCTTGGCCCGCCGGGCCTGCTCCTTCCACTCCTGCTTGACCCGGCGCATCTCCTCCTTGGCGGCGCGCCAGGCCTCCTTCTCCCCGGTGTCGCCCGCCGCGCCGTACTCCCGTTCGCCCGCGCCCCCGGCGGAGCCCTGCCTCGCCTCGGA
The DNA here is from genome assembly GCF_043079345.1 of Streptomyces sp. NPDC015220. NCBI lineage: Bacteria > Bacillati > Actinomycetota > Actinomycetes > Kitasatosporales > Streptomycetaceae > Streptomyces > Streptomyces sp. NPDC015220. The sequence continues at coordinate 181,594 of NZ_JBIBUK010000002.1, read as the reverse complement.
GGCCGCCGCGCGCATCTCACGGCGCAGATCACCCGCCGCACCGCGCACGTCGGCCCGCATCTCGGCGGCGAGTTCGGCGACCGACTCACGGATCTCCAGCTCCAGGTCGGCCAGTTCACCGCTGCGGTCGGCCAGTTCCGCACGGCCGGCGTCCGTGATGGCGTACACCTTGCGGCCGCCCTCGGTGGTGTGGGTGACCAGGCCCTCGGTCTCCAGCTTGGCCAGCCGGGGGTAGACGGTGCCCGCCGAGGGGGCGTACAGGCCCTGGAAGCGCTCCTCCAGAAGCCGGATCACCTCGTAACCGTGGCGCGGCGCCTCGTCGAGCAGCTTGAGCAGATAGAGACGGAGGCGTCCGTGAGCGAAGACGGGAGGCATGTCAGAGCACCTTCTTGTCGGTCGTGCCGCCGGCCGGGGCGCCACTCGGGCCGCCCTCGCCCGGACCGGAGTCCCATGAGTCGTCCGCCGCGGGACGCCGCAGCAGGGCGATCGAGCCGGACACCGTGGTGGCCTTCAGCCTGCCGTGGCCCGTGCCCAGCCGGCCGGTGATCCGCTTGGCGCCCCACTGGCCGCTGACCCGCAGGTCCTCGAAGGCGTTGGACACCGACCCGCTCGCGGTGTTCGCCTCCACCTCCGCGTCCGCGGGGTGGGGCAGCCGGATGGCGATCTCGCCCGAGACGTTGGTCAGGCTGATGTCGGTGGGGCGGCCCGACGGGTCGATGTCGACGATCATCGATCCGCTCACCGAGTCGGCCCGGACCGCCGAGCCGGCGCCCTCGACCACCGTCAGGTCTCCGGAGACCGAGTGGAACCGGAGGTCTCCGGAGAGGGCCTGCGCGTCCAGGTTCCCCGAGACGGTGTCGGCGCGCACCGGGCCGGTGACGCCCACCAGCGTGGTGTCACCGGTGACGCCCCTCACCTCCGTACGCCCGTCGATTCCGGAGACCACCGCGGCGGCGCCGACCACCCCGACCTCGACGCGGGTGCTCGCCGGGACGGCCAGGGACACCACGGCGCTGCGCTGCCAGCCCTTCCGGTCGAGCCACTTCAGGAAGTTCCTCCAGGGCAGGTCGTCGTAGGCCACCGTCAGGGTGCCGCCCTGCTGGGTGACGACCAGGGGCGGCCCCTCGATCTCGGAGACCTCCAGGCGGGCGGACCCCTCGTCCGTGCCCACGACGTTCACCGTGCCGTTGACGACACGGACGTTGAGCTCGGTCACGGGTTCGTCGAAGGTGAGCTTCCTGGGCTCGCCCACGGACCACTCGGACATGGTGCTGACCTCCTGGGACGGACCGGACCGCGCGCGACCGCGGGGCCGGGGACGGGACCGGGACGGTGACGGGACACGCCATATCGCGTCCTCGACAGACACGATATATCGCGGACACGGGAAGTCAAGACACACCGTGGGAACGCGAAAGGGCGCCCCCGAGGAAGGGGCGCCCCTGAAACCGGGCTCCGGACCGGGCCGCGCACCCGTGCGCCGCTCCTGCCGTCCGTCGTACCGGGCGGTGCCGCACCGGTCCGGGCCGTCCGGCGGAACGCTCGTCGCGGTCCCTGCCCGGTGGACCCGCGTCGGCGGTCCTGGTCGTCCTACTCGTCGTCCTCGTCGTCCAGCCGGGCCAGCCAGGTCGCCAGCCGCTCCACCGGCACCTCGAAGTCCGGATTCAGGTCGACGAAGGTCCGCAGCTGCTCGGCGAGCCACTCGAAGGAGACCTCCTCCTCGCCCCGCCGCTTCTCCAGTTCTTCGATGCCACGGTCTGTGAAGTACATGTGGTCAAGGATAAGTGCGCGAAAACGGCCGGGCCGCACCCCCGGTTCGGGGGTGCGGCCCGGCCGCTGCGGCCCTGCGGACGGTACGGGCGGCCCGCGGGTGGCGCCGGCGTCCCTGGGGAGCGCCGGCGGCTCGCGACGGACGCGCGACGGCCCGCGGAGCGGTTACGCCTCGAACACCTCGCGCACCAGCTGCTCCTGCTCCGCCTGGTGCCGCTTGGCGGAACCCACGGCCGGGGAGGAGCTGTGCGGGCGGGAGATGCGGCGCAGCCGCTCGTTGTGCGGCACGTCCGCGCCGACCGCCAGGTCCAGGTGGTCGATCAGGTTGAGCGCGATGAACGGCCAGGCGCCCTGGTTCGCCGGCTCCTCCTGGGCCCACAGGTACTTCTCGGCGTTCGGGTACTTCTTGATCTCCGCCTGGAGCTCGGCGCCCGGCAGCGGGTACAGCCGCTCGACACGGATGATCGCCGTGTCGGTCGCGCCGCGCTTCTTCCGCTCGGCGTCGAGGTCGTAGTAGACCTTGCCGGAGCAGAAGACGACCTTGCGCACCGCGCTCGCCTCGACCGAGGCGTCGCCGATGACCGGGCGGAACTGGCCGGTCGTGAACTCCTCCGTCTTCGAGGCGGCGGCCTTCAGGCGCAGCATCGACTTCGGGGTGAAGACCACCAGCGGCTTGTGGTGCGGGTTGTGCACCTGCCACCGCAGGAGGTGGAAGTAGTTCGACGGCAGGGTCGGCATCGCGACCGTCATGTTGTTCTGCGCGCAGAGCTGGAGGAAGCGCTCGATGCGGGCCGAGGAGTGGTCCGGGCCCTGGCCCTCGTAGCCGTGCGGCAGCAGCAGCGTGACGCCGGAGGTCTGGCCCCACTTCTGCTCGGCGGCCGAGATGTACTCGTCGATGACCGACTGGGCGCCGTTGGCGAAGTCGCCGAACTGGGCCTCCCACATCACCAGCGCGTCCGGGCGGGTGAGCGAGTAGCCGTACTCGAAGCCCATGACCGCGTACTCGGAGAGCAGCGAGTCGTAGACGTTGTAGCGGGCCTGCTCGTCGGACAGGTACAGCAGCGGCGTGTAGTCCTCGCCGGTCTCGCGGTCGATCAGCACCGCGTGGCGCTGGCCGAAGGTGCCGCGGCGGGAGTCCTGGCCGGACAGCCGGACCGGGACGCCCTCCAGGAGCAGCGAGCCGACGGCGAGGGTCTCGCCCATGCCCCAGTCGATCGTGCCGTCCTCGACCATCGTCGCCCGGCGCTGCAGCTGCGGCAGCAGACGCGGGTGGACGGTGAAGTGCTCGGGGATGTTGACCTGGGACTCGGCGATCCGCTTGACGACCTCGGCGGAGATCGCCGTGCTGACCTCGACCGGGAAGCCCGCCTGCGGGTCCGGGGACACCGGGGCGGCCGGCTGCGAGGTGGCCTCGCGGACCTCCGTGAAGACCTTCTCCAGCTGGCCCTGGTAGTCCTGCAGGGCCTGCTCGGCCTCTTCCAGGGTGATGTCGCCCCGGCCGATCAGCGACTCGGTGTAGAGCTTGCGCACCGAGCGCTTCTTGTCGATCAGGTCGTACATCAGCGGCTGGGTGAAGGCCGGGTTGTCCGACTCGTTGTGACCGCGGCGGCGGTAGCAGATGAGGTCGATCACCACGTCCTTGTTGAACGCCTGGCGGAACTCGAAGGCGAGCCGCGCCACGCGGACCACGGCCTCCGGGTCGTCGCCGTTCACGTGGAAGATCGGGGCCTCGATCATGCGGGCCACGTCCGTGGCGTACATGGAGGAGCGCGAGGACTCCGGGGCGGCGGTGAAGCCGACCTGGTTGTTGATGACGATGTGGACCGTGCCGCCGGTGCGGTAGCCGCGCAGCTGCGACATGTTCAGGGTCTCGGCCACCACGCCCTGGCCCGCGAAGGCCGCGTCGCCGTGGATCGCCACCGGCAGGACGGTGAAGTCCGTGCCGCCCTTGTTGATGACGTCCTGCTTGGCGCGGGCGATGCCCTCGATGACCGGGTCGACCGTCTCCAGGTGGGAGGGGTTGGCGGCCAGCGAGACCTTGATCTGCTCGCCGTCCAGGCCGGTGAAGGTGCCCTCGGCGCCCAGGTGGTACTTCACGTCGCCGGAGCCGTGCATCGACTTCGGGTCGAGGTTGCCCTCGAACTCGCGGAAGATCTGCGCGTAGGACTTGCCGACGATGTTCGCCAGCACGTTGAGGCGGCCGCGGTGGGCCATGCCGATGACGACCTCGTCCAGGCGGGACTCGGCCGCGGAGTCGATGACCGCGTCCAGCAGCGGGATGACGGACTCGCCGCCCTCCAGGGAGAACCGCTTCTGGCCGACGTACTTCGTCTGCAGGAAGGTCTCGAAGGCCTCCGCGGCGTTCAGCCGGCGCAGGACGCGGAGCTGCTCCTCGCGCTCCGGCTTGGAGTGCGGGCGCTCCACGCGGTCCTGGATCCACTTGCGCTGCTTGGGGTCCTGGATGTGCATGAACTCGATGCCGACCGTGCGGCAGTACGAGTCGCGCAGCACGCCGAGGATGTCGCGCAGCTTCATCATCGCCTTGCCGGCGAAGCCGCCGACGGCGAACTCGCGCTCCAGGTCCCACAGGGTGAGGCCGTGCTCGGTGATGTCGAGGTCGGGGTGCTTGCGCTGCTGGTACTCCAGCGGGTCGGTGTCGGCCATGACGTGGCCGCGGACCCGGTAGGAGTGGATCAGCTCGAAGACGCGGGCGGCCTTGGTGACGTCGTCGTCGTGGCTGGCGTCGATGTCCTTGAGCCAGCGGACCGGCTCGTAGGGGATGCGCAGCGACTCGAAGATCTCGTCGTAGAAGCCGTTCTCGCCGAGCAGCAGGTTGGCGACCTGGCGCAGGAACTCGCCGGAGGCGGCGCCCTGGATCACCCGGTGGTCGTAGGTCGACGTGAGCGTCATGACCTTCGAGATGCCGAGCTTGTTCAGGGTGTCCTGGGAGGTGCCCTGGAACTCCGCCGGGTAGTCCATGGAGCCGACGCCCATGATCACCGACTGGCCGGGCATCAGGCGCGGCACCGAGTGGACCGTGCCGAGGCCGCCGGGGTTGGTGAGGGAGACGGTGACGCCGGTGAAGTCGTCCATCGTCAGCTTGCCGTCGCGGGCGCGGCGGACGATGTCCTCGTAGGCCTGCCAGAACTCGAAGAAGTTCAGGGTCTCGGCCTTCTTGATGGCCGCGACGACGAGCTGGCGGTCGCCGTTGGGCTTGACCAGGTCGATGGCCAGGCCGAGGTTGACGTGGGCCGGCTTGACCAGGGTCGGCTTGCCGTCCTTCTCGCCGAACGACCAGTTCATCGACGGCATGGCCTTGATGGCCTGGACCATGGCGTAGCCGATGAGGTGGGTGAAGGAGATCTTCCCGCCGCGGGCCCGCTTGAGGTGGTTGTTGATGACGATGCGGTTGTCGAACAGCAGCTTCACCGGGACGGCGCGCACGGACGTGGCCGTGGGCAGTTCCAGGGAGGCGTTCATGTTCTTGGCGACCGCGGCGGACGGGCCGCGCAGCGTCACGAACTCGGGACCCTCGGGAGCCGCGGCGGCGGGCTCGGCCTTGGCCGCGGCGGCCGGCTTCGCGGGCGCGGGAGCCTTGGCGGCGGGCTTCGCCGGGGCGGGCGCCGGGGCGGCGGCCGGCGCCGGGGCGGCCGGAGCGGGAGCGGCGGCGGCCGGCTTCGCGGCGGCGGGCGCGGCCGGGGCCTGCGCGGGCTGGGCCGGTGCCGCCTGGGGCGCCGTAGTGGTCCCCGCGGCCCCCGTGGCCGCACCGCCCGACGGAGCCGAGGAGGCAGCCGCGGCGGCCCCCGGCTTGTAGTCGGCGAAGAAGTCCCACCAGGCGCGGTCTACCGAATTCGGGTCCTGGAGGTACTGCTGATAGATCTCGTCGACGAGCCACTCGTTGGCACCGAAGGCGGCGGCGGGGTTCTTCCCGTCCTGGCCGGCCTCGGTGGAGATGCTCGAGTTACTGGGGGACTGTGGCGACACGGCGGCAACCGCCCTCTTCCGCTTCACAAGGTTATGGACAGCGGGAATAAAGGCTACGCCTCCAACACCGTGAAGGTCAGGTCGAGCCCGTTCATCGTCGCGTAAGTCACATCTAAAGCTGTGTTTCGGGGCTTGAAATGGCGGGAAACAAGCGTGGTTCGCCAGTGAAAGGGAAGGGTGGACCCGGGCCCGACCCGGAGTGGGTGCGGGCCCCGCCTGCTCACACGTGTCCGGCTGCGCGGACGCTCGTGGATCTTGTGGTTCCGGGTCGAACTTTACGTCAACTTGGTACTGAGGGGAGCCCGGGAAGAGTGATGAGGATCCGGCAGCCCCGATCGGATTCGGCCACACCGATCCGGCCGCCGTGCAGATCCACCGCCCAGCGCGCGATCGCCAGGCCGAGCCCGGTGCCGCCGTCGCTGCCCGGGCCGTGCGGCCGGCTCACCGCGCCCCGGTTGAAGCGCTCGAAGACGCGGTGCCACTCGGACCGCGGGATGCCCGGTCCCTCGTCCAGGACCTCCAGCTCCAGCGACTCCGGCTGCGGCCCGCGCCGCGCCTTCACGGTCACCCGGCCGTGCGGCGGGCTGTGCTTCACCGCGTTGTCGATCAGGTTGGCGACCACCTGGTGGATCCGCTCGGGGTCCGCGTGCGCGGTCAGCTCGGGCGGGGAGACGTCGAGGTGCAGATGGACGTCCGTACGGGTGTGGCTGCCGGAGCCGGAGGCCATCCCCGCGCGCGCGGAGGCGACCATGTTGGCCTCCTTCAGCACGCCCGACAGGTACGGCCACACCTCGAACCGCCGCAGCTTCAGCGGGACCACGCCGTTGTCCAGGCGGGAGAGGTCCAGCAGTGTCTCCACCAGCCGGCCCAGCCGCTCGGTCTGCTTCAGGGCCGTGCGCATGGTCTCGGGATCGGCCTCGGTGACCCCGTCCACGATGTTCTCCAGCACCGCGCGCAGCCCCGCGATCGGGGTGCGCAGCTCGTGCGAGACGTTCGCCACCAGTTCCTTGCGCTGACGGTCCTGGGCCGCCAGCTCGTCCGCCATGCGGTTGATCGTCTGGGCCAGGTCGCCCAGCTCGTCCCGGCGGTTCTCGCGCACCCGGCGGGTGTAGTCGCCGTGCGAGATGGAGCGGGCCACCGCGTTCATCTCGTCCAGCGGCGCGGTGAGCGAATGGGCCACGAACTGCGTGATGAGCAGGGTGGCGATCATCGAGAAGACCATGATGAAGCGCAGCTCGGTCTTGGTGTGCACCGCGATCATCGACAGACCCGTGGTGATCAGCACCGATATGACGACCAGCGCGCCCAGCTTGGTCTTGACCGAGAACGGGCGCACACCGCCCCAGGGCTCCCGCCGGCTCCCCCGTGGGGCGTGCACCCGGTCCCGCCGTGCGGCCGGCCGCCCCGCGCTCATGGGGTCGGCGTCTCCAGCGCGTAACCCACGCCGTGCACCGTGCGGATCCGCTCCGCGCCGATCTTCCGGCGCAGCGCCTTGATGTGGCTGTCGACGGTCCGGGTGCCGGAGGCGTCCGCCCAGTCCCACACCTCCGCGAGGAGCTGCTCACGGGAGAGCACCGCGCGCGGGGTGTTCGCCAGGCAGACCAGGAGGTCGAACTCCGTCGGCGTCAGATGGACGTCCTCGCTGCGCACCCGCACCCTGCGCTGTGCGTGGTCGATCTCCAGTTCGCCCAGGCGCAGGATCCCGCTGCGCGGCGTCGCGGCGGCCAGCGCGGCCCGCTCCATGCGGCGCAGCAGCACGTGCACCCGCGCCGCCAGCTCACGCATCGAGAACGGCTTGGTCATGTAGTCGTCCGCGCCGACCCCGAGCCCGACCAGCATGTCGGTCTCGTCGTCCCGCGCGGTCAGCATCAGCACCGGCACGGGCCGTTGGGCCTGCACCCGGCGGCAGACCTCCAGGCCGTCGAAGCCCGGCAGCATGATGTCGAGGATCAGCAGGTCGGGCTGCCAGGCCTCGGCGGTGTCCACCGCGGCCGGACCGTCGCCCGCCGTTTGCACCAGGAACCCCTCGGCGCGCAGGCGGGTGGCGATGGCGTCCATGATGGTCTGGTCGTCCTCGACCACCAGGACCCGGCGCTGTGCGCCGGGACCGGCCGTCGTGCCGTTGTGGGAGGTGTGTGTCTGCTCCATCGCCCGCCCCTGAGGTGTGCTTCCGGAATCAGTGGGGTGATTCCTCGACTGCGCATGGTTGCGATTGACGCTTGAATGATCGGCGTCAGGCAAGCAGGGTACGGGGAGTCACCGCGGCTTTGCTATCCAGGTCGGACGGCGAGGTGCACCGCGTCGGGAACGCCCCGGGCAACGGGGACCTCTTCGGTGCGCACCTGTTGGAATCCGACATTCCGCAAGGTTCCTTCAAATTCCGGAGACGGCTTCGCCGACCATACGGCGAGCACGCCGCCGGGCTTCAACGCCCTTGCGCAGCTTGCCAGTCCGGGGGGCGCGTAGAGGTCCTGGTTGCCGTCCGTGACCGTCCAGTCCGGCCCGTTGTCGATGTCGAGACACAGTGCGTCGTAAGTGGCGGATGTCTCATTGACGTGGTCGGTCAGGTCCGCTTCGACGATGTCGGTGCGCGGGTCGGCGAGGGCCTGCGCGGTCAGTGCGGCGAGTGGGCCGGCCCGGTGCCAGCCGATGATCGCGGGCTCCCGCTCGACCACCGTGATCCGGCCCCAGCGCGGGTCCGCCGCCGCGTGCGCGAGGGAGAAGCCGACGCCCAGGCCGCCGATCAGCACGTGCGGCGCCCGGCGGCCGTCCAGCGCGGCGAGGGCGGCGTCCACCAGCAGCCGCTCGGAGCGGCCGTCGGAGGTGTCCATCAGGAAGCAGCCGTTGGCGACGATCTGCAGCAGCGCACCGTGCCGGCGCAGCACGACCTCGCCGTACGGTCCCTCGCGACGGTCCAGCACCACAGGAGTCTCGTACGAGGCGGTCATGGGGTCATCCTGCCCCAACGGGCACGGACCACCACCTGAATTACGGGTGACGCCAGGTGAGTTCCCGGCCGCGGGGACGCAGTTCGGCGGTGGACCGGACGTGGTGGGAACTTAATAGGTTGCTATGAATGGACGCCTGACCGGCGCCGGTCGTGGACATGGGCGGCCCCGGCGCGAAGGGTGGGGTCCGACGGAAGGAGCCCCGCCGTGGAACGGACCGCGACGGACGACGCCGCGGCCTCGTCCCGCCTGGACGGTGTGCCGCGGCAGCGGCCGGTCCCGCCGCCCGCTGGCCGCGCCGTGCCCGGCGCCTCGACGTGCGAGGCCGCCGATGCCGCGACGTGCGGCCTCGCGGCTTCCGGCGCCGCGGTCGGCGCGACCGGCGCCGCGCGGCCGGGCCGCCCGCTCCCCTGGCGCCTGCTGCCCACACCCGCCGCGACCCCGTTCACCCTGGCCTACGCGGCGGTGCTCGCCGTCACCTCGCTCGTCGCCCGGTACGCCGCGCCCTCGGTGGTGGACGCGCTGCACCGCGGCTCCAGCACGGACGTCGCCCACCTGGTGAGAGCCCCCCTGCTCGTCCTGCCGGCCAGCGCGCTGTGGATCGCGGGCGGGCTCGTGACGCCGTACTCCCTGTGCTTCCTGCTGGTGCTCACCGCGCTGGAACGCCGGATAGGCGGCCTGCGCACGGCCGGCGTCTTCCTGTACGGGCACGTGCTGGCCACGCTCGCCACCGAGGTCCCGGTCGGGCTCGCGGTGGCGGCGGGGGCGCTGCCCGGCAGCTCGCTGCACCGCCTCGACTACGGCATCAGCTTCGGGGTCGCCGCCAGTCTGGGCGCCCTGGCCGGCCTGCTGCGCCCCTGGCTGCGCTGGCCCGTGCTGGTGCTGTTCGCCGGCGTGACGCTGGCGGACCTGCTCACCTTCGCCGACCCGCTGGCGAGCTCGGGGCACCTCGTCTCCGTGGGGCTGGGAGTGGCGAGCTGGCCGGTGGTGCGCCGTTGGCACCGCGCCCTCGGCCGAAGCCCCGCCGACGGCCGCCGAACGCCCCTCGCCTCCCGCTTCCGCTGCGTTGAGCGCTGATCGCTCACGGCGAACACGCGCCGGGGAACAATCAAGGTCGCCCAGACATTGAGTCGGCATAGCTCAACTTGACTGCCGAAGGGGAGATCATGGCTGCTGAGTCCACGGCGTTCACACCGATCGTCCTGCCTGTGCTGCCGCTCGACGACGAGGTCGTGCTGCCCGGCATGGTGGTTCCGCTGGACCTGAACGACTCCGAGGTGCGGGCCGCGGTGGAGGCCGCCCAGGCCGCGGCCCGCGACGAGCCCGGCAAGCCCAGGGTGCTGCTGGTGCCCCGGGTCGAGGGCACGTACGCGAAGACCGGTGTGCTGGGCACGGTCGAGCAGGTCGGCCGGCTGGCCGACGGCGACCCGGGCGCGCTCATCCGCGGCCGGGGCCGGGTGCGGATCGGCGCCGGGACCACCGGGCCGGGGGCGGCGCTGTGGGTCGAGGGCACGCGGATCGACGAGAGCGTGCCGGAGCCGCTGCCCGGCCAGGTCGCCGAACTGGTGAAGGAGTACAAGGCCCTCGCCACCGCCTGGCTGCGCAAGCGCGGCGCCTGGCAGGTCGTGGACCGGGTCCAGGCCATCGACGACGTCTCCGCGCTCGCCGACAACTCCGGGTACTCGCCGTTCCTCACCACCGAACAGAAGGTCGAGCTGCTGGAGACCGCCGACCCGGTCACCCGGTTGAAGCTCGCCACCCAGCAGCTCCGCGACCACCTCGCCGAGCAGGACGTCGCCGAGACCATCGCCAAGGACGTCCAGGAGGGCGTCGACAAGCAGCAGCGCGAGTTCCTGCTGCGCCGCCAGCTCGAAGCCGTCCGCAAGGAGCTGCGCGAGCTGAACGGCGAGACGGAGGGCGAGGAGTCCGACGACTACCGGGCCCGCGTCGAGGCCGCCGACCTGCCCGAGAAGGTCCGCGAGGCCGCGCTCAAGGAGGTCGACAAGCTGGAGCGCGCCTCCGACGCCTCGCCCGAGGGCTCCTGGATCCGCACCTGGCTCGACACGGTCCTCGACATGCCGTGGAACGAGCGGACCGAGGACGCGTACGACATCCAGGGCGCCAGGGCGGTCCTGGACGCCGAGCACGCCGGCCTGCGGGACGTGAAGGAGCGCATCACCGAGTACCTGGCGGTGCGCAAGCGCCGCAGCGACCGCGGCCTGGGCGTGATCGGCGGCCGGCGCGGCGGCGCGGTGCTCGCCCTCGTCGGACCGCCCGGCGTCGGCAAGACCTCGCTGGGCGAGTCCGTCGCCCACGCCATGGGCCGTGAGTTCGTCCGCGTCGCCCTCGGCGGCGTCCGCGACGAGGCCGAGGTGCGCGGCCACCGGCGTACGTACGTCGGCGCGCTGCCGGGCCGGATCGTGCGCGCGATCAAGGAGGCCGGGTCGATGAACCCGGTGGTCCTGCTGGACGAGATCGACAAGGTCGGCTCCGACTTCCGCGGCGACCCGGCCGCGGCCCTGCTCGAAGTGCTGGACCCGGCGCAGAACCACACCTTCCGGGACCACTACCTGGAGGTCGAGCTCGACCTGTCCGACGTGGTCTTCCTGGCCACCGCCAACGTCCTGGAGGCCATCCCGGAGGCGCTGGCGGACCGTATGGAGATCGTCCGCCTGGACGGCTACACCGAGGACGAGAAGGTCGTCATCGCCCGCGACCACCTGCTCCCGCGCCAGCTCGAGCGGGCCGGTCTGCGCGAGGACGAGGTGACGCTCGACGAGGGCGCGCTGCGCAAGCTGGCCGGCGAGTACACCCGTGAGGCCGGGGTGCGCACCCTGGAGCGGTCCGTCGCGCGACTGCTGCGCAAGGTCGCGGCCCAGCACGAACTGGGTGAGCGGGAACTGCCGTTCACCGTCACCGACGGCGATCTGCGCGACCTGCTCGGGCGGCCGCACCACGTGCCCGAGTCCGCCCAGGACCCGGCCGAGCGCCGCACCTCCGTCCCCGGTGTGGCGACGGGACTCGCGGTGACCGGCGCCGGCGGCGACGTCCTCTTCGTCGAGGCGTCCCTGGCGGACCCGGAGACGGGCGCGGCGGGCCTGACGCTGACCGGCCAGCTCGGCGACGTGATGAAGGAGTCGGCGCAGATCGCGCTGAGCTTCCTGCGCAGCCACGGTGCCGAACTGGAGCTACCGGTGGGCGACCTGAAGGACCGGGGCGTGCACATCCACTTCCCGGCGGGGGCGGTCCCCAAGGACGGCCCGAGCGCGGGCATCACGATGACCACCGCGCTCGCCTCGCTCCTGTCCGGCCGCCTGGTCCGCACGGACGTGGCGATGACCGGCGAGGTCTCGCTGACCGGCCGGGTGCTGCCCATCGGCGGCGTCAAGCAGAAGCTGCTCGCCGCCCACCGCGCCGGGGTGACCACCGTGATCATCCCCAAGCGCAACGAGCCCGACCTGGACGACGTCCCGGCGGAGGTTCTGGACAAGCTCGACGTCCACGCCGTCACCGATGTCCGCCAGGTGCTGGAACTGGCCCTCGCGCCGGCGACCAGCGGCGCGGAGTCGGAGGTCGCGGCCGCGGCGTGAGGAACGGCGCGCGGCGCAGGGCTCCGGCGGCGGAGTGACGGACGCCGCCGGACGGGAAAGGGCCCGGGTCCCGTGAGGGAGGCCCGGGCCTTCACCGTCTCGCGGACCGGCCGGCCGCCGGCCAGTGCGCGCACCGGTCCGGCGCCCGTCGCCGTGCTCGTCCGGGGGCGACCCCCGGGCCCCCGGACGAGGCCGGTCGGCTCCGGTCAGCCGTTGGCGAGCGCCTGCACCCGGTCCAGCGCCCCGTTGAACTTGTCGTGGTCGCCCACGGTCGGGCCGGAGGAGGTGTACTGCCACATCGTGTAGTAGCCCCAGCCCGCCGGCAGCGTCCCCACGGTCGAGGCGTAGCGGGCGATCCACAGCGGGTTGTTCGCGGCGAAGCCGCCGTAGTTGCCGGTGCACTGCGTCCACCAGCTGGTGGCCGTGTAGATGACGGCGTCACGGCCGGTGCGGGCCTTGTAGGTGTTGAGGAAGTCGGCGATCCAGCTGACCATCGCGCTCGCGGACTTGCCGTAGCAGGCGGCGCCGTAGGGGTTCCACTCGATGTCGAGGGCGCCCGGCAGGGTCTTGCCGTCGCGGGACCAGCCGCCGCCGTGGTCCACGAAGTAGTTGGCCTGGGTGGCTCCGCTGGTGGTGTCCGGGGTCGCGAAGTGGTAGGAGCCGCGGATCATTCCGACGTTGTAGGAGCCGTTGTACTGCTGGGCGAAGTAGGGGTTCGTGTAGTACGTGCCCTCGGTCGCCTTGGTGTAGGCCCACCGCACGCCGCTGCTCCACAGGGTGGACCAGGCGACGTTGCCCTGGTAGCCGGAGACGTCGACGCCTTCGGTCTGGGCGGCCTTGTCGGACGCGGGCGTGCCGCTCTGGCCGTCGTGCGCCACGACGCCCATTCCCATGTACGCGGAGCCGCGGGGCGGGGCGGTGGTGGCGGAGGAGGGGGCGGTGAGGAAGAAGGAGAATGCCGCGAGCAGGACTCCCGCGGCGGTCAGCCGCCGGGCGCGGGCCGTTCCGGATCTGTGCACGGGCATGTCGTGCCTCCGAAAGTTCGGTGGTGCTCGGTGGGGGGAAACGCCGGCACGGCCCACGGTCGCACGGGGGGAGAGCGGATCGGGGGAGACCCGCCGTGGAGCAGTACTGGCGTGGGCATGCCATTTACTTGTCCGGTGACGAAGCTACGCACGTAGACCGGGGCTGGGAAGGGGGACCGGTTGCCGCCGTTGGTCTATGCCTGCGAAATACTGACGGAGCTGCGGCGATGGCGGCGACTGGCGGAAACTTTCAGGACCGGGAAACTTCAGGCAGGGGCTGACGTGCACGAAGACGCGAACAGCGAGGGGATCGAGGGTGAACCGGGCCCTTCCCCCAGTGGTGTGGACCGCGAGTTCCTGTCCCTGGAGCGGGAACTGACGCTGCTGCTGCGGCGAGCGCGGGCCAGCCAGGGGGAGATGGCCCGCGAGGTCCACCCGGAGCTGGAGTCCTCGGCGTACGGACTGCTGGCCCGGCTGGACGAGTGCGGGGGCCAGCGCGCCACGGCGCTCGCCGCGTACATCGGCGTCGGCAAGGCCACGATGTCCCGTCAGCTGCGCGCCCTGGAGGACCTGGGACTCGTCGCCCGGGAACCGGACCCCGCGGACGGCCGGGCCTGGCTGGTGGCCCTCACCGCCGACGGCCGCCGCCGGGTCGGCCAGGTGCGCGAGGCCCGCCGCGCCCGCTACGTCCGTCAGCTCGCCCACTGGGACCGCCGCGAGGTCGCCGAACTGGCACGGCTGCTGCACGAGCTGAACGGCGTCATGGACAAGTAGCCGGCCTGCTCCGGCCCTCACAGCTCCACGAGGACCACCGTCGCGTCGTCGTGCGTCTTGCCCCGGCCGAGACGTGCCCGCTCCTCCCGGTCGGCCCGCTCCAGCGTCCGTACGCGGTCCACCAGACCCCGCGCCCCCTCCTCGCGGACCAGGCCGAGACACTGCGCCCAGTCGCCCTCGTGGAACGTCTCCACCCAGCGCGCCGCCCCGTCGGTCAGCGCGGCCACGGCCCGGAGCCCCTCGCGCGGCAGCGAGCCGGTGACCGCCCGGTCCGCCACCGAGGGGTCCGCCGCCGCGGTGAAGAAGCCGCCCTCCTTGTTGCGCAGGGTGGTGTCGACGAGCTCGTCGGTGGCGAGCGCGGCCCGGGGCAGCCGGGCCAGCCGGTCGTCCAGGACGGGGGCGGTTGAGCCGTCCGCGGACTCCAGCAGGAGCACCGAGTCGGACAGGACCAGGTACTCGACCGTGTCGGCGGACCAGCGCGCCATGACCACGGTTGCCTGAGGCGTGCGTGAGTGAGAAAGGTCACACGTGATCGCGTGTGCCTCCGCGGTGCGCGCGATCGCGCCCGAAAGGATCTCCGGCAGCGTCAGATCAGGGCGCGAAAGGGTCAGTTCGGTCAGCGCGCCGCCGAGCCGGGCGGTGAACCAGGGGACGGAATGCAGACACCCGCTCCCCGTCCTCGGCGGGGTCACCCCGTCCAGGGCGACGAGACAGCCGCCCTGTCCCGAGGCGGGCAGCCCGACGGCGGCGAAGTCCTCGTTGGGCCGGTCCGGACGGCCGGGCTCCGAAACAACCTCAGTACGCATCCGGCCAGTCTGCACCAGGCCTTCACATGGCCTGCCAAAGACCGCCAACCGCCTTGGAATTGCCGCAGCGGTGCAGGTCAGCCGCCTGGTTTGGGAGCAAATGGCGGCCTCCGGGAAAGCGTGGCGGCGAATCCTGTCAAAGCCTGCCGCAGACGTCCAACCGGCCCGCCGGACGGCGCCCGGGCACAGGCCGGAGGAACTTGCCCGCCAACTCCCCTCCGATGTTCACTCCTTCGGGTGGCCGGTCGGACGATGCGGGCCCACTGCCCACCGGCACTGGGAGGGTCGGAAACCGATGCAGGTCCCCCGCTCGCCCGCCAGCGCGGGCCGGGGGAGGGTGCACGCCCCCGTCGCGACACCTGACGGAGCGCCACCCGGGCCCAGGAGTACACGAGTACAGGAATGCGAGCACCGGTGCAGAAGAAGCGGCCTCGGCGCACAGGCAAGCAGGCGGCAACCGCGGGCGGCCCGGCACGGACACCCGGCACACCCCCAGCGGCTCCCGGCACACCCCCCGTGGCCCCCGGCACGTCGCCCGTGACTCCCGCCGTCCCCGCCGTCCCCGTCGGCAAGGGCCGTCCGACCCATGTGCGCAACCGCCTCATCGCCGCGGTCGCAGTGGTGGCCGCGGCCGTCGCCGCGGCCGGCGCCCCCTCCGTGATCGCCGCCTCCGGCCGGCTGAGCGACTCGCAGGACCTGGTGACGCTCGCCGGCCAGACCCAGGACGCCCTCGCCCTCGCCCACTCGCTCGCCGACGAGCGCGACGAGGTCACCTCCTACATCGCCGCCGGCCGGCCCAAGTCCAAGGCGCCCTCGCAGCAGCGCAGCACCCGCGTCGACCGCCAGGTCGACGAACTGCGCGCCGACCCCGACACACCCGCCGGGCTGCGCACCGACCTGGACGGCATCGCCGCCGTGCGCCGGTCGGCGCTCACCGGGCGGAGCAGCGCCCTGCAGGCCCACCAGGCGTACTCCGCCACCATCGCCGACCTGCACAAGCTCGCCGAACGGCTGGCCGAGCGGATGCCCTCGCGCGCGGGCTCCGGGGCGCACGCCCTGGCCGAACTGGACACCGCCGTCCAGCAGGCCGCGGCCGCCCGCGGACTGCTGCTGGCGGCCCTCAACGTGCCGTACTCCACGCAGAGCGTCATCAGCCCGGTCACCGGACTGCCCACACAGTCGAACACCTCCTCGGAGGCCGACGGCAAGCGGCGCGACGCCCTCAGCGCCGCCGCCCAGCAGGCCCGGGTCCGCTCCGACGCGGCCCTCGCCGAGTTCCGCGACACCGCGCCGGAGGCCGCCCGTGCCTCCTACGACTCCACGGTCACCGGCCCCGAGGCGAACTCGGCGGAGAGCTACCTGAAGAAGCTCACCACCCGGCCGACCCTCTCCGACGACGACCTGAACACCAGCGTCAAGAAGGCGGACGCCGCACTGAGCGCCCGCGTCGACCTGATGCGCGGCGCGGAGTCCTCCCTCTACGACCACCGCACCAAGGACCTCGCGGCACTGCGCGACGACGACGTCACCGCGCTGGAGATCCGCGTCGCCCTCCTCGGCGCCCTGCTGCTGGTCACCATCGGCATCGCCACCGCTTTGGCCCGCACCCTCACCCGCCCGCTCTCCGTGCTCCGCCGGGGCTCGGCACGCCTGGCGGACGCGCAGGACGCCACCGCGGAGGAACCGGTCACCTTCACCGGCCGCAACGACGAGTTCGCCCAGGTCGTCCGGTCCGTCAACACCCTGCACACCCGGGCCGCCGCCCTCGCCGAGCGGATCGCCACCCTGGAGACCGACCGCAAGCACCTGATCGGCCAGCGGCAGAAGATGGCCGACGCCCGCGAGGAGCTGCGCACCGAGGTCGCCGAGGCCACCGCCCAGCTGGAGCGGCTGCGCACCGGCATCGGCACCACCTTCGTCAACCTCGCGCTGCGCACCCTGGGCCTGGTCGAGCGGCAGCTCGCCGTCATCGAGGGCCTGGAGGAGCGCGAGCAGGACCCCGAACGGCTCGCCACCCTCTTCAAGCTCGACCACTTCGCCACGGTCATGCGCCGGCACAGCGAGAACCTCCTGGTGCTGGCCGGCACCGAGCACGTCCAGCAGCACGCCGGGCCGGTCCCGCTGGTCGACGTGGTCCGGGCGGCGGTCAGCGAGATCGAGCGCTACGAGCGGGTGCGCATCGCCGCGCTGCCGCCGCACGCGCACGTGGCCGGGTTCGCCGCCGACGACCTCTCCCACCTGCTGGCCGAGCTCATGGAGAACGCCACCTCGTCCTCCCCGCCCGACCAGCCGGTCGAGGTCTCCGGCTGGCTCCTGGAGAACGGCGAGATCATGCTCTCCGTCCAGGACGAGGGCATCGGCATGGCCGAGGACCGGATGGCCCGCCTCAACGCCCGCCTCGCCGACCTCGGCCCGGAGGGCGCCTACGACCAGGAGGGCGAGGACGGACTGGGCCTCGGCCTGTACGTGGTGGCCCGTCTCGCCCACCGGCACGGCGCCCGCGTGCAACTGCGCAAGCAGAAGCAGGGCGGCATCGCGGCGGTCGTGGTCGTGCCCCAGCCGCTCCTGGCCTCCGCCCCCGACGGCGCGGTCCCGGCCTCCGACCCGGCCCACGGCGGCACCGGCACCTTCACCCTCCCCGGAGCGGACGCCGAGGCCAACTCCAACGTCCTGCACGCCCGCGCCAAGGACGGCGACCCGCTGGTGAACCTGGCGGAGCAGGCCGTACGGCGGTCTAAGGCGGCGGAACGGGGCGCGACGGCGCAGGAGAGCCGGGCCGCGACGGAGCCCGAAGCGGCCGAGGAGACCACGAGGGGGGAGCGGATGGCCGGGCACCCGGCGCCGCCGGAGTCCCCCGCCGAGACCACGATGGAGCTCCTGCTGCCGTCGCCCGCGGCCGAGCGGGACGCGACGGGGCCCGACCCCGAGGAGCAGCGGGACCGGCCGCGGACCGGCCCGGCGGACCGACCCGTTCCGGCGCAGGCGCCCTACGCGTCCGGGCGCGCCCCGGAGCGTACCCACCACGGGACCGGGAGCGCCGCCCCAGCCCGGGCGGACTCCGCGCCCGGCACCACCCCCGCACAGGCACGACCCGCGGCCGCCGACGGCGAGCGCGTCCCCCAGGGACCGCCCGCCTCCGACCGGGAAAGCGGTGCGGGGAAGAACAGGCCACCGGCCGACGGCGGGGCCGAGACCGACGCGCACGAGCGCGCGTCGGAGGACCGGCTCACCGCCAAGGGCCTCCCCAAGCGCACCCCCAGGATCACCACCCCCAGCCAGGCCCCGCGCCAGCGCACCGGCTCCGTGGACGCCGATGCCCTGCGCCGACGCCTGGGCGGATTCCGCCAGGGAGCGCAGGCCGGTCACCGCGACGTCCAGGCGGAGATCGCCGAGCGGACCGGCCAGAACCAGCGGCCGGCGCCGCCCGCCCGCTCCCACGCCGAGGAATCCACGGGGGGCACCGTCGAGGAGGCAAGCAGTTGACCGCTCCCAGTACCTTCGGACTGAGCCGTGAGGCACGCAACCTGCACTGGCTGCTGACCAACCTCGTCGAGGAGGTGCCCGGCATCGAGTCCGTCGCCGTGGTCTCCTCCGACGGCCTCCTGCTCCTCTCCTCCGACCAGGACCGCAACGACGCCGCCCGCCGGTCTCCCGTCGCGGCCCGGAGCGGCCCGCGCGGCTCCGCCGCCGACCTCGCCACCGTCGTCTCCGGCATCGGCAGCCTCACGGTCGGCGCGGCCAGGCTGATGGAGTCCGGAGCCGTCAAGCACACGATGGTCGCGATGGACGAGGGCAGCCTGTTCGTGATGTCCATCAGCGACGGCTCGCTGCTCGGCGTGCACGGCTCCGCGGAGTGCGACATGAGCGTGGTGGCGTACCACATGGCGCTCTTCGTCGGCCGCGCCGGACACGTCCTGACGCCCGAACTCCGCAGCGAGCTGCGGAAGTCCCTGGAGACCGAGTCGGCGGGGAGCGCCCGATGAGCCGTGCCATGAGCAGTCCGACGAGCGCCGTGCCCAAACAGCAGCTCCCGGTGCGCGGCGGCGACCGCAAGCCCGCCCGGGTGCGCCCCTACTCGCTCACCGGCGGCCGCACCCGCTTCGGTCACGTGCTCCTCGTGGAGACGTTCGTGGCGAGCACGGCCGCGCTGGAGGCCCCCGAGGAGCGCAGGGAGCTGGAGAACGGCTCCCTCGCGACCCGGGTCATGCCGGAGATGCGGGCCATCGTCGAACTGTGCCGCCGGATGCGGACGGTGGCCGAGATCGCCGCGCTGCTGAAGATGCCGCTCGGTGTGGTCCGCGTGCTCCTGAGCGATCTCGCGGACCAGGGAAAGATCCGTGTGTACGGCACCGGCACCGGTCATGGCACCGGCCGTCCGGACCGCGCTCTGCTGGAAAGGGTGCTGAGTGGACTCCGCCGTCTCTGACGCCGCCTCCTCCTCGGTCGGCGTCTCCCCTCTCGTCGAGCCCGACGAGCCCCTGCTGCCCTGGCAGACGGACCGCACCCGCGCTCCGATCGCCACGAAGATCGTGGTGGCCGGCGGCTTCGGCGTGGGCAAGACCACGCTCGTCACCACCGTCTCGGAGATCACGCCGTTGCAGACCGAGGCGCTGATGACCGAGGCGAGCGAGGAGACCGACGACCTCAGCGCGACACCGGGCAAGCTGACCACGACCGTGGCCATGGACTTCGGCCGGATCACGCTCGACGACGACCTGGTGCTGTACCTGTTCGGCACGCCGGGCCAGCAGCGGTTCTGGTTCATGTGGGACGACCTGGTGCGCGGCGCGATAGGCGCCGTCGTCCTGGCCGACACCCGCCGGCTGAAGGACTGCTTCCCGGCCCTGGACTACTTCGAGAGCTGCGGGCTGCCGTACGTCGTGGCGGTCAACCACTTCGACGACACCGAGCTGTTCGATCCGGAGGACGTCCGGGAGGCGCTCACGATCCCCGCGCACATACCTGTCATGATCATGGACGCGCGGCGCCGGATCTCGGCCATCGAAACCCTGCTGGCCCTCGTGGCCCACGCCCTCGAGGAAACCCCCGAGTAGGGCGGATCCGGCCCGGTCACGGATCCGGCCCGGTCACGGATCCCGGGCGGGCCCGGTCCCCGAGCGGTTCCGGCCCCGGACCGGCCCCGGTCCCCGAGCAGTCCAGCGAGCAGCCCAGAAGTCGTAGGAGGCACCACCCGCATGCGCAAGATACTCGTCGTGGGGGCCGGCCAGTCCGGCCTCCAGCTCGCCCTCGGCCTTCAGTCGCACGGGTACGAGGTCACCCTCATGTCCAACCGGACGGCGGACGAGATCCGCGCCGGCCGGGTCATGTCGACGCAGTGCATGTTCCACACCGCGCTCCAGCACGAGCGGGACCTGCAACTGAACTTCTGGGAGTCCCAGGCCCCGAGGATCGAGGGACTCGGCGTCTCGGTCGCCGCCCCCGGCTCCTTCGACCCGGGCCCCTCGCAGCGCGCGATCGACTGGGTCGGCCGGCTCGACGGGTACGCGCAGTCGGTCGACCAGCGGGTGAAGATGGCCGGCTGGATGGAGACGTTCGCGCAGCGCGGCGGCCAGCTCGTCATCCACGGCGCGGCCGTCGGCGACCTCGACTACTTCTCCCGCGCCTACGACCTCGTCCTGGTCTCGGCGGGCAAGGGCGAGCTGGTGTCGATGTTCGAGCGGGACGCGGAGCGCTCCCCGTACAGCGAGCCGCAGCGCGCGCTGGCGGTGGCGTACGTGCACGGACTGGGCCCGCGCCCGGAGCACCCGGAGTTCGACGCGGTCCGGTGCAACCTGGTCCCCGGCGTCGGCGAGCTGTTCGTCATGCCGACCTACACCCTGACCGGCCGCGCCGACATCCTGTTCTGGGAGGGCATACCCGGCGGCCCGCTCGACGCCTTCAGGGGCGTCAAGGACCCGGCCGAGCACCTGGCGCTGACCCTGGACCTGCTGAGGACCTTCCTGCCCTGGGAGTACGCGCGGGCCACGAAGGTCGAACTCACGGACGCGGGCGGCACCCTGGCCGGCCGTTACGCCCCCACCGTGCGCAAACCGATCGGCCGGCTGCCCGGCGGCGGCCTCGTCCTGGGCGTCGCGGACGTCGTCGTAGCCAACGACCCGATCACCGGCCAGGGCTCCAACTCGGCGTCCAAGTGCGCCGCCGCCTACCTCGCCTCGATCCTCGAACACGGCGACAAGCCGTTCGACGAGGACTGGATGCAGCAGACGTTCGACCGCTACTGGAACACCGCCCGGCACGTCACCAAGTGGACGAACGCCATGCTGGCCCCGCCGCCGGAGCACGTCCTCAACCTGATCGGCGCGGCCGGTCAGCTCCAGCCGGTCGCCGACCGCTTCGCCAACGCCTTCAACGACCCGGCCGACTTCGAGAACTTCTTCTACGAGCCGGCGAAGACCGAGGCCTACCTCGGTGAGGTCGCCGCCGGGTCCGCGGCGTAGAGCCCCGCGTCCGGCCCGTCCAGGGCGCCCCTGGGGAGCGCCGGCGGGACGTACCGCGGCAGCGGCGCCCCGCCCGGGTCGGGCCGGACGGCGCCCAGCACCGGGTTGGCGGCGAGCGGTGACACCTTCACCCTCGCGCCCGGCCGGGGCGCCTGCACCACCATGCCGTCGCCGAGGTAGAGCGCGACGTGTGTCGCCTCGGGGAAGTAGACCACGAGGTCGCCCGGCCTCAGCTGGGTCAGCGGTACCCGCCTGAGCCGGGCCCACTGCTCCTGGCTGGTCCTCGGGATCGGCGTCCCGGCCTGCGCCCACGCCTGCGAGGTCAGCCCCGAGCAGTCGTAGGCCGTGGGGCCGGCGGCGCCCCACTGGTACGGCTTGCCCAGTTGCCGCACCGCGTAGCGCACGGCCTTCTCGCCCGCCAGGGAGGGCCGCTGCCCGGCTCCGAGCCTGCCGGAGGCCAGGAACCTCCGCTGCGCCTCGGTGATCCCGCTCCGCTCGAACTCGGCGAGTGCCGCCAACTGCTGGGCGGTGAGCGAGGCCAGCAGCTTCTCGACGCCGTCGAGCCGCTTGCGCACGTCGTCCCGGGCCCGCTGCTGCCGCCGGGCGAGGGCCAGCTCGGCGTCCAGCGCCCGGTGCGCCTCGAGGGCGAGCGCGGCCGCCTTCGCCTCGTCGTCGGCCAGCCGCCCCACCGTCCGAGCCCGCTCCTGCGCCAGCTGCCCGATCACATGGCCCTGTTGCAGCGCGTGCTGCGGGTCACGGGCCAGCAGCAGCCGCACGTAGGGGGAGAGGCCGCCGTTGTCCTGGTACTGCTGCCGGGCGAGCCGGCCGGCCGCCGCGCGGCTGTCGTGCAGGGCTACCCGGGCGCGGGCGAGGGCGGCGTCCAGGTGGTCCGTCCGGGCGTGCTGCTTCCTCAGCTGCTCGCCGGTGACGTTGAAGGTTTCGGCGGCCCGCTCGGCCTGCCGGTACAGCGCCCGCAGATCCGTCAGCAGCGTGGCCACCGGCGGCTGCCCGAGTACCGGTGGCTGCCCGGCCGCCGACGGCCGGCCGGGGGCGAGCGGTGGTGCGGGCGGGGCCGGCTGTCCGGGCGCGGGCGGTGGTGCGGACGGGAACGGCTGTCCAGGGGCGAGCGATGGCGCGGGCGGGGCCGGTCGCCCGGGCGGGGCCGGTCTCCCGGACGCGGGCGGTGGTGCGGGCGGGAGCGGCTGGCCGGGCGCGGACGGTTGCCCGGGTGGGGGCGGCTGCCCGGTCATGGAAGGCTGTCCGGGCGGGGGCGGCTGCGGTACGGCCGTGGCGGCCATCGGCGCGAGAGCGGCCTGCGCCGCCACCGCCGCCGTGCACACCAGACGCGGCACCCTTCCTGACACGACATCACCTCCGGTGTGGGGCGGTCCTTCCGCT
The DNA here is from genome assembly GCF_043079345.1 of Streptomyces sp. NPDC015220. Taxonomy (NCBI): domain Bacteria; kingdom Bacillati; phylum Actinomycetota; class Actinomycetes; order Kitasatosporales; family Streptomycetaceae; genus Streptomyces; species Streptomyces sp. NPDC015220. The sequence continues at coordinate 158,841 of NZ_JBIBUK010000002.1, read as the reverse complement.
CCACACCGTGAGATTCGACGTATGAACCGACCATGTGCGCCTGTTGTACGCCATCTGGCGCAAAACGGTCAGCCGTCGGTGTCATCCGGCTTGCGCTGCGAGCCGGTACGGGGCTCCGGCCTGGACCAGGGCCACTTCAGCCCGCCCCGCCTGCCCTCGGGGTCGAACTCGTACTTCCACCCCCGGGGCAGCCCTAGCCGCTTGCTGTGACCGCGCGGGACCCGACGGTAGACGAGCACGGTGGGCGGGCCGCCCGCCGCGTCCGGGACCGGGATGCGGTACGTCTTCGGGGGGTTCCCGGTGGGCCCCACCAGCACCGGCAGCACCCGCCCGTCCATGGGGCCGCCCTCGAACGGGGTGTCTTCGCTCTTCACGGCACCAGTCTCAGTCATCCGCCGGGGACAGGAGGCGCCGTGTCAGCGCGGCGGTCTGTTCGTCCCGGGCCGCGGTCACCGACAGCATGGCCACGAACTGCTCTACCAGCCAGTCCCGCAGCTCCTCCACGGGCGGCTGCTTGCCCTCGTCGAGCCAGATCAGCGAGGCGGCCTCCACCGCGGTGATCCACATCCGCACGGTCATGCGCAGCCGCGGCCCCGGGGCCGGTACGTCCAGGTGGGTGAGGATGTGCTCGGCGGCGACCCTGCGCACGTCGTCCACGATCGCGTCGGTCCGGGACGTCTCCACCACGCTGCCGCCCTGGAGCAGCGCGGTGAAACCGGCGTCGTGTCCGTCGACGAAGGCCAGGTAGCGGTCGAGGGCGCGGGCGAGCCGGGGCACGAGCGGGCCGTCGTGCGGCTCGTCGAAGCAGTTCCGCAGCTCCTCCGCCGCCGAGCGCAGGGCGGCCTCGTACAGCTGCTGCTTGCCGCCGGGGAAGTACCGGTACACCAGGGGCCGGGACACCCCGGCCGCCTCGGCGACGTCGTCGAGCGACACGTCCTCGGGCGCCCGGTGCGCGAAGAGGGACAGGGCGGCCTCGAGCAGCTGAGCGCGCCGCGCCTCGACACTGAGGCGGCGGTAGGCGGGGGTCGGGGCGGCAGGGCTCATGTCCGGCAGCGTAATCGCTGCCCGCCCCGCCCAGCCGCCCTCCCTCGCGCCGGGGACTCCGGGCCGTCGGGCCCGACGGCCCCTGCGGCCGCCGGCCGGGAACGGCGGGACCGGCCGCCGGGTGTCACGCCGGCAGGCCCGAGGGCCTCCGGAGCCGTCGGCCGGCGCCCCGCGGCACGCCGATCTCGTCCGGGCTGTGTCGGTGTGCGGCTCCGCCGCGCGGCGCCGGCCACTCGGTGGGTGCCGCGGCGCCGTCCCGGGGTGTGCGCCGGCGAGGGCGGAGCGCGCGGGACCCGCCGGGTGTCACGCCAGCAGGCCCGAGGACCTCCAGAGCCGCCGGCCGGCTCCCCGCAGCACGCCGATGTCGTCCAGGAAGTCGGTCAGCCGCTTGGAGCCGTTCTGCATGACCTCGCGCCGGTGGCCGCTCGCCTTGACCTGCGCCATGGCCTCGCGCTTGTCCAGGCCGACGTTGGTGTAGACGTCGGGGTTGACGAAGGCGATGGAGAACACCCGCGCGAACTCACCGGAGGTGACCCGGGTGAACTCCTTCGACCACCTCGGCGCGGTCACCATCTGCCGGCGCAGCTCCTCGCGGGCGTACCGCACGTGCCGCGCCTCCTCCACGACGTGGATCCGGGTGACCCCGCGGACCAGCGTCTGCACCCGCTCGTCCGGGAAGGTCAGCCGCTGCATCCAGTCCAGGACCTCCTCGCCGAGCAGGGTCGCCGTGAAGGAGCCTGGGGTGGTGGAGATCGTCTTGAAGAGCCGGCCGAGGTGCTGGTGCACGGGGGCCACCGGGTACCAGGGCGTGCCGCCGCGGGTGATCAGCCGGGCGAACATCTTGGAGTGCCGGCACTCGTCCTCGATCTCGGTGAGCGCGTACCGCACGTGCGCGCTGGTGGCCGGCTTGTCGTAGACGTGCCGGACGAGGAGCTGCATGAGGATGAGCTCGAACCAGATGCCGAGCGAGGCGAGGGCGGCGGCCTCGTGCTGGGAGAGCAGGATCCGCTGCTCCTCGCTCATCCGCTTCCACATCGGGGTGTCGTACAGCGACACCAGCTCCGGCGGCCAGAACCACTTGCCCTCCTCGAAGGGCGCGTCCCAGTCCAGCTCCTTGTCCGGGTCGAAGGAGTGCTTGGCGGAAGAGTCGAGCAGCCGCTCGGCCACCTGCTCCCGGTCCTTGAGCAGACCGAGCGCGTCGCGCAGTCCGGCGAGCGCGTCGGCATCCGTCACGGTCGTCATGGCTGTCCCACCTCGTCGTACGGGTTTGCGGCTGGATTGGCTGGTTACTCGGGAGTCAGATTCTCCGCCTCTTATGAGACTGCTTGTCAGCAAGCTCGTCAATCCCCCGCACACGACTTGTTGACTCGGCGTCTACGTGTGAGCCTGCGGAGTATGGCGACCTATGACGTGTACGCCGACGACCCGGGCGACCCGCACTGGCGGGTCCCCGCCTCCGGCGCGGCGCGCTTCAGCTGGGAGTACGACGACGGCCGCGACCGGCTGCTGGCCCTGTACCAGAAGGGCAAGGACAAGCAGTGGGACGGGCGGAAGCGGATCGACTGGGACCTGGAGGTGGACCCGTACGACCCGCTCGGCACCCCCGAGGAGGCGATGGCCCTCTACGGCACGCCCTACTGGGCGAAGATGACCGACCGGGACAAGGGCGAGCTGCGCCGGCACTTCGCGTCCTGGCAGTTCAGCCAGTTCCTCCACGGCGAGCAGGGCGCGATGATCTGCGCCGCGCGGATCGTGGAGTCCGTCCCCGACCTGGACGCCAAGTTCTACTCGGCGACGCAGACCATGGACGAGGCCCGGCACGCCGAGATCTACGGCCGCTTCCTGCACGAGAAGATCGGGATGGTCTACCCGATCAACGACGACCTCCGGTCCCTGCTCGGCGACACCCTGCGCGACAGTCGCTGGGACATGCCGTACCTGGGCATGCAGGTCCTGATCGAGGGGCTCGCGCTGGCCGCCTTCGGCCTGATCCGCGACACCACGGACAAGCCCCTGCCCAAGCAGATCCTGGCCTACGTCATGCAGGACGAGGCCCGGCACGTGGCCTTCGGCCGCATGGCGCTGCGCGACTACTACAAGCAGCTCTCCGACGCCGAACTGCGCGAACGCGAGGAGTTCGTCATCGAGGGCTGCTACCTGATGCGCGACCGCCTGCGCGGTGTGGAGGTCCTGGAGAACTTCGGCATCCCGAAGGCCGAGGCCGGCGAACTGAGCGAGCGGTCCGACTTCCTCCGGCTCTTCCGCCAGTTGCTGTTCAGCCGCATCGTCCCCTGCGTCAAGGACATCGGCCTGTGGGGCGAACGACTCCAGCGGGCCTACGTCGACATGGGCGTCTTCGAGATGGGCGACTCCAGCCTCGACCGGCTGATGGCCGAGGACGAGGAGATCGCCGAGCGACTGGACGCCGAACGCTTCGCGACCGAGGAGCGGGAGCGGGTGGCCGAGGTGGCGGCAGCGATCGAGGAGGGGCGGGGCCCGAGCCGACAGGGCCTCCTCCCGTTCGGGGCCGTGCCGGACCGGCGCGCCCCCGATCGGAGGCCTCCGGCCTAGACCGGGCAGCCCAGCTCCCCGGGCACCGCGCCCTCCGCGGCCGGCACCGGTACCGCCGTTCCCGGGGCGAACGACGTCCGCAGTGTGAAGGCGTACGGCGTCGGACCGTTGGCGCGCAGGTGCAGCAGCCGGTCCTCCGCCTCGGCGACCGTGGGGCGGTGGCCCGCCGGCACCCACCACAGTGCCGTCACCGCCTCCGCCGGCTTCTCGAACCACTCCCGACGCCGGGCCAGCATCTCCCGGTGCCGGCCCTGGTACATGAAGGCCGTCAGCGCGTCGGCGTCCCGCCACACCGACAGGTTGACGATCAGCCGCTCGTCCCCGAGCACGGGGACGTCGGTGGCGTTGCCGGAGTCGCTCTGCAACCGCCAGACGAAACCGTCGGCGTCGTCCGCGTCCGCGTTCACCGGGTCGAGCGCGTCGACGAAGTCCTTCAACCGCGGCGAGTCCAGAGGGGCTTCGAGGCGGGCGACGTTGACCTCGGCGAGTTCGTACGCGGCGGTTGATGTCATGATCGAACGGTAGGCCGGGCCGCCCGGCGGGCACCACCCTCGTCTCGACAGGCGAGCGGACCCGTGCCCCTCACCCGGCCGGCGGCGAGCGCAGCACCGCCTCCATCACCGCCCTGGCGATCGGCGCGGCCGTACCGCCCCCGCTGATGTCCCCGCGCCGCGCCGAGGCGTCCTCCACCACCACCGCGACCGCGACCCGCGGGTCCATGTCCTCCTCACCCTGCGCCCAGGAGACGAACCACGCGTACGGCGTGCCCTTGTTCCCGACGCCGTGCTGCGCGGTCCCCGTCTTGCCGCCCACCGTCGCCCCCCGGATCGCGGCGTTGCGTCCGGTGCCCTCGGCCACCACGTCGTACATCAGTTCCCGCAGCCGCACCGCCGTCGTCGGCCGCATCACCTGCCGCACCGGCCGGGAACCGGCCGCCGAGACCGTGCCCCCGCCGCTGCGCGTGGTCCGCTCCACCAGGTACGGCGCGCGCACCTGCCCGCCGTCGGCGACCGCCGCCGCGACCATCGCCATCTGCAACGGCGTGGCCCGCGTGTTGAACTGCCCGATCGACGACAGCGCCCGCTGCGCCGGGTCGGCGGGCGCGTCGAAGGTGCTCGGCGTGACCGAGAAGGGGATGCGCAGGTCCGGGTCGTCGAAGCCGAACCCCTGTGCCGCCGTCCGCATGGCCTCGGCGCCCACGTCCACGCCGAGCTTGGCGAACACCGTGTTGCACGAGAACTCGAAGGCGTAGCGCAGCGAGGCGTCCTCGCACCCCTCGCCCTCGTTCACCAGACGTGTGGTGCTGCCCGGCAGCCGGAACGGGTCCGGCGAGTCGGTCGGCTCGTCGAGGTCCGTCACCAGACCCGAGTCCAGCGCCGCCGCCGCGGTGACCACCTTGAAGGTCGAACCCGGCGGATACGTCTGCCGCACCGCCCGGTTGAGCAACGGCTGCTCCGGGTCGGCGTTCAGCCGGGCCCAGGCCGCCGCCGCGGCGGGGCCGTTCCCGGACAGCTCCGCCGGGTCGTACGACGGCGTGGACACCAGCGCCAGGATCCGGCCCGTCGTCGGCTCGATCGCCGCGACCGCCCCCTTGCGCGAGCCGAGCCCGGTGAACGCCGCACGCTGGGCGGCGGGGTCGAGGGTCGTCACGACGTTGCCGCCCGGAGCCTGTCCCCGGGTGAAGTCGTTCCACGGCGGGAACCCCGCCAGCATCGGATCGGTCCCCGACAGCACCGGGTCCTCGGCGTGTTCCAGGAAGGTGGTGCCGTAGCGTTGCGAGGCGAACCCGGTGACCGGGGCGTACAAGGGACCCTCGGCGTAGGTGCGTTCGTAGCGCAGTTGCTCGCCGGTGTCCCGGGAGCCCGTCACCGGCCGGCCGCCCACCAGGATCTGGCCGCGCGGCTGCTCGTAACGGGTGATGGTGGGGCGGCGGTTGGCCGGGTTGCCGCCGTAGGACGGGCCGTGGACGAGTTGGAGCCAGGCGGTGTTCACCAGCAGCGCCGCCAGCAGCAGCGCGCAGAAGACGCCGGCGTGCCGGATGTGCCTGGTCACCGGAGGACCTCCGCGCCGGTCGCCGGGCGGTTCACGGCGCGGCCTCGGCGTCGGGCCGGCGGCGCGCGACATGGCTCACCCGGATCAGCAGCGCCACGATCGCCCAGTTGGTGACGACCGAGGAGCCGCCCTGGGCCAGGAACGGCATGGCCATGCCGGTGAGCGGGATCAGCCCGGTCACCCCGCCCGCGATCACGAACACCTGGAGCGCCACGATCGAGGACAGCCCGACCGCCAGCAGCCGGCCGAAGGGGTCGCGCAGGGCGAGGGCCGCCCGGAAGCCGCGTTCGACGAGCAGGGCGTACAGCAGGAAGACCGCGGCCAGTCCGGCCAGCCCCAGTTCCTCCCCGGCGGTGGCCAGGATGAAGTCCGACTTGGCGGCGAAGCCGACCAGGATCGAGTGGCCGAGACCGAGCCCGGCGCCGAGCAGCCCGCCGGCCGCGAACGAGAACAGCGACTGGGCGACCTGGCCCGGCCCCCGTCCCGCCTCGATGGACGCGAACGGGCGCAGCCACTCCTCCACCCTGCCGTGCACGTGCGGCTCCAGCCGGCCGACGCCGACCGCGCCAGCCACGGCGAGCAGCAGCCCGACCGCGATCCATCCGGTGCGGCCGGTGGCGACGTACAGCATGACGACGAAGAGGCCGAAGAACAGCAGCGAGGTCCCGAGGTCCCGTTCCAGCACCAGCACGCCGACGCTCAGCACCCACACCGCGACGACCGGCCCCAGCACCCGGCCGGTGGGGAGCTGGAGCCGCCACACCCGGCGGCCGGTGTACGCCAGCGCGCCGCGGTTCGCGGCCAGGTACGCGGCGAAGAACACCGCCAGCAGCACCTTCGCGAACTCGCCCGGCTGGATGGAGAACCCGCCCAGCCGGATCCAGATGCGGGCGCCGTTCACGGGCGGGAAGAGGATGGGCAGGGTGAGCAGGGCGAGCGCGGCGGCGACGCAGACGTAGGAGTAGCGCTGGAGCCACCGGTGGTCGCGCAGCACGAGCACGACCAGGGTGAACAGCGCGATGCCCAGGGTGGACCACACCAGTTGGGCGGGCGCGGCCCGCTCGCCGGGGGTCTCCAGGTCGAGCCGGTAGATCAGCACCAGGCCCAGCCCGTTGAGCAGTACGCCGATCGGCAGCAGCAGCGGGTCCGCGTACGGCGCCCGCACCCGCACCGCGACGTGGGCGAGCAGCGCGAGCCCGCCGAGCCCGGCTCCGTAGCCGGCCGCGCCGGGCGGAACGGCGCCGTGCCTGGCCAGGCCCACCGCGCAGTACCCGTACACGGACAGCAGGACGGCCATGACGATCAGGGAGAGCTCGACGCCCGGGCGCCGGAGCGGACGTGCGGCGGCCGGGGCGGGCGGGGGAGCGGCTGCCACGGTGGTTCCGGTGGTTCCGGCCTTGGTCATGTCCGGAACCTACCGAAAAGAGGGCGATTACCCGCCCTGGAGGTCAGCACCAGCGTGGCGCGGGCCCGACGTTGTCGACGAAGCGGGCCGAGACCCACGCCCAGGTGCCGTCCGCGAGCAGGTACCACAGGTGGTTGCCGGACACGTTCCGGCCGGCCGTCTTGCAGTGGATCCAGACGGTCTCGCCCTGCCGGACCACCCGGATCACCCGGCTGCCCCGGTCCGGCCGGTCGTGCAGGGCGAGCCCGCCGCGGGCCGTGACGCGTCCCCGGTAGAAGCGCTGGTCGTTCGATGCCGGGCCGTTCGGCCGCGTCCCGGCGGGGCCGTCGCCGCTCGGGTGCGCCGTGTTCTGCGTACCCGCGTCCGGGGCGGTCCTCGCGGCGCCGGGGGCGGTGTCGCCGGCGTCCGGGCCCGGACCGCTGACGGGGACGGGGTCCGAGGCGCCGTCCCGGCCGGCGTCGGCGGCGGCGGGCGCGACCGCCGCAGCGGTCAGGAGGGCGCCGGCGGCCGCTGCCAGGGCCGGCCGGGTGAGGCGGGAGCGCGGGGACATGGAGGACCTCCACCTGAGGCGGCGTGACCCGCCGATGGCGGGCGTGGCTGACTGACCGCCACATTAGGAGCGGGCGCCGCGGGACGCCCGTCACGCTGAGCCATCGGAGCCGCCGCCGTGTGAGGCCGTGCGGGAAGAGGCTGTACGGGGAGAGAGCGGGCGGAAGAGGCCGGGCCGGAAGGGACCGTGCGGAAGAGGCCGGGCCGGAAGGGACCGTGCGGAAGAGGCCGTGCCGGAAGGGAGCGAGCCGGAGGAGGCCGTGCCGGGAGGGGGAGGGCGAGGGGCGGCGGTGACGGGCCGGTCGGGGTACGGGCGCCGGCGTCACGCGGGACCGGCGTCCGCGGACCCTCCCTCCGGCGGTCGCTGAGGCAGCGTCAGCGTCGCCACCGCCCCGCCGTCCGGGGCGTTGGCGAACTCCAGCCGGGCGCCCAGCACCTCCGCCTGGCCCAGCGCGATCGTCAGCCCCAGCCCGTGGCCCGTCGCGCCGCCCTCGGTGCGGAACCGCTGCGGCCCGTGCTCCACGAGGTAGGCCGGATAGCCGTCGCCGTGGTCGCGGACGCTGACGACCGGCCCGTCCACGGTCAGCACCACCGGCGCTCGCCCGTGCCCCAGGGCGTTGGCCACGAGATTGCCCAGCACCCGTTCCAGCCGGCGCCGGTCGGTCTCCACGTACACGTCCCGTACGACCCTGACCCGCGCCTCGCCGCCCGCCGCGGCCCCCGAGCCGCGCACCACCCGCTCCGCCACCGCGCTCAGGTGCTCGGCGTCGAGGTCGAGCCGCTCCCGCCCGGTGTCCAGCCGGGAGATCTCCAGCAGATCCTCGGTGAGCGTGCGCAGCGCGGCCACCCGGTCGCGCACCAGCTCGGTCGGGCGGCCCGGCGGCAGCAGCTCGGCCGCCGCGTGCAGCCCGGTCAGCGGCGTGCGCAGCTCGTGCGCCACGTCCGCGGTGAACCGCTGCTCGGCCAGCAGCTTGCCCTGCAACGAGGAGGCCATCGAGTCCAGCGCGGCGGCGACCGCGGCTACCTCGTCCTGCGGGCGCGAACGGTCGTGCGTCAGCGGGTCGTTGACGCGGGCGTCCAGGTCGCCGGCGGTGATCCGCCGGGCCACCCGCGCCGTCGCGTGCAGCCGCCGGGTCACCCGGGTCACCGCGAACGCGCCCACCAGCAGGGTCGTCCCGATCGCCAGCCCCGAGGACCACAGGATGGCCCCGTCCAGCCCGGCGATGGTGCGGGCCTGCTGCGAGTAGTCGACCTCGACGGCCAGCGTCCGCCCGTGGTCGGCGGGCCCGGCCGCCCACATGGTGGGCCGCCCGTGGTGCCGGCCGACCATCGTGCCGCGCTGTCCGCTCGCGGCCAGCCGCCGCAGCGACCGCGGCAGCCCCGGCGGGTCCACGCCCGCGCCCGGCAGCAGCGTGTCCCCGGACTCGAACGCGCTGGTGGCGTCCTTCAGCCGGGACAGCGCCAGGGTGCGGGCCTGGCCGACGGTCTGGTCGGTCACCGAGACGTGCACCAGGACGCCGAGCAGCGCGGCGAGCGCGCAGCACATCACCGTGATGAAGGCCGCGGCCTTCATGGCGAGCGTCCCGGTCCACCGGGGCAGCGCGAGCCTCATCCCGCGCTCGCGGAGGACGACTCCGAGGGCACGGGATCGGCGGGGGAGGGGCTCGGCGTCGGTGTCGGCCGGGGCACCGGCGACGGCGGGGCGGTGGCCGCCGGGGTGCGCGCCCGGGTGGGCTTGTGCGTGCCGGTGCGCAGGAACTCGTCCCGGGAGAACACCATGGCCCGCTGGTCCGGGTCCCAGGACCACGTCGTGCGGTACTCGTACCCGGCGATCCCGGCCGGCGAGCGGATGATCACGGCCCGGCCGGCCAGCTCCACGCCGGTCACCGCGTCGTCGTTGGCGAAGACCTGTACGAGCCGGTGGCCCTCGAAGGTGTAGACGCGGACGGCGGTCTGGTTGGTGGGGTGAAGCCGGAACCCCAGCGTCATGTCGTCGCGCCCGTCACCGGTCAGGTCGCGGTAGTACGGTCGCATCACCGGACACCGCTTCCCCGCGGCCCCGCGCCTGCCGCACTCCGCCAGCCGGTCCGCCGCCTCGTGGTACGGCGCCCCGGCGGCCGTGTAGTCGTCCCGGTGCGCGGCGACCTCGGCCCGCACGACGGCCACCGGATCGACCTTACGGATGTCGTCGCCGGGAGCCGTGATCCCCTTCACCGGCTCGACCTGCACCTCGTCGTACGGCCACGCCGGGCTGGCGGCCGGCCTGAGCGAGGGCCAGAGCCGGGCCGGGCTCACCGCGGTCCGGGTGGCGCCCGCGGCCCGGAGCCCGCCCGCGTCACCGCACGCCGCCGCGGTGCCCAGCAGCAGCGCGACGAGGGCGGTGACCTGGGCGGGACGTCTGCGGGACACTGCTCTCCGGAGGATCGGGGGCGGGAAGGCCGCGTACACCTTATTCGTACGGAAGTCCTTTTTGTTCACCGGATTCCCGGTCCGGCGGGCGGGGCCGGCGAGGGCGCCGCTCCGCGGAGCGTACGCACAGAAGGTAAAACGATTATTCGGCCAGTTCCTCCAGTACCCGGACCGTCGCCAGCCCGGCCCGCAGGTAGTCGGCGAACAGCTCGTTGTGCAGGGCCCAGGGGGAGCGGCGGGCACGGATCAGCCGGATCGCCTCGTCGGCGGAGCGCCCCCGGCGCACGAGGGCGTGCGCGACGACCAGCCCCGAGCGGTTGTACCCCGAGTAGCAGCGGACCAGGACCCGGCGCCCCGCGTCGAGCGCGTCACCGGCGGCCTGGGCCAGCCGCATCACCCCCGCGAGCTGGGTGCTGTCCAGCGGCCCGTCGGGAATCGGCCACACCTGGTGCTCGACGCCCGGGTCGGGGCCGTGCCCGGGCAGCCTGAGCAGGCTCTGCACGAGATCGAACTCGTCGTGCACGACGACGGGCTCCCGCTGTCCGGAACGGCCGCGGACCTCGTGGCCGCCCATCCACAGGCCGGGCACGATCTCGCTCCACGGGTTGTCCGGGACCGGTACGTCGGGTTGCCTTCCGCGGGTCCGCAACGGTGCCTCCCCCACTCCGCTCCCCACCGCCCCTCAAAGGTAGCCGGGTTCTTGCCCCGGGAGCACCCCGCCTGTTCCCATGGTCGTAGGGGTGATGGTGCATGAGCGGACCACGTCGACAGCCCGGCCCGCCCGGCACGGGCGGCCTGCGCGTCGTACCCGGCCGGCGCCACGGCCAGGAGCGGCTGCACGTCTGCCACCCGGACGGCAGGGCCGTGGCCTGGTACGACCGGGAGGCGGGCAGGGTGCACCTGCTCAGCGAGGCCGAGCGAGAAGACGTCCTGCACGCCCTGGGTCCCTTCCTCACAGGCCCGGTCGCCATCGGCCCGCCGCCCGTGCCCACCGCCGCCGAACTCGCCCGGCTCAGCCTCCACCCGGACGACGACCTGGCGCCCAACCGCCCCGGCGAGGCCCTGCTGATCGCCCTCGACCGCGAGCCGTCCCCCGCCCACCGGCTCCGTCCGGACCCGCGCCGCCGGGCGCTGGCCGCCGAGCAGGCGACCGGCGAGGCGCTGGACCGCCTGGACGGCGCCGACTGGCACACCGTGCACTCGATCCCCCTGCCCGGCGGCGACCGCGTCCACCACCTGCTGATGGGCCCCGGCGGCGTGTTCGCGGTCCACAGCGTGTACGCCCGCAGACAGCGCGTCCGGGTGACCGATCCCGTGGTCGTCCTGGGCCGCCACGCCCCACAGCCGCTGCTCCGGCTCCTGCGCGCGACCGCCGACCGGGTCTCCTACGCCCTCACCGCCGAGGTCCAGCCCCTGCTGGTCCTCACCGACCCGGCGGAGCTCCGCGTCACGGCCCCGCCGAGAGGGGTCCGCGTGCTGCGGGGCGAGGAACTGCCGGCCCTGGCGCGTCTGGGCGGCGTACTGAAACCGGCGGACGCGGAGGCCCTGCACGCGATGGCGCGGGACCGCAGGACATGGCTGAGGCTCTGAGCGGACCTCCCCGGGACGGCCGGCGGCGGCGCGGCGTCCCGCCGAGGGCTCACGACGGCAACTCCCGCGCCCCCTCGGCGTCCAGCAGCGCGGCCAGCAGATCCCCGAGGTCACGCACCCGGGGCGCGATGTCCGGGGCCCGGAACTGAAGCAGTTCGGGCGCCCGGCACCCGGCGACCTCCTCCCAGGTCACCGGCGCCGAGACCGTCGGTTCCGGCCGGGCCCGCAGCGTGTAGGGCGCCGCGGTCGTCTTCCGGGCCGCGTTCTGGCTCCAGTCGACGAACACCTTCCCCGGCCGCAGACTCCGCGTCATCCGGTGCAGCACCAGCCGCGGCATGGCCTTCTCCGCCTCCACGGCCAGCCCCTTGGCGTACCTCGAGGTCCGCTCGCCGGACGCCCCGCGCACCGCCGCCAGCAGGTGCAGCCCCTTCGACCCGGAGGTCTTCGCGTACGCCTCGATCCCGTCCGCCGCCAGCCGCTCGCGCAGCCACAGCGCCACCCGGCAGCAGTCGACCACGGTCGCGGGCGGCCCCGGGTCGAGGTCGAAGACGATCCGGTCGGCCGTCCCCGGCGCCCCGATCAGCCACTGCGGGGTGTGGAACTCGGTCACCAGGTTGGCCGCCCACATCAGACTCGGCAGATCCTGCACCAGCACCATCCGGGCCGGCCCCGCCGACCGGGGCACCTCCGCGGTCGTAACCCACTCGGGCGTACCCGGCGGCACGTTCTTGACGAAGAAGCGCTCCCCGTCCGCTCCGTCCGGATACCGCAGGAAGGACATCGGCCGGTCCCGCAGGTGGGGGAGCAGCACGTCGGCGACGGTCGCGTAGTAGTGCAGCACCTCGCCCTTGGTGAACCCGGTCGCGGGATAGAGCACCTTGTCCAGGTTGCTGAGCGCGAGCCGTCGTCCCTCCACCTCTGTGATCGGTGCCATACGATAAGAAAACCACGTCAAAGTACGCAAAAGATTACAAAGAGCCCGTACCGCCCCGATCCGGAAGGTGCTGCACGTGCGATCCATTTGGAACGGCGCCATCTCCTTCGGTCTGGTCAGCATCCCGATCAAGCTGGTGAACGCCACCGAGAACCACACCATCTCCTTCCGCCAGATCCACACGGAGGACGGCGGCCGCATCCGCTACCGCAAGGTGTGCGAACTGGAGGACCGCGAGGTCGCCCAGGGGGAGATCGGCAAGGGGTACGAGGACGCGGACGGCAGCATCATCCCGATCACCGACGAGGACCTGTCCCGCCTGCCGCTGCCGACCGCGAAGACCATCGACATCGTCGCCTTCGTACCGGCCGACCGGATCGACCCGCTCCAGATGGAGAACGCGTACTACCTGGCCGCGAGCGGCGCGCCCGCCGCCAAGCCGTACACCCTGCTGCGCGAGGCCCTCAAGCGCAGCCGGCGGGTGGCCATCGCGAAGTTCGCCCTGCGCGGCCGGGAGCGCCTGGGCATGCTCCGCGTGGTGGACGACGTCATCACCATGCACGGCCTGCTCTGGCCGGACGAGATCCGCGCCCCGCAGGGCGTGGCCCCGGACTCCGAGGTGACCGTCCGCGACAAGGAGCTGGACCTGGCGGACGCCCTGATGGACACCCTCGGCGAGGTGGACCTGGCGGACCTGCACGACGAGTACCGCGAGGCGTTGGAGGAGGTCATCGCCGCCAAGGCCGCCGGCGAGACGCCCCCCGAGACCCCGGAACCGGCCCCGGGCGGCAAGGTCCTGGACCTGATGGCGGCCCTGGAGAAGAGCGTCCAGGCGGCCAGGCGGTCCAGGGGCGAGGAAGCGGGGGAGGCGGAGACCGCCGAGGTACCGGCGGCCGAGGAGGGTGCACAGGCGGAGGTCAGACACCTCCCGCGCCGCAAGTCCGGCCGCGCCGCCGAGGAGAAGCCGCCGGCCCGCGAGCCGGCGGCAAAGAAGACCGCGGCGAAGAAGACCGGCGCCAAGTCGGCGCAGACCGAGAAGACCGCCTCGGCCGGCAGGAGCACGGCCAAGAAGGCGGCGGCGAAGAACGGGACGAAGAAGGCCGGCGCGGCGAAGACAGGTGCGGCGAAGACAGGTGCGGCGAAGAAGACGGCGGCCCGCAAACGCACCGCGTAGCGCACCGCCGCCCGCCCCCGTGCCCCCCGCGGGCCTCCCAAGAAAAATCAGGGGAAAGCCTCCCCCTCGGCGAGCTATGTTGCTGATGTTCGAAGGGGGGCCACGTGACGAAGCTGAATCAGATCATCGCCGTGGAGAAGGGTGTCAAGAGCAAGTCGCTCCAGGACATCTCGGCCGCGCACAACAAGGTGCAGAAGCCGGCGCTGCTCGCCGGGATCTCGCGGACGTACCAGCCGAAGGACGAGGAGGGCGAGCAGTTGCCGCCCGAGTCGACGCGGGTGCAGGTCAAGGGCGAGGAGATCCTGCGGGAGGTGTCGGCGTCGCTGACGCGGCTGTTCGACGTGACGGCGACGAAGGACTGGGCGAACCGCACGGCGTGCGCGGACGTCACGGTCGACGGCCGGACGATCCTCGCCGAAGTCCCGGTCAGCTACCTGCTGTTCCTGGAGAAGCAGCTCGCCGAACTGCACGGTTTCGTCAAGAAGCTCCCGGTGCTCGACGCGGCCGAGTCCTGGTCGCTCGATCCGTCGACGGACTGGTGGAAGACCGACCCGGTCCGCACGATCCGTACGAAGAAGGTGCCGCGCAACCACGTCAAGGCCGAGGCGACGGACAAGCACCCGGCGCAGGTCGAGGTGTACTACGAGGACGTGCCCATCGGTTACTGGACGACGGTGAAGTTCTCCGGCGCCCTCCCCGCGAGGCGGGTGAACGAACTGCTGGACCGGGTGGAGAGGCTCCAGCAGGCGGTGAAGTTCGCCCGCGAGGAGGCCAACGGCACGGAGATCACCGACCAGCGGGTGGGGGACGCGGTGTTCGGCTACCTGTTCGCCTGAGCGAGCCGGGGCCACCCCATGATCGCCCCCGCGTGCGAGCGCGGGGGTGCGCGACAGGCGCGGGCCGGACTGAGGACCGGCACGTGCCATGGGCGCAAGCTGAAACTGACGTTCAGCCTGAGAAGCGGTACCGGCCGACCGCCGGCCGCGGTCAAGCTCAGACTCTCGCTCCAGCTTCAGCATCCGCCACCGATCGCCGGTGCGACCGGGTACGGACGAACGCCGACGGGTGCGAGTTCGACTCTCGCCTGCACCTCTCCACGGTGCGGTAGTTCAAAGGAAGAACACGACGGCTTGAGACGGATCCGTACTCTTCAAAGCCGCCGGCGTGCGCAATTGGGTGGCATCCCCAGGGGCCCGGGAGCTGGATACGACTCCCGGGCCCCGCCACGTGCGCGGACGGCCGCCGACGAACCACGCCCGGAGGGACGGCATCGCACGCACTCCTCTCCCACGGGCGTCCGGCGCAGGGACGGTCGGGGAGCGGCGGGAGCGGGTGGAACGGCTGGAGCACCTGGCGGCGACGTCACCGCGCCGTCACGACCAGCACGACGTACGGCAGCGGCACGACCGGCAGCGTCAGCAGCCACGGCGCGGGCGAACGCCCCCGGCGCAGCGGCACCAGCACATCGGCGATCAGCACGAGCGACGACACGAACGCCCCGCTGACGACCAGGGCGAACAGGATCGGCCCGCTGTGGTCGATCTGGCGGTAGGTGCACCCGTCGAGATCGGGCCGGCGCAGGTCGCCCATGTCGCAGTGCCCGTTGGCGGCGTACCACCGCGCGCACGCCAGGACGACGACCGCGGGCAGCCCGATCAGCAGGTTCACCAGCACCGGCAGCGAGTACCGCCGGACCGGACCGCTCATCCGGCCGCCCTCCTCGCCCGGAACTCGGACAGGAAACCCGCGCCGACGACCAGCAGCGCCCCGCACAGCGCGAGCGACGCGCTCGTCCAGTTCAGCCATGTGTAGGAGGGGTCGCTGGAATAGACGCTGCCGTCGTACCGCACACAGTCGAAGCGCAGCGGCAGGTAGGAGGACCGGTGGTGGGACAGGCCCTGCCGGGTCGCCTCGTCGAACCCGTCACGGCACGCCGGGGCCGGAACGGAGTCGGCGCCGTCACCGTACTCCGCCTCGGACATCATGACGCCGGAGAGCCCCAGCGCGTAGACGGCCGCGGCTGCCGAGCCGGTGAACCACGCCCCGCGGCGCATCAGATGCAGTCGCCACGGCTGCGGACGCCCCGGCAGCGCCACCGCGAGCACCCCGAACGCGGCGACCACCGCCCCGACCGCGCACACGACGCAGACGGCGAGACCTGCCAACAGCGTCATGACCCCACCTCCTGACACGCGCCGACGGGCGCGCCGGCCGGCCGCCGCGCGCGAACACGGGTGACCGGGTCGGCGGCGACGCGAATCCGCCCACCCCACCACGCCCTGATCACCAGGGCTGTGGCGGAAGCCACTCCTCCGGTAACAGCGGCGTCACAGCCCTCCCCGCGCGGTGAGGGAAACCCCTCACCCCCGGCGCACTGCCTGGCAGCCGTGACCTCCGTTTTCCGACACTCGTGCGTCGGCGCCGCTCCACCCACGGGCCGCGCCGTCGGCACACCCACCGGTGTCCGCCGCTTCCCCCACCGCCCTGCGAGTCAGCGGCAGGCGCCCTCATGCACGAGGTGAAAGGAACCCCCCGTCCCATGGTCATACGAAGAGCCGCCAGGCTTCTGACGGTCACTCTGGCCTGCGTGTCCGCTTCCGCGATCGCCCTGCCGGCCGCCACGGCCGCTCCGGCGCCGCACCGGCACCCCGCACCGGCCGGCCCCGAGGCGTTCACCGCGGCCCCGTTCACCACCCGGCCGGCGCCCGCCGTCCGCGACCGTGTCGTGGACGACGCGAAGAAGGCGCTGGCGGCCCACCCGGGCGCGGCCCACAAGGCCGACGGAGACGCCTTCTCGGTCCGCAACCTGGTGGTCGACCGGGACGGCTCCGCCGCCGTCCGCTTCGACCGGAAGTACAAGGGGCTGCCGACCTACGGCGGCGATGTCATCGTGCACCTGGGCAAGGACGGCGCCTTCGAGTCGCTGACCACCGGCTCGCGGACCTCCGGGGCGGTCTCCACCGAGCCCCGGCTGCCCGCCGCCCGTGCCGCCAGGACGTCCAGGGCCGCCTTCCGCGGCCACGTCGAATCGGTCTCCGCCTCGCACCTCGCCGTGCAGATGAAGGGCGCTGACGCCACCCTGGTCTGGGAGACGGTCGTCAGCGGCGTCCGCCCGGACCAGACGCCGAGCCGCCTGCACGTCCTGGTGGACGCGCGCACCGGCAAGGTGGTCCGCACCAGCGACGAGGTGGACACCTTCGCGGCCCAGGGCGCCGCGGCCGCCGGCTCCACGGCCGCCGCCCCGAAGACCGGCGTCGCCGCCGCGGCCGCCGGCAGCGGGCAGTCGATCTACAGCGGCCGGGTCTCCCTCGACGTCACCCAGACCGGCGGCGGCTACTCGATGCAGGACCCGTCGCACGGCAACGGCTACACCACCAACCTCAACCACGCCACCAGCGGCACCGGCACCGTCTTCACCAGCTCCAGCGGCAGCTTCGGCAACGGCACCAACAGCGACCCCGCCTCCGCCGGCGTCGACGCCCACTACGGCGCCGCGATGACGTTCGACTACTTCAAGAACGTCCAGGGCCGCAACGGCATCTTCGGCGACGGCCGGGGCGTGCCGTCGCGCACGCACTACGGCAACGCCTACGTCAACGCCTTCTGGGACGGCGCCCAGATGACGTACGGGGACGGCTCGGGCAACGCCCGCCCGCTGGTCGAACTCGACGTCGCCGGTCACGAGATGAGTCACGGCGTCAGCGGCGCCCTGACCGGCTGGGACGAGACCGGCGAGACCGGCGGCATGAACGAGGGCACCAGCGACATCTTCGGCAGCATGGTCGAGTTCTACGCCGCCAACCCCGTCGACACCCCCGACTACACGATGGGCGAACTCATCAACATCAGCGGCGACAACCGGCCGCTGCGCTACATGTACAACCCGTCCCTCGACGGCCAGTCGCCCAACTGCTGGGCCAGCAACAACGGCAGCCTCGACCCGCACTACTCGATGGGCCCGCTGAACCACTGGTTCTTCCTGCTGGCCGTCGGCAGCGGTGACCACGGCTACGGCAACAGCCCGACCTGCAACAGCTCCACGGTCAACGGCATCGGCAACGACAAGGCCGCCAAGATCTGGTACAAGGCGCTGGCCTCCTACGCCAACAGCAGCGAGAACTACCACCAGGCCCGCACTGACTCGCTGAAGGCCGCCGCCGACCTCTACGGCGCGCACTGCACCGAGTACAACACCGTCGACGCCGCCTGGGCGGCCGTCAGCGTCACCGGCGCCGACCCCGTGCCCGGCAACTGCAACAGCCAGCCGGGCGCGCCCTCGGTGACCAACCCGGGCAACCAGAACGGCACCGTCGGCACCGCGGTCTCCCTCCAGATCCAGGCGAGCGACCCCGGCGGCAAGACGCTCACCTACAGCGCGACCGGCCTGCCCGCCGGGCTGACGATCAACTCCTCCACCGGCCGCATCACCGGTACGCCGACCACCGCCGGCACCTCGTCCGTGACCGTCACGGCGAAGAACACCGACAACGCCACCGGCACCGCCTCCTTCACCTGGACCGTCACCGGCGGCGGCACCCCGCCGCCGCAGGGCTGCGGCAACGTCCCGGCCTGGAGCGCGACCACGGCCTACGCGCCGGGCGACGAGGTCTCCTACAACGGCCACAAGTGGGCCTCGCAGTGGTACTCGACCGGCGCCACACCGGGCGCGCCCGGCTCCTGGGCCGTCTGGAAGGACGAGGGCGCCTGCTGAGCGCACCCGTCCTCTTCGAGGCCACTGCCGAGTGACGACTGAGCCCGTCGACTCGGCTGTGTGACCGGGCCGTCGGTGAGTCCACCGGCGGCCCGTTCCGCACGCTCCGGAGGCGGCCGACGGACCTTTAATTGGTCTTGACCTTTCATCGCGGCGCGGCCCTCCAATTGGTCTTGACCTTTCCCGGAGGGCGGTCCTACATTCGGCGCGGCACCACGAATGGCAGGTTCATGCTCGGCATCGGGACGTGCCGCCCAGCGCCTGGAGCACGCCCGCCGCACGAGCCATGAACAAGGCTGCGTCCGTTGTCCGGGAGGGCTTGCGATGACCGAGCCGACCAGCCCGCCGGCCGCCGCCGGCCCCGCCGCTCCCCGGCCGCCCGCCGTCGGACGCGACGCCCTCTGCGACACCGTACGGACCCACCTGACCGGCGGAGGCGGCGTCCTCCTCACCGGCCCGGCGGGCATCGGCCGCACCACACTGGCGACCCGGCTGGCGGCGGAACTGCGCGCCCGCGGCCGCCGCATCCTGCGCTGCTCGCCCTCCCCGTCCGAACGCGGCACCCCCTTCCTCGGACTCATCGACCTGCTGGCCGGCGTAGACGACACCACCCTCGCCGCCCTCGCCCCCCACGAGAGAGCCGTACTCGACGCGGCCCTGCTGCGCAGCCCACGGGGTCTCGCGCTTGATCCGGCCTCCGGGGGCGATGCGGCCTCTGGGGGCGATGCGGCCTCCGGGTGCGGCCCGGTCACTGGACTCGATGCCGCCAACAGTTCGGATGCGGGCTCCGGGCGTGACCGGGCCTCCGGACGCGATGCGGCCCCCGGTTCCCCTGCGGCCTCCGGTTCTGATGCGGCCTCCGGAGGCGACCAGGCCGCTGTACCGGACCCGGCTGCCGGTCCCGCCTCGGCCACCGGTCCCGATCTGGCTGCCCCTCCCGACCCGGTCATCGGGCGCGAGCCGGCAACTGCACTTGACCCGGCCTCCGGTTCCCATGCGGCCTCCGGAGGCGACCAGGCCGTTGCACCGGACCCGGCTACCGGCCCTGCCTCGGCCACCGGTCCCATTCCGGCCTCCGAATCCGACCCGATCAGCGCTCCCCTTCCGGCCTCCGCACCCGACCCGGCCGCCGGACGCGACGCCCTCGTCCTGCGCATCGCCGTCCGCAAGGTCCTCACCCTGCTGAGCCGCACCGGCCCGCTCCTGCTGGTCGTCGACGACGCGCAGTGGCTGGACCCGCAGACGGCGGAGATCCTGACGTTCCTCGCCCGACGGGGCGAGCCCGGCGTCTCGGCCCTCGTCACCCTGCGCACCACGGCCACCGGAGACGACCCCGGACACTGCCCCGACCACCGCCCGGACGACCTGGCGAGCGCCCGGGAACTGTGCGTGCCGCCGGTCCGCCGGGTGCCCGTACCGCCCATGACCGCCCACGAGACCGCCGAGCTGCTGGAGGCGCACGACCACCCCTCCTGGCCCCGCCCGCTCGTCGCGCGCCTGCACCAGGCGAGCGGAGGAAATCCCCGCACCGCACTGGAGCTCAGCTGCTCCCTCGACGAGCACGTCCGGATCGAGGGCGCGCGACTGCCCGACTCCGCCGAACCGCTCCCCGTACCCCAATGCCTGCGCCGCCCGATCCTCGACCGGATCGACGCCCTGCCCGCCGGCGCCCGACGGACACTGGTGACCGCGGCCGCCGCCGCCCGCCCCACGGCCGAACTCCTGCGCCGCGCGGGCCGTCCCCACGCCGCCGCCGACATCGACACCTGCGTACGGCACGGCCTCCTCGGCCTCCCCCAGACCTCCGACCACGGGATCATCAGGTTCCTGGACCCGCTGACACCGATGGTGCTCCAGGCCGAGACCCCCTACACACACCTGGTGGAAGTACACCGCGCGCTGGCCGACGCCTCCGACGACGAGGTCGAGCGCGCCCACCACATCGTCCGGCTCGCGGCCGGCCCCGACCCGGAGGTGGCCGCCCGGCTCGCCGACGCCGCCCGTGCCGCCCGCCGGCGCGGCGCTCCCGGGACCGCGGCGCGACTCGGCCGCATGGCCGCCGACTACACCCCCACCGACCTGCCGCACCTCGACACCGACCGCCGGCTCACCGCCGCCGAGGACGGCCTCGCGGCCGGAGACCTCGACTTCGCCAGGCAGCTCGCCCACGAGGTGCTGGGCGAGGCCGACCGGCCCGCCGACCGGGTGCGCGCCTGGAACGTGGTCATCGACTCCTCCGGCCAGGCGATGGCCGAGATCGCCGACGTCTTCCCCGAGGCGGTGCGCGACGCCGGCGGCGACCCCGGCCTGCTGGCCCAGCTCCACTACCGGATGAGCTGGCGCGAGTGGATGGTCGGCGGCTCCGCCGCACGCGCCCACCGCCACGCCGTCCTCGCCGCCGGGCTCGCGGCTCGCACCGGCGACCGGCGCACCGAACTCATGGCACTGACCCAGCAGGCGGCCCTCGAACTCTTCCTCGGACTACCGGAGGCGGAGACGACCCTGGCCGCCGCCCTCGCCACCCCCCACGACGTGCACGCCATGACCCACCACAACGGCCCCATCTACCTCAAGCACCGTTTCCACTTGGCCCACGACGAACTGGACGAGGCCCGCGCCGAACTGCGCTCCCTGGTGTACACGCTGCGCCAGCGGGGCTCCGCGGACAGCCTCAGCCAGTGCCTCATCGGCCTCGCCCAGGTCGAGATCCTGCGCGGCCGCTGCCGACCCGCCCTGACCATCGCCCGGCAGAGCCTGCGCATCGCCGAGGACGCCGGACTCAGCCCGGGCCCCGCCTGGTACACGGTCGCGCTCGCCGAGACCGCCGGCGGCAGTCTGACCCAGGCACTCGCCGCGGCAGAGACCGCCAGACGGCACAGCGAGGACGACGACGACCGCCTCTTCCTGCCCCGAGCACTGCACGCCGAGGGCCGCATCCGGCTCTTCGGCGGCCAGTGCCGACAGGCGGCGGAACTCCTCTGCCGAACCGGTGAGTTGGAAACAGCGCAAGGCCAGCAGGACCCGGCCACCCGACGCTGGCACGCCGACCTCGCCGAAGCCCTGGCGGGCAGCGGCGCGCCCGACGAGGCGGAGGCCGTCATCACCCGAGCCCGCCGACAGGCCGAACGACTCGGCCGTCACGGCGTCCTGGCCACCCTGGACCGAGCGACAGCGACCGTCAGCGCGGCCCGAGGGGAACTCGGCCGTGCGAGCCGCGAGTTCGAGGCGGCCGCAACACGGTTACGGGCCATCGGCTACCCCCTGGAGGAGGCCCGCACCCGAGTCTCCCTCGGCCGGGTCCGCCGCCTGACCGGAGACGAAGCCGCCGCCCGAGCCGCCTTCGCCGACGCCCTGCGCATCTTCACCAAGGCGGGCGCCCGCTCCTGGGTCACCATGACCCGCGCCGAACGCGACCGCGCGGGCGACAGCCCGGTCCCGCTCCCCGCCGGAGGCTCCTGGTCGGAACACCTCACCGCGACCGAGCGCAGCGTCGTCGCCCGAGCCGCCCAGGGCGCCACCAACCGCGAGATCGCCGCCGCCCTGGTCCTCAGCGTCAAAACCGTCGAAGCCGCCCTCACCCGCGCCTACCGCAAACTCGGCGCCAAGTCCCGCGTGGAAATCACCCGCATGGTGATGACCCGCCCCGCGGGATAGGCGTCCCCCTCCCACCCCCGCCCCCTCAGCGCCCCACTTCTCCCCGGCCCCTCCCATCAGTGCAGCAATACCCTCAACACCCCGTGTCCTTCTCGGCCCACACGGTCTTGCCCGGCCCGTTCACCCGGGGCATCGCCCCCCACCGATCGGCCAGCGCCGCGACGAGCAACAGCCCCCGCCCGGACTCCACATCACCGGGCGGCTCGCGGTGCGACAGCAACGGCACCCGCTCGCCCCGCGCGTCCGAAACCTCGACCCGCACCACCCCCTCCAGTGCGATCAGCCGCACCGCGAAGTCCCGCCCGGCCACATGCCCGTGCCGTACGGCATTGGAGACCAACTCGGCGGCAACGAGCGTGAGCGCCTCACTGACATCACCCCCGTACGGAAACCCCCACGCGTCCAGCCGGTGCGCCACCAGCCGCCGAGCGAGCCGCGCACCACGCGGAGTCGAGCTGAAACGCATGGCGAACTGGTCGAGTTCGACACCGGCCGACCGAACGGGACCGAGGACGGACGGGTCCACCACAGAAGAGGGAAGGTCGTTCATACCCCCACGGTCGAGCCCGGGGGAGGCCCCTGACCAGCCCCGACACGCGCACACCCGAACCCTGTAGGCGCGGCCACCGCACGTGTAGGCGGAAGACGGCGACACCCGGACCGACGCCCCCTCGCCGACCCACCGCCCCCGGGCCCCCACCCTCGGCGAGGACCCTCGCGGCCCCGACCACGACTCAGCCCACCGGGTCGCGACCGCCCACGCCCCGGTAGTCCCCGCCGCTCTTAAAAACCCCTGGAAGAAACAACCCAACCAAACCAACCCCCCGCCGCCACGACGACACTGAGCCTGGACGGCCGAACGGCCGAACGGCCGAACGGCCGAACGGCCGAACGGCCGAACGGCCGAACGGTCGAACGGATGGACCCGACGTGGAAGGACTGACACGGGCGGGATCGAGTTGTGGCTCGGCCTCGGTCTCGCCCCGGCCACCCGATCGTGTGAAGCAAGGCAGTTCGGCCCGAAAGGTGAGGTACGTTCGCGACAACAACTCCACACACCACACAGAACGGCCCCCGGCAGGACGGCAATCCGCACCAGGGGCCTGACCAACCAGGAAGCCGATACCTTCCCGATGGCTGACCCGCAGTCTAACGCGGCCGCATCCGCGTACCCATGCCCCGAGAACACCCCTCGCGCAGGTGTCCTCCACATCCGCCACCGCCATACCGAGCGCTACACGGTGGTCGGCAATCACCTGGCCCAACACCCCGCCCTGTCGGCCACGGCGATCGGTTTGGGCGTACACATCCAGTCGCTCCCGGACGGAGCCCCGGTCACGATCAAGACCCTGGCGGCCCGCTTCAGCGAGGGCGAGACAAGGATCGGCCGGGCCCTGAACGAGCTGGTGAAGGCCGGCTACCTGATCCGCAGCCGCATCCGCACGAACAACGGCCGGGTCACCACCCGCACCCTCTTCACCGACAACCCGACAGCCGACCGCAACTCCACCCAAGCTCCGCCCCCACGACTGCACCCACCCCGCCCTACAAGCCCGCCCACCAAACACCCCCGCACCCACCCCACGCCCGATCCCCCCACCACCAAAACCACCACCCGGCAGCCCACCCCCACACAGCCGCCCCCCACACCCCCCACACCCCCCACACCCCCCACACCCCCCACACCCCCCACACCCCCCACACCCCCCACACCCCCCACACCCCCCACACCCCCCACACCCCTCACGCCCCCGACCGGCCCGGCCGCAGACCTGCTCTCCCGCCTACGCCTCGCAGACCCGAGACTCCTGCTCTCCACCCGAGACGTCCAAGACCTCACCTCCGAGGTGAACGCCTGGCTGTCACGAGGCGCCACCCCACCCCAGATCACCCGCACCCTGACAGCAGGCCTCCCCCCAACCCCAGTCCCCATCCACCACCCGTCCCGCTTCCTCTCCCACCGCCTGCGCACACTCCTCCCACCCCCCACTCCCTCCCAGCGGCGCGGACACCTCCCAGCAGCCCGCGACCCCACCCCCACTGATCAACTGCGACGGCTGCGACCGGGCCTTCCGCTCCCACGACCCGCAGTCCCGCTGCGCCGGCTGCCGCCCCGCGTACGAGCCCGAGGCAGCGTGACGAGCCACCTGCCACGCGTTCCGGTGAACCCGATTCACCACCCGTCGCAGTGGCCGCACCAGGCCCTAGCGTGACGACGAAACGGAGGGATGAGGACGGATGCACGACCTGACCAGCCACCCCAACGAAGACGAGACAGGCCCCGAAGCCACAACCGACCAAATCCCCAGTGTCCTACGAGTCTTCGGCCGCCAACTCAAACGCTTCCGCCTACGCGCCGGGCTCGAACGCCCCGACTTCGGCGCCCGGACCGGCTACTCCCCCTCCACCATCGCCGCCTTCGAACAGGGCCGCCGAGTCCCCCCACCCACCTTCATCGACCAGGCGGACGACCTCCTGGACGCAGGCGGCGTCCTCTGCGAAATGAAGGAGGCGGTGGCGGAGGCGCAGTACCCGGCGTTCTTCAGGAACGCGGCGAAGCTGGAGGCGGATGCCCTCGCAATCAGCGTCTACGACGCTCTCCTGGTCAACGGCCTGCTCCAGACAGCTGACTATGCGAGAGCCGTGTTCGCGATGTGGCGTCCGTTCCTGGACGAGGATGTGATCCAGGAGCGAGTGGACGCACGGTTGACCAGGCAGAAGCTGTTGACGAAACGCCCCGCAGCAGGTCTGACGTTCGTCATGGAGGAGGCCGCTCTACGGCGTCCGCTCGGCGGAGAAGACATCTGGCGCGAGCAGTTGCGGCACTTGCTCGTGATCGGACAGATGCGGAACATCGAGATTCAGGTCATGCCGTGGGATCGCAGGGAACATGCCGGACTGGCCGGTCCGTTCACCTTGATGGAAACCAAGGAGGAGCGGAAGATCGCCTACACGGAAGTGCAAGGCGACAGCCGCGTGCACACGGCACGCGCCAAGGTGCGGGAGCTCGAAGCCATCTACGGAACCCTGCGAGCCCAGGCACTCACCCCGGCCGAGTCGCTTGCCCTGATCAGAACCCTGGAAGCGGGATGAAGGCAGACATGACTGGACGGAACCCAGCACCCCTGACCTGGTTCAAGAGCAGCTACAGCGCCGGCGACGGCGGCCAATGCGTCGAAGTCGCCGTGTCCCCGCACGGCCTCCACATACGAGACTCCAAGAACACCGAACGCGCCGACCTCACGGTTCGCCGGCATGCTTGGGCATCCTTCATCGGCTTCGTCGCGGAACGCGCCGAGTGATCTCGGAAGAGGCCATGGCTTTGCTCACGCCCCTGGATGAAGCGGTAGCCGTCCTCAAGGCTCCTCTGGAGGAAGAGGACCGGGCGCAGGGCTGGACCGACGACCTCCGAAGAGAGATACAGGAAGAGATCTCGACCAGCCGCTCAGCGCTACGTCGCCACGGGATGGGCACGGCGCGATACCTGCGTCCCCGGCTCAACGAATGGCTGGACCGAGAAGGCGTGCGGTCCGGAAGCCTCCGCAACCTGGTGGACGACGTGCAGCGGACCCTCGAAGAAGCTCGGACAGCCTGACCTTACGGACGGCGGCGGCGCCGTCACCACTCGTCGTAGTCACCGATCACCCGGAAGCTCCCCACGACGCCGTCGTCACCGAACAGGCTGCCCTGGACGGTAGGGGTCACCACGCCATTGGTGCCGCCGTGCGGACCCACAGTGGCGACCGGAGACCCGTTGTCACAGGTGAAGCCACGGAAGACCTCGACAACCTTCCGGCTGTCATTGAAGACGTTGAAGCTACTGGAGCCCAGCCCACTCACCGCGGTGATGCACCCCTCACCCGCGGCCGAGTACTCCCGCTCATTGAAGTAGATCCTCCCCCCTTCCTCATGCCCGCCCCCATGGCCCCCGCCCTCGCGCTTCTCTTCCCCACGCGCGCCACTCCCCACGGGAGCCGCAGCAGGGGCGGCACGCTGCACCGGCTTGGCCCGTTGAACGGGCTTGGCTTGTTGGCCGGGCGCAGCCACGTGATGAACAGCCGGAGCCGCGTGGCGAACAACCGGAGCCGCTGTCGTGCCCCCGGAACCCGAGGCGTACGTGATACCCGTGGCCCCAAGCACGGCCGCGCCCACACCGGCAGCGGCCACAACAAATCGACGCGTGAACATGTCAGTCCCGTTTCTCTCAGTCTCGCGGCCGCCAGCCGGCCAACCGACCTGAGACGAACGTAACGACACCCCCTACACCTGTCATTTCAGACAATCCCCACGTGTGACACCACAAGCCCACCCAGGCGAAACCCCCCTCACCGCATACCAACGACCTCACCGAAGCCCCAGCGCCCGCAGCACCAACCCCTCACCCTGCCCGACAAGCGAACCACCCTGAGCCCCCACCGGTCTCGGCCTGATCCATCAACGGCTGGATCACCAGACACCCCACTCCCGAGAAACACAACGACAAGCCGACCCCGCCAGGCGAGCAACCAGAGCGCGCCCCCGACCCCGCTGGCCCGCCTTGCCCAGGAAGCGGCGAAGCGGAGCAGCCCCCGAGGTGTCCACAGGTGCAACATCGCGTCCCCGTTGCTGCCAGCCCCATGGCTGCCGATGGCCAAGCGCTGGCTCATTCGGACCGGCCAGGGCCACGGATCTCGTCGCCCCTGGTGCCGACTGGGCCCGGACCACCTCTTCCGTAAAACGCCGAAAGCCGGAAGCACTCCACGGCATGGAAGGATTAGAACCTGCACACACGGCTCCGGAGGCCCTTGGTGTGCCAGGCATTTCTCCTGGTCAGAGGCTCGTTGCATGACGAGCGATAAGCCCCAGTCCACGAATGGTCCGCGCGGTGCCTCGACCGACCGGTGCGGTCGTCCTGATGCTCCAGGTAGGGCCAGTGATCGAAGGAGCCGAAGTTGGCACCCAGCGGCTGGATCGCGCCGCCTCGACCGTCCCGCGTACGTACCATGCACCCGAGGCCGAGGTCCGCCTTGGCTGCGGCTCCCGCCGCGATTTCGGCACCGGCTCCGGCTCTGGTTCGATGATCACCCCCGGGGAAGCCCCTTCGTCGACTTCAGTTGGACGACCCCTCGCTTACGACCGTCCCCGCTCATCCGCCTCACCCCCCTCAACTGCGTGTCACGTCAGTCCCGACCGGATTCACAGAGCATCACACTTCCACTACAACCCTGCACTACTCTCGACCGTCTCTTGTGGAGGATGTGAAGGTCCATCCGATCGACGCCCATGCGGCTTGGGGGCCATGCGCGCTCCGATCAAACTCGCCGGTGCCGCCAGTGCATCGATCCGTCATACGACCTGGCGACAGCCATGGGCAGGATAGGGGAGCCCTGTGGGGGTTTTGCACGACAGATCGGTGACCGCCCGTCACCTTGAGGACCAGGCCCAGGATCCTGCGCTTGCCCCACGAGCTGAGGAACTACGCGCGCTCGCCCGTGCGATGGACTCTCGCGAACTCGACGCGCTGGACGCCTGGGCCGACCTCGACCTGATGGCCAACTTCGCCCGCCCCGAGAGCATGGTGTGCGACGTGACGCCGGCGACTAGCCGTCGGGCCGCCCTGGTATCGAAGACCGTCGACGGGCTGGACTGGGTCCTCGGCGCACTCGTCTTCATGCCGCTCATCTTTACCTGGTCCGGTCTCGCGATGGCGACCAGCGCCTATGGCGATCTCACCACCGCGGACCCGAAGGCGGCCAGGCGCCCCTTCCTCCAGCTGTGGCAGACCGGCTTCGAGGGGCACCTCAGCGGTTGGTTCGAGTTCGGCCACGTCGCCGAGGTCGGCAGCGTCGCTCTTCTTGCCCTACTCGCGCTAACGCTGCTCCACGGCAATCGTCGTGCCGCCGCGGACCGGGCAGAGCAGAGGGCGGAGCAGGAGACCCGTGCCGCGATGGCCCGCCTGGTGCCCGTACTGACCGAAGCCCAGCTGATCCTCAACGCGCACCGCTTTGCTTCGCCGGGAAGGTTCGCGGAGGAGCTCAACAAGGCCGGCGGGAAGATCCAGCGCATGCACTCCAAGGCGCTCGCCGCACAGAAGCATCTCGTCAACGCCGCCGAGGTGGTCCGTGAGGCGTTGGAAAAGGCGGAAGAACGCCTCGCGGAAGCCGACGATTCGGTTCGACCCCTCGAGACGGCGGTGGCGCGGATGGCTGACACCGTCCGGGACAGCGGCACTGCGATCCGTACGGCCGTGCGCGACTTGGACCAGCCGCTCACGCAGGTCGGCGACGAGCTCCGGCATGCCGTCAACGGCCACCGCGAGGCCCTCGATCGTAGCCGCGACAGCCTGATCACCGCCACAAACGATCTTCGGAACCTCCTCTCCCGCACCACAGACAGGCTGGAGGCCACTGTCTCCGGCAACGGTGACGACGTCCGTACCGCGCTCACGGATGCGGCTCAGCGCGTCGAGGACTCCGTTACGCTGCTGGCCGCCACGCAGCGCTCTTTCACCACCAGCGTCGAAGTAGTCGGCGACCTGCACAGCCAGCTCATCGACGGCCTCAAGGCCATGGCCGAACACACCGAGCAGGCGGCTGGGGACTCCCGGCAGGCCGTCTCCGGCATCGCCGACCGCACGAAGGCGCTCGACGAGGCCGCGAAGCGGTTCACTGCCCTGATCGACGTCGTGGAGCGTGCCGCCAAGGACGGCGACGCGGCGCGTGCGGCCGCCGAAATCGAGCGCCGCATGGCGGAGGACGCCAGGAAACAGGCGCAGGAAGCGCTCGCGAGGGCCGAGGAGATTTTGCGCCAGGCCTCAGCGTCGACACCGCCGGTGCCTCCTGCGTCGTCCATGTCGCCGAGTAACCCGTTCCCCGCGCAGCCGCAGCAACGTGAGCGCTCGGATGCCAGGCCGCATTCCTCCTCCGACGCCGCCTATCCCCAGCGGCCGCCGGTAAGCCTGGACAAGGCCTCATGACCGCCTCGTCCGGGTCCGCGAGCGAGAGGCGCCGGTTGAGTCGGTTCAACCCGCTGCACCTCGCCGGCTGGCTCTTCGCCGATATGCTCCTCGTCCTGGCCCTGGTCTCCCTGGGGGACCGGGCCGATCCGCTCGCAGCCCAGTCGGCGGCGAAGCCGAAGCCGTCGCCGTCCACCTCGGCGTCCCCTTCGCCGTCACCGACGCCCCCCGGGCCCCGGTCGCTTGAGCTGAAGCCGGTAAAGATCCGGGTGCAGGCGGCCGCAGGCGACCGGTCTGCCATGGTCGCGCAGGTGCGTGCGGCCACTGAGCGGTACGGGGACCGCCAGGCCGCTCTGGTCCTCACCTTCGGCGAGTCTCCGGAGACCAGTCAGGGTCAGGCGTACGCCGATGAGATCAACAAGGCGCTGAAGAAGGCCCGTCCGGACATGTTCGGCAAGTCCGTGGAGCGCCCGTTCTGGCAGGGCAGCCCGACCTCTGGCAGCGCCGCGCTCGAAATCTACTTCTACACCCGCTGACGGCCAGGCCGTCGTCCCCCACGTTCCATCGATTCAGGAGCAAGCAATGCAGCTTCTTCCCTTCTACCTGGTATGCGACGAGTCCGCCTCCATGGCCGCCGGCGGCGTGGACGCCATCAACGACGCCCTGCCGGATCTGCACGACGAGATCAGCTCCAACCCGGCCGTCGCCGACAAGGCCCGATTCGCGATGATCGGCTTCTCCACCAGCGCCACCCTGCTCCAGCCGCTGGTCGACCTCAGCGAGATCGACTCTCTGCCGTCGCTGTCGGCGGGTGGCGTGACGTCGTTTGCCTCGGCGTTTCAGCTGCTTAAGGACACCATCCAGAAAGATATCGACCGGCTGAAGGGCGAGGGCCACTCCGTCTTCCGCCCGGTCGTCTTCTTCCTGTCCGACGGTGCTCCGACTGACATGCCGGACACCCTCTGGCGCGATGCGCTCAAGGAACTCAAGGAGTTCTCCTACGCCCCGAAGATCATCGCCTTCGGCATCGGCACGGCCGATCCGATGACGATCGCTGAGGTCGCCAACTTCAAGGCGTTCATCCAGAAGAGCGACAATGTCACTCCCGCTGTCGCCCTTCGCGAGTTCGCGTCGAGCTTGACAAACTCGATCGTCAACTCGACCACCAGCATCTCGTCTAAAGGGGGCGAAGGCTTCGACCTTAAGGTCGACGACCACGTGGACGGGTACACCAGCCTCTCCCTGGACAAGATGTGAGCGCGCCGATGAATCATGACGACCCGCGCGTGCCAATCAGCGCGGACGAGCAGATGGACCAGGCCGTGGCGCTGGTCAGTATGGGGTTGCCTGCGCCCTTTTCCGCTCCTCTTCCGGCCGAGGCGGTCGCGGCCTCGGCGTCCCCGCTGCCCCAGGCGCTGCCGACGCCCCACGTCTTTCAGAAACCGCAGGTCGAGCTGGATGCTTCAGGTCCCCACGAGACCTCGCAAACTCAGGTCCAGCCGCAGCCGCAACTGACCCCGGATCCCGCCCCGGTATCGGCCCTGCAGCCGACCCCCAATCCGTCGGCGGTGAACCCCGGCTGCGCGTGCGGCGGCACTGCGCGCACGTTTCCCGAGCACATCGGCAGGCGTCCCCCCGCCTATCCGCTGTTCCCGAAGAACAAGCCGGCCGTCGGTGAGGACGATTTCGCTGCCTTCACCCCGGATACCATCGTCGATGGTCTCACCGTGCCCGGACTGGCCGTGCTGGGCGCGTCCATGCGGGGCGACTCCCATCGGTGGGAGGGGACCTGCCGCCAGGACGCGATGGTGTTGGCTCGGATTGGCGAGGGCAATGAACAGTTGCTGGTGCTCGCGGTGGCGGATGGTGTTGGTTCGTCGAAGCGGTCCCACGTCGCTTCGCAGGAATTGGCTCACGCCGTGATCAAGGCTTTGGACACGAAGGCCCGGGACCTCCACAACCTGCTGGCGGCCCAGGACCATCAGATGCTCATCGCTGCCGTCAACAGCGCCATCGGCGAGGCCGTGCCCGACTGCCTTAAGAAGTGGGCGGCGAAGACCGCGGGGTTCGACGAGCGGGACTACGCCACTACTCTGCACCTCCTTCTGGTGCCCACGGACACCAAGATCCGGGACAGGGTATGGGTCAGCATTGGTGACGGCGGTTTGCTACGTCTCGTCGATGGCGAGTGGCACGGGTTGGAAGGCCAGGACGGTGGAATCGCCAGCACGAGGACGACCGCCCTGCCTTCAACCCGGTATGCCGCGGTCGCCCTGCTTCGATCCGAACCGGGCGAACTGCTGCTCCTCGGAACCGACGGAATCACCAATCCGATCAACCAGGAACCCGAGTTCCGTGCGCGTCTGGCCGCCTACTGGGGTATCGGCGAGGTCCCGACCATGTCTGAATTCCTCAGGCAGGCGCAGCTCCGCGCCAAGACGTACGACGACGACCGCACGGTCATCTGTGTGTGGGAGGGGGTGGCGGGCCGATGACGGCCGAGGACGGTCAGGATGTTGCGAAGTCATCGCTCACTCTCGGCGCCAAGATGGGCAGCGGCGGTCAGGGCGTCGTGTACCTAGCCAGCGATGGCCTGCTCTTCAAGGAATACAAGAACCCCGCCACCGTGAACGAGAGCGCCCTGGCGACTCTCCCCGCGCTCCGCCAGGCACTGTCTGACCCGGAGCGCGCCCATCTGGATCGGATCGCTGCTTGGCCGCTGTGCCGTGTGTCGGACGGAGGCCGTTCGGTCGGCTTCCTCATGCGCAATGCACCGGACGCGTACAGATGGCAGACGCCGAACGGCAAGACCAAGCTCCTACAGCTGCAGCACGTGCTCTACCCCGAGAGGCCCGCGACGAAGAACGTTCGCCGCCCGTCTCCGGAGCAGCGGCGCGCACTGGCCATGGCCTGTGCAAAGGCCGTCGACTGGTTCCACAGCACCAGCATGGTCATCGGGGACATTTCCCACGCCAACATCCTGTGGTCTCTGCAGCCGGAGCCGATGGTTCACTTCATCGATTGCGACGGCTTCCGTCGTGTTGGAGGAGTGTCGGTGCAGATCCAGGCTGACACCCCGGAGTGGGGCGACCCGCATACCCCGTCGGCGCAGGCGAGCGTGGACAGTGACGCTTTCAAGACCGCCCTGGCTGTCGTACGGATCCTCGCCGAGGACCCGTACGTCGTCCCGGGTGACCCGCTCAGATTCGTCGCCGGCTGCCTCAACGACCGCCAAGAGTCGGCCGTCCGCAGCCTTTTCGAGCAGGCGGGCGGCCCGGCCGGCACTAGGCCAAAACCGAGCGAGTGGTGTAACGCCATGAGCGACCGCGGCACCATCCAGCTCCGCGCGACGCAGCCCAGACAGCGGCCCGTCGTCGACACATCCGTCCTGGACGGCGTCCGCGATCGCAGGCCGATTCAATTGCGCCGCGGGTAGTGGCCGGGGGCTCAGGCGGGACCTCGACGGGCTGTTCCACGAGTATGGGTCCACGCATAGTCGACAGCTCGTAGCATAAGCATTGCTCTGATGAGAGCGGCGGCGCTGCCATGCGAAACGTCGAGGCTGCGGGGGGCTACGTGAGGACCATTGGAGCACTGCATGGGTGTGCGGAGAAGCACCTGCAGACCTACACAGATCCCCGGGGGCCCAGAGCCTTCCGCACGTATGACTGGCAGGGCGATCCGGACCGATTGAGCCCCTTGGACTGTCTGGCCCCGGCCCTGCTGAGCGTCCGCATGGGCTACAAGCAGGTAGTGCCGTTGTTCCACCCTGATGGCCCGGGAGCTGAGGTCCTGCAGGCCATGGAAGCGGTGCTTGCGAACAAGGGGTGTGCGACAGCGGACTTCTTGGACGTGACGCTGGATCCGTTGACGGGACCCTGGTCTCTGGTCGATCGAGCACTAGTGGCTGCAGGTGAAGCCGGCGGTACGGGGCTGCCCGACTTCAAGGCCGTTGCCGTCACCAAGATCCTCCACCGCAAGCGGCCTAACCTAGTGCCGATTTTCGACAGCAGCATTTACCAGTTCTACCTCGGCCAAAAGCCAGTTCCCGGAGCCTATAAGGACACTCCCCGGCGCTTGTGGCCGCTCCTGCAAGCAGACCTACGCCGTCACCGGGGTTGGATCCAAGACCTCATCGTCCCCATTCGTACGCCTGACGAGAGACCTCTTAGCCTTCTTCGAGCGGCAGACATCATTATCTGGGAACACACGGCCAGCGGGTGCGCCGCGTGATGGTGCCTTGCTGACACTTGAGGGGCAGGTTCGTCGTTGCGTGAGCGTGCCGGGCGCCGGTCTTCTACCCTGCTGATCGTGTCGTTACCTGGATGCAGGTGCCTGTGATGCAGCAGATGTGGGGTAGTGAGCGTCGCCGAACGGCGATCGGGCGGATGGCGTTGTCGGTCCCCGCGCGTCAGGCGCTGGCGGACCGCCAGTTGCTACCTGAGCGGACGATCCTCGACTACGGCTGTGGCCGTGGGGACGATGTTAGGGCTCTGGAGCAGTTGGACTGCCAGGTGGCTGGGTGGGATCCGTTTTACCGCTCCGACACCCAGCTGGTCGCCAGCGACGTCGTGTTGCTGACCTACGTGTTGAACGTGATCGAAGATCCGGTAGAGCGTCGGCAGACCTTGAAGCAGGCGTGGCAACTGACCTCGACGCTGCTGGTTGTCTCAGCCCGGCTGACCTGGGAGAAGTCAAAGGTCCACGGTCAGCAATTCGGTGACGGTCTACTGACGAGTCGGCAGACGTTCCAGCATCTATATGCCGCGAGTGAGCTTCGGGCGTACGTGGAGCAGGTGACCGGCGCGCGGGTGGTGGCGGCCGCGCCCGGAGTCGTCTACGCGTTCCGGGACGAGGGCGCCCGTCTGAGCTATCTGGCGCAGCGGGTGATCCCGGATGCCGAGTGGCTTGCTTCCGAGGACACCGCCTCAGCGGTGAGTGCGGTCGTGGACTTCTTCGAGCGCAGGGGACGTCCGCCACGGATTGAGGAGATGCCGCGGACTGTTGCGGAGCTTTTGGCTCATCTGCGACCTGGCGACGTCAAGCGCCTGGTGCGGGATGGTGCTGATCCTGAGCGGGCCGCTGCGGGGGCTAAGCGATCGACGTTGAACACGTTGCTCTACCTGGCGGTGGAGCTGTTCAACGGTCGTGGGCCGTTCGGGAGTCTGCCAGTGGGCTTGCAACAGGACGTGCGCACGTTCTTCAGTTCCTACAAGGAGGCTTGTCAGCGGGCTGACCGACTGTTGCTGAAGCTCCGCGACGACGGCTATGTGCGCAATGCCATGAACGCCTCCATTGCCGGCAAGGTGACACCGACGGCGCTGTACGTGCATCGACGCGCGCTGGAGCGGATCCCGACGGTATTGCGCTTGTACGAGCACTGCGCATCGATCGCTGCCGGTCGCCCGGAGGAGTGGACTGTGGCCAAGCTCAAGCACCAAGGGCGAGCGGTTTCGTGGCTGGACTACCCGGACTTTGACAAAGACCCGCATCCGCGGATCCGGTCCTCCTACATGGTGGACCTGCAGACGCTTGAGGCGTCCCATCTCTCATACGAGAGCTCGGCCAACCGGCCGCTGCTGCACCGCAAGCACGAGTTTCTGGCACCAGATGATGCGGACGTGCAGCGATACCGCCGATTGACCGAGTCTGAGATGCGGGCGGGGTTGTATGAACGGCCGCACCTGATCGGAACCGAGAACGGCTGGGAGGCCGAGCTCGTCAGGTGCGGCCGGCAGCTGCGCGGGCACCGGCTGGTCCGTCGCTCGGAGGCGTAGGGCTGGTCAACCTTCCTGAGGCTGCATGCTGGCGATGGTCTCGGCGAGCGGGAGGGGATCGAAATCGGCTGCCTGGGAGGGGAACCAGGAAAGACGCAGCCCGTTGGCAGCCACGGCGTCTTCCAGGCCCATCGCCTGAAGGACATGGCTGGGGGTGTAGGAGGCGCTGGTGCAGGCCGAGCCGGTGGCGATGGCGACCTGGTCTTTGAGGCGGACGATGAGTGCTTCGGCATTCAGCTCATCGAAGCTGACGTTGAGGATGTGGGGGACGCTGTGCTCTGGGTCTCCGTTGAGGCGGAAGCGCGTCGCGCTGAGCGCAGCAAGGATCCGTTCGCGCATCGCCTTCGCCTCCCGCTCCCACGTTGCCCGGCTCTCGGTGAAGATCTTCGCGGCCTCGCACAGGCCCATGATCAATGGAACAGCGAGGGTGCCGGGGCGCAGTTTGCGCTCCTGACCACCGCCGAACATGATCGGCTCCAGCGGCACCTTGTCCCATCCCCGCCGACGGGTGATCAGAGCGCCGACGCCCTTCGGGGCGCCGATCTTGTGGCCGGAGATGCTGATCAGGTCGATGGGCGCCATCAGGTCGGCGGGGACCTTGCCGTAGCCCTGAGCGGCGTCGACGTGCAGAAAGGTGGGCGTGGCGCGCAGCTTCTCCGCGAGTTCGGCGACCGGCTGGATGACACCGGTCTCGTTGTTGACGTGCATCAGCGACACGACCAGGGTGTCCGGGCGTAGC
Source organism: Streptomyces sp. NPDC015220 (assembly GCF_043079345.1). NCBI lineage: Bacteria > Bacillati > Actinomycetota > Actinomycetes > Kitasatosporales > Streptomycetaceae > Streptomyces > Streptomyces sp. NPDC015220. The sequence goes on along the minus strand of NZ_JBIBUK010000002.1, from coordinate 123,298 downwards.
CGCTCCAGCACGGCGTCAGCGGTGATGCGGCCGCTGGGGCCGGGGGAGAGGAAGTCGACCTCGAAGCCACGGGTATCGCGTAGGTGCGTCAGCGGCTCCAGTACCGCCTTGTGCTCGATGGCGGAGGTGATGATGTGCTTGCGACCCGTGAGCTCGCCGTGCGGCGCCAGCCCGAGCAGAGCGATGTTGTTGGACTCCGTCGCCCCGCTGGTGAAGATCACTTCTTCCGTCTTGGCGCCCACGGTGCCGGCGATGAAGGAACGCGCCTGCTGCACCGCCTTCTTGGCGCGTGCACCGTACTCGTGGGTGCGGCTGCCGGCGTTGCCGAAGTCTTCGGTCATCCAGTGCAGCACCACCTCGGCAACCCGCGGGTCCACCCGTGTCGTCGCCGCCACATCCAGATACGCCACCACGGCGCTCACCCGCCTCTTTGCACGCTTCTACAACAGGTCGTACGTCAAGTGATTAACGTACACGCTGGGACCGCAGCGCATGAAGCCGCCACCTCGGCATGTGGACACCGTACTTGCGATGTCTGTTCCTGCCGCTCTGCGAGCTCTCTAGACGCACCGCCGGGGAGTGGACGTCATTTTCCGCACCTGGGTACGTCGAGACGAAGGTGACGTACGTTTCTCAGGAGACGTACGGGCACGCTAGAGTGCACGGGTGCAGACTGAAGCGGCGAGTAAGGCTGCGGGGCGGGTCGTCTCGCGAGTGTCGAATGGCTTTGAGTACACCTTCCCTGCGATCCGCGGGGTGCAGGCGGGGCGGGAGTTCTATGCGTCGATGTGCCCGCTGCGGCTCATCCCGAAGATCTTCCTCTTCGACGAAGATGATCTTTCTGCTGATCTGAGAGCCCAGCGCGTCCTAAATAAAGGACGCCTGCCGGCGCTCGCCCGCTACATCCTGGACAACCCCGAGGACTACGTGTTCAGTGCCCTGACTGCTTCCGTGGACGGGGACATGGTGTTCGAAAGCCAGGGCGCAGAGGGCGCCGCGCACCGTACGGGGCAACTGCGCATCCCGATGGATGCACGCTTCCTCATCAATGACGGGCAGCACCGCCGCGCCGCCATCGAGCTCGCGTTGAAGGAGAACCCGGATCTGGGGGATGAGACCATCGCCGTGGTCTTCTTCCACGACACTGGGCTCGCCCGCTCTCAGCAGATGTTCGCCGACCTCAATCGGCACGCCGTCCGTCCGGCGCGCTCCATTGGTGTCCTCTACGACCACCGGGACGTCAACGCGCAGATCACCCGGACCCTCACCGAGCGCTCGGTCATCTTCAAGGGTTTTGTGGAGATGGAAAAGAGCACCTTGTCCGCCCGGTCCCGCAAGCTGTTCACCCTGAGCGCCTTGTACTTCGGCAACCAGTCCCTGCTCCAGGGCCTCGAGCTGAAGCAGGAGGAGGCCAGCCGGCTGGCGCAGTCGTTCTGGGAGGCCGTGGATGCGGCGCTGCCCGAGTGGGCGATGGTGCGTGACAAGCAGCTGTCTGCTCAGGAGATGCGCCGGGACTTCATTCACAGCCACGGAATCGCCTTGCATGCGCTGGGTCGTGTCGGCAACTCACTCCTGCGGCAGTCCACCAAGGCAACTGCGTGGAAGAAGCGTTTGGCTCCGCTGAAGCACGTGGACTGGAGCCGAACCAATGCAGACTGGGAGGGGCGCGCCATCGTCGGCGGCCGCGTCTCCAAAAGCCACCAAAACGTGACACTTACCGTTAATTACCTACGCAAGCATCTGGGCCTGGAGCTGAGCCCAGAAGAGCAGCGCGTGGAAGACGCATACCTGCGAGGCGAGGCATGACCACCATCCCGCTCAACCTCGGGCTCACCCCCGTTCGCCGCAAGCCCTTCAACGGCCGCTCGCTGGATGAGGTCGTCACTGAGCTCACCGAGGAGATTCGCGAGCTCTACACCGCCGACCAGGTGCCGTGGGTCATCGGCTACAGCGGGGGTAAGGACTCGACCGCCGTCCTGCAGCTGGTGTGGATGGCCCTCGCAGACCTGCCCGCTGAGCAGCGCACCAAGGCCGTACACGTCATCTCCACTGACACCCTCGTGGAGAATCCCGTCGTTGCCGCCTGGGTCTCTGCTTCTCTAGGCACCATGCAGGACGCGGCGCAGGCACAGAGCCTGCCGATCGAGCCGCACCGCCTTACGCCGGAGATAAAGGACACCTTCTGGGTGAACCTGATCGGCCGCGGCTATCCCGCCCCGCGCCCGAAGTTCCGCTGGTGCACCGAGCGACTGAAGATCAAGCCGTCGAACAGCTTCATCCGCAGCGTGGTCGCTGCCCACGGCGAAGCGATCATGGTGTTGGGCATTCGCAAGGCAGAGAGCCAAGCCCGCGCCCGCGCCATGGAGAAGCACGAGAAGCGACGTGTGCGCGACCGCCTCTCCCCCAACGCCAACCTGCCCAACTCCCTCGTGTACAGCCCCGTTGAGGACTGGACCAACGACGACGTGTGGCACTTCCTGATGCAAAAGCCCAACCCTTGGGGTTACAACAATCAGGACCTGCTCACCATGTACCAGGGCGCCTCCGGGGACGGCGAATGCCCCCTCGTGGTCGACTCCACCACTCCCTCCTGCGGCTCCAGCCGCTTCGGCTGCTGGACTTGCACCCTCGTCGAGCAGGACAAGTCCATGTCCGCCATGATCCAGAATGACGAGGAGAAGGAGTGGATGCTCCCCCTGCTGGATCTGCGCAACAAGCTCGATGCCCCCTTCGGCCACTACAAGGAGGGCGACCCCGACCTTCCGCCTGGCCGTAAGGCACCGTTCCCACGCCCGGACAAGCCGGCCCGCGACTTCCGCCGGATGAACGGCAAGGTGATGCTGTTCAACGACGGCGCCATCCATGGCCCATATCTTCAGTCCTACCGCGAAGAGTGGCTCAAGGAGCTGCTCCAGGCGCAAACATGGATCCGTGCCCACGCCCCCGAGCACGTGCAGAACATTGAACTCATCACGCTCGACGAACTCCATGAGATCCGCAGGATCTGGGTGTTCGACAAGCATGAGGTCGAGGACAGCTTGCCACGGATCTACCAGGACGCTACCGGCGAGCCGTTCCCGGGCGGCCCGCTGGATGAGCAGCTCGTCATGGGCTCCGACGAGATGGATGTCCTCAAGCAGGTCTGCGACGGCGACGACCTGCACTACAACATGGTCCGCGAACTCCTCGCCGTCGAGCGAAAGTACCGCACCATGGCCCGCCGCTCCGGCCTCTTCCAGGCCCTCGAGCAAGCCGTACAAAAGGGCTACTACGACAACCACGAAGACGCCGTGGAATTCGCTACGCGCAAGAAAAAGTGGCGGGACGACATCGCCGAGAACCTGACCTTCGACGACGAAAACGAACTCGATGCTCCTGCGTAAGATCACCCTCGAAGAATTCGGGGCCTACCGCGGCAAGCAGTCTCTGGACCTCACCCCCAAGAAGAACAAGCCGATCATTCTGATTGGCGGATTGAACGGGTGCGGCAAGACGACTCTGCTCGACGCCATCCAGCTGGCGCTTTACGGCAACCGTGCACGCTGCAGTGGGCGCGGAACCAAGGCGTACGAGACGTACCTGCGGGAGAGCATCAACCGCAAGGCTGACCCCAGCCGCGGCTCTGCCATCACCCTCGAGTTCACTGTCATGGCCGGTGGACAAGAGCACTACTACCGTGTCGTCCGCAGCTGGCACATCAGCGGCAAAACACTCAAAGAGTTCCTCAACGTCTACGTCGACGAGACCTACGGCGAGCGGGTGAAGACTCAGCGCAACGCGGCGCAGGAAGGGAAGTTCAACCGGCTGCTCAGCGAGGGCTGGGCCGACCACGTCGAGTCACTGCTGCCCCTGGAAATCGCCTCCCTCGCCTTCTTCGACGGCGAGAAGATCGAGTCGCTGGCCAACCCCGAACGGGCGGCGTCCGTCATCGAGTCGGCAGTGCACTCTCTGTTGGGTGTCAGCACCGTCCAGCAGCTGCGCAACGATCTTCTGGCCCTGCAGCGGCGCCAGAAACTTTCCGACGAAGAACAGCACCTCCTGGACAACATTCGCACGCAGGAAACCGAACGCGATGCGGTGATGTCCCAATACGACATCGCCCACCAAGAGCTCGCCCAGTCCCGCAGCGAGCTCGGCAAGGCGCTACGCAAGCTGGAGAGCCTGGAGAAGGCGTTCGCCGACGAAGGCGGCGAACTGTTCACACGGCGCGTCGAGCTGGAGAACGACAAGAAGCAGGCGTTTGCCCAGCTGACCCAAGTGCGTGCGGAGCTCACGCAGCTCGCTGCTGGACCGCTACCACTGCTGATGGTTAAGCCTCTCCTGGACGACGTGCGCCAGCAAGCCATGAGTGAGCAGGAAGCCCAACAGTCAGCTCAGGTCCTCGATGTCCTGGAGGAGCGGGACCGGTGGCTGCTGGAGCTGATGCCCGACACCGTCCGCGCCGAGGTCATTAAAAGTCTGGATGACGACCGCGCCGAGCGCGCTGCCAAGACGCGGCTTCCGGTGGATCTGCGGCTGCCACACGATGCGCTGGCTCAGCTCACCGTCCTCGACGAACTGCTGCAGCGGGACACCCAGCGGTCCACACAGCTGCTGCACAGCGCCGCTGAACTCGCCGAACAGCTTGATCAGCTGGACCGGCAACTCGCCGGCGTTCCCGCCCAGGACAAGGTCGAGGCCCTACAAGTGGCCCGCGACGAGCAGATCATGGAGGTTGCCCGTTGTAAGGCCTCCTGCGACCGCGCCGCGGCCAAGCTGGATGACCTCAAGCGGCGCCGTGAACACGTGACCACCCTGCTGGAGCGCGCTCATAAGGAGTTCGTCCGCACCAAGGTCAAGGCGGAAGAAGTCGAGCGGATCATCAAGTACTCCGAGAAGGCTCGCGACACCCTCGAACGCTTCGGTTCCGCGCTCCTTGAACGGCACATCAACCGGCTTGAAGTGGCTGTCCTGCAAAGCTTCAGGGCCCTCATGCGCAAGCAATCTCTCGTCCACGACTTGCGTATCGACACCGACAAGTTCACGCTCACCCTCGCTGACGCTGAGGGCGAGGCCATCGATCCTGCGCGCCTCAGTGCGGGAGAGCGCCAGCTTCTGGCCGTCTCGCTGCTGTGGGGCCTGATGCGGGTTGCCGGCAACAGGCTGCCCAGCGTGATCGACACCCCCCTGGGGCGTCTCGATAGCCGTCACCGTGAGCACCTCGTCGACCGCTACTTCCCCAACGCCAGTGACCAGGTCCTCCTGCTCTCCACCGACGAGGAGATCGACGAGTACCTGCTAGGCCGTTTGAAGAAGTCCGTCGCCCACACCTATACGCTCGTCCACGACGATACTGAGTTCACCACCAGCGTTGTCGAGGGCTACTGGTGGAACGCAGGAGTGCAGCATGTCGGTTGAGAACGTCCGCCTGTCCCAGCCTGCCAAGGACCGGTTGATCTATCTCAAGCGCACCACCGGCATCACTCAATGGAACGTGCTGTGCCGCTGGGCGCTGCTGCTGTCGTTGAAAGACCCCTCCACGCCCCTGGTGAAGGACATCGTCACCGACTCCAACGTCGAGATGAGCTGGAAGACCTTCGCCGGCCAGCACGGCGACCTCTACCTGGCCCTGCTTAAACAGCGCTGCGTCGCCATAGGCGAGGAACCCACCGACGAGAACATCCAGCGCATCCTGACCGTCCACCTGCACCGTGGCATCGGCTACCTCGGTGCTGACAAACAGATGGCCACGATCGAAGGAATGGTCGGCGCCGTCGTGACGTGACTGTCTGATGTGCCTCTTATCGATCCCCCCATGGAGTCCGTCCTGGGGGGATCGGCGTATGTGCCTTCCCGAGCGGCAGAGTGCTGCCGCTGTAGCGCTACTCCGCCCTGTTGCTCGCCGGCCCGTCTCGAGAATCGGGGTCCAGGCGGTGGGCCGGCGCTTCCTACCTCATGCCCCAAATTTGGCGACTCCTCCTGGTAAATGGCTTTCTCCCCACACACGACCCGCAGATCACGCCGTTGCTCAGGTGTAAGAAGCCGTCGCTCTATCGATCTCGGTGGGCATGAGTTCGAGGTCACCGACTCGGTCGGGTGATCTTCTGGTTGGCTGGGCATGAGAGCGGGGCCTCCCGCACAGCTCGTGGGTGTCGAATCCCGAGCAACAGGAGGCCCCTGGTGCTGCAGTCTTCCGTTCCGACGCCGATGTCGTCCAACTCGGCTTCCCCGTCGTGCGATTGTCTCGCTCACCGGTTCGGGAATGCCAGGGACCGGCCGTACAGGCGACCGAAGTATCCGTCGGACATGAGCGACGCGGAGTGGGCCGTCGTACGTGACGCGATGCCGGTTCCCGGCTGGTTGGAGGGCCGCGGCGGGCAGCCGGAGAGCTACTGCCACCGGCAGATGGTCGACGCGGTGCGCTACCTGGTCGCGGGCGGCATCACCTGGCGGGCGATGCCCGCGGACTTCCCCGCGTGGGACCGTGTCTACGCCTTCTTCCGGCGCTGGCGGGACAAGGGTCTGACCGCCGAGTTCCACGTCCGGCTGCGTGACCGGGTACGTCAGGCCGCGGGCCGGGATCCGGAGCCGACCGCTGCCGTCATCGACGCGCAGTCGGTGAAGGCAGCCGCGTCGGTGCCGGCTGTGACCAGAGGCTTCGACGGCGGGAAGAAGGTCAACGGCCGCAAGCGGCACATCGTGGTGGACACTCTCGGACTGCTGCTGGCCGTGATGGTGACTGCGGCCTCGGTCACCGACCGGGGCGCGGGGCAGACCTTGCTGGCCCGGCTGCGTGAGCGCCACCGGCGCGTCACACGGGTGTGGGCCGACGGCGGCTACACCGGACGCCTGGTCGACTTCTCCCGCGAGGTGCTGCGTGTCGCGCTGACGGTGGTCAGACGCAGCGACGACGCCAGCGGTTTCGCCGTGCTGCCCAAGAGGTGGCCGGTCGAGCGGACGTTCGCGTGGCTGATGCGCTCCCGCCGCCTGGCACGCGACTACGAGACCCGCGCCGACACCTCCGAGGCGATGATCCGGTGGTCGATGAGCATGGTCATGAGCCGCCGGCTCGCCCGGCGACCGTCCTGAACATTCCCGGGCACTCCTCGACCAGCCAGCCCCGCGCGGCCAGGCGCTTCACCTTCGACCGAACTCCCTCGACTTTCGCCGCGACCACCTCCAGGCCCAGGGCCGCCGCGAGTTGCCGACAGTCCATCGCCTCCCCGCCCCGATCGGCCAGGATCTCCACGAGCCGCTGGTAGTCCGGCGCCAGCAAGTCGAGAGCGAACCCTTCCCTCCAGGCGGGAACCACCGATCCGGGCACCGCCTTTGCGACCCGCGCAGGCCGGTGACCGGCCACCTCGGCCAGGGGCGCCTTCTCGCCTGCAGCAGGTTCCGCCAGGACCTCGGCCACCGTCTGACGGGCGATAACGAACCGTTCCCACGCGGCTTCCGCCTCCTGCAGCTCGGACTGCAGGGCCTCCACCCGTTGCCGGGCAGCACGCTCACGCTCTTCCAGCAGCCCCATCACCGACGGCATCCGGCACCTCCACCGAAGAGACGACACGACGCCCCGTCTCTGCCACCAACGCACCGGCGCTATGCCTGACCAGCGGAAACGCACCCGTCACTTTCGGAAAGACAACGGCTTCTAACGCTCCTGGAACTGCACCTGGCGCAGGCGATCTTCATGTGGTCATATTGTGAATGGTGTAACGGTCAAGCACTTCGGGGTGGGGTGAGGTGTTGCCGTCTCCGTCTGGGTACGGCAGGTGCGCGGGTCGCACCTGGATTCGAAGGCAAGTCTGTCGAGGGGTGGGTGGAGCGGTTGGCGTCCCTGTGTGTACGGCACAGTTGATGGCCGCCGTGCCCGCAGGTGACAGGCCCTTAGGTGCGGTGGAAGGTTGCTGGCGTCGCCCGTGCGGCGCTGGAGGCGGTTCGGGGCGCCTAGGCGAGGCGGGCTAGATCACGAACCGGTATCCACGGGCAACCTTGCAGGAGCCCCGTGTGTCAGTGTGATCGCCTACGCTAATTTTTCACAAACGGCTGATGGTGCAAGCTGCGGGGGCGCTGTCGCGTCCGGGGGAGAGGGTCGAGGATCAGTGCAGGTACACGCCAAGGTCCCTGGTGGTGCTCCGCTGCGATACGGCATCTATACGCTGACGAGTCGGGTGGGCCTTTCCCTGACTCGATCGCACCGCGCGAGCGGTCTTGCTCTGGGAAGCGCGGTCGGGCTGAATAGGTCCCCACGCATGGGTGAATGAGGGACATGAGCCTTGAATACTCTCTCGCATAGCCGCTACTCCATGCTGGACGTCGATGAAGCACCTGAGACTCCTGGTCTGTATGCCTGGTATGTGAGCTTTCGGGCCAGTCCGCATGACTGGAAGATGCAACCGAGCCCGCAGGGCGATCAAGCCATTGACGGCTTCCTGCGACTGCTCCGAAGGTATGCGGGCTACTACGAGCCGCTGCCCATCTCCTTGCGCGGACGCGGTTCCTACGGCGCCGCCTGGGAGGGCGACCTCGAGCTGGATACGCCGCTACGTCAACCCGATGAGGACGCGGATGCCTCCTCCGCGGAAGAGGACAAGCGACTAGCGATACTCATGGACTCGCTGGACAGCCAGGAGCGGCGGCGGGTGATGGCCACCATTTTGGAGATGGCCTCCCCGGTGTTCTCCTCACCGCTGTACATCGGCGTGGCGGAGAACCTGCGCGAGCGTCTACGCACCCACCGCCGTGACTTCATCAAGGCGTACGACTGGCTGCGTGAGCACCCTGAGGACGCCGCGGAGGTCCGCGCGAAGGGAAAGACGTTCGGCGCGCGAGCGGCTGCTCGCAACATGACCATGCGTCAGCTCGAAGCCTGGGTGATCGATCTGGGCGATCAGGAAGACGCCGCTGTGACGCTCAAGCATCTGCGCCACACTGCACAGTCAGCAGAGTGGCTGCTGCACCGGCTGTACGCGCCGATTCTCGGAAGGCAATAGGGAAACGATGTTCGGCTCTGGAACCAAGCTCACGTTCCGCGACTACGTGCAGGGGACGTGGGGCACCTTCACCACCCCGGCTGGCCGGGTGGACTACATCATGACCAAGGCACGGCTCGGCGAGGAGACCGACGATCCCGAGCGCCAGCTCACCAAGAGCCTCGCCCCCGTCCGTGAGGTCATGGAAGCCGGCGATCTGGACTTCAACCAGCTGCTGCAGCGTGACCTGGACGATCACCGCGTGGCGGTCAAGCTGATTCCCTACCTGCTGGATCTCAAGCCAACCGGACCCGCGTTTCTACCGCCCATCGTTGCCGTGCTGCTGCCCTTCCGAAGCAAGCGCCCCTCCTACTTCGAACCGCTGGGCCAGCCCAACGTGGTCACCGACGACGGCGCCCAGTGGCAGCAGGAGCAGGCTGGCACCGCGTTCCAGGTCCAGCGCCTGGTCGGAGCCAATGACCGTCTGCACCCGGCCAGCGTGGGCAAGCTGTGGTGGAACAAAACTGAGGCGCAGATGGTCGTCCTCGATGGCCAGCACCGCGCCATGGCTCTTTTGGCCATTGAACGTACGATGACCAAGAGTTGGCAGAACTCCGGTGGTGCCCGTTTTCGCTCCTTCTACGAGAACCAGGTACTCCAGGCACTCGATGACTTCGGCGATGTCGACCTCAGTCGCATCGAAGTTCCGGTGACCGTCTGCTGGTTCCCCGACCAGACCGGCGAGGACGCCCGGCCCCATGAGGCTGCCCGCAAGCTGTTCGTGGACGTCAACAAGGAAGCGCGTCCGCCGTCCGAATCCCGGATCATCCTGCTGTCGGACGCCGAATTGAGCAATGTGCTCACCCGCCGAGTGCTCAGCGAGATGCGCAACGACAAAAGCGACTCGCTGCTGCCCATCTACGCGGTGGAGTACGACAACCCCGAGGTCAACTCCACCAGGCCGGCCCGGTGGTCCGTGCTGACCAACATCCACCTGCTGAAGTTCGCCGTCGATCGCTGCGTCTTCGGTCCCCCCAAATACCTGCGGAACGTTGCCCAGAAGATCGGCGGTCGGCTCAGTCAGACGGAGCTGGACGCCTTCATGCAGGAACAGCTCGACCTCGACCACCTCCTGCCCGACCAGGTCGAGGAAGGCGGTGTCACCTACCAGCGCGACAAGATCGGCAACACGGCTTTCCCTCTGGGCTGGATGGACGCTATCAGCGACCAGTTTGCCGCCACGTGGGGCCGGGCGATCCTCACCCTCCTCTCGCGCACCGCGCCCTACGCCGCCCATGCCACGGCGCTGACGCAGCTGAAAGAGGACTGGCACATAGACGACACCGGTCTGACCCTTGCTCACGACGCCCTTTTCAGCGGTGTGGGTGTGTTCTGGACGTTGCGCGACAGCTATGAGCACTACCTGGACGAGAAGACCGCTGGCAGGAAGACGACCAAGTCCGATGTGATTAGGGCCTGGGAAGCCCTGAAGGGACGCGAAGAAATCTTCGAAACCTACCGAGCCCAGGCATATTTGGACTCTGGTCGCAACGCCGCGCTCAAGCAGTCGAAGGCTGCATACGCCGTGTTCAACACACATGCCTGCCAGCTAGGCATGATGATGACCCTGGGGTCGCTGTGGGAGCTGCGTAAGGCCCAGCCCGGCGGCGCTGACATCAAGGACCTGCCGCAGTTCGCGGAGGCGCTGGTGAAGGCGTGGAACGCTTACTTCGCTCTGGAGGCGGGTAAGGCCAAGGACCGCAGGCTCGCCTTCAACAAGATCGAGATAACCCACCCCTTGAACCAGATCGCCAACATGGACACCCCTCAGGCGGTCTACTTCCGTTACTTCTGGTTGCAGATACTGGACACCCCTCAGGCGTGGACGTACATCTCCGACTGGTTCACTGACCGGACCGAATTCGACGACAAGCTCGGCACCGCGCGGGGCCTGTACCTGAGTCTGTGCCAGGACCAGCAGCTGAAGGCACTCAAGACCAGTCGGCCCGGCGTCGCTGAGACGAAACTGCGAGGAGAGGCTGCAAAGGCGGCCCGTGCCGCGCTCGGCCGCGCCCTGAAGGAGTGGTTCTACGGCTCTGACGAGCCGTACCAGAACTGGCTGGCGCAGATCGACCGGCAGGGGGTCCCCGCGCAGGAGCCGCAGGACGCGGTCGCGGAAGGCGGAGACGGTGCAGCCGACGCCGAGGCGGCCGAAGACGGGCCGGTGACCAGCGTGAACGATCTTCTGAGTGATTGAGTCGTGCCCGGCGGCTGGGACGAGAGGGAAGTCTCTGTCGCCGGCACCGCAGCGGGTTCAGCGGCAGGAACAGGGTGGGGAAGATGTCAGCTTCGCTCTCGTTGGTCAAGCCAACGTGGCACGTCGTGCTGCCGTGGCTGGATCAGCTGGGGCCTGAGCAGTTGCTAGCACTTCAGCGGGTGGGAGGGCCAGCGCAATGGTGGCTGCAAGAGACACCGGAGGAGACAAGTGCCCGCCGACCGTTCATGGACGATGTCTTCGACCTGCTCGCCTCCTTCCTGGGCTGGGCCAGTGAGCCCGAGCTGGACACACGGCCTTTGCACGTGCTGCTTCCGTCGCTGCCTCAGCAGATGTCGACAGCTGAGCTTGAGCTGGAATCGACTGCACTGGACGTCCTGCAAGCCGTGGGCGGCAGAACCCTGGCTGACGTCGCTCGTCTGACGCCGTCGAACTTTGCCTGCCTTGCCAAGGTTCGTACCGAAACGAAGCGCGACATCCTCGCGGCTCTCGTGCGTGCTGCATCCCTGTCTCCGCAGCCGGCGCCTTCGTCGGACGAGTCCGCGAACGCGCCCTCGTCGTCGCCCGTGCGCACCGAGCCGGATAGCCCCGACCATGCGGTCCAAGGATGGTTCATTTCTCTCGATGCCCGTCAGCAGGACCTGATCACCCAGCACGTGTGTGCACCGGATCCGGTGCCGCTCGACGAACTGGCCGCCCGCTACCGCACCATGCGCTCATGGATGACACGGCTGCTGGAGGAGCTGCCCCGGCAACTGCAAAGCGCGGCAATCACATCCCCCAACCTCGCTTGCGCATTGCAGCTATTTGAGTCCGCAACTCAGACTCCCGTCACTCGCCTCGACCTGATGGATTACCATCCCTGGCTCGCCGAAAGCCTGCCGGGCAGCGAGCTGCGAGTGCTGGAGCTCCTGCTCGCCTTCCACTGGTCGGGAAGCACCGACGGGGACTGGTTGTTCAGCGGTTCGCTGGCCCACGCCCGCAAACTGACCCGCAGCGCGCTCGACCTGACCCCGGGGGAGGCAGTGTCGCTGGCCAGTGCCATGCGGCTACTGAAAGACACCGGCCGCCCCCTCAAAGCCACCGAGCAGTGGCTTCAGTATTGTGGCTTGCATATCGTCGGGGGTCGGCAGGTTGAACTCGCCGTCGAACAGCGGCCTCGCGGTGATGCAACGATGGATGGCGACTACGAACTGGCGCCACCGCGTCCCGTCGCTCACCCCGACGACTCAGGTGCAGCTACAGCTGCGCCCTCTTCCACTTCCTTGACGCGCGCAGACCTCGATCCGGGATGGGTACCAGAGTCGGCGCCGCGGTTGGACGAGGTATTCGAACGACTTCGCGTGTACGCCTGCGCGCAGCACCCAGGCGAGCAGCTGGTCGACCTGCTGCGCAACAGCGAAGAACTGCCCGAACCACTGCGGACGCTGGTGACACGCGCCCTCGGTGCGATCGCCACCCCTGATGGCTGGCAGGTGCCCGACGACGCCCCTGGGTCCGACACCCACGACGACGCAGCCCTGTCCGGCGAGGAGAGCGCCGCATCCGGCACTGCGCGGCGCGCACGGCTCGCCGACCGCGCCCTGGCCGTGCTCGAGGAGCTCGGGCACCCCCTGACCTGGCCGTTGCTGGTCGACCGCATAGGGCCGGACGTGAACGCCCGCTCCTTGAAAGCCCAGCTGTCCAAGGATGACCGGTTCGTGCGCACTGACGTCAACTCCTGGGCGCTCGCCCAGTGGGGACTACGTCCCTATACCAGCATCAAGGAGCTGATCGCCCAGGAAGTGGACCGGGCCGGCGGTTCAATCCCCACCGACGAGCTGGTCGCTCTGTTGACCCGCGAGTTCACCATCGCCGCCGCCAGCGTCCGTGTGTCCGCCTCGTCGCCGCCGTTCACCGCACGCAACGGGGTGGTCCGCCGGCTCAGCGACGTCGACAGCGAACAGGATAGCGAGCAGCCTCCGACCGATGTCACCCGTCCCGACGACGACGGGCCGTCCACCGAGGACCTGATCAATCTTATGGGGCTGTGATGACCCGGCACCATGACGGGCTGCGCGCCGCCGATCTGCACGCCGACTACCGCAGCGACCGCTGCGACATCGTCGGCGACTTCTATCTCCCCGCCCTGGACGCTGCCGTCTCCTACGATCGCGCCGTCGGATACTTCAGTGCCTCAGTGCTGGCCGTCCTCGGCCAGGGGCTGAACGATTTCGCCGCCAGTGGCGGCACGATGCGTATCATCGCCTCGCCCCAGCTCACCGCCGCCGACGTGGAGCAGATCCGCGCCGGATACGAGCTGCGTGCTGTGCTAGAGCAGGCGGCCATGCGCGACATGGAGCAGGCGGCGCAGGACCCGCGCGCAGCAAGCGGGCTGGACCAGCTGGGGCTGCTCATCGCCGACGGCCGCCTCGACATCAAACTCGCCTACATCAGCTCCCACGACCGCATCGGGATCTACCACGAGAAGATCGGCATCTTCCGCGACGGCCACGACATGGTCGCCTTCAAAGGCAGTGCGAACGAGACGATGCCGGGACTGGTCGGCAACTTCGAATCCATCGAGGTTTTTCGCACCTGGGAGCCGGGTGACCGCAGCCGCGCCGCACGCATCAGCCAGGACTTCGAAGACCTCTGGGAAGACCGCACCGACCTGCTGCGGGTGATCGACTTCACTGCCGCGGCCCACACGGTCATCCAGCGCTGCGCCCAGCCCACCACGCGCGACACCGAACTGCCGCCGTTGGACGGTGCCCTGATCACCCTGCCACGCCCGGAGAACACCGGACGGCTAACGATCCCTGGCGAACTGACCGTCCGTGACTACCAGAAACAAGCCGTCGAACGCTGGTTCGCGGCGGGCGGCCGCGGCATTCTGCGTATGGCCACCGGTACGGGCAAAACCCTGACTGCCCTGTCGGCCGCAGCTCAGCTCACGCGCCTGCTACACAAACGCGACCAATCACTGCTGACCATCGTCATCGCTCCCTACCAGCACCTGGTCGACCAATGGCGCAAGGACATCGCCTGGTTCGGCGTGCAGCCCCTGCGCGCCTACGAGTCCACCAGGAGTTGGTACGGCAAAGCCTCCTCGCTCCTGGACGCCCTGGCCTTGGGTAGCGCCCAGGGCGGAGTCCTGGTCACTACCAATGCCACTTTTGCTGCCGACCCGATGCAGTCGATCTTGGCCCGGCACCGTGGCCGCGTCCTAGTCATCGCAGACGAGTGCCACAACCTCGGCGCCAAACGTTTGCGCCAAAAGCTCCCTACATCCGCCGCCTACCGGCTGGGTCTGTCGGCCACGCCAGAACGCTGGTTCGATGACCAGGGCACCGCGGCACTGACGGACTACTTCGGCGAGGTCGTCTTCGAGATGGGCATTGGCGATGCCATTCGTGCGGGCGCCCTGTGTCACTACACCTATACACCCGTCCTGGTGGAACTGGACGACGAAGAGGGTTACCTCTATGCCGAGGTGACCGAAAAGATCGCCAAGATCATTGCGGCCGAGGGCCTCTCTCCCGATACGGACGACGACAGCCCCCTGGGCCAGCTACTGCGGCGGCGCTCCAACATCCTCGGACACGCCCGCGCCAAACTGCCCGCCCTGCGCCGCGAGATCAACGCACGGCGCAACGACTGGTACCAGTTGCTGTACTGCGCCGAAGGCCGCCACCCCTTGTCCTACGAGGACGGTGACCCTCACGAGCTGACCCAGCTGCAGCAGGCACTGGCCTTGGTCGGCACCGAGCTCCGCATGCCTGCAGCCCCGTACACCGCGGAGACAAAGCGCCAGGAACGCCAGGATTTGCTGCGCCAGTTCGCCACCGGTACCCAGCTGCAGGTACTGCTGTCGATGAAGTGCCTCGACGAGGGCGTGGATGTGCCAGCCGCGCGTACCGCTTACCTCCTGGCCAGTTCCTCAAACCCGCGCCAATTCATTCAGCGCCGCGGTCGTGTGCTGCGCAAAGCACCGGGGAAGGAACGCGCGGACATCGTCGACTTCGTCGTCGTCCCTCCCAGCGCCGCTAGCGACCTGCAGCGCGAGACCGAGCGACGCATGGTGGCCCGTGAGCTGGCACGGGTGACGGAGTTCGCCCGGCTCGCCGACAACGAGGCACACAGCCTCGACATCCTGCGCCCACTGCGCCTGCGCTACGGGCTCATGGACACCTGACAACTTGTACAGACCTGCAGCCCGACGTTGGAGAAAGACCCATGGGGACGACGGAAAGCCTGAAAGACATCATGGACGAGCTGTCACCGGAAGCCAGGAAGCTTGTGGCGAAGGTGTGGCAACTCGAGCGTGAGCACCTCCACGTGAAGAGCCCGACTCTGCTCACCGACGAGATCGTCCGCGCCGCCAAGGAGCTGGCCAAATGAGACTCCTCAAGCTCACGCTGGACAACTTCCGCGTCTTCTACGGAACCCAGCAGCTCGACCTCGAGGTCACTGAGGACAAGCCGGCCATCCTCATCTTCGGCATGAACGGCGCCGGCAAGACCACCCTGCTGAACGCCTTCGCATGGGCGCTGTACGGCACCTTCTCCGACGACGTGGAGCACCAGGAACGCATCATCAACGACCACGCCTGGACGCAGACGGCGTTCGGCAGCGTGGTGGGCGCTTCGGTAAAGGTCGAGTTCGAACACGAGGGGCTGCTGTTCACCGTGCTGCGCACGGTTAGCACGACCAAAAGCACTGAGGAGCAGGTCGAGCTAACGCCCAAGCTCATTGTTACCGAATCCGAACACGGGGTGAGCACCACCGTCACCAACGGCCAGGATCGCATACAAAAAATCCTCCCCGAAGGCTTGCGCCAGTTCTTCTTCTTCAACGGTGAACGTATGGAGCGTATGTTCACCGGCGACCGCACCGACGAGGTCAAGCAGGCAATCAAGACCCTAATGGGGCTGGAGGAGATCGAGCGGGCCATCGCCATCCACCTGCCGGGCGCCTCCCGCAAACTGCGCAAGCAGATCGCCGGCAACGGCAACAGCCGACTGCAGGAGCTCATGGCGGAGCAGGAACAGCTGGAGAAGCAGAGCCTCGACGTCCACACGCAGCTGCTGGAGCTGTCAAAGATCGAGGGCGGATACAAACGGGAGGTTGAGGCGGCCAACCAAGCCCTCCTGGCCAACGGCAAGGCCGCGCCGCTTCAGCGCCAGCGCACCAAGCTGCAGTCCCGCCTCAAAGAGCTCATGGGTAAGCGCGCCGAACGCCACGAGAAGAAACGTGACTTGCTTGCCCGCAAGGGATTCCTCGCCTTCACCGGGGGCATCGACACCCAGGTGCTGGATCTCGCCGAAGGGATGCGCAAGCGCCGGGAGCTGCCCGCCGGCATCCAGCGCGACTACATCGACGGCCTCCTCGAAGACGGCCTGTGCATGTGCGGACGCGACCTGCCTGAAGGGTCCCAAGCGCGGCTAGCGCTGGAAGAGCGCCGCTACAACGCCGGACTCGCCGACGTCGAGACCGGCTGGATGTATCTGCGCGGCAAGGCCGCAGACCTGAGCCTGGCACGGGCAGATCTTCTGGCAAATCTGCGGGAGTGCGTCTCCGAGATCGAGGAGATTGAGTCGGAGATCCGACAGATCGACGCTGAACTCAGCGACATTGCCCGGGAGCTTAAGGGCGTCGATACGGTCGATGTCCAGCGCCTGGAGGAGCGACGCAAGGAGTTCGACGGCAAGCTCCTCGACGTCCTGCAGCAAAACCGAGAGGGGCGGTCCAAGCTGACCGAACTGAAGGAACGAATCGAGAAGGTCAACCGCCAGTTCCACTCCGCGCGGGTACAGGACGAGGAATCCAAGCGCATCCAGCGGCAGGTCGTCCTGGTCGATGAGGTCCTTACCGCCTTCCAGCGGATCCGCGCAGTGAAGACCGAAGAGGTGCGCCAGCAACTCGACCAGAAGGTCAAAAGCGTCTTCGGGCGGATTTGCATCAAGCCGTTCACCCCCCACCTCACCCCTGCGTTCACGCTGGAACTGCTCAACCACTCCGCCGGCGTCGCCGCCGCTCGCAGCACGGGTGAGAACCAAATCCTGGGCCTGTCGTTCGTGGGAGCCGTTTCCGAGCTGGCCAAGGAGACTCACGACCGCAAACAGAAGACGCCCGACGCCGTCCTGGGCGGCGGGGGAGTGTATCCGGTGGTTATGGACGCCCCGTTCGGCAACCTTGATGTTGCCTATCAAAACGACATCGCCGAGTCCCTGCCCAAACTCACCTCGCAGATCGTCACCCTGCTATCGAAGTCGCAGTCCCGCGGCATGGTGCTGGACCACCTCGGCCAAGCTGCTTCCCGTATGTACGTGCTGCGCTCCTACGTCACCAACGGCAACGCTGACGAGGACACCATCACGATCCACGGGCGTGCCTACCCCTACGTCTCCCATGGCGACTTCAACCACACCGTCCTCGAAGAGGTGACCCTCTGATGGCCGTCGAGACCCGCTTTCGCCGTCCGGCCGAACACGAACAGCTACTGGCCCTCCTCACCGGCAAGGACGGCCCTTTCCGCACCAACTACGAGGCGCTGCTGTTCGCCGCATCCCTGGGCTGCAGGAAGGAACGCCGCGTCGAGTTCGAGAAGTCCGGTGAGATGATCCGATACGCGCTGGTCGAAAACCGCGAGTACGGTGACGTGCTCATCGACCTGATTGCTGCGGCCGAGCTCCCTAAGGACGCGAAGATTCTCGCCGACGAGCGGCTCGCCGAACGACTGAGGATCTTCGAAGAGTACGCCAACGGTGGCCTGCACTGCCTCCAGGCGGAGATCAATACGCGGGGCAGCAGGGACCTCGTGGCCATTGTCAGCTCGCTGGTGCTGGATGCGCTCACCACCACTGCGGACACCGCCGACGACCCCATCAAGGACATGCTGGACGTCCTGGAGTGGTAGCGCTGCGCGCCGCTGGCCACGCGGCCGGCCACCGCGCCCTCGGCCCCTGACGACCCTTTCGCTGCAGCGCCTCGCACCGTGCCGGCACGGTGCGAGGCAGCGCGCCCCAGTGGGCGGCGCCCGAGCGTTGCCGACATTAACGAACGTACGAGAAGCGGACTCTCACGTGACTGGCCTGATTGAACCAACGCCGCCATGGCACCACGTTCTCGCCGACCTGCTGCCGGCTCTCCGCTTCGGTGACCCGCACCAGCTGGGGCTCGTCCTGAACGACGCCCACCTGCCGGATACCTGGTGGAACGACACCCCGCTGCGCGATGCCATCGCCACCACCGGCGCGGATCGGATCGCCCAGCGCGCCGCACACGCACTCGCTGCTCACTGGCCGCACCTCATGCTCGCCACGGCGCTGCCTCAGCTGTGCTTCTGCTCGGAGGGCCAGCACACGGACCTGAACACCACCATCGGTCACGCCGCCGACGCCGGCCAGGAGAACCTCACCGCACTCGTCCTTGCCCTGCTGCGCCCCTTCCTCACCGGCGGACGCGACCTGATGCACCCCGCCACTGCCGCACCGAGCACCGCAGCCATCAGCGAACACGACACAGATGTCGCCGCGCTCATCACGATGCTGACCCGCCTGCTTCCCGCCGACACGCCCCCCACTGTCCGTGCTGCCGCAGACACGCTGTCCGCATGGGCCCAGCATCCCGGACATGACAGCCACATCCCCGCCGTCGGGTCAGCACGCTCGCCGGTTGTTGCTACTTCCGCGATACCCGCCCCCGCCGCGACCGCAGTGCCCGCCCTGGTTGCACATCCGCTCAACGCACTCCACCTGCTCGTCGACACGTGGAACGAACGGCAGCTGGCCATCGCGGCAGGACGCATCTTCGCCCAGAGCCGAACCTCCCTGGAGAGCCTCGGCGAGCAATTCGAGGTCAGCCGCGAAAGGGTTCGACAGATCCAGGTCGAGCTCGAAAAGCATCTCCAGCAGTGGCTCCACAGCGACGAGGGCCAGCCCTTCCTCGGCCATCTCCTGGCCGTCCAGGAACACCTGGGACTCGTGGCCACCGAAGCGAGCCTTCGCACCCTGCACCCGGCGCATGAGCAGACCGTTGACGCCCTCAGTTTGCCTCTTTGGCAGGTCATCGCCGCCTTGCTGCCCGACCGCACCTGGACGAGCAGCTGGCTGGTGCACGGCGATCTCGACCAGCGCCTGGAACAAACGCGTACCGAGCTCGCAGAACGCTGCACGACGTCGGTGCCCGCATGGTCCGAGGTCGTGGAGCTGCTGGCCCGACACGGCGTCCGCGACACCGACGCCGATGCCTGGCTGCAGACGGTCAAGGGCTTCCGCGTCATCGACGGGCATCTGCTGCCCTGGGGCCGCTCGATCAGCGACCGCGCGGAAGCCGTTCTGGCACTGGTGGGTCACCCCCTGTCGATGGAAGAGCTCCACACCCGCCTGGACGACACCACTGCCCTGGCCAGCCTGCGCAACCAGATCCAAAGCGACGACCGCTTCCTGCGACGGGACCGCGACCTGTATGGCCTGCGCCGATGGGGTGGCACCCCATACCTCGGCATTCGTGAAATGATCAACAGGGAGCTTGAGAACACCGGCGGCCAGGCTCAGATTGAAGACATCGTCACCGCGCTCTGCTCGCAGTTCGACGTGTCGGAAAAGTCAGTCCGCGCCTACCTTGCCGCCCCGGAGTACGACCGCTTCCGACGAGGCTGGGTCCGCCTGACCGTCCCCGACGGCCCGGCACTCGCCGACTATCAGCCGCGCCGTGACGTCGCACAGACCCGGCGATGCTTCCAAACCGGCCAGGGCACGTGGTGGTACCGGCTCGACATCAATGGCGAACACCTTCGCGGCTCCGGCTTCACTATCCCCACCGGATTCGCCGCGCACTTGGGCCTTGCGCCTGGCGGCCGGCTGGAACTGTCTCACGCCGTCGGAAACACCTACCTCGTCTGGCGCAACCAGCCCACATGCGGCTCCCTGCGAACCTTGCTCGAACACATCAAAGCAGGAGAGGGGGACCACGTGTTCCTGGCGGCTAAGGACGGCCACCTCAAAGCGCTGCGTCTGGCCGAGACGGACGAACGTGATCTCACCGATACGCAGCGCGCCCTGCGGCTTATGGCTCTGTCGGGCCAGATCCTCGAAAAGGACATGCCGGCCGTGCTGGGCCAGCGCATCGGTCTCAGCGACGCCACAACGATGGACGAGGTTCTCGCCCACCTGCGCACACGCGGTGATAGGGACATCCTCGAACTGTTCGGCCCCCAGTACCCCGCCGCACTCAACGACGCCCCGGTAGCGTCCGAATCCGCTGGCACACCCGCTCCGGAACGCGTCCGCACTCCTGCACCCGAACTGGCCCCCGCACCGGAGCCTGCTCGAGGCTCCGAGGCGGTGCCCACCGGTGAACCGGCCGGGAAAACTCACCAGCTTCCGATGCCGCGCGACCCCGCCTGGGATGAAGAGATCATCCCCCTGCTTGACCCAGACACCGAAGCCGACCTGATCGTCATCGCCAAAGCCGTCGCCGACCGCGGCAAGATAGCTCCCGTTTTCGGCTACGAGCTCGGCGACGGCGGGTGGCAAGCAGACTTCGCCTGGGAGCAGGACCCGAGCAAGGTCGCCATCGTCTCCCGCGCGCCTCACGCCGCCCCAGGCCCGGAAGCCGAACGCCGGGACAGCGCCTACCAAGCAGCTGGCTGGACGATTCGCAGCGCCGCCGACTGGCTCACCCACCTCGACGAACTGCTCGCCCTGCTTCCCGAAGCTCGCGCCGGTAGCTGAAACCACCCCACCACCCGGACCGACCCCTCCTACCAACCGGAAGACGCCCTCTGATGACCGTCCGCCTCAGCCTGTACCAGAAGGCCGAACACGAGCTCTACAAGCTCGACCGCTCGGTGAAGGCTAAGTTCTACGACTTCTCCCACCGCTTCCGGGAAAACCCGCACAGCAACGGCCTCCAGCTCAAGGCCCTCAAGGGCGACTCGCACGTCTTCTCCGCACGAATCGACGACTCCTACCGCGCTCTGCTCACCCGCACCGGAACCGACGGGCAAGGCGACGAGAACTGGCTGATCATTGCTGTCCGGCACCGCCGCGACGTTTACGAGCAGCTCTCCGTTGCCATCAACCGGGTCTCCGGAGAGATCGAGTTCGTCGACCTGTCGGTCGTCGGTGAAAGCGCCCTGCTCCGCGCAGGCATTCAGCTAGTCCCCGCCGAACCGGACACGACTACGGCAGAAGCAACCTCACACCTCGCACAACCCGCGGCTTCCCCGAGCGACGAAGCGCCGGCTGCCGCGGCCCCTGCGCTCCTGGCCGCTTACTCCCCCGGGCTGCTGAGGGAACTCGGCGTCGCCGAATCCCTCATCGATGTCGCGCTGACCCTCACCGACACCGCCGACCTCGACCGCCTGGTCGCCGGAGCACCCCTGCTGTCCCAGGACATCCTCTACGGCCTGGCCGCAGGAATGAGCCCAGACGAGGTACGGGCTGAGATCACTGACGCGGTCGCCTCATCTGAACACATCGACCTTACCGACTTCGGCGCCGCCTTCGCCCGCACCACCGTCACTACCGTCGACGACGCCCTGCAAAAGGTTCTAGAAGAAGGAGACTTCCAGGCATGGAAGGTCTTCCTGCACCCCGCCCAGGCGCGCCTGGTCAACCGCGACTACAACGGCCCCGCCCGGGTCTCGGGTGGTCCCGGCACGGGCAAAACGATCGTCGCCCTGCACCGCATCCACCACCTCCTGAAGCAGCTCAAGCCCGGCCATGACAAGCCCATCCTGCTCACCACCTTCACCAAGAACCTCGCCGCCGACCTGCACGCCCGTCTCAGCGACCTCGTCGGCGATCCAGCTCTGTTGGCCCGCGTAGATATCACCCACATCGACGAACTCGCCTACAAAGTCATCACAGAGAACGCGCTCAGCGGCCGCAGCAAGCGCCGCATCGACGACCGCACGTCCCTGAACGAGCTGCGCGCCGTCCTAAACGAATTCGGCCAGCAGGGATCCTGGGAACCGGAGTTCCTCCTCGAGGAGTGGGAACAGGTCATCCTCGGTCAGTCCGTGACCACACGCGCCGCCTACTTCCAAACCCGCCGCGCCGGTCGCGGGCACCCGCTCACCCGCCCCGAACGCGCCGCCATCTGGAACATCCTCGACCGTTTCACCGCTAGCCTCGACAACAAAGGCGTCGAAACCTGGGGCCAAGCCGCCGAACGCGCCGCTCGCTACGAGACGGAACGCGCTGCTCGCATTCACGCCCGCCAGGCGTATAAGGACCAGGTGGACGGCCGCGAGCTCATTCACCGTGATGCTGAGGCATCACCGCACGACCTTAAACACCGCTACCGACACGTCATCGTGGACGAGGCACAAGACCTACGCGCCGCGCACTGGAAAATGCTCAGGGCGATGGTCGCCGCCGGCGACAACGACATGTTCATCGCCGGCGACACCCACCAGCGCGTCTACGACAATCACGTATCGCTCGGCTCCCTCGGCATCAACGTCCGCGGCCGCTCCGCACGTCTCTCTCTGAGCTACCGCACCACCAGGGAAATCCTCGCCCAGGCCCTGTCGGTGATGTCCGGCGAGACCTACGACGACCTCGACGAGGGAACCGACACCCTCGCCGGCTACCGCTCCGTCCTGCACGGCCCCGTCCCCGAACTGCATGGCTACACCACCTGGGAGGACGAACTCGACGGCCTCGCCTCCACACTGCGCGCCTGGCGCGACGAACTTGCCGCCCACGACGATGGCACAGAGCGCGACATGCGCGGCCTCATTGGGGTGGCAGTTCCCGACCGCGACAAGGTCAGCCAGGTCATCTACCACCTCGCCACCAAAGCCGGCCTTGGCTACGCCCAGCTGACCTCCGACGGCCCCCGCGGTGACGGCGCCATCCACGTTGGCACCATGTCCCGCTTCAAGGGACTTGAGTACCAGCGCCTGGCCATCGTCGGCGCCAATGACCGTCTAGTGCCCAGGATGGAGGCCATCGGGCGCTATCGCACCGAAGATCCCGCACGGTACCGGCGAGAGCTGCGCAAGGCCCGCTCGATGCTCTTCGTCGCCGCCACACGGGCCCGCGACGCCCTCACCATCACCTGGCACGGCGATCCGAGTCCGTTCCTGGCCAGCACCATGGCTGACCTGCAGCAAAGTCAGGCGCAATAGTCTCTTCCTGCTAGTCCGTACAGCGGGATCGAGGCCGTGATGTAGTCGATACTGATCGAGTTGGGGGGGCCGGTGCTGGGCATCAGCTTGGGCCCTCTGATGGCTACCCGGCCTGCCGTCGGCCCCTTCTCCCGTAAGACGTAGTGGACTGCTGTTCGGCATCTAGCGCAATGGGCCACCGCCTACGTCATAAGCCGTTTCAGTTGCGCCGCTACGTAACTCCGACGGTGAGGACCATGGGTTGAGACGGCAGACGCCTACGGTGCAGACCAAGAGCATCGTCCGATGACAAGTCCGAGTGCCATCACCGCATAACGGGTCGATCGGACGCGCCGTTTGATGGCAACGATGGCTTGAACCTCAAGTCCTCGCCTCTCTCACCAAGTTGCAGTCCCTCAAGTTGTGACAGGTTCAACCGGTGGACGGGCAAGCGGGGCTAGAATCCTCTTCATGGCCCATAGTCACGGCAGCACCTCGCTGCAACTCACGCTGAGTGGCATCGGTGAACTCCTTCGGGGAAGCCGCCTCGCGGTTCCTCAGTTTCAGCGCTCGTATTGCTGGTCGGTCGAGTTGGAAGTAAAAGCCTTCTGGGATGACATATCGCGGGCAGTAGGATCTGGTGAGGAGTACTTCTTCGGGACCATTGTGCTGACGCTGGAAGGCCCCGAGGAGCGCAAGACGATCATCGATGGGCAGCAACGCTTGGTCACTTCCTCCCTCTTCATCGCCGCGATCCGTGACCACCTCAGCGACTTGCAATACGAGAAGGCATATCTCATCGGTGATGACTTCCTCGCTAGTGAATCGTGGGACTCTGACGGGACAGAAGCTCGCTTGAAGCTTAACGAGGACGACGATCCGCCCTTCCACGCGATTGTGGCTCAGAAGGAACTTCCAGTTGGCCCCGTAAAGAAGGGCGCCTCGGATGTCGACAGGGCCTATCTCTTCTTTCGAGATAAGGTTGCGGAGCTGTCGGACAGCTATGGAGATAAAGCTACGGATGTGCTGAGAGGCTGGGTCAAGTACGTCCAGCACAAGGCTCAACTGGCAGTTGTCGAGACGCCGAGCGAAGCCGACGCGTATGTCATCTTTGAGACACTCAATAACCGCGGCGCGGACCTAACGACTGCAGACCTGCTCAAGAACCATCTGTTCGGTGCGGCAAAGCAGCACCTGGACGCTGTCCGTAACAACTGGGTCAAGGCTGTCGGTGCACTCTCCCTCACTGCCGCCGATTCTAAGTTCACGGCATTCTTGCGCCACTATTGGAGCTCGCGCGTCGGAAAGGTCACTGAGCGTGACCTCTATTCCCGAATGAAGTCCGATGTCAAGCAGAGTTGGGACGCACTGCACTTCTCGCAGAACCTGTTGCAAGCGGCCCGAATCTATTCCGCTCTTTCCGACGCAGACCATGCGGTCTGGAAAGAGAAGTGCTCGCAGAAGATTCCTGAGGTTGACACTCTCGCTCAATTCAACTTGGCACCCAACAAGATTCTGCTGCTGGCGGCTGTGGAGCACCTTGAGGCCAAGCAACTTGAGCAGCTACTGCGCGCTCTCGTGAGCTGGTCTGTGCGCGGAATGATCTTGGAGACCATTAACTCAGGGCGTACCGAGGAAAAATACTCCCTTATCGCTTCCAAGATTCGCGCGGGTGAAATCACCAAGGTCGAGCAGGTGCGCCAGCATCTCGGTGACGCGATTGCGTCGGATGGTGACTTCCGTGACAAGTTCACTCTCGCGACGGTTCCGCGCTCGCGCGGGAAGATCGCCCGCTATTACCTAGCGGCATTGGAACGCACTAAAGTGAACAAGCCTCAGCCGGAACTCGTTCCAAACGAAAACGCCAATGCGGTAAATCTCGAGCACGTGTATCCGCAAAACGCCGATTCTGCGGCGTGGCCTGACTTCAGTAGCGCAGAGGAATCTGATCGGTGGATATATCGATTGGGTAATATGGTTCTCCTCCCTGCCGGTAAGAACTCAAGCCTTGGTAATAAAGCTTTCGAGGAAAAGGTGAAGATATTCCAGAATTCTGAACTGGAACTCACTCGGGAAGTCGGGAAACGGCCGCAGTGGTCGCCTGCCGAGATTGAGGCGCGGCAGCGCCGCCTGGCTGCCCTGGCTGTGCGTACGTGGCCGCGCTGAACCGTAGCTCCAGTCGCGTCCTACACTCACACATCTCGGTACACGAGGCGTGCGGTGCTCCCGCTTATAGTGGAATGTTTCCGCCGCTACCAGGTCAAATCCGCATAACGGTGCTGAAGCGCAGTCCAACGGGTGCATGTCTATGGATACTGCGCTAGGCCCCTATGTCCACCGGTGTGACTTGAGCATCAAATAAGCAATACGGTACCGGAGGCCCCGTTTGCGCGCATCTGCTGGTCGGAAGCTTGAGTCGCGTCGCCAGTGAGGTCCCTTCCACAAAAAGGCCACCCCACTACTCCGCTCCTGGTGCTACGAGCTCGTAACACGATCTTGTTGAGGTGTCCTGGCCGGGCGTGACCGATGTGACGACGACGCACCGTGCTGAGCGTGGGCGGTGCCGACGGATATGCCGAAGCCGGCGGCGATCTGCGCGAGGTCCTCAAGACCGTGGCCACCGTGGGTCGCGGCCAGTTCTTCCACGTCCTCGAAGTTGAGGCCGTCGTCGGCGCCGGATTCCAGGAAGGTGGCGGCCTCCGTACGAGTCAGTGGGCGATCCAGCACATAAGCCATGTAGAGCGGGTCCGCGTCCATACGCGTGGACGCCGTGAAAGCCGGACCCTCACGGTCGAGGTTTTCCTCAACCTGCTTCGAGTGGCGTGTCGTCGGCTCGGTCGCGAAGTAGTCGAGAGTGGCCGGGACGAGCCAAGCGAGGAGGCCAACGGCGGCGCCGCATGCCACAGTCCACAGGGCTCTCCGTCGTCTCTGTCCCGGCGGGCTCTCCAGGATGCCCGGTACGAGAGCCTCGGCGATCAGCTCGCGCCGGCGTGGCGCAGACGGACTCGGGTTGGGCACTGCGGCCGCGGAGGCGGAAGTCGTCGCGCTCCGGGCCGACGGGGATGGAGTGGCCGCCGGGGCCGGGGCGGTGCCCGTGTTGTGCGCGGCTGATACGGGTCCTGAAGGTGATGCGGCCCCGGTGGGTGATGCGGAGTGCGTGTTGCTCGTGCCGGAGGAGGGCGCTGCCGCCGGGTCCGTACTGTGCATGGCGCCCTCACGGGGAATCGGCCGATGAGAAGTGGTCCTCATGATGCCCACTGCCCGGGCTGATTCTCAACGGCCTCTGAGTGCGCCAGGTTCCGCGAAGTTCTGCGTCCCGCCTCGCCTGACCCACTGCCACGCCCTCGCTTTGCTCGGGGCTCTCCAGGACGATGCAGACGCTCCCACGCACCAGGCCTGATCTCTCCGCGAACTCCCGGTCGCGTTGAACGGAGGGGCGTCCTGTCCGGGCGTCATGATGGATGGACGCCGACAGGATGCCGGTGGAGAGGGGACTTGGGGAATGCTCGGGCTGTTTGTGCGATTCACATGCAAGGACGAAGCGGCCGCCACCGCGTTCGATGAGTTGGTGGCGCGGACTGGTGAACAGATCCGGGCGAACGAGCCTGGAACAGTGATTTACGCGGTACACCGTGTTGATGGTCGTCCGTTGCAGCGCGCGTTCTACGAGCTGTATCGGGACGAGGCGGCCTTCGATGAGCACGAGTCGAAGGACTGCGTACGTGCCTTCCTCTCCGAGCGGGAGAGGTACCTCTCTGCCACGGAGGTTGATCGCCTGGACTTCGTCTCTGGCAAGGGTGTGGAGGGCTGAGCGCCGCCGACTAGCGAGGGCCTGGCCCGTGGAGGTTCGATGTCGCCGGCCCTCTCATTTGTCGGGCTGACCTGGGCAGACGCCCCAAGATCCCGTCCACGCCTCGTCCACAGACCCCGACATACGGCCGCTCCGGGCGGCACACGCCTGCACAAACACAAAGACCCCGCACTCAGCGTTTCCGCTGGTCACGGGGTCTTTAGGCACCTCATCAAGGGTGCCCCCGGCAGGATTCGAACCTGCGCACACGGCTCCGGAGGCCGTTGCTCTATCCCCTGAGCTACGGGGGCGTGTCGGGTGCGTTCTGTGCTCCCGGCGACGAGTAGAACACTACCAGCTCCGGCAGGGTGGTCATGAACGTTTACCGGGGGCGCCCGCGTCGGCGGGTGGCGTCCACCCTTGCGTGCGCCGTCCCTCGGACGGGGTGGAAGTGGGGAAAACCCGGACGCGATGGCCGGTCTGGACCTACGCTCGAGTTGTGTCGGGCGCTTCGGGACGGGTGCTTGTTGTGGACGACAACAAGGTCATCCGGCAGCTGATCAGGGTCAATCTCGAGCTTGAGGGGCTTGAGGTCGTGACCGCGGCCGATGGTGCCGAGTGTCTGGATGTGGTGCATCAGGTGCGGCCGGATGTCATCACCCTCGACATCGTGATGCCCCGACTGGATGGGCTCTCCACCGCGGCCCAGCTCCGTGCCGATCCACGCACCAAAGATCTTCCGCTCGCCATCGTCAGCGCCTGCACGGAGCGCGAGGTCGAGGCGGGGGTCGGCGTCGGGGTCGACGCCTTTCTTGCCAAGCCCTTCGAGCCGGCCGAACTCGTGCGGCTCGTCATGCGGTTGGTCGAGGGGCGGGGACGGGGGAGGCAGGCCGGGGCGGCGGGGGACCGGGGGGCCGGACCCGGCGGGGCCGGCGGACCTGGTGGGAGTGGGGGAAGTGGTGGGGCCGGCGGGTCAGGAGGGGCTGAGCAGCCTGCTGGACGGCGTCCTGGCGGTTGAGTGTTCCACTGGTCACAGTGCGGTGGTCTTAGTTGTGGCAGTGGTCTCCGCGTGGTGGTGCCGGTGGGCGCAGCGTATTTCCGCTGGTTCTGCCTGTATCCGCTGGTCCTGCCTGTGCTGAAGTGGTTCCGTCTGGTGCGGATCTGTTCCGACGCGTTCGATCCGGCGGGGCCTCGGGTGGCCGCGTTCGTCGCGCATCGGTATTCGAGAGTCCACATCCCGATACCCCGCCCAAACCGACTCGCCTACCCACCCCCCTCCTCCCCTACGCTTGTCCCCGTGACCCCCGTCGAGCTCTCCCGCACCGTGCTGCGCGCGGTGCGTCGCGCTGTCGACGTGGGGGAGCTGAGCGTGGCCGTGCCCGAGCGGGTCGTCGTCACTCCGCCCGGCCCCGGCGGTTGCGGTGACTACGCCACCGGTATCGCCCTCAAGCTCGCCCGGCCCGCCGGACAGCCCGCGCTGCGCGTCGCCGACGTGCTGCGGGCCCACCTTCTCGACCTCGACGGCATCCGTGACGTCTCCGTCACCGGGCCCGGCTTCCTCAACATCAGCCTCCGCGCGGCCGACGCGGGCGCCGGCTCCCGTCGTCTCGTCGAGGAGGTCCTGCGCCGGGGCCTCCGGTACGGACATGTCGACGGCGACGGCGACGGCGATGGTGACGGTGATGGGGATCGCGACCGCGACGGGGACCTTCGGGTCGTTCGGCTGCACTCTGCGTGCGAACCGCGTGCTCTCGTCGTCGCCGAGGTCGTCGGCCGGCTTCTTCGGGCGGCTCAGGGCGTCGACGTTCGCAGGAGCTGCGTCGGTCCGCCGCCCCCGGGCGCCTGGCAAAACCTGATCGGCTCCGAGTTCGAGTCCGACCTCGATCTGCCGCTCGTTGTCGCCGACGCCCGCGACGGCGAGTACGTCGACCAGGTCGAGCACACCAGCCACGCCGACCGCACCAGCGGTGTCACCAGCACCACCAGCCCCAGCCCCAGCCCCCGCCACATCGACATCCGCCCCACCCCCGCCCCTCAGTCCGCCCTGGACGAGCTCCTCGCACTGGGGCGCGACGCGGGCCGCTGGGCCCTGCTTCACCCCGCCGGGCATGACCGGCCCCGGATCGGTCCCGAGCACCTGGTGCAGCGTGAGAGCAATCCTCTCTTCCGCATCCGGTACGCCCACGCCCGTACCCGGGCCGTTCTTCGCAACGCCGCCGACCTCGGCTTCACCCCTCAGCCAGGGCCCGTCGACGCCGATTCCGACACCGACGCCGGCGCCCGCGAGCTGCTCACCGCCCTCGGCGATCATCCCCGCGTCCTCGCCCGGGCCGCCGTGGACCGGGCGCCCGACCGGCTGGCCCGGCATCTCGTCACCGTCGCCGATGCCGTGCTCGCGTACCTCCCCGCCGTGCTTCCGGTCGGGGAGGAGAAACCCTCGGCCGCCCACCGTGCCCGGCTCGCCCTCGCCGAAGCCGCCGGGACGGTGCTGGCCGGTGGCCTGTCCCTGCTCGGCATAGACGCACCCGACCACCTCTGAGAGTCAGAGAGACACACCGACATGAGCCGTTCCGCACACCCCGCCGGGCCCCGTCACGCCGATGTCCTGCCGGAGGGGCACTACGCCGCCCCGCCCGCCGACCTCAACACCCTCGACCCCAAGGTCTGGGCGCAGACCGTCCGGCGGGACGAGGACGGCGTCGCGACCGTCGGCGGGATTCCCGTCACCCGGCTCGCGGAGGAGTTCGGCACCCCGGCGTACGTCATGGACGAGGCCGACTTCCGTTCGCGTGCCCGGGCCTGGCGCGGCGCCTTCGGGCACGACGCCGACGTCTTCTACGCCGGGAAGGCCTTCCTGTCCCGGGCCGTCGTCCGGTGGCTGCACGAGGAAGGGCTCAACCTCGACGTCTGCTCGGGCACCGAGCTCGTCACCGCCCTGTCCGCCGGGATGCCCGCGGACCGCATCGCCTTCCACGGCAACAACAAGTCCACCGCCGAGATCGAGCGTGCCGTCGAGGCCGGGGTCGGGCGGATCGTGCTGGACTCGTTCCAGGAGATCGTCCGGGTCGCGCACATCGCGCAGTCGCTCGGGAAGGTGCAGCGGGTACAGATCCGTATCACCGTCGGTGTCGAGGCTCACACGCACGAGTTCATCGCCACCGCGCACGAGGACCAGAAGTTCGGCATCCCGCTCGCCGGCGGGCAGGCCGCCGAGGCCGTGCGGCGGGCGCTGAAGCTCGACGGACTGGAGCTCATCGGGATCCACTCCCACATCGGGTCGCAGATCTTCGACATGTCGGGGTTCGAGGTCGCGGCGCACCGGGTCGTCGGGCTGCTCAGGGACATCCGGGACGAGCACGGTGTCGAGCTGCCCGAGATCGACCTCGGCGGCGGCCTCGGCATCGCCTACACCAGCGACGACGACCCCCGCGAGCCGCACGAGATCGCCAAGGCGCTCACCGAGATCGTCACCCGGGAGTGCGAGGCCGCCCGGCTGCGCACGCCCCGCATCTCGGTCGAGCCGGGGCGCGCCATCGTCGGCCCCACCGCCTTCACGCTCTACGAGGTCGGCACCATCAAGCCGCTGGAGGGGCTGCGCACCTACGTCTCGGTCGACGGCGGCATGTCCGACAACATCCGCACCGCGCTCTACGACGCGGAGTACAGCGTCGCGCTGGTCTCCCGCACCTCCGACGCCGAGCCGATGCTGGTCCGGGTCGTCGGCAAGCACTGCGAGAGCGGTGACATCGTGGTGAAGGACGCCTTCCTGCCCGCCGACCTCGCGCCGGGCGATCTCATCGCCGTGCCCGCGACCGGCGCGTACTGCCGCTCCATGGCCAGCAACTACAACCACGTGCTGCGCCCGCCGGTCGTCGCCGTCGCCGACGGCGAGGCCCGGGTCATCGTCCGGCGGGAGACGGAGGACGACCTCCTCCGCCTCGATGTCGGGTGAACGGCGGAGAGGACGTCGCGAGGCCGGAAGATCTCCGTCTTCAGGCCCCGCGAAAATGAAATAAACGTCTCACGATCCGGACAAATGACAGAAACTGCGGTCCGGTGAGTGAGACTGGTCGAACCGTAGACGGTATGAGGAAACGAGGTCGGATGATGCGTACGCGTCCGCTGAAGGTGGCGCTGCTGGGCTGTGGGGTCGTCGGCTCAGAGGTGGCGCGCATCATGACGACGCACGCCGACGACCTCGCCGCCCGGATCGGGGCCCCGGTGGAGCTCGCCGGGGTCGCCGTCCGCCGGCCCTCCAAGGTCCGCGAGGGCATCGACCCCGCCCTCGTCACCACCGACGCCACCGCCCTGGTCAAACGCGGCGACATCGACGTCGTCGTCGAGGTGATCGGCGGGATCGAGCCCGCCCGGACGCTCATCACCACCGCCTTCGAGCACGGCGCCTCCGTCGTCTCCGCCAACAAGGCCCTCCTCGCCCAGGACGGCGCCGCGCTGCACGCCGCGGCGGACGAGAACGACAAGGACCTGTACTACGAGGCCGCCGTCGCCGGCGCCATCCCGCTGATCCGGCCGCTGCGCGAGTCCCTGGCCGGCGACAAGGTCAACCGGGTGCTCGGCATCGTCAACGGCACCACCAACTTCATCCTCGACAAGATGGACTCCACCGGGGCCGGCTACCAGGAGGCCCTGGACGAGGCCACCGCGCTCGGGTACGCCGAGGCCGACCCGACCGCCGACGTCGAGGGGTTCGACGCCGCCGCCAAGGCGGCCATCCTCGCCGGGATCGCCTTCCACACGCGGGTGCGCCTGGACGACGTCTACCGCGAGGGCATGACCGAGGTCACCGCGGCGGACTTCGCCTCCGCCAAGGAGATGGGCTGCACCATCAAGCTGCTCGCCATCTGCGAGCGGGCCGCCGACGGCGCCTCCGTCACCGCGCGCGTGCACCCCGCGATGATCCCGCTCGGCCACCCGCTGGCCTCGGTGCGCGGCGCCTACAACGCCGTCTTCGTCGAGTCCGAGGCCGCCGGGCAGCTCATGTTCTACGGGCCCGGCGCCGGCGGTTCGCCCACCGCCTCCGCCGTCCTCGGCGACCTCGTCGCCGTCTGCCGCAACCGGCTCCACGGCACCACCGGACCCGGCGAGTCGGCGTACGCCGCCCTGCCCGTCTCGCCCATGGGCGACGTCGTCACGCGCTACCACATCAGCCTGGACGTCGCCGACAAGCCGGGCGTCCTCGCCCAGGTCGCCACCGTGTTCGCCGAGCACGGCGTGTCCATCGACACTGTTCGCCAGCAGGGCAAGGACGGCGAGGCCTCCCTCGTCGTCGTCACCCACCGAGCGTCCGACGCCGCCCTCACCGGCACCGTCGAGGCGCTGCGCAGCCTCGACACCGTGCGGGGCGTCGCCAGCATCATGCGGGTTGAAGGAGAGTAACCAGCAATGACCCACCAGTGGCGCGGAATCATCGAGGAGTACCGGGACCGGCTGCCGGTGTCCGGCAGCACGCCGGTCGTCACGCTCCGCGAGGGCGGCACGCCCCTCGTGCCCGCGCAGGTGCTCTCCGAGCGCACCGGCTGCGAGGTCCACCTCAAGGTCGAGGGCGCGAACCCGACCGGGTCCTTCAAGGACCGCGGCATGACCATGGCGATCAGCAAGGCCAAGGAGGAGGGCGCCAAGGCGGTCATCTGCGCCTCCACCGGCAACACCTCCGCCTCCGCCGCCGCCTACGCGGTACGGGCCGGGATGGTCTCCGCCGTGCTCGTGCCGCAGGGCAAGATCGCGCTCGGCAAGATGGGCCAGGCCCTGGTGCACGGCGCCAAGATCCTCCAGGTCGACGGCAACTTCGACGACTGCCTCACCCTCGCCCGCTCGCTCAGCGACAACTACCCGGTGGCGCTGGTCAATTCGGTCAACCCGGTGCGCATCGAGGGGCAGAAGACGGCCGCCTTCGAGATCGTCGACATGCTCGGCGACGCACCCGACATACATGTCCTCCCGGTGGGCAACGCGGGCAACATCACCGCCTATTGGAAGGGGTACCGGGAGTACGCGGCCGACGGTGTCGCCACCAGGACCCCGCGCATGTGGGGCTTCCAGGCGTCCGGCAGCGCTCCGATCGTGCGCGGCGAGGTCGTCAAGGACCCGTCGACCATCGCCACCGCGATCCGCATCGGCAACCCCGCCTCCTGGACGTACGCCCTCGCCGCGCGCGACGAGTCCGGCGGCGCCATCGACGAGGTGACGGACCGTGAGATCCTGCGCGCCTACCGGCTGTTGGCCGCACAGGAGGGCGTCTTCGTCGAGCCGGCGTCGGCCGCGTCCGTAGCCGGTCTGCTGAAGGCCGCCGAGCAGGGCAAGGTCGACCCGGGGCAGCGGATCGTCTGCACCGTCACCGGCAACGGCCTCAAGGACCCCGACTGGGCCGTCGCCGGCGCCCCGCAGCCGGTCACCGTCCCGGTCGACGCGGCCACCGCGGCGGAGCGGCTGGGCCTGGCCTGATCCGGAGGGCCCGGCCCGATGCGGCCGGGCCCGTCCTGACGCGGCCGGGCCCGGTCTGATTCGGGCCGGGCTCGCGGGCCGTGTGCGGCCGCGAGCCGGGGTTCGTCCAGGTCCGCGAGCCGGGCGTCGCCCGACCCGGTACTCAACGGGAACGGGCTCGCCCGGCGTCGGTCGGCGGCGGAACGGTGCACTCCGTGCCACCGCCGCGGACCACGGCGACCGGAGTGCGGGTCGCGCCGCGACGGTGACCGGAACTCGCGTCCCGCACGTACCCGGCCCACGTCCCGCAGCCGGCGCTTACTCCCCGGATCGCGTCCAGCGCGCACTCCCGGACCGCGCCCCGTACGGCCCCGCACGGGCCCACGCGCTCGACGCGCACCGCATCACATCGCGCCACCGCACCAGATCGCGCACCGCGCCGCCGCATCACATGGCGCCACCGCATCACCGCGCGCCACCGCATGCATCGGGCACCGCGCCACGCACCACATCGCGCCACCGCACCCGCACTTCGGCGCACCGCGTCGCGCGACCCCGCGACGTCCGATGGCGCACTGCGCGGGGGACCTGTGCGAAGGTGCACGGGGGGCTTACGACACGCATCGTGCGCCTCCTGTGCGCCCTATGTCGCCACAGAACCTTCCTTCGATAGGCTGTACCGAACCCGCCCGCCGCATATGCCCGCGCATGTCGTGCGGCACCGCGTCGTCCCCGCGGTCGCGGCCCAGGGTCCTTTCGTCCCCGTCGAAAGCAAGTCGAACGTCGGTCGAATGTCCGTAGGAGATCCGGAAATCCACTGGAAGTCCGGCGAACTTCATTCGACCACCCCGCAGCCTCAAGGAGAGTCAACGAGCGATGGCCGGTCCAGCGTTCCGCGCCGCCGCCGTCCGGGTGCGCGTCCCCGCCACCAGCGCCAACCTCGGCCCGGGCTTCGACGCCCTCGGCCTCGCGCTGGGGCTCTACGACGACGTGGTCGTCCGGGTGGCCGACTCCGGGCTGCACATCGACATCGCGGGCGAGGGCAGCGAGACGCTGCCGCGTGACGAGAAGCACCTGCTCGTACGGTCGCTGCGCACCGCCTTCGACGTCCTCGGCGGCCAGCCGCGCGGCCTGGAGATCGTCTGCGCGAACCGCATCCCGCACGGCCGCGGCCTCGGGTCCTCCTCCGCCGCCATCTGTGCCGGCATCGTCGCCGCCCGCGCCGTGACCATAGGCGGCGAGGCCCGGCTCGACGACACCGCGCTGCTGGAGCTGGCCACCGAGATCGAGGGCCACCCGGACAATGTGGCGGCCTGTCTGCTGGGCGGTTTCACCCTGTCCTGGATGGAGTCCGGAGCTGCCCGGGCGATCAGGATGGAGCCCTCCGATTCCATCGTTCCGGTGGTTTTCGTGCCCGGGAAGCCGGTCCTGACCGAGACCGCGCGCGGACTGCTGCCGCGCACCGTGCCGCACGTCGACGCCGCCGTCAACGCGGGCCGTGCCGCCCTGCTCGTCGAGGCCCTGACCAGGCGCCCCGAGCTGCTGCTGCCCGCCACCGAGGACCGCCTCCACCAGGAGTACCGCGCCCCGGCCATGCCGGAGAGCGCCGCGCTGGTGGAGCGGCTGCGGGCGGACGGGATCCCCGCGGTCATCTCCGGCGCCGGACCCACGGTCATGGCACTGGCCGACGCCGACGGCGCCGACAAGGTGGAGCGTCTCGCGGGACCCGAATGGGCCGCGAACCGGCTGGCCCTGGACCTCCAGGGCGCGAGCGTGCTGCCGCTGTCGGGCTGACACGCGATTGCCGGATTTCGAGAGGGGGAATGTTTGTTGGATCCGGTAGTGTTAACCTCAAGTCTGCACCCGACCCCACCATGGCGAGGTGCTTCGTGTCCCCGTCCGGGACCAACATTCTTCCGGGAGCTCCCCAAGCCATTCTGTGTTCCGTACGCCGTATCCGGGCAGTACGTCGTACGCGGATGCTGAGCGGTCCACTGGGCACGCTCCGGAATCGGCGCGACCAGGCCACGTGACACTCGGTGCCACGAAATGCCGGGGAAGCGCCAGTCACCAGATATCTCTTCCGCCGTTTAGGCGGACCACCGCCCCGGCACGGTCCACACAGCAAGGATCGAAGCCGGACAGCACAACCGGTCGCCGAGCCAGACAGGCCGACGTCCGCTCCAGGGAAGGACCCTTCGTGAGCGACACCACCGATCTGATGGGCGCACGTGTCGAGGAGACCGCTGCCGCGCCCGCCACGGACGCCTCCGCGCCTGCCACCGGTGCCGGCTCCCGGCGGCGCCGCGGTACCGGCCTCGAGGGCATGGTGCTGGCCGAGCTGCAGCAGGTCGCATCCGGCCTCGGTATCAGGGGCACCGCGCGGATGCGCAAGAGCCAGCTGATCGAGGTCATCAAGGAGGCGCAGGCGGGCGGGGGCGCCGCCCCCGCGAAGGCCGCCGCGGCTCCCGCCGCGGGCGACGCCGAGACCAAGCCGAAGCGCCGCGCCACCTCCCGCGCCCGCACGGGCGACGACGCCGCGGCCACCAAGAAGGCCGCCGCCCCCGCCGAGAAGGCCGTGGCCCAGCAGCAGATCGAGATTCCCGGCCAGCCGGCCAGCGAGGACGCTCCCGTGGAGCGCCGCCGGCGCCGGGCCACCGCCGAGGCGGGCAGCCCGGCGGGCGGCGCCGAGACCGTCGCCGCCGAGGCGAAGAGCGAGCCGAAGGCCGAGACCCCCGCGCAGCAGCCGCAGCAGGCCGCCCAGGGCGAGGCCAAGGCCGACGCCGACGGCGGCGAGGGCCGCCGCCGCGATCGCCGTGAGCGCGGCCGCGACCGGGATCGCGACCGCGACCGTGACCGCGATCGCGACCGCCGTGGCAAGGGCGACGACCAGCAGGGCCAGGACGGCCGGCGTCAGCAGCAGAGCCAGCAGCAGGGCGGCGGCCGTCAGGACCGCAACGCCGGCCCGCAGGACGACGACGACTTCGACGGCGGCCGCCGTGGCCGTCGCGGCCGCTACCGCGACCGTCGTGGCCGTCGTGGCCGTGACGACGTGCAGGAGCCGCAGATCGCCGAGGACGACGTCCTGATCCCGGTCGCGGGCATCCTGGACATCCTCGACAACTACGCGTTCATCCGCACCTCCGGCTACCTGCCCGGCCCGAACGACGTGTACGTCTCCCTCGCCCAGGTCCGCAAGAACGGCCTGCGCAAGGGCGACCACGTCACCGGCGCCGTGCGCCAGCCCAAGGAGGGCGAGCGCCGCGAGAAGTTCAACGCGCTGGTCCGCCTGGACTCCGTGAACGGCATGGCGCCCGAACACGGCCGCGGACGGCCGGAGTTCAACAAGCTCACGCCGCTGTACCCGCAGGACCGGCTCCGTCTGGAGACCGACCCCGGTGTCCTCACCACCCGCATCATCGACCTGGTGTCGCCGATCGGTAAGGGCCAGCGCGGTCTGATCGTGGCCCCGCCGAAGACCGGCAAGACCATGATCATGCAGGCGATCGCCAACGCGATCACCCGCAACAACCCCGAGTGCCACCTGATGGTCGTCCTCGTCGACGAGCGTCCGGAAGAGGTCACCGACATGCAGCGGTCGGTCAAGGGCGAGGTCATCTCCTCGACCTTCGACCGCCCGGCCGAGGACCACACCACCGTCGCCGAGCTGGCCATCGAGCGCGCCAAGCGCCTCGTCGAGCTGGGTCACGACGTGGTCGTCCTGCTGGACTCGATCACCCGTCTGGGCCGCGCGTACAACCTCGCCGCCCCGGCCTCCGGCCGCATCCTGTCCGGTGGTGTCGACTCCACGGCCCTGTACCCGCCGAAGCGCTTCTTCGGTGCGGCCCGCAACATCGAGGACGGCGGTTCGCTGACCATCCTCGCCACCGCCCTGGTGGACACCGGGTCCCGCATGGACGAGGTGATCTTCGAGGAGTTCAAGGGCACCGGCAACATGGAGCTCAAGCTCGACCGGAAGCTCGCCGACAAGCGCATCTTCCCGGCGGTGGACGTCGACGCGTCCGGCACCCGCAAGGAGGAGATCCTGCTCGGCGCCGAGGAGCTGGCCGTCGTCTGGAAGCTGCGCCGGGTGCTGCACGCGCTCGACCAGCAGCAGGCGATCGAACTGCTCCTCGACAAGATGAAGCAGACCAAGTCGAACATCGAGTTCCTGATGCAGATCCAGAAGACGACCCCGGCACCGGGCAACGGCGACTGATCCGCACCGTTCGCAGACGAAGGGCCGCTCCCGCCAGGGGGCGGCCCTTCGCCGTGTGCGGGCCCGAGCGACGGCGTGCCCCGGCCCCGCACCCGGTGTACGGGCCCGAGGGACCGCGTGCACCCGGCCGCCCCGCGCCCGGCCCCCATGCGGGCCCGCGTGCGCCGGCCGTGACGGTGGTGTATGTCCGTCAGGGCGAGGCCACCGAGCGTGCCGGGCGCGTCGGCCGTGACGGCCGACGCGCTTCCCCCGCCCAGGGCCGCCCGTCGGCGCGGTGCGCGGCGGTACGCCGACCGAACGGGACGGCCGTGTACCGCCGCCCCCGCGCGCCGCTCGGCGGGGCCGTACGCGGCGCGGCCGGGGCCCGGCGAGAACTTCCCCACGGGTCGCCGTGCAACTTTTTCCGCGGATCCCCCGTCTGACCGTACGAACGACGATGGCGCGGTACTCGTCCTCCAGGAGCACGGACAGACCGGGCCTGTCCCCGAAAACAGGGGGTAACCGACCGGTTACGAGAGCTGAGGAGCGCATGTCCGCCCAGAGCACGCCGGACCCGGGCATACCGGGGGAGACCGGCACCACGAGCAGCAGACGAGGGACCACCGCCAAGGGCCACCGCCGCAAGCCCCCCACGGGGCGGCGCAGGGCGCTGACGGCCACGGTGTGGACGGCGGCGGGGATCGTGGTGCTCGGCGGCACCGGCGCCGGCTACGTGTACTTCAAGCTCAACGACAACCTCAAGACGGTCGACATCAACCAGGCCCTCGGCACCGACCGGCCCGTCAAGGTGGACAACGGCTCCGAGAACATCCTGGTCCTGGGCTCCGACAGCCGCTCCGGCGGCAACAAGAAGCTGGGCGGCGGCGCCGACGACGGAAGCGCCCGCTCCG
Source organism: Streptomyces sp. NPDC015220 (assembly GCF_043079345.1). Classification (NCBI taxonomy): domain Bacteria; kingdom Bacillati; phylum Actinomycetota; class Actinomycetes; order Kitasatosporales; family Streptomycetaceae; genus Streptomyces; species Streptomyces sp. NPDC015220. Next base: position 84,626 of record NZ_JBIBUK010000002.1, on the reverse strand, counting down.
ACACCGCGATGATCGTGCACGTGTACGAGGGCCACAAGAAGGCCAGCGTGGTCTCCATACCCCGCGACACCCTCGTCGACCGCCCCGAGTGCACCGACGCCCAGGGTGGCGCGCACCGGGCCGCGCACAATGTGATGTTCAACGAGTCCTACGGCACCGGCGGCGCGGCCTGCGCGGTGAAGACCGTCGAGTCGATCACCGGCCTGCGCATGGACCACTACCTGGAGGTCGACTTCAGCGGCTTCCAGAAGCTCATCGACGACCTCGGCGGCGTCCAGGTCACCACCACCCGGGCCATCCACGACCCGAACAGCCACCTGAACCTCGGCGCGGGCACCCACACCCTGGACGGGCAGCAGGCCCTCGGCCTGGTCCGCACCCGGCACGGCGTCGGCGACGGCTCCGACCTCGGCCGCATCCAGCTCCAGCAGGCCTTCGTCAAGGCACTGGTGAACCAGGTCAGGCAGGTCGGCCTGTTCACCAGCCCCAAGAAGCTCTACGACCTCGCCGACACCGCCACCAAGGCCGTCACCACCGACTCCGACCTCGGCTCGGTCAACTCGCTGGTCTCCTTCGCCGGGGGCCTGAAGGGCATCGGCGCCTCCCAGATGCGCATGGTGACGATGCCGGTGCAGTACGACACCGCCGACGCCAACCGGGTCGTCGTCGACGAGTCCAAGGCGAAGCAGGTGTGGAACGCGCTCAAGGCCGACCTGCCGATCCCGGCGAGCGCCACCGAGGGCACCGCCACCGGCGAGGCCAAGGACGTCGTGAACTCGTCCTGAGCCACGCCCGGACACACCGCCGGACCGAGCGCGGACCGTCCCCCGGCACGCCGCCCGTCCGGACGCGCACCGTCCCCGGGCGGGCCGCCGTCCGGGCGCGGACCTCGCCCCCTGTCCGGGCGGGCCGCCGTCCGGGCGCGGACCGCCCCTCGGGCGGGCGCCGGCCCGGGAGCGGGGGCCGGGAGGGGCCCGGGAATACCCCGGACCGCCCCCCGGTTTTGGGGGATGGCGCCAGTCCTGGCAGACTGGTACGTCGGCTCCGGTTCACGCTTCCGCATCCCGCGGCCGCGACCCGGCGCCCTCCCGGAACATAGGAGACACCTTGAAGCGCGACATCCACCCCGAGTACGTCGAGACGCAGGTCAGCTGCACCTGCGGCGCGTCGTTCACCACCCGCAGCACCATCGAGTCCGGCACCATCCGGGCCGAGGTCTGCTCCGAGTGCCACCCGTTCTACACGGGCAAGCAGAAGATCCTCGACACCGGTGGCCGTGTGGCCCGCTTCGAGGCCCGCTTCGGCAAGGCTGCCGCCGGCTCCAAGAAGTAGCGAGCCCCTTTTCGCCGGTCCACGGCCGTGCCCCTTCGCAGGGCGGGCCGGGACCGGCGTTTTTGGTCGCCCGCCTTCCCCCTACCAGCAGTACAGGCAGTACAGGAGCCGAAAGATGTTCGAGGCCGTCGAGGAACTCGTCGCCGAGCACGCCGACCTGGAGAAGAAGCTCGCCGATCCGTCGGTCCACGCCGACCAGGCCAACGCGCGCAAGCTGAACAAGCGTTACGCCGAGCTCACCCCGATCGTCGCCACGTACCGCTCCTGGAAGCAGACGGGCGACGACATCGAGACCGCGCGCGAACTGGCCGCCGACGACCCGGACTTCGCCGCCGAGGTCAAGGAGCTGGACAAGCAGCGCGAGGCACTCACCGAGAAGCTGCGCCTGCTGCTCGTCCCGCGCGACCCCAGCGACGACAAGGACGTCATCCTGGAGATCAAGGCGGGCGCGGGCGGCGACGAGTCGGCGCTGTTCGCCGGTGACCTGCTGCGCATGTACCTGCGCTACGCCGAGCGCGTCGGCTGGAAGACCGAGATCATCGACGCCACCGAGTCCGAGCTGGGCGGCTACAAGGACGTGCAGGTCGCGGTGAAGGCCCGCGGGCAGATCGAGCCCGGCCAGGGCGTGTGGGCCCGGCTGAAGTACGAGGGCGGCGTGCACCGTGTGCAGCGCGTGCCGGCCACCGAGTCCCAGGGCCGTATCCACACCTCCGCGGCGGGCGTCCTGGTGACCCCCGAGGCCGAGGAGGTCGACGTGGAGATCAACCCCAACGACCTGCGCATCGACGTCTACCGGTCCTCCGGCCCCGGCGGCCAGTCCGTCAACACCACCGACTCCGCGGTGCGCATCACGCACCTGCCCACCGGAGTCGTGGCCTCCTGCCAGAACGAGAAGAGCCAGTTGCAGAACAAGGAGCAGGCGATGCGTATCCTGCGCTCCAGGCTGCTCGCCATGGCGCAGGAGGAGGCGGAGAAGGAGGCCGCGGACGCCCGCCGCAGCCAGGTCCGCACCGTCGACCGCTCCGAGAAGATCCGCACCTACAACTTCCCGGAGAACCGCATCTCGGACCACCGCGTGGGCTTCAAGGCGTACAACCTGGACCAGGTCCTGGACGGCGAACTCGCCGCGGTGATCCAGGCCTGCGTCGACGCGGACTCGGCCGCCAAGCTCGCGGCCGCCTGAGGACGGGTCGGGCAGGCCGCGCACGGCCGCGACGGGCCGCGCGAAGGCACACAGGACGAAGCACGAGCACCGGAGGACCAGCGTGCAGCAAGAATTTGGGGGGCGACCCCCAAGCCCCCGCAGCGTGCTGCTCGCGGAGGTGGCGCAGGCCACCCAGCGGCTGGCCGACGCCGGCGTGCCCTCGCCGCGCACCGACGCCGAAGAGCTCGCCGCCTTCGTGCACGGCGTCAAGCGCGGCCAGCTGCACTCCGTGCGCGACGCCGACTTCGACGCCCGGTACTGGGAGGTCATCGCCCGCCGCGAGCAGCGCGAGCCCCTTCAGCACATCACCGGGCGGGCCTACTTCCGCTACCTGGAGCTCCAGGTCGGACCCGGCGTGTTCGTGCCGCGTCCGGAGACCGAGTCGGTGGTCGGCTGGGCCATAGACGCCGTACGCGCCATGGACGTGGTCGAGCCGAGCATCGTCGACCTGTGCACCGGCTCGGGCGCCATCGCGCTCGCCCTCGCCCAGGAGGTGCCGCGCTCCCGCGTGCACGCCGTGGAGCTCAGCGAGGACGCGCTGCGGTGGACCCGCAAGAACGTCGAGGGGTCCAGGGTCGACCTGCGCCAGGGCGACGCCCTGACCGCCTTCCCGGACCTCGACGGCCAGGTCGACCTCGTCATCTCCAACCCGCCGTACATCCCGCTCACCGAATGGGAGTACGTCGCCCCCGAGGCCCGCGACTACGACCCCGAGATGGCGTTGTTCTCGGGGGAGGACGGCCTCGACCTGATCCGCGGCATCGAGCGCACCGCGCACCGGCTGCTGCGCCCGGGCGGCGTCGTCGTGATCGAGCACGCCGACACCCAGGGCGGACAGGTGCCGTGGATCTTCACCGAGGAACGGGGCTGGGCCGACGCGGCCGACCACCCGGACCTCAACAACCGGCCGCGGTTCGCGACCGCCCGCAAGGCGCTGCCGTGACCCCCGCGCAGCCGCCCACCAGGACTTCAGACCAGCAGTACGTGTACGAGGAGGCCCGCTGACAATGGCACGGCGATACGACACCAATGACGCGACCGACCGCGTGACGGGTCTGCGCGAGGCCGCGTCCGCCGTCCGCCGGGGCGAACTCGTGGTGCTGCCGACCGACACGGTGTACGGCATCGGCGCCGACGCGTTCTCCTCGGAGGCCGTGGGCGACCTGCTCGCCGCCAAGGGCCGGGGCCGCAACATGCCCTCGCCGGTCCTGATCGGATCCCCGAACACGCTGCACGGCCTGGTCACGGACTTCTCCGAGATGGCCTGGGAGCTGGTCGACGCGTTCTGGCCGGGCGCGCTGACGCTGGTCGCCCGGCACCAGCCGTCCCTCCAGTGGGACCTGGGGGAGACCCGGGGCACCGTCGCCGTGCGCATGCCGCTGCACCCGGTCGCCATCGAGCTGCTCACCGAGGTCGGACCGATGGCCGTGTCCTCGGCGAACCTCAGCGGCCACCCGTCGCCGGAGACCTGCGACGCGGCCCAGGAGATGCTCGGCGACTCCGTCTCCGTCTACCTCGACGGCGGCCCCACCCCCGGCAACGTGCCGTCCTCCATCGTCGACGTCACCCGCGAGGTGCCCGTACTGCTCCGTGAGGGCGCGCTGTCGCCGGAGGAGCTGCGGAAGGTCGTACCCGACCTCGAGGTGGCGAATTGACGGCCCCTGACGCGGGGCGTGGCATAGGCGGAGCGGACGGGACGGGGATCCCGGCGCGGCCGGGCCCACCCCACGACACCTTTCGCATCCTCCACGTCAGCACCGGCAACGTGTGCCGCTCGCCCATCACCGAGCGGCTGACCCGGCACTTCCTGGCGGACCGGCTCGGCGACCCGGCCGGCGGCGGGCTGATCGTGGAGAGCGCCGGCACCTGGGGACACGAGGGCGCGCCGATGGAGACCAACGCGGAGACGGTCCTCGCGGACTTCGGCGCGGACGCCTCCGGGTTCACCGGCCGCGAACTCCTCGACGAGCACGTGATCATGGCCGACCTGGTCCTCACCGCGACCCGCGACCACCGTGCCCAGGTGGTCTCCATGGGCCATTCGGCCGGTCTGCGCACCTTCACGCTCAAGGAGTTCACCCGTCTGGTCAGGGCGATAGACCCGGCCACGCTGCCGCCGCTGGAGGACGGTGTGGTCGAGCGCGCCCGCGCGCTGGTCCGCGCCGCCGCCGCGCTGCGCGGATGGCTGCTGGCGCCCACGGCGGACGCGGACGAGGTCCACGACCCCTACGGCGCCCCGCTGCCCTTCTTCCGGTCGATCGGCGACGAGATACACCAGGCGCTGGACCCTGTGGTGACGGCGCTGACGGGGGTCGCGGCGCGGGCCTGAGGGCGCACGGCCCCCCGGGGGCGTGTCCGGCCGTCACGGGCGCCAGCGCGCCCCGGCCCGCCCCACCGGGCCCGACGTGCCCGTGAAGGCCTAACAACCGCGCGCAGGCCCCGGGACGGGCCTACATTGGACGTACGTCACCGTCGACCGTCCGGAGAAGCACCATGTCGGTCATCCCCGCGCTTGAGGGCGATGTCCTGCGGCGGCAGGACCGAGAAGTGGCCGATCTGCTGCTGGCTGAGCTGGACCGGCAGTCGACGACGCTGCAACTGATCGCGGCGGAGAACTTCACCTCGCCGGCGGTGCTGGCCGCGCTCGGCTCGGCGCTGGCGAACAAGTACGCCGAGGGATATCCGGGCGCCCGTCACCACGGGGGCTGCGAGCTCGTCGACGCGGCCGAACGGCTGGCCGTGGAGCGGGCGAAGGCGCTGTTCGGCGCCGAGCACGCCAATGTGCAGTCGCACTCCGGCTCCTCCGCCGTGCTGGCCGCCTACGCCGCCCTGCTGCGCCCCGGGGACACCGTGCTGGCCCTCGGGCTGCCGTACGGCGGTCACCTCACGCACGGCTCGCCCGCGAACTTCTCCGGACGCTGGTTCGACTTCGTCGGGTACGGCGTCGACGCCGAGAGCGGGCTCATCGACCACCTCCAGGTGCGCACCCTGGCCCGTACGCACCGCCCCAAGGCGATCGTCTGCGGGTCGATCGCCTATCCGCGCCACCTGGACTACGCCTTCTTCCGCTCGGTCGCCGACGAGGTGGGCGCGTATCTGATCGCGGACGCCGCGCACCCCATCGGGCTCGTCGCCGGGGGAGCGGCGCCCAGTCCCGTGCCCTACGCCGACGTGGTGTGCGCCACCACCCACAAGGTGCTGCGCGGGCCGCGCGGCGGGATGCTCCTGTGCGGGGCCGAGCTGGCCGAGCGGGTCGACCGGGCGGTTTTCCCGTTCACCCAGGGCGGCGCCCAGATGCACACCATCGCCGCGAAGGCCGTCGCGTTCGGCGAGGCGTCCACCCCGGCGTTCGGCGCCTACGCCCACCAGGTGGTCGCCAACGCGCGCGTGCTGGCCGCCTACCTGGCCGCCGAGGGGCTGGCGGTCACCACCGGCGGCACCGACACCCATCTGATCACCGCGGACCCGGCGCCGCTCGGCGTGGACGGGCGCACCGCGCGGGGGCGGCTGGCCGCGGCCGGGATGGTCCTCGACTGCTGTGCGCTGCCGCACACCGACGCCCGGGGGCTGCGGCTGGGCACCGCCGCGGTGACCACCCAGGGCATGGGACAGGAGGAGATGGCGCGGATCGCCGTGCTGCTCGGCAAGGTGCTGCGCGGCGAGCTCGACGGCGCGCGGGCCCGTGAGGACGTGCGCGAGCTCACCGGAGCGTTCCCGCCCTACCCCGGCTGAGAGGGGCCGGGCCGGGGGGCGGACGAAACCGCACACAGCCACACGTGCAACCATCGTCGCTACCCGGAAGTCCCCATACATATGCCCGCGTCGATAGTGTGTGGGGCTGAGATGGCCAGCGAGACCTGTGGGGAATGCCCGTGCGTGAATACCTGCTGACGCTCTGCATCACGGCCGCGGTGACGTACCTGCTGACAGGGCCGGTGCGCAAGTTCGCGATCGTGGCGGGGGCGATGCCGGAGATCCGGGCACGGGACGTGCACCGGGAACCCACTCCGCGGCTCGGCGGTATCGCGATGTTCTTCGGCATGTGCGCGGGCCTGCTGGCCGCCGACCACCTCACCAATCTGAACGAGGTCTTCGAGAAGTCCAACGAGCCGCGCGCGCTGCTCTCCGGCGCCGCGCTGATCTGGCTGATCGGCGTCCTGGACGACAAGTTCGAGATCGACGCCCTGATCAAGCTGGGCGGCCAGATGATCGCGGCCGGTGTGATGGTCATGCAGGGTCTGACGATCCTGTGGCTGCCGGTCCCGGGCGTCGGCACGGTCGCGCTGACCCAGTGGCAGGGCACGCTGCTGACGGTGGCGCTGGTCGTCATCACGATCAACGCGGTCAACTTCGTCGACGGCCTGGACGGCCTGGCCGCCGGCATGGTGTGCATCGCGGCCGCCGCGTTCTTCATGTACGCCTACCGGATCTGGTACTCGTACGGCATCGAGGCCGCCGCCCCGGCCACCCTCTTCGCGGCCGTGCTGATGGGCATGTGCCTGGGCTTCCTGCCGCACAACATGCACCCCGCGCGGATCTTCATGGGCGACTCCGGCTCCATGCTCATCGGCCTGGTGCTGGCGGCCGGCGCGATCTCGGTGACCGGGCAGGTCGACCCGGACGTGATGAAGCTCTTCTCCGGCTCCGAGCGCAACGCGGTGCACCAGATGGTGCCGGTCTACATCCCGCTGCTGATGCCGCTGACGATCATCGCGATCCCGACCGCCGACTTCGTCTTCGCGGTGGTGCGGCGCACCTGGCGCGGACAGTCGCCGTTCGCCGCGGACCGCGGCCACCTGCACCACCGGCTCCTGCAGATCGGCCACTCGCACAGCCGGGCCGTGCTGATCATGTACTTCTGGGCCGCGGTGATCGGGTTCGGCGCGCTCGGCTACTCGGTCAACTCCGCGTCCATGTGGATCGTGCTGGGCATCGTCTTCCTGAGCTTCGTGGGTCTGGTGCTGCTCCTGCTGCCGCGGTTCACGCCGCGCGCCCCGCGCTGGGCCGAGCGGTTCGTGCCGCCGCGCTACCGCCGCGGGCGGAGCGTGGCCACGGCGCCCGGCGCCTCCACGCCGGCGGCCCTGTCCGGCGCCGCCGAGGCCCGTGCCAAGGCCGACGGGACGGGTGCGGCGGACGGCCCCCTCGCGCCCCACGAGCATCCCGCGCCGATCGTGGCCGGGGTGTCCGGAGTCAACGGCGCTACCGCCGTGGGCCCCCGTTCGCGTCTCCTCGACGGACGCGGGGCGGGGACGTCGCGCTGACGCCCAAGGTAAGAATCTGACTAAAGCGTTGCCATCTCGTGGGGGAACAAAGCGCCTAAATACCAGACAAGTTGGCTCGGTTTTTGCACAGACGGGCGGCCTCACTCTCATGTGTGACAGCCAGCACACCCATCAGGTAAAGACCTCATCAAATAGTTTGTGATACGGTTCACGAGAACCCCGGACAGAGCCGAAGGACCCGAATGCACGGGTCTCTTGGTGATGAGGTTCCTCTCTCGAACCGGGGACTACGCTCGTCCATGACGACACCCCTGCCCCCCTGCGAAAGCGGAGTTGCCGCCATGCCGTCCAATGACGTCCGGAACCTACTGCACACCGCCGTGCCCACCGCAGCTGCCGGTGTGGTCGCGGTGGCGGTCAGTGGTGCGGTCGCCGGCGGCAAGGGCGCGACCGGGGCCGTGGTCGGCGTGGTTCTCGCCATCCTCTACATGGGCATCGGTCTCTATGTCCTGCAGTGGACGGCGAAAACGCTTCCGCAGCTCTTCCAGGCCATGGGCCTCATGCTCTATGTCGCCCAACTGCTGCTGCTCATGATCTTCTTGGCGGTCTTCAAGGGGACTTCCCTGTTCAACGCGAAGGCGTTCGCCTTCTCGCTCATCGCCGCGACCGTCGTATGGATGGCGGCCCAGGCGCGGGCGCACATGAAGGCCAAGATCTTCTACGTCGAACCGGAATCCGAGAAGAGCGACAAGCCCGAGAAGACAGGGCCCTCGTCGTGAGGGGTAGGGCCGGGATAAAGACGCACGAGATCTCCTGCTATCGTCCGGTGCCAACTGCGGCATCGCGGGCGCGGGCATCTGAGCTGACGCCTGTCCGATCGCGAGGCACGATGCCCGCCCGCCGTCCCCACATCCGTAACACCAGTCCGGTGCCGACCCGCGGCTGCTCGCCGCGCCGACACAACGAGGTTGCCGTACCCATGCGCCACGCTGAAGGAGCCCGCGGTGAGTGCTGAACAGACCACGCTCGCCTTCGACTGGAGCTGCCGCGTCTTCGCCGACAACGGCTGCGGCTTCCCTTCGCCGGGCCTCCACTCCTTCCTCTTCAAGCCGATGTTCTCGGTCGGCGGCTACGACTTCGACAAGCCGATGCTGCTCGCCATCATCACCTCGCTGGTCGTCGTCGGCTTCTTCTGGGCCGCCTTCAGCAAGGCCAAGGTGGTCCCGGGCAAGCTGCAGATGGTCGGCGAGGCGGGCTACGACTTCGTGCGCCGCGGCATCGTCTACGAGACGCTCGGCAAGCGCGAGGGCGAGAAGTTCGTCCCGTTCATGGTCTCGCTGTTCTTCTTCATCTGGATCATGAACCTGTGGTCGATCATCCCGGTCGCCCAGTTCCCGGTGACGTCGATCATCGCCTACCCGGCCGCCCTGGCCCTGTGCGTCTACGTGACCTGGATGGTCCTGACGTTCAAGAAGCACGGCTTCGCCGGCGGCATGAAGAACCTGACCGGCTACGACAAGTCGCTCGGCCCGGTGCTGCCGCTCGTCGTGGTCATCGAGTTCTTCTCGAACGTCCTGGTCCGCCCGTTCACCCACGCGGTGCGACTGTTCGCCAACATGTTCGCCGGTCACCTGCTGCTCGTGATGTTCACCGTCGCGAGCTGGTACCTGATGAACAGCTGGCTGGTCGCGGCCGGCGCCGTCTCGTTCATCATGGCCATGGTCATGATCCTGTTCGAGCTCTTCGTCCAGGCCGTCCAGGCGTACGTGTTCGTCCTCCTGGCCTGCTCCTACGTTCAGGGCGCTCTGGCCGAGCACCACTGAGCCACCGTTCCGCCCCCGCCCCGACACAGACGTCCGGTGGCCAACCCCCACCGGTCCTTGAAAGAGAAGGAAGAATCAGCATGGCTGCCACTGAGACCCTTGCCGCCGTCACCGGCTCCATCGCCTCCGTCGGCTACGGCCTCGCCGCCATCGGTCCCGGCATCGGCATCGGCATCATCTTCGGCAACGGCACCCAGGCGCTCGCCCGCCAGCCCGAGGCCGCCGGTCTGATCCGTGCCAACCAGATCCTGGGCTTCGCCTTCTGTGAGGCGCTCGCCCTCATCGGCATCGTCATGCCGTTCGTTTACACCTACAAGTAAACCGACGGCGGACGACCCCACCCTTAGGGAAAGGCACTGATGACATGCAGCTGACACAGCAGATGGTGCAGCTGGCGGAGGAGGGTTCGCAGAACCCCCTCATCCCGCCGGGCCCCGAGCTGGTCATCGGCCTCGTCACCTTCGCCATCGTCTTCTTCTTCCTCGGGAAGAAGCTCCTGCCGAACATCAACAAGGTTCTGGAGGAGCGCCGCTCGGCGATCGAAGGCGGCATCGAAGAGGCCGAGGCCATGAAGGTCGAGGCCCAGAGCGTCCTCGAGCAGTACAAGGCCCAGCTGGCCGAAGCCCGGCACGAGGCCGCGCGCCTGCGCCAGGAGGCCCAGGAGCAGGGCGCCACGCTCATCGCCGAGATGCGGGCCGAGGGCCAGCGTCAGCGCGAGGAGATCGTCGCCGCCGGTCACGCCCAGATCGACGCCGACCGCAAGGCCGCCTCGTCCGTGCTCCGCCAGGACGTCGGCAAGCTCGCCACCGAGCTGGCCGGCAAGCTCGTCGGCGAGTCCCTCGAGGACCACGCCCGGCAGAGCCGCGTGATCGACCGCTTCCTCGACGAGCTCGAGGAGAAGGCCGAGGCCGCGCGATGAACGGAGCGAGCCGCGAGGCCCTGACCGCCGCACGTGAGCGTCTCGACGCGCTGACGGACACCTCGTCCGCCGACGCCGCGCGGCTCGCCGACGAGCTGGCGGCCGTCACCGCGCTGCTCCACCGCGAGGTAGGCCTGCGTCGGGTCCTCACCGACCCGGCGCAGTCCGGCGAGGCCAAGGCCACTCTGGTCCAGCGCCTGCTCGGCGACCAGGTCGGCAGCGCGACCGTCGACCTGGTGTCCGGGACCGTGCGCTCGCGCTGGTCGCAGCCCCGTGACCTGGTGGACGCGCTGGAAGAGCTGGCGAACCTCGCCGACCTCACCACCGCCCAGCGGCGCAGCGCGCTCGACGACGTCGAGGACGAGCTGTTCCGCTTCGGCCGGATCGTCTCCTCCAGCACCGAGCTGCGCGCCGCGCTGACCGACCGGGCCGCGAGCACCTCGGCCAAGGTCGAGCTGCTGCAGCGGCTGCTCGGCGGCCGGGCGAACCGGATCACCGAGCGACTGGTGACGCGCCTTGTGACCGCGCCGCGGGGACGTAGCCTGGAAGCGGGACTGGAGTCCCTGTCCAAGCTCGCCGCCGACCGCCGCAACCGCATGGTCGCCGTCGTCACCTCGGCGGTCCCGCTGAGCGACACGCAGAAGCGACGCCTCGGCGCCGCCCTCGGCAAGCTCTACGGCCGCCAGATGCACCTCAACCTCGACGTGGACCCCGAGCTCGTCGGCGGGATCCGGGTGCAGGTCGGCGACGAGATCATCAACGGCTCCCTCGCGGACCGGCTCGACGACGCCGCCCGCCGCATGGCGAGCTAGCAGCAACTCAACACGCAAGACGTACACGACGGCCCTGGTTGGGCCGTGCAGAGGATTCACCTCTTATTGGGGGGAGTCCCGACTCGTGGAATACCCCCCAAGTGAAACTTCGGGCCCAACAAGGAGAGCAGGGAACCCAGATGGCGGAGCTCACGATCCGGCCGGAGGAGATCCGGGACGCGCTGGAGAACTTCGTCCAGTCGTACAAGCCGGACGCGGCCTCGCGCGAGGAGGTCGGTACGGTCACCCTTGCCGGCGACGGCATCGCGAAGGTCGAGGGCCTGCCCTCGGCCATGGCCAACGAGCTGCTGAAGTTCGAGGACGGCACCCTCGGCCTCGCCCTCAACCTCGAGGAGCGCGAGATCGGTGCCATCGTCCTCGGTGAGTTCAGCGGCATCGAGGAGGGCCAGCCGGTCACCCGCACCGGCGAGGTCCTGTCCGTCGCCGTCGGCGAGGGCTACCTCGGCCGCGTGGTGGACCCGCTCGGCAACCCGATCGACGGCCTCGGCGAGATCGACACCGAGGGCCGCCGCGCCCTCGAACTGCAGGCCCCCACGGTCATGCAGCGCAAGTCGGTGCATGAGCCGATGGAGACGGGCTACAAGGCCGTCGACGCCATGACCCCGATCGGCCGCGGCCAGCGTCAGCTGATCATCGGCGACCGCCAGACCGGCAAGACCGCCCTGGCCGTCGACACGATCATCAACCAGCGCGACAACTGGCGCACCGGCGACCCGAACAAGCAGGTCCGCTGCATCTACGTCGCCATCGGCCAGAAGGGCTCCACCATCGCGTCGGTCCGCCGCGCGCTGGAGGAGAACGGCGCGCTGGAGTACACGACCATCGTGGCCGCCCCGGCGTCCGACCCGGCCGGCTTCAAGTACCTGGCGCCCTACACCGGTTCCGCCATCGGCCAGCACTGGATGTACCAGGGCAAGCACGTCCTGATCATCTTCGACGACCTGTCGAAGCAGGCCGACGCCTACCGTGCCGTCTCCCTGCTGCTGCGCCGCCCGCCGGGCCGCGAGGCCTACCCGGGTGACGTCTTCTACCTGCACTCCCGCCTGCTGGAGCGCTGCGCCAAGCTCTCCGACGACATGGGCGCCGGCTCGATGACCGGTCTGCCGATCGTCGAGACCAAGGCCAACGACGTCTCGGCGTTCATCCCGACCAACGTCATCTCCATCACCGACGGCCAGTGCTTCCTGGAGTCGGACCTGTTCAACGCCGGTCAGCGCCCCGCGCTGAACGTCGGTATCTCCGTCTCCCGAGTCGGTGGTTCCGCGCAGCACAAGGCGATGCGCCAGGTCTCCGGCCGCCTCCGCGTGGACCTCGCCCAGTTCCGTGAGCTCGAGGCGTTCGCCGCCTTCGGTTCCGACCTGGACGCGGCCTCCAAGTCCCAGCTGGAGCGCGGTCAGCGCATGGTCGAGCTGCTGAAGCAGAACCAGTACCAGCCGATGGCCACCGAGGACCAGGTCGTCTCCGTGTGGGCCGGCACCAACGGCCGTATGGACGACGTCCCGGTCGCCGACATCCGCCGCTTCGAGAAGGAGCTGCTGGAGCACCTGCACCGCAAGGAGCAGGGCCTCATGACCTCCATCAAGGAGGGCGCCAAGATGTCGAACGACACGATCCAGGCGATCGACGACGCCGTCGCCGAGTTCAAGAAGCAGTTCGAGACCTCGGACGGCAAGCTGCTCGGCGAGGACACTCCGGCCGCTGCCGCCAAGTGACGTAAGGAAGGGACCTGACTCATGGGAGCCCAGCTCCGGGTCTACAAGCGTCGCATCCGATCCGTCACCGCGACCAAGAAGATCACCAAGGCGATGGAGATGATCGCCGCCTCGCGCGTCGTCAAGGCGCAGCGCAAGGTGGCGGCCTCCACGCCGTACGCGCAGGAACTGACCCGCGCGGTCACGGCGGTCGGCACCGGTTCGAACACCAAGCACCCGCTGACCACGGAGGCCGAGAACCCGACCCGTGCCGCGGTCCTGCTCCTCACGAGCGACCGCGGTCTGGCCGGCGCCTTCAACTCCAACGCCATCAAGGCCGCGGAGCAGCTGACCGAGCGCCTGGAGCGCGAGGGCAAGCAGGTCGACACGTACATCGTCGGCCGGCGCGGTGTCGCCCACTACAACTTCCGTGAGCGCAAGGTCGCGGAGTCGTTCACGGGCTTCACCGACGAGCCGACGTACGCGGACGCCAAGAAGGTCGCGGCGCCCCTGATCGAGGCCATCGAGAAGGAGACGGCGGACGGCGGCGTGGACGAACTCCACATCGTCTACACCGAGTTCGTCTCGATGATGACGCAGACGGCGGTCGACCCCAGGCTGCTTCCGCTGCGCCTCGACGAGGTCGCGGCCGAGTCGTCGAAGAAGGACGAGATCCTTCCGCTGTACGACTTCGAGCCCTCGGCGGAGGACGTCCTCGACGCCCTGCTGCCGCGCTACGTGGAGAGCCGGATCTACAACGCGCTGCTTCAGTCGGCCGCTTCGAAGCACGCCGCCACGCGGCGCGCGATGAAGTCGGCCACCGACAACGCGGGCGAGCTGATCAACACGCTCTCCCGTCTTGCCAACGCGGCCCGCCAGGCCGAAATCACCCAGGAAATCAGCGAGATCGTCGGTGGCGCGAGTGCCCTGGCCGACGCGACCGCGGGGAGTGACAACTAATGACCACCACTGTTGAGACGGCCACGGCGACGGGCCGCGTCGCGCGGGTCATCGGCCCGGTCGTCGACGTGGAGTTCCCCGTCGACGCGATGCCGGACATCTACAACGCCCTGCACGTCGAGGTCGCCGACCCGGCGAACGCGGGCGAGAAGAAGATCCTGACCCTGGAGGTCGCCCAGCACCTGGGTGACGGCCTGGTCCGCACGATCTCCATGCAGCCCACCGACGGTCTGGTCCGCCAGGCCCCGGTCACCGACACCGGCGACGGCATCACCGTCCCGGTCGGCGACTTCACCAAGGGCAAGGTGTTCAACACCCTCGGTGAGGTGCTGAACGTCGACGAGCAGTACGAGGGCGAGCGCTGGTCCATCCACCGCAAGGCCCCGCGCTTCGACGAGCTCGAGTCGAAGACCGAGATGTTCGAGACCGGCGTCAAGGTCATCGACCTGCTGACCCCGTACGTCAAGGGCGGCAAGATCGGTCTGTTCGGCGGCGCCGGCGTCGGCAAGACGGTGCTCATCCAGGAGATGATCTACCGCGTCGCCAACAACCACGACGGTGTGTCGGTGTTCGCCGGTGTCGGCGAGCGCACCCGTGAGGGCAACGACCTCATCGAGGAGATGTCCGACTCGGGCGTCATCGACAAGACCGCGCTGGTCTTCGGCCAGATGGACGAGCCCCCGGGCACCCGTCTGCGCGTCGCGCTGGCCGGCCTCACCATGGCCGAGTACTTCCGCGACGTCCAGAAGCAGGACGTGCTGTTCTTCATCGACAACATCTTCCGCTTCACGCAGGCCGGTTCCGAGGTCTCCACGCTGCTCGGCCGCATGCCGTCCGCGGTGGGTTACCAGCCGAACCTGGCCGACGAGATGGGCCTCCTCCAGGAGCGCATCACCTCGACCCGCGGTCACTCGATCACCTCGATGCAGGCGATCTACGTCCCCGCCGACGACCTGACCGACCCGGCCCCGGCGACCACCTTCGCCCACCTCGACGCGACGACGGTTCTGTCCCGTCCGATCTCCGAGAAGGGCATCTACCCGGCCGTGGACCCGCTGGACTCGACGTCCCGGATCCTGGACCCGCGCTACATCGCGCAGGACCACTACAACGCGGCCATGCGCGTGAAGAACATCCTGCAGAAGTACAAGGACCTTCAGGACATCATCGCGATCCTCGGTATCGACGAGCTCGGCGAGGAGGACAAGCTCGTCGTCCACCGTGCCCGTCGCGTGGAGCGCTTCCTGTCCCAGAACACCCACGTCGCCAAGCAGTTCACCGGCGTGGACGGTTCGGACGTGCCGCTGGAGGAGTCGATCGCCGCGTTCAACGCGATCTGCGACGGCGAGTACGACCACTTCCCCGAGCAGGCCTTCTTCATGTGCGGTGGTCTCGAGGACCTGAAGAACAACGCCAAGGAGCTGGGCGTCTCCTGAGCTTCGAGCTCGAAGTGAGCCGTACGGCTCACACCTGAGGGGGCGGGCGCGTCCCGCCCCCTCAGCCACGCCACTGCTGCATCTCCCGGAGGGGTGACCTCCGGGACTCCCGGCCGAGCCGGGGCGGGCCCGGGCACTTCGGTGCTCCATGGCCTACTAGACTTGTATCCAACACCCGGTGATCCCACCGGGTGGTGACCCGAGGAGCCACTCTTGGCTGCTGAGCTGCACGTCGAGCTGGTCGCCGCCGACCGCCAGGTCTGGTCCGGCGAGGCCACTCTGGTCGTCGCGCGTACCACGTCCGGCGACATCGGCGTCATGCCCGGTCACCAGCCGCTGCTCGGTGTGCTGGAGTCGGGCCCGGTGACCATCCGTACGAGTGATGGCGGGACGGTCGTCGCCGCGGTGCACGGCGGTTTCGTCTCGTTCGCGGACGACAAGCTGTCGCTGCTGGCGGAGATCGCCGAACTCTCGGACGAGATCGACGTCCAGCGCGTGGAGCGGGAGCTCGAGCGCGCCAAGGCGGAGGGCGACGCCTCCGCCGAGCGTCGCGCGGACGTCCGCCTGAGGGCGGCGACGGCGGCGCGCTGATCCCAGCGCGGATGCGATGACGTCACTCAGCCGCGGTCGGTACCGGAGGAATCCGGAACCGGCCGCGGCTGCGGTGGATGTGGATGTTTTTTCCGTTCCATTACCTAGGAGACGAGGAGGTCGGTGCCGATGGTCCTCGCTCTGACTGTGTGCGGAGTCGTGGTCGCGCTCGTGGTGGTGGGACTGTTCGTCTTCGGTCTGCGACGCAGGCTGATCCAGCGGTCCGGCGGCACCTTCGACTGCAGCCTGCGCTGGGACGCCCCGGAGGACGTCGACACCAGCGGCAAGGGCTGGAGCTACGGCGTAGCCCGCTACAACGGCGACCGCGTCGAGTGGTTCCGGGTCTTCTCCTACGCCCCGCGCCCCCGCCGCACGCTGGAACGGGCGTCGATCGAGGTGGCCGGCCGCCGGCTGCCCCAGGGCGAGGAGGAACTCGCCCTGCTGTCCGACGCGGTGATCCTCACCTGTCTGCACCGGGGCACGCGCCTGGAGCTGGCCATGAGCGACGACGCACTGACCGGTTTCCTCGCCTGGCTGGAGGCTGCGCCCCCCGGCCAGCGGGTGAACGTCGCGTAGAGCGGCGTCCGGACTCGCTGGGTCGGGGGTTCCCCTGGCAGCGGGGCCGCTGGGGGCGGGCGTCGCAGGGAGCGGGCCCCGACTCGCCGAGTGGGGGTGCCCCACCCGACAGCGGGGCTGCTCGGGGACGGCGCAGGTCGCCCGGAGCGACGTGCGCGGTTCCGCTCGACGGCGCTTCCCGCGGCACGACCCACCGGTGCGGGGTGAACGTGGCGTAGCCGCCGCACACGCCGGGTGAGGGGCCCTGGACCGGGGCCGGGAGGCCGGTCGTCGTCGCCCGCGGCGTCCCTCGGCGGCCGGCCGGGCGGGAACGTCCTCGGCCGCGGGGCCGCCGGACACGGCTGGACAAGGCCGCGGAGCCGCCGGACGCGGTCGGACGCGGCGCGGCGGCAAGCGGCCCCCGGCAGCCGGGGCGACCGGCGCGGCCCGTGGCCGCCGACTGCGGCGGGGCGGTGGTCGTGAACGACCGCCGGTGGCCGTCGCGATCATGAAGAAGCTCCCCCCGGACGAGGTCCGGGGGGAGCTTCGGTGTTCCTCGGCGCGGGCCGTGCTTACGCCAGGCCGCTGCTGAGGGCGCTCACCAGTTCACCGTCGCTGGTGTCACCGCTGAACTCCCAGAAGAAGGCGCCGCCGAGGCCCTGGCTGTTGGCCCAGGCCATCTTCGACTTGATGGTGGACGGGGTGTCGTAGGACCACCAGTTGCTGCCGCAGTGGGCGTACGCGGTACCGGCGATGGTGCCGGTGACCGGGCAGCTGTTCTTGAGGACCTTGTAGTCCTCGATGCCGGCCTCGTAGGTGCCCGGCGCGGCGCCGGTCGCGGTGCCGCCGGGGGCGTCCTGGGTGACGCCGGTCCAGCCGCGGCCGTAGAAGCCGATGCCGATCAGCAGCTTCTTGGCGGGCACGCCCTGGGCCTTGAACTTCGCCATCGCGTCGGCGGTGGTGAAGCCGTCCTTCGGGATGCCGCTGTACGACGTGAGCGGGGAGTGCGGGGCGGTCGGGCCCTTCGCGTCCCAGGCGCCGAAGAAGTCGTACGTCATCACGTTGTACCAGTCGAGGTACTGCGCGGCGCCGGCGTAGTCGGTGAGGTCGATCTTGCCGCCGGCCGAGCCGTCCGCCGTGGTGGCGGCGGTGATCAGCGCGGAGGAACCGAACTTGGCGCGGAGCGCGGCCGTCAGGTTCTTCAGGGCCGCCGGGCCGCTGGTGTCACAGGTGAGACCGCAGGCGTTCGGGTACTCCCAGTCGATGTCGATGCCGTCGAAGACATCGGCCCAGCGCGGGTCGTGCACCAGGTCGTAGCAGGACTGGGCGAAGGCCGCCGGGTTCTTGGCCGCGTCACCGAAGCCGCCGGACCAGGTCCAGCCGCCGAAGGACCAGAGGACCTTGATGTTCGGGTACTTGGCCTTCAGCTGGCGCAGCTGGTTGAAGTTGCCGCGCAGCGGCTGGTCCCAGTTGTCGGCGACGCCGCTGACGGACTGGTCGGCGGTGAACGCCTTGTCGTAGTCGGCGTAGGAGTCACCGATCGCGCACTTGCCGCCGGTGACGTTGCCGAAGGCGTAGTTGATGTGCGTGATCTTGGCCGCGGAGCCGGACGTCACCAGGTTCTTGACGTTGTAGTTGCGGCCGTAGATGCCCCACTCGGTGAAGTAGCCGAGCTTGACCTTGTTGCCGGGGGGCGGGGGAGTGGTGCCGCCGCCGGTGGTGTGCACGGCGACGGCGGCGCTGACCGGACCGGTCTGGTCGGCGGTGTCCCGGGCCTGCACGGAGTAGGAGTAGTCGGTGCCGGCGGTCAGGCCGCTGTCCGTGTACGAGGTCGTCGTCACGGTCGCGATCTTCTTGCCGTCGCGCAGGACGTCGTAGTTCTTGACGCCCTTGTCGTCGGTGGCCGCGCCCCAGGAGAGCTTCACCGAGGTGTCGGTGACGCCGGAGGCGGTCGGGGTGCCCGGCGCGGACGGGGGGTTGTCGCCGGGGACGGTCGGGCCGCCGTCACAGCTGCCGCCGTTGAGCTTGCAGCCGGAGGGGGAGCCGCTGCCGGTGCCGTTGAAGCCGAAGGAGACCGACGCACCGGGGGCGATGCTGCCGTTCCAGCCGACGTTCTTGGCGGTCCAGTGGTTGCCGGAGTTGGTGACCGTGGCGTCCCAGGCGGAGGTGACCTTGGTGTCGGAGGGGTAGTCCCACTCCACGGTCCAGGAGCTGATGGCCGAGGTGCCGGTGTTCTTGACGGTCCAGGAACCGCCGAAGCCCCCGCCCCAGTCACTGGTCTTGGTGAACGTGGCGGTGGCCGTGGAAGCCGCGTCGGCCGCCGCGTGGGCGGGACCCGTGAGCGCGACCAGTCCGGCCATGGGGAGCAACAGGGTCGCGAATCCTGCCGCGGCTCTGTGTCTGAAGCGCATGCTGCGCCTCCCTTTTCGGGGGGATGATTGGCAGGGGCATGACTGAGCCTCCATGCCCACAGTGCCGCGAGAATAGAAAGGTCTGGACCACAGGTCAATAGGTCTGGACCACTCTCACCGAGGTTCGGCTAGATCCCCAACTCTTGCGCCAGCACCGCCGCTTGCACCCGGCTGCGCAGCTCCAGCTTGCCCAGCAGGCGGCTGACGTGCGTCTTCACCGTGGCCTCCGCCATCTCCAGGCGGGCGGCGACGGCGGCGTTGGACAGGCCCTCGCCGAGGCAGGAAAGAACCTCGCGCTCGCGGCGGGTGAGCGTCTCCAGGGCCGCCGGGGCCGGCCTCGGTGCCGACGCGGGCCGCGCCGCGAACTCGGCGATCAGCCGTCGGGTCACCGCCGGAGCGATCAGGCCCTCGCCGCGGGCCACCGTCCGCACGGCCTCGATGAGATCTTGCGCCTCCGTGTTCTTCAGCAGGAACCCGGCGGCCCCCGCCCTGAGCGCCCCGAACACGTACTCGTCGAGGTCGAAGGTGGTCAGCACCAGCACATCGGCCAGGGCCTCCTCGACGACCCGCCGGGTGGCCGACACCCCGTCCAGGCGCGGCATCTGCACGTCCATCAGCACCAGGTCCGGCCGGAGCTCCCGGGCCAGCGCCACCGCCCGCTCGCCGTCCGCCGCCTCTCCGACCACCTCGATGCCGGGCGCGCTGCGCAGGATCAGGACGAGTCCGGCACGGACGGCCAACTGGTCCTCGGCGACGAGGACACGGATCACGCGGAGTCTCCCTCGGGTCGCGCACCGGTTCCGGTGCCGGTGTGTGTACCGCTGTCGATGCCGGTGGAGGCGTCGGCGCCGTCGGCGGCGCCGGTTCCGGTTCCGGCTCGGGGCCCGGCCAGGGGCAGGGTGGCGCGCACGGTCCACAGACCGTCCCCGGGGCCGGCGTCGAACGTCCCGCCCAGCAGCGCGGCCCGCTCCCGCATCCCCGCCAGGCCGGCGCCGGAACCGGGTGCGCGCGGGGCGCTTCGAACCGCGTACGGGCTGCTCACCCGGATGCGCAGGGCCGTGCCGCGCTCGTCGATCCGGACCCGGACGCGGCCGGGCGAGGCGTGCTTCAGGGCGTTGGTCGGCGACTCCTGCACGATCCGGTACGCGGCGAGCTCCACCGGGGCGGGGACCTCGCCGTGGCCGCTGTCGAGGGTGACGTCGAGACCGTTGGCGCGGGCGCCGTCCACCAGGGAACCGAGGCCGTCCAGGGTGGGGGTCGCGGCCGGGCCGCGGTCGCCGGAGCCGTCGCGCAGGAGCCCGACCATACGACGCATTTCGGCCAGTCCCGCCACGCTGTTCTCCCGGATGACGGCGAGGGCTTCCCGGGAGGTCCCCGGTTCGTCGATCGAGAGGGCTGCGGTGGAGTGAATGGCGATCGCGGACAGGTGGTTGGCGACCATGTCGTGCAACTCCCGGGCCACCCGCGCGCGTTCCGCCACCACCGCCTGGGTGCGGTCCATCTCGGCCAGCAGCGCGGTCTGTTCGGCGCGCAGCCGCGCGGACTCGGCCGCCTCGCGGTGGTCGCGGACGATCCAGCCGGTGGTGGCGGGCGCGAACGCCACGATCCCGGTGACGACACCGATCAGCACGGCTTCCGGCACCCGCCACACGGCGAGTGGCACCAGCGTCCCGGCCACCGTGAGGAGTCCGGTGATCCACAGGACCCGGCGCGCCGAGGCCGGTGAACCGTGGAGAACGGCGGCGTACACCAGGTCGGTGAACATCATGACGGTGGCCAGATTTCCCTGGGTGAGGGTGTCGGCGACCACCGCGGCCGTGCCGACGAGCAGCGCCGCCCCGGGCCGTGTCCGGCGCAGGAGCTCGCACCCGGCCGTCACGGCGAGCGGCAGCAGGAGCGGCCGGTGGCCGTCCCACAGGACGATCGGATCGGCGGCCGTACGGGTGCCCAGCCCGAGGCCCCACAGCAGCAGCCCGCCGAGCAGCCCGGCCAGGGCGATCCGCGCGTCGTCGCGGTGCGGGCGGGGCAGTCGTACGGCCATGGGTTCATCCAACACGGCGGTCCGGCCCGCCGCCTGATGCCGTGGGACGGTCCGCGAGTACGCCGAAGGATGCAGTCGCACTTCCTCACCGGCGACGACGAAACCGCTCCGATCGCCCGCGAACCTGGAGGCGGGAACGAGAGGAGCGACCGTGGTCGTCGGACTGATCATCGCCTGTGAGGTCGGTTTCTGGGTGCTGCTGGCACTGGGCCTGGCCGTCCGCTACCTGCTGAAGTGGCGGCGCACCGGTGCGGCGCTGCTGCTGGGCGAACCGCTGCTGGAGGCGGTGCTGTTCGTCGCCACCGCCGTCGACCTGAGGAACGGCGCACGGCCCGGCTGGGAGCACGGCCTGGCCGCTCTCTACCTCGGCTTCACCGTCGGCTACGGCCGCCCGACCATCCGGTGGCTCGACGGCCACGCCGCCCACCGCCTGGCCGGCGCCCCGCGCCCGCCGAAGCCGCCCCGGTACGGCCTGGCCCGCGCCCGCCACAAGGGCCGTCTCTGGCTGCGCACCCTGCTCGCCTCGGCCGTCGCCCTGGCCCTGCTGGAGGCGGCGGTCCGGTACGTCGGCGACCCGGCAGGCACCGGTCCGCTCAGGTCCTGGCAGTGGACGACGCTGCGCATCGCCGCCGTCCACGGGCTGATCGCCCTGACGTACCTCCTCTTCCCCAAGAAGGCCCCGGCCCCGGCCGCGAAGGACGGCCGGGCGGTGCGCCGGCCCGAGGACCGGCGTCCTCCGTCCGGCTGCGACGTGCCGGTCACCGAAGACGGAGCGGGGAGCGGCACCGGCCGCCGGTACGGGCCCGGGTAGCCGTGCTCAGCGCTCCCCGCCCGGCACCCACAGCACGTCCCCGGTCTCCTTGTTCGCCGTCCGGGCCAGAATGAACAGCAGGTCCGACAGGCGGTTGAGGTAGGTGGCGGTGAGCGGGTTCATCGTCTCGCCGTGCGTCTCCAGCGCGGTCCAGGTCGAGCGCTCGGCCCGGCGGACCACCGTGCACGCCTGGTGCAGCAGGGCAGCTCCCGCGGTGCCCCCCGGCAGGATGAAGGAGCGCAGCTTGTCCAGTTCGGCGTTGAAGCGGTCGCAGTCCGCCTCCAGCCGGTCGATGTAGTCCTGCTCGACCCGCAGGGGCGGGAACTCGGGGTTCTCCACGACCGGCGTGCACAGGTCCGCGCCCACGTCGAACAGGTCGTTCTGCACGCGGGTGAGGACCTTGACGATCTCCGCGTCGAGGCTGCCGAGCGCGATGGCCGTGCCGATCACCGCGTTCGCCTCGTTGGCGTCGGCGTAGGCCGAGATCCGCAGATCGGTCTTGGCGACCCGGCTCATGTCGCCGAGGGCGGTGGTGCCCTTGTCCCCGGTCCTGGTGTAGATGCGCGTCAGATTGACCATGCGGCCAGCCTAGTGCCGCCGCCGGGAGGGGCCGCCGGGGGCCGCCGCGCCCCTCCCGCCACGCGCCGGTCAGGCCCCGGCGGTGCGGAAGACGCGGGTGCCCACCGTCACGGACAGTGCGGCGAAGCCCACGGCCACCAGGGTGCCGTACAGCATGTGCGCGCTCGTGTACGAGCCGACGTAGGCGTCCCGCACCGCGTCCACCAGATGGCGGAACGGGGTGAGGCGGGAGAGCACGTCCAGCCAGGCCGGCGCCAGGGTCATCGGCAGCATCAGGCCGGACAGCAGCATCGACGGCATCGACACGGCGTTGATCAGCGGGCCGAACGTCTGCGGGGTGGTGACCTTCATCGCCGTCGCGTACGACAGCGAGGCCAGCGAGACGGCGAGCAGGGCGACGAACACGAAGCCGATGAGGATGCCCGCCAGCGGTGCGCGCAGGCCCATCACGAGCGCCGCCAGCACCAGCAGCACCGCCTGGAGGACGAAGACGGTGGCGTCGCGCAGCACCCGGCCGAGCAGGAGGGCGAGCCGGCTGACGGGGGTCACCCGCATCCGCTCCACCACCCCCTGCCCCTTCTCGATGATGATCGTGAAGCCCGCGAACAGGGCTCCGAAGAGGCCGAGTTGGAGCAGCAGTCCGGGGACGAGGATCTGCCAGGAGCTGCCCGTCCCGCCCAGCGGCAGCCCGGTGAGCAGCGGGCCGAAGAAGACGAGGTACAGCAGTGGTGTCAGCACGCCGAAGAGCAGCGCGAAGCGGGAGCGCAGGGACTGGCGCAGATAGCGGCCGTAGATGAGGGCGGTGTCGTGGAGGAGCATTCCGGCTGTCCTGTTCGGTCCGCGGTTCACACCGCTACGGGGGCGGGGCCGGCCGGGGCGGGGCCGCGGCCGGTGAGGGCGAGGAAGGTGTCCTGGAGGGTGGCGTCGAGCGAACCGCCGTACTCCAGCTTGAGCGCGCTCGGCGTGCCCTCCGCCACGACCACGCCCCGGTCGACGACGACCAGGCGGTCGGAGAGGGCGTCGGCCTCGTCGAGGTAGTGGGTGGTCAGGAAGACCGTGGTGCCCTGCTCGTCGCGGAGTCGGCGGACCAGGTCCCACAGGTCGGCGCGGCTGCCGGGGTCCAGGCCGGTCGTCGGCTCGTCCAGGAAGAGCACGCGAGGGCGGTGGGCGAGCGCCATCGCGATGTCCAGCCGGCGGCGTTGGCCGCCGGAGAGGGCGGCGGTGCGGCGGCCGAGCAGTGCGGTGAGGTCCAGGTCGGCGGCCAGTTCCTCGGCGCGCTCGGCCGCCCGCTTCTTCGGCAGGTGGTACATCCGGCCCTGGGTGACCAGTTCCTCCCGGACGGTGATCTGCCCGTCGACGCCGCCGGACTGCGCGACGTAGCCGGACGCGCGCCGGACCCCGACCGGGTCCGTGGCCAGGTCGCAGCCGGCGACCGTGGCCGTGCCGCCGGTCGGCGCCAGCAGGGTGGTGAGCATGCGGAGGGTGGTCGTCTTCCCGGCGCCGTTGGGGCCGAGGAAGCCGAGGATCTCGCCCTCGCGGACGGTGAGGTCGACGCCGCGGACGGCCTCCACCGGGCCGCGCCTGGTGCGGAAGGTGCGGGCCAGTCCGGCCGCGCTGATGACTGCTGCTGTCATGCCGCCAGAAAAACAGAGGCACTGAAAATTTGCAACGACCCCAATTTTTCACTCTCACCATCGAGGGGTGCCGAGAGGCTACGATTCCGGGCATGGCAGAGGGGCTCAGGGAGCGGAAGAAGCGGCAGACCAGGCAGTACATCTCCGACGTCGCCACGGGCCTGTTCGTCGAGCGCGGCTTCGACGCCGTCACGGTCGCGGAGATCGCCGAGGCGGCGAACGTCTCCGTCAACACCGTCTACAACTACTTCCCCGCCAAGGAGGACCTGTTCCTCGACCGCTCCAGCGGTGTGACCGACCGCCTGGTCCGCTGGGTGCGCGGCCGGGACGCGGGGGAGTCGGCCGCGTGCGCCGTGCTGCGCGAGCTGCGCGGGGAGGTCGAGGCGGTCTCGCCCCGGATCGGGCTCTTCCCCGGGTACGCCCCCTTCATGAGGGTGATCGAGGCGGCGCCCGCGCTGCGCTCCCGGCTGTGGGCCATCGGCCAGGAGGTGCAGGCCAACCTGGAACAGGCCCTGCGGGAGGAGACCGGCGCCGCGGAGGACGACCCGCTGCCGGGCCTGATGGCCGGTCAGATGGGCTGGGTCCACGGCACCGTCATGTCCGTCATCGGCCGCGAGATGCTCAAGGGGCGCAATCCGAGCGAAGTGTCCCGAGAGGTGCTGGATCTCCTGGAGGACATCGAGGACCTGTTGAGCGAAAAGGTACTCAACTACGCCGTCCGAGGCGCGCTGTGACCCCTGCCGGTGTGATGTCCGTCAATTGAGACGTGACGCGCGTTACTTACCGGTCACACAGCGCCGCGCGGGCGCTAGTGTCCGCCCAGGAGCCATACGTGAACAGCGTTCCAGAGCTCGCGCGGCACCGCCCGCGCAGTCGCCCGGCGGTCGTCGCCCGCGCAGTCGTCCAGCAGTCGTTCAAAGGGGAGTCGGAGTGGCACGGAAGCTCGCCGTCATCGGGGCCGGTCTCATGGGATCCGGCATCGCCCAGGTCTCCGCGCAGGCGGGCTGGGACGTCGTCCTGCGGGACGTCACCGACGAGGCACTGAGGCGTGGCACCGACGGCATCAGGGCCTCGTACGACAAGTTCGTCTCCAAGGGCAAGCTGGCGGCCGAGGACGCCGAGGCGGCCCTCGCCCGCATCACCCCCACCACCGACCTGGACGCGGCCGCCGACGCCGATGTCGTCGTGGAGGCGGTCTTCGAGAAGCTCGAGGTCAAGCACGAGATCTTCCGCACCCTCGACAAGCTGGTGCGCGAGGACGCGGTGCTCGCCTCCAACACCTCCGCGATCCCGATCACCAAGATCGCGGCCGTCACGGAGCGCCCGGAGCGCGTCGTCGGCGTGCACTTCTTCTCGCCGGTGCCGATGATGCAGCTCGTCGAGCTCGTCCGCGGCTACAAGACGAGCGACGAAGCCCTCGCCACCGCACGGGAGTTCGCCGAGTCCGTCGGCAAGACCTGCATCGTCGTCAACCGCGACGTGGCCGGCTTCGTCACCACCCGGCTCATCTCCGCCCTCGTCGTGGAGGCGACCAAGCTCTACGAGTCCGGCGTCGCCACCGCCGAGGACATCGACCTGGCCTGCCGGCTCGGCTTCGGCCACGCCATGGGCCCGCTCGCCACCGCGGACCTGACCGGCGTCGACATCCTGCTGCACGCCACCGGCAACATCTACACCGAGACCCAGGACGAGAAGTTCGCCCCGCCGGAGCTGATGCGCCGGATGGTTGACGCCGGTGACATCGGACGCAAGAGCGGGCAGGGCTTCTACAAGCACTGAGACCGCGCCGGCGTCCGAGATCACCCGTTGGGGTGAATTCGGTCTCGGTTCGCCAACAGACAGCAACCGCAGCGCCACTCACGCAGTCAGACGTTGCACAGTCAACCGTCACAACGGAGTACGCCACCGCATTCCCGGGGAGCGCATATGTACATCAGGGGCGACCACGCCGAGGTGGTCGTCGGGGGCCGCCTCGACGTCCGCAGCGCGGCGGACGCCCGTACGGTCCTGCACTCGGCCGTGGACGACGGGGCGGGCGACCTGATCCTCGACCTCTCCGAACTCGACTCCTGGGACGCCACCGGACTCGGTGTGATCATGGGTGTCCACCGGCGGGCCGGCCGCTGCGGCCGGCGGCTGGTGCTGCGCCGGGTGCCGCCGCAGATGCAACGCCTGCTGGTGGCCACCCGGCTGCACCGCATCCTGGCCATCGAGGGCGGCATCGGCGTGGAGTCCCTGCCCCGCGTCTGACGGGCGCGTGTCCGACGGGCCCGCGGACCGGCGGCGCCCACGGGTCCCGCGTCCGACGCCCCGCCGGGGCACCCCACGGGTGTGAACCGGGCGGCGCGGGGGACCCGGGCGGCTCGGCCGGCCGAACGAAGGACCCCAACCGTACGTCGCACGCAATCCTCACGAGACCGTGACGTCTCGGGCAGCGCGGTACCCCGGGCTGTCATGGATACTGTGCGAAGGTTTAGGGTTCGGTCGCCCGCTGCCCAGCAACCCTCGCGCGGGCCCGGACCAGAAGCGACAGCGCGGTGTGCAGCAAGGCCGGGAGGGGTCGAAGAGCACACGACGCTTTTGGGGGGCTTGGAACCTGTGGAACCCATGGACCCGAACATCCCGGAGCCCGAGGACATGGGCCATGACGGCGACGGCCACGCGCCGGGCCGGCGCCCGCCCCGGGACTCCGTCGCATCCGACTTCGCGCCGCACGCGCCCGCACTGGCCCGCACGGTGCGGCTCGTCGCGGGTGACTTCCTGCTCACCGTCAACCCCGTCGACGGCAGCGAGATCGAGGCCTGCCCGCCCGGAGAGCGCCCCGGCCCCGCCCGCCGGCGCACCGAGGCCGACCGCGCCGAGGCCGACCGCGCGGCCCGGCCGCCCGTCCCGCCCGGCCCGGCCCCGTCCGCCGAACCGCTCCTGGAACGCCAGGGCGAACGCGAACACCTGGTACGGCTGCTCGCCCGCGGCCGCTCGGTACGGCTGACCGGCCCCGGCGGCTCCGGCCGCACCAGCCTCCTCGACCTCGTCGCCGGGGACTGCGCCGACCTCGCCCCCGACGGCGTCGTCCGCCTCTGCGGCCACCGCCGCACGGCGAGCGAGCTGCTGTTCGACCTCTTCCACGCCGTCCACAGCGCACCCCTGCACCGCCCGGACCGGGACGAACTCCTCGAGCACGTCCGGGAGATCGGCGCGGTCGTGGTCGTGGACGACATCGAGTTCGGCGGCAGCGCGCTCGACGAGCTGCTCGACGCCACCCCCGAGTGCGCCTTCCTGATCGCCGCCACCCCGGACGTGCCCGCGCCGTCCGCCGACTCCGGCGTCGAGGAGGTCTTCCTCGGCGGCCTCGACCGGGCCGGCGGCGTCGAACTCATCGAGCGCGGCGTCGGCCGGGTGCTCACCGAGGAGGAGGCCAACTGGGCCGGCGACCTCTGGTTCGAGTCCGAGGGCCTGCCCCTGCGCTTCGTCCAGGCCGGCGCCCTGCTGCGCCAGCGCGACCGGCTGCGGGCCGGCACCAGCGCGGTCGAGGAGTTCGGCGTCTTCGCGGACGCGCCGCCGGTGGACGCCGTCCTCGGCGACGACACCGCCGACGACGTCCCCCTGCCCTCGCTGGGCGACGCCGCCGCGCCCGCGCCGCTGCTCGCCTCCCGGCTGAGCGCCTCCGCGCGCGCCACCCTGCGGTTCGCCGTCGCGCTCGGCGGCGAGGTGCCCCACCAGTCCCACCTGCCGGCGCTGGTCGGGGACACCCACGCCGACGCCGCGCTCGGCGAGCTGGCGAGCTGCGGCCTGGTCTCCCCGGCCGGCTCCCGCTACCGGCTCGCGGCCGGGGTGCTCACCCAGCTGGAGGCCGCCGGGTACGGCGACGACGCCGAAGAGCAGGCGCGCACCGTCGCTCGGCACTACGCCTGGTGGGCCGGACACCCCTCGGTCACGCCGGAACGGGTGGGCGCCGAGGCGGACGCCTTGCTCGCCGCGCTGGCCGTGCTGGTGCCCGCCGCCACGCCGCCGGGCGAGGACGGGGAGAGCGCCGCCGTGCAACTCGCCCGCACGGCCGCGCCCGCGTTCGCCGCCGGGCTGAACTGGAGCGCCTGGGAGCGGACGCTGCGCTTCGGCGTCGAGGCCTCCCGGCTCGCCGGCGAGGTCGCCGAGCAGGCCTACTTCCACCACGAGTTGGGCATCCTCGCGCTCTGCGGCGGTTCGCTGGACCGGGCCCGCGCCGAGCTGGAGGCCTCCATCGGCCTGCGCGGCGCGCTCGCGGACAAGCGCGGCACCGTCGCGGGCCGCCGCGCCCTCGCGCTGGTCGCCGACCGCTCCGGCACGGCGGCGGGCCTCCTCGCGCTGCCGGCCGGGCCGGGCGCGACCGCGGGCGAGGAGGAGCCGGACGCCCGCGCCGAGGAACCGGCGCCGCGGCCCGGCGGCGTCCCCGACCCCTTCCCGGCGCTCCAGCCCCCCGGCGGCGACACCTCGGGGCCGGTCGCCTACCAGCCCTCGGGCGCGCCCACGCCGTCCGCGCCCTTCCCGTCGTACGGTCCGTCCTCGACCGGCCCGGCCAAGCACCGGCTGGGCCTGAAGGGCTTCGCCCGGCGCAACCTGGTGGCGGCGGGCGCGGGCGCGCTGCTCGCGGCCGTCCTCGGTACGGTGGTGACGCTCGGCGCCACCTCCCACAACGACGCCAACGACCCGTCGGACCAGGTCAACGTCAATCCGTCCACCGGCCAGGGCACCGACGACGGCGGCTCGGACGCGGACACCCCGCAGAACGACGGCAGCGGCGGTGGCGGCGGTGCCGGCGGCGTCGGCACCGCCACCAGCCGCCCCACGGCCCCGGGCTCCGACGGCGCCCACGGCACGTCTCAGGACCCGGCCCGGCCGGCCGGCACGGCCGGACCGTCGACCGGCCCGAGCGGGACGACGGCTCCGGGCGGCGGCGAGGGCGGCGGCAAGGGCGGCGGAACGGACGACGGCGGCGGGTCCCCCGAGCCGTCCGGGTCCGTGACCCGGCCGAGTTCTCCCCGCCCCTCCACCTCGTCGAGCGCCCCCACGCCGACCGATCCCACGCCGGACGATCCGTCCCCGTCGCCCAGCAGCTCGTCCCCGCAGACGCCTCCCGAGGGCACCGCGTCGCCCGGTACCTCGAACTCGGCCGGCGGTCCCGCCGCCTCCAGCGGCTCGGCGAGCGCGCCGGAGAGCGGGGGCGCGAGCTCCCCGGACCCGTCGGGCGCCCCGGTGATCTGAGAACCCGCACCGGCGGGACGTCAAGGGCCGGGACCCCGTCGAAGACGGGGTCCCGGCCCTTGACGCGGTACCGCCGCGTGATCGGAGGGGCCGCGGCCTGTCGTCCTCCGCGATCGGAGGAGCGGCCCGTCGTCCTCCGCGATCAGAAGAGCCGCAGCTTGTCGTCCTCGATGCCGCGCAGCGCGTCGTAGTCCAGGACCTGGCAGCCGATGCCGCGGTCGGTCGCGAGGACCCGGGCCTGCGGCTTGATCTCCTGCGCCGCGAAGACGCCGCGCACCGGGGCGAGGTGCGGATCGCGGTTCAGCAGTTCCAGATAGCGGGTGAGCTGCTCCACCCCGTCGATCTCACCGCGCCGCTTGATCTCGACGGCCACGGTCTGTCCCTCGCCGTCCCGGCACAGGATGTCCACCGGGCCGATGGCCGTCATGTACTCGCGCCGGATCAGCGTGTAGCCCTCGCCGAGCGTCTCGATGCGGTCGGCCAGGAGCTCCTGGAGGTGCGCTTCGACACCGTCCTTGATCAGTCCCGGGTCCACGCCGAGCTCGTGCGAGGAGTCGTGCAGGATCTCCTCCATCGTGATGATGAGCTTCTCGCCCGCCTTGTTGACGACGGTCCACACACCCGCCGCACCTGTCCCGTCCCCCGTCTCCTCCTTGAGCGTGCACGGCGGGGACATCCAGTTCAGAGGCTTGTAGGCACGGTCGTCCGCGTGGATCGAGACGCTGCCGTCCGCCTTGACCAGGATCAGACGGGGGGCTGACGGGAGGTGGGCGGTGAGCCGGCCGGCGTAGTCGACGGAGCACCGGGCGATGACGAGACGCATGGTCGGCAACGCTACTCGAACCACCCTGCCGGGCGCGATTCGCCCACCGGCGCCCGTGCCCCGGCCCCCGGCCGCCGCCCGCGCACCGCCCCATTGATCCCTGGATCACCCGTGTTCACTTGTGGCCGATTGTGTGCCCAACCCGTCCCGCCGGTAAGTGCATTCGCCTAGTGAGTGCCCGTTTAGTTGCCTAACGTAGAGAACGGGAGGTCGCGATGTGTGTACGCACCGTGTTCGGTATCACGAACTCCCCCATCTGTCCGGCAACCCCTGTCGTTCGGGGGTGCGAGAGGAGAACCCATGTCGCTCGACGTCTCACCGGCCCTACTCGAACAGGCCGAGCGAGGCGAGGTCGACGAAGCCGACTTCGTCGACTGCGTCCGGACCTCCCTGCCCTACGCGTGGGAGATGATCAGCTCCCTGGTGGCCCAGCTGAAGGTGGACGGCGGAGAGTTCGCCGACAACCAGACGCCCCCGCCGGACGAGCAGGCGCGCGGTCAGCTGCTGCGCGCGCTCGCGAGCGATGCCATTCGCGGCGCGCTGCAGCGGCACTTCGGTGTGCGGCTGGCCTTCCAGAACTGCCACCGGGTGGCGGTCTTCCCGCTGGACTCCTCGGTCGACGAGCGGCTCGCCCGGTTCACGTCGGTGCGTGCTCAGCTGCTCAACCAGTCGCCGGAGCTCAGGGACTGCTGAACCACGGTCGTCCGCTTGCCGCACCGTCCGCGGGAGGTGCACGGAGGACGGGGCGGCAAGCCTGGCCCTGACGGCGACGGCCCGGTCAGCCGAGGTGGGGGAGTACCTCGGCGCCGAGCCGTCGCACGTTCTGCTCCGTCGCCGCCAGATCGCCCGAGCCCTCGACGAGCAGGGCGAAACGGTTGATGCCGGTGCGTTCCGAGGTCGCGGCGAGCCGGTCGGCGCACAGCCGCGGGGTGCCCACCGGGTGCAGCCCGCAGAGCAGTTCCGTGTACTCCAGCGGATCGCGCATCCGGCGGGCGCGGCCGTCCACCGTGACATGGGCCTCAAGTCCTTGTTTGAGCCAGCCCGGCATCGCCTTGAGCAGGGCCTCCGCCGCGTCCGTGCGCCGGTCCGCGATCTGGCAGACGCCCGCCGAGACATGGGCGGCGTCCCGGATCTCCTCGCCCGGCCGGCCGGCCGCCCGTGCGCAGCGCCGCCACAGGGCGACCATCTCGGCCTTCTCCTCGTCCCCGACGTGCATCCCGAGCAGCATCGGCAGCCCGCGTTCGGCGGCCGTCCGTACGCTGCCCGGAGAGGTGCAGGCGACGACGACCTCGGGGCCCGGGGTCTCGGTCAGCGCCTCCGACGGGCGCGGCACCACCGGAACCTCCCGGAAGGCGAATCGTTCCCCCGACGCGGACACCGACGGTTCGCGCAGCCACCGCACCACCAGATCGAGGGACTCCGGAAATCCTTGTTCGTACGCCTCCAGACCGACGCCGAACACTTCCAGGTCCACCCAGGGCCCGCCGCGGCCCAGGCCCAGCGAGAACCGGCCGCCGCTCGTCACGTGCAGCAGCGCGGCCTGCTCGCCGAGCGCGACGGGGTGGGCGGTGGGCAGCACGCTGACCGCCGTGCCG
This sequence comes from Streptomyces sp. NPDC015220, assembly GCF_043079345.1. Taxonomy (NCBI): domain Bacteria; kingdom Bacillati; phylum Actinomycetota; class Actinomycetes; order Kitasatosporales; family Streptomycetaceae; genus Streptomyces; species Streptomyces sp. NPDC015220. Next base: position 52,928 of record NZ_JBIBUK010000002.1, on the reverse strand, counting down.
ACCCTCAGCCGGCGGGTGCGGCCGAGCAGCAGTGCGGCCAGGGTGATGGCCGACGGGCACGTCCCGTACGGTACGAAGTGGTGCTCGGCCAGCCAGACCGCGTCCAGCCCCGACTCCTCGGCGACCTCGGCCGTGCGGACCGCGCGGTGCAGCGCCTCTCCTTGTCCCTGTCCCGGGAACTGGGCGGCCACCACGAAACTGCCTACGCGCATCGCTGTTTCCTGCTTCCTCGGCTCCGACCCGGAGCTCCCCGCCCGGCATAACCGCGTGACACGTGCCGAGGACACGGCCTGGCGAAGGGATTTCCGGATTGTCGGTCGAATACGGCCCCATGGAGGGGGACTTGTGGGGGTTGGTCGGGAATCCGGTTCCGCACACGTACCCCTGTCGCCGCCGCGTACCCTGGACAGGGCCCGTCTCCCGCGAGTTCAGTGAGGTGTCCCGTGTCCCCGCGCCACAACCGCCCCAAGGGCTCCGGCTCGTCCGGCCGGAGCGCCGAGGACGAGGAAGCGAGCCGCTACGGCGGCTGGCAGTCCTCCGAGAGCTGGCAGGGCGAGGACTGGAGCGTGCGCCATGTCGCGGGCGCGAGCGCGGCGGGCAAGACGTACCGCTGTCCGGGCTGCGACCAGCTGATCGGCTCGGGCGTCCCGCACGTGGTGGCCTGGCCCGAGCACGCCGGGGTGGACGACCGCCGGCACTGGCACAAGGCCTGCTGGAACGCGAAGGACCGCCGCACCACGCGGGTGCAGCGGTCCCGGAACGCCCCTCGGTTCTAGCGCCCGTCGCGGCTCTGGTCCGGCACTGTCCGGCCGGTCACACGTCCCGCTTCTCCAGCAGCGCCCACGCGCCGGCGAAGGCGACCGCCGTGACGCCCACGATGATCCACAGCGGGTCCCAGCCGGACGGGCCGGAGTCGCTGAGGGAGTTGGAGTAGAAGATGCTCAGCTGGTTCGGGATCGAGTACTCGAACAGCGCGTTGCGCACCTTCTCCAGCGAGTTGGTGAACATGAACAGCGCGATGACCAGCGGGGCGAGAACCACACCGATCATGATGGTGATGCCGCCCGCCGAGTGCCGCAGGATCGAACCGATCAGCAGCGAGACCAGCCCGAGCAGGGCCAGGTAGAGACTGACCCCGACCGTGGCCTTGAACCACTCCGCACCGGTGGGCTGCCGGGCGCCGGTGCCGTCGAGCATCGCCGTCTGCGCGACGGCGACGAGCGCGGTGGACACCAGGGTGATCGTGAAGGCGAGGAGGAAGAACACCAGCGCCTTCGCCGCGAGCACGCGCCCGCGGGTGGGGCACGCCGTCATGGTGGTGCGGATCATTCCGGTGCCGTACTCCGAGGCCGTGGTCAGCACCCCGAGGGTCATGACGCAGATGCTGCCCAGGAGCAAGCCGAAGAAGCCGAGCGCCAGCGGGCTCTCGCTGCCGGAGAGGTCGGAGGAGGAGTTGGCGGCCAACGCGCCGGCCAGCAGCCCGATCCCGACAACGAGCAGGACGAACACGCCGAGCGTCCACATGGTGGAGCGCACCGACTTGATCTTCGTCCACTCCGAGGCGAGGGCGTGGCCCAGGTGCGTACGGACGACGGGGATCGGCGAGGTGTAGCCGGCGTACGGGGAGGGGGCCCCCGCCTCCCAGGCGGGCGGCGCGGCCTGCGGCATCGGAGTCTGCGGCGTGCTCATCGGGCGTCCTCGGACTTGGTCGTGTCGACTGCGGGGGCGGAGGCGGCGGGGGCCTCCGCCGGGGGGCCCGGCTGCGCGGGCACGCGCGGAGCCTGCGGCGCGCTCTGCGCGTACGGGTTCGGCGTGGGCCCCGGAGCGTCGTGCGGCCGGGCCTGCGGCGCGACGCCGTAGGGCCCCTGGGGCGCGACCGGCTGTGCCGGCTGCCCCTGCGGCGGCGCGAACGGCTGCCCGCCCTGCTGGAGCGGCGGCGGCGCGTACCAGCCGGGCTGGCCCTGGCCGGGAACCGGCAGGGGCGGCTGGGCGCCGGGCGGCAGCGGCTGCATCAGCCCGGCCTTCTGGTCGGTCGTCGAGCGGTAGTCGACCGCGCCCTGCGTCATCCGCATGTACGCCTCCTCCAGGGAGGCCTGGTGCGGCGACAGCTCCCACAGCCGTACGCCGGCCTCGTGCGCGAGGTCGCTGATGCGCGGCAGCGGCAGTCCCGTCACACGCAGCGCGCCGTCCTGCTCGGGCAGCACGTGCCCGCCGGCCTCGGTCAGCGCGGAGGTCAGCTTCTCCCGCTGCTGCGGCTCGGTGTCGGACGTGCGGACCCGGGCGAAGTCGGCGGAGTTCGCGGAGATGAAGTCCGTCACGCTCATGTCGGAGAGCAACTGCCCGCGCCCGATGACGATCAGGTGGTCGGCGGTCAGCGCCATCTCGCTCATGAGGTGACTGGAGACGAACACGGTCCGGCCCTCGGCGGCCAGCGACTTCATCAGGTTCCGCACCCAGAGGATGCCCTCGGGGTCGAGACCGTTCACCGGCTCGTCGAACAGCAGCACCTGCGGGTCGCCCAGCAGCGCGGCGGCGATGCCGAGCCGCTGGCCCATGCCGAGCGAGAAGCCCTTGGAGCGCTTGCGCGCCACCTCGTGCAGACCCACCACGCCCAGCACCTCGTCGACGCGGCGGGCCGGGATGCCCGAGAGCTGGGCCAGGCTCAGCAGGTGGTTGCGGGCGGACCGGCCGCCGTGCACGGCCTTGGCGTCCAGCAGGGCGCCGACCTGGCGAGGGGCGTTGGGCAGCTTGCGGTACGGGTAGCCGCCGATCGTCACGGAGCCCGCGGTGGGGTTGTCCAGTCCGAGGATCATCCGCATGGTCGTCGACTTGCCCGAGCCGTTCGGCCCGAGGAAGCCGGTGACAGCACCGGGCCGCACCTGGAAGGAGAGGTTGTACACGGCGGTCTTGTCGCCATAGCGTTTGGTCAGGCCGACTGCCTCGATCATGCTCCGGTCCCATCGGAAGGTACCCGTCCCAGGTTCAGGACAGCGGGGCGCACGCCCCCGTAAGGCTTAGGAGGATATCCGGGCGCTGACGGTTCCGGCCAAAAGAAAGTAAAAACCGCTGGGTCCCTCAGGCGTCACGTTTCCGCAGCAGCAGGTAGCCGCCGGCCAGTGCCGCGATCACCCACAGCACCATGATCCCGAGGCCGCCCCAGGGCCCGTACGGGGTGTCGTCGCCGATCCGGGGGAGCACCCGGATGATCCGGCTGCCGGCCTGGTCGGGCAGGTACTGGCCGATCTTCCGGGTCGCCGAGACGTTGGCCAGGATGTTGGAGACCAGGAAGAAGAACGGCATCAGCACGCCCAGCGACAGCATCGGCGAACGCAGCATCGCGGCGACGCCCATGGAGAACACGGCGATCAGGGTCATGTAGAGGCCGCCGCCGATCACCGCGCGCAGCACCCCGGGCGAACCGAGGGTGGTCCGCAGCAGCGGACCGAGCATCGCCTGGCCGAGGAAGAACGCGGTGAAGCTGGTGGCCATCGAGACGAGCAGGGCCAGCGCGGTCGCGACGGCCACCTTGCTCGCCAGGAACGCGCCGCGCCGCGGGACCGCGGCCAGCGAGGTGCGGATCACGCCGGTGCTGTACTCGTTCGACACCACCAGCACCCCGAACACGATCATCGCCAGCTGCCCCAGCGCCATCCCCGCGAAGCTGGCGAAGGTCGGGTCGAAGGAGAGCCGCTCGCGGGGGTCCATGCCGCCATACTCGTTCCTCGACAGGGCCGAGATCAGCATGCCGAGGGCGAGGGTGACGACCACGGCGAGGGACAGGGTCCACACCGTGGACGCAACCGAGCGGATCTTGGTCCACTCGGACCGGATGACCTGGGTCGCCGCCATGCCTCAGCCCTCCGCCGGAGTCGTCGACGCCGTCTTCGAGGTCCCCGTCGCACTCCTCGCATCCCACCCCGCGCCCCACGGCCGCCCGGCCGGCTCCGCCTGCGCGTGGTACTCCACCGACTGGGCCGTCAGCCGCATGAACGCGTCCTCCAGCGACGACTGCCGGATGCTCAGCTCGTGCAGCACGACATGGTGCCGCGCGGCCAGCTCCCCGATCCGCTCCGGCTTGCCGCCGGCCACCTCCAGCGCCCCGTCGCCCGCCTCGACGACCGGGACCCCCGCCCCGTGCAGCGCGTCGAGCAGCCGCTCCCGGTCCGGGGTGCGGACGCGGACGCAGGAGCGGGAATTGCGTTCGATGAAGTCCGCCATGGAGGTGTCGGCGAGGAGCCGGCCCTGACCGATGACGACCAGGTGGTCGGCGGTCAGCGCCATCTCGCTCATCAGATGCGAGGAGACGAAGACGGTACGGCCCTGGGCGGCCAGAGATTTCATCAGGCCGCGGATCCAGTGGATGCCCTCGGGGTCGAGGCCGTTGACCGGCTCGTCGAACATCAGGATCCGCGGATCGCCGAGCAGCGCGCCCGCGATGCCGAGCCGCTGGCTCATGCCGAGCGAGAACCCCTTCGCCTTCTTCCGGGCGACCGCCGTCAGCCCCACGGTCTCCAGCACCTCGCGCACCCGGCGGGCGGGGATGCCGTTGCTCTGGGCGAGGAACAGCAGGTGGTTGCGGGCGGACCGGCCGCCGTGCACCGCCCCCGCGTCCAGCAGCGCCCCGATGTACGTCAGCGGGTCCGTGAGCTCGTGGTAGTGCCGGCCGTCGATGCGCACGTCCCCGCCGGTGGGGTGGTCGAGGCCGAGGATCATCCGCATGGTCGTGGACTTCCCCGCCCCGTTGGGTCCGAGGAAGCCCGTCACTGCGCCCGGCCTGACGGTGAAGGTGAGGTCGTCGACCGCCAGCCTCTCGCCGTACCGCTTGGTCAGCCCCACGAGCTCGATCATGCGGCCACGCTAGATGCGGACAAAGCCCCCCGCCACCGGAGGCGGCGGAGGGCTTCGCGATGTTCGCTGCCCGCGACGGAGCCGTTACCGGGTCTGCTGGGCCGGAACCCCGCGGGAGACCGGCTCGTCCTCGGACGGCGAGCCCGCGGCGGCCACCGCGGCACCGGTGAGGGTGGCCAGCATCTCGCGCACGTTGGTGAGCTGCGCGTTGATCGAGTCGCGGCGGTTGGTCAGCGCCGCCAGCTCGCGCTCGGACTCCGAACGGATGCGGTCCGCCTTGGCGTTGGCGTCGGCCACGATGTCCTCGGCCTGGCGCTGGGCCGTCTCCACCGTCTGGCGGGCGCGGCGCTCGGCGTCGGTGCGCAGCTTCTCCGCCTCCAGGCGCAGCTGCTCGGCGCGGTGCTCGATCTCCGCGAGCCGCTTCTCCGCCTTCTGCTGACGGGACGCCAGGTCGCGCTCGGACTGCTCGCGACGCTTGGCGAGGTTGGTCTCGAAGTCGGCGGCGGCCTGCGCGGCCTTGGCGCGGGTCTCCTCGAAGAGGGCGTCGGCCTCCTCCCGCTTGGACTGCGCGTCCTTCTGCGCCTCCGCGCGCAGCTGGGAGGCGTCGCTCTTGGCCTTCTCGACGATCCGGACGCCCTCGTCCTCGGCCTTGGCCTTGCGCTCCGAGGCGAAGGACTCGGCGTCGTTGCGGACCTGCTGGGCCGCCGACTCGGCGAGTTCGCGGTGCTGTTCGGCCGCGCGCCGGGCCTCCTCACGCAGATCCTTGGCCTCCTCCTCGGCGAGGCGGAGGATCTTCTCGACCCGCGCGCCGAGACCCGCGTACGACGGCTCGGCGTCGGAGATCTGGGCCTGGGCGTTCTGCGTCTCGAGGTGCAGCTCCTCGATGCGCTTCTCCAGAGCGGTGATGCGGGACAGAGCACTGTCACGGTCGGAGACGAGCTTGGAGATGCGTTCGTCCACCTGAGCGCGGTCGTACCCACGCCGCACAAGCTCGAAGCCGTAGGGGGAAGTGTCGCTCATGGGGTTCCTGTCGAATGAGACCGGTGAGGTGATAGGTCGAATCCTAGGGGCCGAAGCGGTGTGTCATCGAGCGGATACGTGTTTGATCTGGAGAATGACACCTCTTTTGAGTGGCTGACCGCCGCGATCCTTGCCCGTGACCCCGCGAAGCCTCCGGAAGCTCCCCCGTGAGACCTCCGAATTCACCTTGAAGGTTACCCTTCTGACGATTTGCCACCCGATCGGGGTGCGCCCACCGTCGCGCCCGCCCGGACACCGCCGTCCTTGCCCGACGACGGCGCCTCGAAGGACTCCAGCGCCTCCAGCACGTCCTGGACCCGGGAGATCTCGGCGTTGATGTCCTCGCGCCGGCGCACCAGGACGTCCAGTTCGCGCTTGCCCTCCTCGACCGTGCGCCGGGCCTCGTGGATCGCCTCGGCCTTGAGCTCCTCGGCCTCCTTGACGAGCTTCGCCTTCTTCTGCTCGGCCTCCTTCAGCAGGCCCTCGGCCTTCCGGACCGCGGCGATGCGCACCTTGCCGGCCTCGGAGTTGGCGTCCGACACGATCTCCTTGGCCTTCGCCTGCGCCTTGGCGAGCTGCTCCTCGGCCGCCTTGATCAACGCGTCGCACCGGTCGCCCGTCGACTTCATCGTCTCGGCGGCCTCGCGGCGGGCCCGCTCGTGCAGCTCCTCGATCTCCGTGGTCAGGCGCTCGCGCAGCTCCTCGGCGCGCTCCCGGATCCGGGTGGCGTCCTGGCGGGCGCCGACCAGCAGTTCGTCCGCGTCCGTACGGGCCTTCTCCACCGTCGTGTTGCCCTGCACGGTCGCCTCGGCCAGGATCCGCTCGGCCTCCTGACGGGCCGCGCCCACCATCGTGTCGGCCTGGGACTCCGCGTCCGCCTTGGCCTTGACCGCGCTCGCCTGCGCCTCGGTCAGCAGCTTGTCGGCCTCGGCGGTGGTCTCCGTGATGAGCTTGTCGACCTGCTCGGCCGCCTCCGAACGCCGCTTGTTGGCGTCCTGGCGGGCCTCGTCCAGGGTCCGCTCGGCCTCCTCGCGGGCGGCGGCCAGCGTACGCTCCGCCTCCGCCTGAGCCTCGGACCTGACCCGCTCGGACTCGACGCGGATCCGCTCGGCGCGGCTCTGCGCGGAGCCGACCGTCTCGGCCGCCTCGGCCCGCAGCCGCTCCGCGTCCCCGGTGGCGTCCGAGATCAGCTTCTCCGCCTTGGCGACGGACTCGGCGCGCACCCGGTCGGCCTCGGCGAGCGCCTCGGTGCGCACCCGCTCGGCCTCCTCGGCCGTCTCGGTGCGCAGCCGGTCGGTCTCGGCGACCGTCTCGGCCCGCAACTGGTCGGTCTCGGCGACCGTCTCGGTGCGCAGCCGGTCGGCCTCCGCGATCGTCTCCGTCTGGAGCCGCTCCGCCTCGGACCGGGCCTCGGAGATCAGGGCGTCGGCCTGCGTCGCCGCGTCCGAGCGGATGCGGTTGGCGTCGTCACGGGCGTCGGCGCGGGTGCGCGTCGCGTCCTGGTCGGCCTGCGCGATCGTGTCGGAGGCCTCGGTGCGCACCCGCTGGGCGTGCTCGGCGACGTCCGTGCGGATCCGCTCGGCCTCCGTGATGGCCTCGGCCACCGTGCGCTCCGCGAGCGCCTTGGCGGCCTCGGTCTCCTCCTGCGCCTCCCGGCGCAGCCGGGTCGCGTCCTCGCTCGCCCGCTCCCGCTCGGCGTAGGCGTCGGAGCGGACCCGGTCCGCCTCCTCCTCGGCCTCGCGGCGGGTGCGGTCCGCCGCGTGCTCGGCGGCCGAGCGCAGCCCGGAGATCTCCTCCTGCGCCTGCTCGTGCAGTCCGGCGACGGAGTCCCGCACCTGCTGGGCGTGCTGCTCCGCGGCCGCCACCAGCTCGGTGGCGCGCCGGTCGGCCTCCTCCACCAGCCGGACCGCCTCGGCCTGCGCCTCCTCCACGCGCTTGCGCGCCGAGGCCAGCAGCTCCTCGCTCTGCTCGCGGGCCCGCTCGCGCTCCTGGCCGGCCTCGGCACGTGCCGCGCCGATCAGCTCCTCGGCCTCGCGGCGACGCCGGGCGGCCTCCTCCTGGGCGGCGGCCAGCGTCTCGGACGCCTCGGCGCCCAGCCGCTCCGCGGCGGCCTGCGCCTCCGCGCGGACCCGGTCGGCGGTGTCCTGGGCCTCCGCCTTCAGCCGCTCCGCCTCGGCCGCGGCCTCCGAACGCAGCCGCACGGCCAGGGCCTCGCCCTCCGCGCGGGAGGCGGACGCGTCCGCGGCGGCCTCGTCGCGCAGCCGCTCCGCCTCCGTCTCCGCCTGCTGCCGCAGGGCGCGGATCCGCTCCGCGGCGTCGGTGCGCAGCCGCTCGCTCTCCTCGGCCGCCTCGCGCCGGATCCGCTCGGCCTCCGCCCGGGCGTCGGTCAGCGCCTGCTCGGCGGCGGCCAGACGCTGCTCGGCGTCGGCGTGCAGCCGGGTCAGCTCCTCGGTGGCCTCGCTCTGCCGGGCCGCGACCGCCTGCTCGGTCTCCTCGCGCAGCTCGCGCGCGGCCCGCTCGGCGTCCGCCCGGACCGTCGCCGCCCGCTCGTCCGCCTCCGCGCGGTGCCGCTCGGCCTCCTGACGGGTGCGCTCCAGCGTCTCCTCGGCCTGCCGACGCAGCACGGTGGCCCGCTCGATCGCCTCGGCGCGGACCTTCTCGCTGTCCACCGACGCGGTCTTGCGCAGCTCGTCGGCGTCCGCCTTGGCCTTGGTCAGCAGCTCCTCGGCGGACTTCGCCGCCTCCTCGATCTGCGACACCGCCTCGCGCCGGGCCTCGGCGCGGATCCGCTCGCCCTCGGCGACCGCCTCGGAGCGCAGCTGTTCGGCCTCGCCGCGCAGCCGGCGCGCCTCCTCCTGGAGCTCGACCGTCTTGGCGCGGTACTCCTTGGTGTCGTCCTTGGCCGCGCCCTTGAGCTGTTCGGCGATGTCGTGCGCCTCGGCACGCAGCCGGTCCGCCTCGGCCTCGGCCTCGGTGCGGATCCGCTCGGCCTCCTCGGCGGCGGCCTTCGTGGTCTTCGCGGCGTCCTGGGACGCCTTGTTCAGCACGTCCTCGGCGGTCTTCGCCGCCTTCGCCAGCTGGGTGGCCGCCTCCTCGGCGGTGGCGGTGCGGGCCTTCTCGGTGGCCTCCGCGACGACCTTCTCCGCCTCGGCGCGGGCGTCGGCGACGAGCTGCTCGGCCTCCGAACGCGTGTTCTCGGCGTCCTTGGTGGCCTCCGCGACCAGCCGGGCGACCTGCTCCTTGGCGGTGCGCGTGCGCTGCTCGTTGGCCGACTCGGCGCTCGCCAGCGTCTTGGCGGCGGCCTCCTTGGCCTCGGCGACCAGCTTCTCCGACTCGCTCTGCGCCTTGCGCAGAGCCTCCTCGGCCTCGGTCATCCGCTGCTCGGCGGCCCGGCTCAGCTCGGCGGCCTGCCGGCGGGCGGCGTCCGACTCGGTGGCCGTGGTGCTGCGCAGCCGCTCGGCGTGGTCGGTGGCCTCCTGGGCCTGGGTGGAGGCGGCGCCGAGGAGCCGCTCGGCGTCCGCGCGGGCGCGGCGCAGGATCTGCTCGGCCTCCGTGCGGGCCGACTCGGCCTCGCTGCGCAGCCGCTGCCGGGCCTCGGCGGTCAGCCGCTCGGCCTCCGCGCGGGCGGCGGCCATGGCCTGCTCGGCCTCGGTGCGGGACTCGTCGAGCAGCCGGCGGGCCTGCTGCTCGGTGCGGGCGCGCAGCTGCTCCGCCCAGGCCACGTTCTCGTTGACGTGCGACTCGACGGTCTGCCGGCGCTCGGCCAGCTCCTGGTCGAGCTGCTGGCGGCGGGTCACCGCCTCCTGGTGCAGCTCGGCCTGCAGCCGCGCCGCCTGCTCGGCGTGCTCCTGGAGGATGCGCTGGGTCTGCGCCCGGGCCTGGCTCAGCTCCCGCTCGGCGTCCGCCCGGATCTGGTCGGCCTGCACCTGCGCGTTGCGCAGCAACTGCTCGGCCTGGTAGCCGATGTCCGCGCTGTCGTAGGCGGGCCGGGACATGATGGTCCGGCGCGCCTCGTGCAGCTTGGCGCGCAGCACCTCTACCTGGTAGCCGAGATCCTCGGCGTGCTGGATCGCCTTTTCCCGCTCGGTCTTCAGCCGCTCCATCTCGGCCTCGAACCGAGAGAGGTGGTCGACGTCAGCCGCCGGCTCTCGCTCCTGGCGTTCGTAGCCCCGCACTGCGCGGTCCCATCCGTCCCCTGGTCGCAAGCCTGTCCAAACGAGCTCCGTCCATCCGCCGGACGGGGCCCCCGGGGAATGGTGTCAGATCAACGGCGGAGCATGGGCTGCCGCCCCGTCGCCCGTCCCCCGAAACGCGGACCCCGGCGGTTCCTGGCGTCGAGGCCGACGGCGTCAACGCGGTGGGAGACGGGCGTCGGCCTCGACGGCAGGACCGGGCCGCACCCGTTCCGGGTACGACCGACCCCAACCCTACCGGCCCTCATCCACGAGGGTCAGTGCTCGGCCGACTCAACGGGCGCCGAAGTCACCAGTTCTGTCAGCACACCGTGGCAGTCCTTGGGGTGCAGGAAGGTGATCCGCGACCCCATGGAGCCGCGTCGCGGCTCGTCGTACAGGACGCGCACGCCCTTGCCGCGGATGTCGGCGGCGTCCGCGTCCACGTCGGCGGTGCCGAAGGCGATGTGGTGGACGCCCTCCCCGTTCTTCGCCAGCCACTTCCCGACGGCGGAGTCCTCCCGGGTGGGTTCCAGAAGTTGCAGATAGGAAGCACCGCCGTCGGAGGTCCCGTTGATCCTGAGCATGGCCTCGCGCACGCCCTGCTCCTCGTTGACCTCGGTGTGGAACACCTCGAAGCCGTACGTGGCCCGGTAGAACTCGACGGTGGTGTCGAGGTCGTGGCAGGCGATCCCGATGTGGTCGATTCGCGTCAGCATGGTTTCAGTGCAGCGCCCCGGGGATGGTTACGCAACGTGCGCGCGATCACACCGACGGCCCGGTGACGGGGTGGACCGCGTCTCAGTACATTCGAAGTAAACCCTCGTTCACTCCTCGGCTGTGCAGGCCGGTAAGGGGATCGCAGCTCATGTCTTCTGGAACTCCCGGTACGACCGGCTCGGTGATCGTCGCGGGCGCCCGTACGCCCATGGGACGGTTGCTCGGCTCGCTGAAATCCTTCTCCGGAGCCGACCTCGGCGGCTTCGCGATCAAGGCCGCCCTCGACCGTGCGGGGATCGGCGGCGACCAGGTGCAGTACGTGATCATGGGCCAGGTGCTCCAGGCCGGTGCGGGGCAGATCCCGGCACGTCAGGCGGCGGTCAAGGCCGGCATCCCGATGAACGTCCCGGCGCTCACCATCAACAAGGTGTGCCTCTCGGGGCTGGACGCCATCGCGCTGGCCGACCAGCTCATCCGGGCGGGTGAGTTCGACGTGATCGTCGCCGGCGGCCAGGAGTCCATGACCAACGCCCCGCACCTGCTGCCCAAGTCCCGCGAGGGCTTCAAGTACGGCGCCGTCGAGATGCTCGACGCGATGGCCCACGACGGCCTGACCGACTCCTTCGAGGGCATCGCCATGGGCGCGTCCACGGAGAAGCACAACACCCGCCTGGGCATCGGCCGCGCCGAGCAGGACGAGATCGCCGCCCTGTCCCACCAGCGCGCCGCCGCCGCGCAGAAGAACGGTCTGTTCGAAGCCGAGATCACCCCGGTCGAGATCCCGCAGCGCAAGGGCGACCCGGTCCTGTTCAGCAAGGACGAGGGCATCCGCGGCGACACCACGGTGGAGTCGCTGGCCAAGCTCCGCCCGGCGTTCGCCAAGGACGGCACGATCACCGCCGGCTCCGCCTCGCAGATCTCCGACGGCGCCGCGGCCGTGGTCGTGATGAGCAAGGCCAAGGCGCAGGAGCTGGGCCTGGACTGGATCGCCGAGATCGGCGCCCACGGCAACGTGGCCGGCCCGGACAACTCGCTGCAGTCGCAGCCCTCCAACGCGATCGCGCACGCCCTGAAGAAGGAGGGCCTGGAGGTCTCGGACCTGGATCTCATCGAGATCAACGAGGCGTTCGCCGCCGTCGCCGCGCAGTCAATGAAGGACCTCGGCGTGTCCACGGAAAAGGTGAACGTGAACGGCGGCGCCATCGCCCTGGGTCACCCGATCGGGATGTCCGGCGCCCGTCTCGTACTGCACCTGGCGCTGGAGCTGAAGCGCCGGGGCGGCGGCGTCGGCGCGGCCGCGCTGTGCGGCGGCGGCGGTCAGGGCGACGCGCTGATCGTCCGGGTGCCGAAGGCGTAACCCCCCGTTTTTCCGCCCCATCTCTTTACGCCGATCACGTGAACGGAGCTGTGATGCAGGACGTCTCCTCTCTGGTGGCCCAGGCCAGGGAAGGCCGGCCGCGGGCCGTGGCCCGGCTGATCTCCTTGGTGGAGGGGGCGTCCCCACAGCTCAGGGAAGTCATGCGGACGCTCGCCCCGCTGACCGGCAACGCCTATGTCGTCGGCCTCACCGGCGCCCCGGGCGTCGGCAAGTCGACCTCCACCTCGGCGCTCGTGACGGCCTACCGCAAGCAGGGCAAGCGGGTCGGCGTGCTGGCGGTCGACCCGTCGTCCCCGTTCTCCGGGGGAGCGCTGCTGGGCGACCGCGTCCGGATGTCGGAGCACGCCTCCGACCCGGGCGTCTACATCCGCTCGATGGCGACGCGCGGGCACCTGGGCGGCCTCGCCTGGGCCGCCCCGCAGGCGATCCGGGTGCTGGACGCGGCGGGCTGCGACGTGATCCTGGTCGAGACGGTCGGCGTCGGCCAGTCCGAGGTGGAGATCGCCTCCCAGGCGGACACGAGCGTGGTCCTCCTGGCCCCCGGGATGGGCGACGGCATCCAGGCGGCGAAGGCCGGGATCCTGGAGATCGGCGACGTCTACGTCGTCAACAAGGCCGACCGGGACGGCGCGGACGCGACCGCACGCGAGCTGAACCACATGCTGGGCCTCGGCGAGGCCCGTGGCCCGGGCGACTGGCGGCCGCCGATCGTGAAGACGGTGGCGGCCCGCGCCGAGGGCGTCGACGAGGTCGTCGAGGCCCTGGAGAAGCACCGGGCGTGGATGGAGGAGCGGGGTGTGCTCACCGAGCGTCGCCGCGCCCGAGCGGCCCACGAGGTGGAGACGATCGCCGTCACGGCCCTGCGCGAACGCATCGGCGACCTGCACGGGGACCGCCGGCTCAGCGCGCTCGCGGAGCGCATCGTGGCCGGCGAGCTGGATCCGTACCGCGCGGCGGACGAACTGGTGGCGGGCCTGACACAGGCGTAGGGCGGCGCGGCCGGCGGGCCCGGACCTCGGTACGGTCCGCGCCCGCCGCCGTGCCGGCCGGTGTCGCGCCGGCGGGTTCCGCCGGGCTCAGGGACGTCCCCGCTGGGCCCGCAGGTGGTCGGCGATCGGCTTCAGGGCCTTGTCCAGCTCCCTCAGCGCCTCGGGGTCCAGCAGATCGATGAAGTGCCTCCGCACGGACGCCACATGGTGCGGTGCGACCTTCTGCATGGTCTCCATGCCGTGCTCGGTGAGGACCGCGTACAACCCTCTGCGGTCGGACTCGCAGTTCTCACGGCGCACCAGGTTCGCGTTCTCCATGCGGGTGATCTGGTGCGAGAGGCGGCTCTTGGACTGGAGGGTGGCGGACGCGAGGTCGCTCATCCGCATCCGCACGTCCTCCGACTCCGACAGGTTCACCAGGATCTCGTAGTCGTTCATAGTCAGGCCGAACGGCTGCAGATCCTTCTCGAGCTGGTAGGTCAACAGCCTGTTGACCTCCAGGTGGGTGCGCCAGGCGCACTGCTCCGCGTCCGTCAGCCAGCGCGTGGCCGTCTCGGTCTCCATGTATGAAGTCTACCTAAAAAGTTGAAAGGCGAACTAGTGAGGGTGGTGTGGCGGTGCGCACGCGTTCGAGCCGTCACACTCCGCAGACTACCGCTCACAGCCCGAAGCGACGCTGGAGGTCTCCCAGCTGTCCGGGAAGACGCGGTGCGCCCGCCTGCTGTCCGTGCCCCCCGGACGCCCCCGTGCCGCCGGGTACACCCGGTTCGTTCGGGACCGCCCCGGTGGCCTGCTCGGCCATGAGGGCCTCGGTGGACTGGAGCAGTACCGTGCCGGCCCCCACGAACTCGAACTGGTGCTCCTCCCCGGAGGCCCCGCCGAGGCCCGTCATCGCACGTAGACCGCCCATCACCCCGGTCAGGTAGCCATGGTCGTAGTGGTGGCACGGGGAGGGGCAGTCGGCCCATCCGACGAGCGCCTGGGGGTCCACCCGGATCGGGGGCTCCATGAACACCACCGGTCCGTTGGACGCGGCCACGAACTTCCCGGTTCCGATGAGCGTCAGGAAACCCGGCACGATCGATTGCTTGAGGGCGAGACTTGGCTGAAAAGCAAGCAGGTTGCCCGAGCGAATGGTCAGATTGCCGTCGTCCAAGTCGTAGGAGTTGACATCGAAGGCCCGGTCGGCGAGCAGCATCTTGCCCGAGCCCTCGGCCACCACCCAGTCGCTGGCGTGCAGAGGCGAATGGAACGACGTGCGCACGAGCCGGTCCAGCCGGCCGTGTCCGACGCCGTTGAACTCGATCGCCCCGTAGTAGGCGATCATCTTCCCCTTCTGGAGGAACCACTGGCTCCCCTTGAGCTCCACGCAGAAGGTGTAGTGGTTGACGTTGTCGTCCACCGGCAGGGTCGTCGGGTCGTACACCACGGGTTCGGCGCCCGGCGTCGCGTACGCGCTCACAGTTTCTCCTCCGAGGCCTGGACGTAGACCACGCCGCTGCCGCTCAGCTCCAGCTGGAAGGCCTCGCCGGATCCGCGCCCCACCATGTCGCGCCACCCCAGGGCGGTGGACAGCTTGTTGCGCACATCGCCGTGGTGGGCGACGTAGGCCTGTGGGTCCACGTGGACCGGCCGCTGCGGAGTGATCGGAAGCTCCAGGACGCCTCCGTGGGCCATCACGGCCACCGCCCCGTGTCCCTTGAGCGTGGTCGTGAAGAGGCCCTGGCCCGTCACCTGCCCGCGCACCATGCCCATCACCCCGCCCTGCGAGCCCATGAACATCGTGCCCTGCCGGAGGGTGCCCTCGAAGGCGAGCAGCCGGTCCGCCTCCACGTACAGGGTGTCGCCCGTCAGGGTGATGATCTGGACGTGGTGGCCACCGTGCCCGAAGAAGACGGTGCCGCTGCCCTCCACGGTCATCAGGGGCGTCGCCTCGCCCGCGACCCGCCGTCCGATCATCGACATGATCCCGCCCTGACCGCCCTGGATGCTGGGCGTGAACGACACCTCCCCCCGGTACGCCAGCATGGCGCCCCGCTGGCTGAACAGCCGCTGCCCCGGCACCACCGTGGCCTCGACCATCTTGGAGTTGATCTCCCGGAAGGCCATGTCACACGTCCCCCGCGATCGTGTTCCGCTCGCTCGGCTGCACGTACACGAGGCCGTCCCCCTCGAACCGGATCTGGAAGGCCTCGCCGCCGCCCTCGCCGAGGAAGGTGCGGAAGGTCACCCCGGACTGGAAGGACTGCCGTAGGTTCCCCTGGTGCGCGATGTACGCGCCGGGGTCGACGATCAGCGGGTACTGCGGACCGACCCGGAGCACCACCGCGGGCCCGTCCGACATGATCGCCGCCTGCCCGTGCCCCTCGACGGTGGTCGTGAACAGCCCGTTGCCCTGCGAGGCGCCCCGCAGCCCGGTGAAGGTCGTCCCCGTCCGCAGCCCCCCGTCGGTCGCCAGCAGATTGCTCGACTCGACGTACAGCTTGTCGCCGGAGAGCCGCACCAGATTGATCTCGGACGCCCGGTCGGCGAACCAGCACGTCCCCTGTCCCCGCACCTCCATCACGGTCATCTGTTCACCGGTGAGCCGCCGCGTCACCATGCCGCGCAGCCCCTCACCCCCACCGGTGAGCTTCTTGAAGGCCATCTGCCCGTCGTACGCGACCATCGAGCCGTTCTTCGCCTTCACGGCGTCCCCGGTCATGTCGACGGCGAGCACCTTGCTGCCTTGAAGTCGGAACATCGCCACGAGTGCGAAGGTAGCGGCGAACGGGGTGGTGCCGACAGGGCCCACGGGTGGAGACGCCCCCTGATCCGTCCCTCAGGGCCCGTCGTCGAACTCCCGTCCGCCCAGCGACGCCACCCACGCTTCCCCGAGCCCTTCGAGCAGAGGGCCCACTCGCCGCACCGGGCCCCGACCCGGGTGCATCCGTTCGAGGCTCAGGGCCGCGGCGCGCCGAGAGCACGCACCCGACGCCGCGGGAGCCGCCCCGCGCGCGGACGACGCGAGTTCGACGACCGGATCCGCCTGGGGGCCGCAGGTTCGTCCCGCGCCGGGCCCGCGGACCCGATCGGACCTGTTCGGACCAGGTCCGAACGAAGGACCCGGGGGCGGCCGGACCCCGTCCCGACCCACTCCCGACGGTTTGCCACAATGGACAGAACTTTGTGCCTGTGTTCACAAACTCGGGCCCCAGCGTCTCTCCCACCGAAGGTGACCCGTGGACATCAAGACAGCCTCCGCCCTCCGCCGCCTCCGCCTGGTCTCCGCCCCCGAGGCCGTCAGCTTCATCCTCCTGCTGGTCTGCTCGGTCCTGAAGCGCACCACGGACTTCAACGGCGTGCCCGTCATGGGCTCGGTCCACGGCGTGCTCTTCGTCCTCTACGTGATCTTCTGGCTCGACGCCTGGAACCGCGCGAAGTGGTCCGCCAAGACCGCCGCCCTGTACTTCGTCCTCTCGGTCCTGCCCACCGGCGGCTTCTTCGCCGAGCGCAAGCTCAAGCGCGAGGCCGAGGACGCGGTGATCGCCTCCCGCGCCCGCCGCGAGGGAGTCGTGAACGCATGATCGTCGCCTTCTCGGTCACCCCGCTGGGCGTGGGCGAGGACGTCGGCGAGTACGTCGCCGACGCCGTCCGCGTGGTCCGCGAGTCCGGCCTGCCCAACCGTACCGACGCGATGTTCACCTCCGTGGAGGGGGAGTGGGACGAGGTCATGGACGTGGTCAAGCGCGCCGTGGCCGCGGTGGAGGCCCGTGCCCCCCGCGTCTCCCTGGTCCTCAAGGCCGACATCCGCCCCGGCGTGACGGACGGCCTCACCGCCAAGGTGGAAACGGTGGAGAGACACCTCTCCCAGCACGCCGAATAGAACTGCCTGACGCCCGCCCCGCCCCTGCGGAGGCGCGAGCCGCCAGGGCCGGCGCCATCGGCCCGCAGCCCCGCAGCCCCGCGGCCCACGCTCCGGCTCGTGCCCTCGGGGCGAGCCGGGGCGCGGACCCCGGCCGCCCGGCGGCGGACCGGCTCCCACGGCCCCCCGCCCGGCGGCGGACCGGCTCCCGTGGCCCGCACCCACCCGACGGCGGGAGCGGGCCGCTGGGGTGCGTCCGAAGACCGCCGCGTACCGCGCCGCGGTACCGGACCGGTCCGGCCGAGGGGGCGCGGAGCCGTCCGTGTGCCACGGGCCGGACGCACCACCGCGGCCCCGGTCCCACCACTCACCCGCGGGCGTGGCGTCACCCGTGGCCGCGGCGACGTCCACGACCGGGCCGCACCGGCGGGGCGGCCGGCGGCTCACTCCCCGGACCCCACCAGCGCCATCCCCAACGGCGTCCGCTCGTACAGCACCTGGTGCCCGTACCGCCGGGAAGTGAGCAGACCCGCCCCCCGCAGTGCCGACAGGTGCCCGGAGACCGAGGACGGAGCGAGCCCCAGCCGGTGGGCCAGGGCGGTGGTCGTCGCCGGATCGCCCAACGCGGCCAGCACCGCCGCCCGCCCCCGCCCCAGCAGCCGCACGAGCGCCTCGCTCTGCTCCGCGTCCGGCTCCGTCCACAACCCCGCCAGCCCCCGCGCCGGATAGACCACCGTCGGCTGCCACGGCTCCTCGTAGCCGCTGACCACCTCGGGCCAGGAGAACACGCTGGGCATCAGCACCAGCCCCTGCCCGCCCAGCTCCCGCCCGTGCTCGCCGTGCCAGTCGACGGTCAGCGTCCGCCCGTCCCAGGACAGCCGCCGGTCCAGCTCGGGCAGCAGCGCCCCCAGCCCCACCTCGGCCAGCCGCCGCGAGTGGAACGCCACATCGGCCTCCAGCAGCGCCCGCAACCGCGGCCACTCCGGCTCGACCAGCGCGTGCCACGCGGCCTCCAGCAGATCGGCCAGCTCCCGCACCGCACGCTCCGGGTCGGCGAGCAGCGCCCGCCCGCCCGGCGACCCGAGCGCACCCGGCGTGTCGGCGAGCGACCGGGCGATGTCCGCCCGGGCCGCCACCGGATCGGCGGCCCGCACACCGGCGATCTCCTCCTCGAACGTGGCGGCCGGCCCGACCGGCGGCGGCCCCAGGAAGTCCGGGCTGTGCCCGCGCACCGGCATCAGCAGCCACAGCGCCGTCAGGTCCAGCCCGCGCGCGGCCTCCCGGGTGCGCCGCAGCCACTGCGGGTGGTACCCGTGCCGGTCCGGCCGTCCCAGCGTCCGCACGGCCTCCTGCGTCTCCCACAGCGGTGACACGGCGAACCGGCACCGCAGGAGATCGTCGTCCCCGAAGTGCAGACGGAAGGGCATGACCGGCGGCCTCCGGGAAGATTCGGCTGACACCGAAACTTTAGGCGGCTCTGCGGCCGACGGGCACGCTGCCGCACATGCGAGAGCACGACGCACCACAAGCACCAGCCCTCACCGCGCCACCACCGTCACCCCCACCACCCGTGTCCCCACCGCCCGTGTCCCCACCACCCTCGCCGGCGCCATCACCCCCATCCGCATCGCCCGCGCCCGCCTCCCCGTGCTCCTCCAGCCCCGGCTACGCCCAGGCCCTGGCCGTCCCCGAGTTCCGGGCCGTCTTCGCCGCCCACGCCCTCTCCCTGCTCGGCGTGATCGTCAGCGAGATCGCCCTGTCGGTGCTCGTCTACGACCTGACCGGCTCGCCCCTGATGAGCGCGCTCACCTTCGCGCTGGGCTTCCTGCCGTACGTCGTCGGCGGCACCCTCCTGGCCGGAGTGGCCGACCGCTTCCCCGCCCGCCGGGTACTGGTCGTCTGCGACCTGGTGTGCGCGGCCTGCGTGGCGCCGATGGCGACGTCGGGCGCCCACATCGGCGTCGTGCTCGCCCTGCGCTGCGCCCTCGCCGTGGTGTCGCCGGTCTTCCAGGGAACCCGGATGGCCACCCTCGCCGACATCCTCGGCGACGGCGACCTGTTCGTCCTCGGCCGCTCCCTGCTGCGCATCGTCTCGCAGAGCGCCCTGCTGGTCGGCTACGGCCTCGGCGGCATCCTGCTCACGGTGGTCAGCCCCCGGCACGCGCTGCTGATCACCGTGGCCACCTTCCTCGCCTCCGCCGCCCTGCTCCGCTTCGGCACCCGGCACCGCCCCGCACGGACCGGCGGAACCGCCGCGCCCACCGCGTCGGGCGCCCTGGTGGGCGACTCGCTGCGGGGCGCCCGGCAGGTGCTCGCCGACCGCCGCGTCCGGGTGCTGCTCCTGCTGTTCTGGCTGCCGCCGATGTTCACGGTGGCGCCGGAGGCGCTGGCGGCCCCGTACGCCGACGAGCTCGGTACCGGATCCACCGGCCTGGGCCTGCTGATGTGCGCGCTGCCGGTCGGCACCATCGCGGGCGAGCTGTACGCCGGCGCCCGGCTGCGGCCCGCCACCCGGGAACGGATCGCCCTCCCGCTGGTCTGCCTCACGCTGCTGCCGTACCTCGGCTACGCCTTCCGTCCGGGCCTCACCGCCTCGCTGCTCCTGCTGCTGCTCTCCGGCGCGGGGTCCGCGTACACGCTGGGCCTGGACCAGTGGTTCGTCGGGGCGGTGCCGGAGGAACTGCGCGGACGGGCCATGACGCTGCTCACGGCCGGCCTCATGACGATCCAGGGCGTGGGCATGGCACTGGCGGGGGTCGCGGCCGAGTTCGCCGGGGTGCGGGCGACGGTCGCGGGCGCCGGGGCACTGGGAACGGCGTCCTGCGCGCTGCTCGCCCTGGCCGCCCGGCGGTCCGCCGGAGTACCGAAGAGCGAGACGGAGCTGACCGCGATATGACCGGCGGGTAGGGTCTGATGCCGTGCCGAAGCCCCTCAGTCTCCCGTTCGACCCCATCGCCCGTGCCGACGAGCTCTGGAAGCAGCGATGGGGAAGCGTGCCGTCCATGGCGGCGATCACCTCCATCATGCGCGCCCACCAGATCCTGCTGGCCGAGGTCGACGCGGTGGTCAAGCCGTACGGGCTGACCTTCGCGCGCTACGAGGCCCTGGTCCTGCTGACCTTCTCCAAGGCCGGCGAGCTGCCGATGTCCAAGATCGGCGAGCGGCTGATGGTGCACCCCACCTCCGTGACCAACACGGTGGACCGGCTGGTCACCTCGGGCCTGGTGGCCAAGCGCCCCAACCCCAACGACGGGCGCGGCACCCTGGCCGTCATCACCGACAAGGGCCGGGACGTCGTGGAGTCGGCCACCCGCGACCTGATGGCGATGGACTTCGGCCTCGGGGCCTACGACGCGGAGGAGTGCGCGGAGATCTTCGCGATGCTGCGCCCGCTGCGGGTCGCGGCGCACGACTTCGACGAGGACTGAGCCGGACACCGGGGCCGGAAGCCCGGCCCGTGACCCCGGCAGTGACCCCGGGCGCCGGGACGAAGGCGCAGGCCGGAGGCGGTCCCCTGATGCCGGCCCGGGAGCCGGGGCCGGGAGTCCGCCCCGTCGCCCGGCGCGGACGCCTGATCCGGAGGACCGGGAGAGGGGCGTGGCGAGGGCGACCCGGGACAAGATCTCCCGGATCGGGCGGTTACGCTCGACCGCATGAAGAAGAGCGTGCTGACCCGCTACCGCGTCATGGCCTACGTCACCGGCGTGCTGCTGGTCCTGCTGACCCTCGGCGTGATCGCCAAGTACGGCCTCCAGATCGACGGGGCGGCGAAGTTCACCACCGTCATCGGCATCGCGCACGGCTGGCTGTACGTGATCTACCTGGTCTTCGCCTTCGACCTGGGCTCCAAGGCCAAGTGGCCGGTCGCCAAGCAGCTGTGGGTCCTGCTCGCCGGCACCATCCCCACCGCCGCCTTCTTCGTGGAGCGCAGGATCAGCCGCGAGCTGGAGGGCAGGGTCGCGGGCGGCACGCCCGCGGTCGCCGAGGCGTAGACCGGGCCGCCGGCACATCGCTCGCACCGCCGTACGCCGACGCGTACGGCGGTCAGCCGTCGACAGTTACTAGGACGTCCTAGTAAATTCGGGGTATGGACGCTCACGGCATCGAAGACGGCCGCCGCCGCTGGCAGGCCCGGTACGACGCCGCGCGCAAGCGCGACGCAGACTTCACCACGCTCTCCGGCGACCCCGTGGAGCCGGTGTACGGCCCCCGGCCCGGGGACACCTACGAGGGCTTCGAGCGGATCGGCTGGCCCGGGGAGTACCCCTTCACGCGCGGCCTGTATCCGACCGGCTACCGGGGGCGGACCTGGACCATCCGGCAGTTCGCCGGATTCGGCAACGCCGAGCAGACCAACGAGCGCTACAAGATGATCCTCGGCAACGGCGGAGGCGGTCTGTCCGTCGCCTTCGACATGCCCACGCTCATGGGCCGCGACTCGGACGACCCGCGCTCACTGGGCGAGGTCGGCCACTGCGGAGTGGCCATCGACTCCGCGGCCGACATGGAGGTGCTGTTCAAGGACATTCCGCTCGGGGACGTCACCACCTCCATGACCATCAGCGGGCCGGCCGTCCCCGTCTTCTGCATGTACCTGGTCGCCGCCGAGCGGCAGGGCGTGGACCCCGGCGTGCTCAACGGCACGCTCCAGACGGACATCTTCAAGGAGTACATCGCCCAGAAGGAGTGGCTCTTCCAGCCCGAGCCGCACCTGCGCCTGATCGGCGACCTGATGGAGCACTGCGCCTCCCGCATCCCCGCCTACAAGCCGCTGTCCGTCTCCGGCTACCACATCCGTGAGGCCGGGGCCACGGCCGCGCAGGAGCTGGCGTACACCCTCGCGGACGGCTTCGGCTACGTCGAGCTGGGCCTCAGCCGGGGTCTGGACGTGGACGTCTTCGCGCCCGGCCTGTCCTTCTTCTTCGACGCGCACGTCGACTTCTTCGAGGAGATCGCCAAGTTCCGCGCGGCACGGCGCATCTGGGCCCGCTGGATGCGGGACGTCTACGGCGCCGAGTCGGAGAAGGCGCAGTGGCTGCGCTTCCACACCCAGACCGCCGGCGTCTCGCTCACCGCCCAGCAGCCGTACAACAACGTCGTGCGCACGGCCGTGGAGGCGCTCGCGGCGGTGCTCGGCGGCACGAACTCGCTGCACACCAACGCCCTCGACGAGACCCTGGCGCTGCCCAGCGAGCAGGCCGCGGAGATCGCGCTGCGCACGCAGCAGGTGCTGATGGAGGAGACCGGCGTCGCCAACGTCGCCGACCCGCTGGGCGGTGCCTGGTACGTCGAGCAGCTGACCGACCGGATCGAGGCGGACGCGGAGAAGATCTTCGAGCGGATACGGGAGCGCGGGCTGCGCGCCCACCCGGACGGGCGGCACCCGGTCGGGCCGATCACCTCCGGCATCCTGCGGGGCATCGAGGACGGCTGGTTCACGGGCGAGATCGCCGAGTCCGCGTTCCGGTACCAGCAGTCGCTGGAGAAGGGCGACAAGCGGGTCGTCGGCGTCAACGCCCACACCGGTTCCGTCACCGGCGACCTGGAGATCCTGCGGGTGAGCCACGAGGTGGAGCGGGAGCAGGTGCGGATCCTCGCCGAGCGGAAGGCGGCGCGGGACGAGGGCGCCGTGCGCTCCGCGCTGGACGGCATGCTGGCGGCCGCCCGGTCCGGGGCGAACATGATCGAGCCGATGCTCGACGCCGTCCGGGCCGAGGCGACGCTGGGCGAGATCTGCGGGGTGCTGCGGGACGAGTGGGGGGTGTACACCGAGCCGGCGGGGTTCTGACCGGAACGGGCGGCGGCCGGGGGATCCCGGCCGGGTGATCCCCTCGCCCCCGCCGTCCCCGGGGGCCGTGCCGGGCTCCGGTACGGCCTCGACGGCCCGGCTCCCGAACACCGGGCGGGGCCGCCGGCGCCGGAGGCGTCCGTCACACGCCGGGCGGACCTTGGCGGGCCGCCGGAGCGAGCCCCGTCACCAGGACCCGGGTGAAGCCGCGCACCCACTCCTCGTCCGCCGGTTCGGCGCTGACCAGGGTGCGGTGGACCACCGCGCCCGCCACCACGTCGAAGATGAGGTCGGCCGTGCGGGCCGCCTCGCGCGGGTCCGGCTCCAGCGGGAGCTCGCCGCGGGCCTGGGCCCGCGCCCGGCCCTCCAGGACCAGCCGCTTCTGGCGTTCCACGATCGAGGCGCGGATACGTTCCCGCAGCGGGTCGTCACGGGTCGACTCGGCGACCACCGCCATCAGGCCGCTCCTGGCCTCCGGGCGGGCCAGGATCGCCGCGAACTGCAGGACCACGCCCTCGATGTCGGCGGCCAGGCTGCCGCGGTCGGGCACCCGCAGCTCGTCGAAGAGCTCGGCCACCGCGTCGACGACGAGTTCGTTCTTGCCCGCCCAGCGGCGGTACAGCGTGGTCTTCGCGACCCCGGCCCGGGTGGCCACGTCCCCCAGGGTGAGCTTGGACCAGCCCAGTTCCACCAGGGCCGCACGGGTGGCGGCCAGGATCGCCGCGTCCGCGGCGGCGCTGCGCGGGCGGCCGGCGCGGGCGGGCGGCGGGGCGGGACTCTGCATTCCACGACCATAACCGGCCGTTTTTCCGCCCGATCGTGAGAGAGATCACCGAGGCGTGGTTACGCGGAGGCACTGGGTGCCATTACGCTACGAGGCGTATCGAAAGCACGGCCGCACCCGAGTGACGACCGCACACGACACGCACGACAGCCCGCGGCGACCACGTGGCAGCACGACACGGCGCCACCGTGACGCCGGCGCCACGCACCGCCGGCGGCGGGCGTCCGGTGGGGACCGGACGCCCGGCACGGCACCGGCTTTCGGACGGTTTTCACTTCGACACGTGAAACGGGGAGGATAGACGCATGCAGCCACGGAACATGTCCATGAGCGGAGTCGTCGACCTCGCCGCGGTGAAGGCGGCCCAGGAGGCCAAGGCGAAGGCGGAGCAGGCGCGCGCCCAAGCGGCCCGGGAGGGCGGGACCGGCGCGGTCTCCCCGGCCGATCTCGTCATCGACGTCGACGAGGCCGGCTTCGAACGCGATGTCCTGCAGCGCTCCGCCGAGGTGCCGGTCGTCATCGACTTCTGGGCCGAGTGGTGCCAGCCCTGCAAGCAGCTCAGCCCCGTCCTGGAGCGGCTGGCCGTCGAGTACGCCGGACGCTTCCTCCTCGCCAAGATCGACGTGGACGCCAACCAGCTGCTGATGCAGCAGTTCGGGGTCCAGGGGATCCCCGCGGTCTTCGCGGTGGTCGCCGGCCAGGCCCTGCCCCTGTTCCAGGGGGCCGCGGGCGAGGCGCAGATCCGGCAGACGCTGGACCAGCTGGTACAGGTCGCCGAGGAGCGGTTCGGGCTGACCGGCCTGACCGTCGACCCGGACGCCCAGCCGGGCGGCCAGACCCCCGCGCAGCCCCAGGTGGGCCCGTACGACGCGCTGCTGAACGCGGCCGCGCAGGCGCTGGACGCCGGCGACATGGCCGGCGCCGTCCAGGCGTACAAGAACGTGCTGGCCGACGACCCGGCCCACCCCGAGGCCAAACTGGGTCTCGCCCAGGCCGAACTGCTCCTGCGGGTGCAGGACCTGGACCCGCAGAAGGTCCGTCAGGAGGCGGCCGAGAAGCCGGCCGACGTCCCGGCCCAGATCGCCGCCGCCGACCTGGACCTGGTGGGCGGTCATGTGGAGGACGCCTTCGGGCGGCTCATCGAGACCGTGCAGCGCACCGCCGGTGAGGACCGGGACGCGGCCCGGCTCAGGCTGCTGGAGCTCTTCGAGGTCGTCGGGGCCGAGGACCCCCGGGTGGCGGCGGCCCGCCGGGCGCTGGCGAGGGCGCTGTTCTGACCCCGGCGAGGGGCCCCGCGACGACCAGTCGCTAAACACCCGGGCATGTGATGCCCGGGTGAAAGATTCGCTGACGCTCCGTCACAGCGGCCGCGCTTTACCAAAACTTGGTAATCGCGGCCGCTGTTACTGCGAGTAAGTCGGGGGCGTGGATCTGCCCGCTTCCGTCCAGGGATCAACAGTTTTGTTCTGCCCTTGGTTGCCACCCAGTGTCGCCGTTCGAGATCGGCGAGTCGCGTGGCGGTTATGCGGCCGTTACTAGCGAGTAACGAACCCCCTTGTGCGGGCGGCGAGAATGCACCACGATCGGCGACGCTCGGTCCATTCCCGCATCACCCGGCAGCCGGCCGGGTCACGGGGTGTCTGGGTCCCCACCGAGCAGAGCCGGCGGCAGTGGCGCCGGCTCTTGGGCAGGGGGGTCTTCGCCGTCCGGCGAAGCCTGTCCAGCAGGTTGTGCGTGATGCGTGTCAGGCGCGACCAGTGGTTGTCGCTCGGGGGTGATCGCCGGTGATTCGGGCGCTTGTTCGCGCCACCGAGCGCGGGCGCTCTCCTTCCCGAGGACGTAGCACTTCTCCCATCCCTGCCCGGCCGAGCCGCCGAACCGGGGGCGAGCCGGGGCCAGGAGATGTACGTCCGAGAAGGAGGAAATATATGGAGTCCCAGGTGCGTGGCGGGACCAGATGGAAGCGGTTCGCTGTGGTCATGGTGCCCAGCGTCGCCGCGACGGCAGCCATAGGCGTGGCCCTGGCCCAGGGCGCGCTCGCTGCTTCGTTCAGCGTGTCGGGGCAGGAGTTCAAGGTCACGGCCGACGAACTGAACGGCACCAAGTTCACGCAGTACGGAGCGGTCGACCCCGGCTACACGCTCTCGGGTGAGAAGACCGCTCACGCCGTGGCGGTGTCCTCGTTCGACACCGCGACGATCAAGAACCTGTGCCAGTCGGTCGTCACGCCCGACATCCCGTTCGTCGGGACCATCACCCTGAAGCTGAAGGCGGGTAACAGCTCGGACGAGAAGCAGCAGGTCTCGGCCAAGACGCTCTTCATCGATGTCTCCGACCTGAACACGACGGGCTACGCCCAGTTCGGCAACATCGACATCGGTGTGGCCGCCGGTGACACCGGCAACGCCGACAAGGGCGGCAAGGGCATCGGCATGAACAGTGGCGAGGTCCAGAAGAAGCAGGCCAACCCGTACGGCTTCGCCCAGCAGGCCGACACGGCCAAGCTCGTCGGAGTGCAGCAGACGGCGTGGGCGACCACCGCCGGCACCTTCACGCTCCCCAAGCTGCACATGTCGCTGGAGAGGGGCAGCGGCAAGGGCGTCGAGTGCTACTGAGCACACGGTGACGGGCGGGGGGAGGTCGAAGACCCCCCGCCCGTCCACTCCCTAGCCGCGCCTTCCCACCCTCCACATCACCACCGCACCACAACCCACAGCAACGCTGCACCAGGGAGCTGTTTCCATGAGCGCCGAGACTCCTGCCGTAACCGGCCAGTTCACCCGCCGGAGGCTGCAGTTCCGCGCCTGGCGGGGCACCCGGCCGTTCTGGGCCGGCCTGTTCGTCTTGATCAGCGGCTTTCCGATCATGTATTTCCCGTACGCGCATCTTCAGCTCGGTCACCTGACGTTGGCCATGTCCACCACCGCGGGCGCGGGTTCCCTGATCATCGGCGTGCTGCTGGTCGTCCTGGGCATCAGCCTCTGGTTCCAGAAGCACATCCGGGTCTTCGCGGGCGTCGCGTCGATCCTGCTGGGGCTGGTGTCCCTCCCTGTCTCCAACTTCGGCGGCTTCCTCATGGGCTTCCTGCTCGCCCTCGTCGGCGGGGCGATGGCCGTGTCGTGGGCGCCGGGCGTACCGCCCGCCCAGGAGGAGGCCGAGGAAACCGTCCCGGTGGCGGGCGGCGCTCCCGGGGCCGCGACCGCGCCGGCGGTGGACGGGATGTTCGGCGGGGGCACCTCCGGGGCCGTCGAGGCGCCGGGGGAGAACGACCTGTCAGGAACGAACCCGGCCAACGGGGCGAACGGGAGGCACAGTGCCGGCTGACGAGGTGACCCACGGGATTGATGTGGACGAGTCCCGTGCGAGAACCGGGCCGCGCCACGCGGCGCCGAAGAAGCCGCTGTTCACCAGGTTCCACATGCCGGCCGGCAAGGCGATGGCCATGGCCGCGATGCCGACGGCGGTCCTCATGGGCATGGGCTTCACGGCCTCGCTCGCGGTGGCCGACAACAACAAGATCTCGGCGTCGTCCTCCGAGACCATGAACGCCGACGACTACAAGGCCTGTGTGGAGGCGCTCAAGGGCGACAAGGACACGTCCTCGCCCACGCCGTCCGCCTCCGCGAGCGCCACCGACACCGCAGAGGACGGCACTCCGTCCCCGTCGGCCACCTCCTCCACGGGGAAGACGGACGGGTCCTCCGCGGACACCGGCACGGACTCCCCGGTCAAGGCCGCCCCGGGCGCCTCCTCTTCGTCGGATTCAGGTTCCGACGACAAGGCCCAGCCCTCGGCGTCCGCCACCGGTTCGAAGTCCGGGCCGGGCGACGGCGACGGCGGCGCGTCACCGGCCCCGTCGGCGAGCGAGACGAAGAGCGGCGGCCTGCTGGACACGATCGGCGACACGATCGGGGACATCGGGAACATCTTGACCGGCGGCAAGTCCGGTCTGGGCGCCGATGCGCCGGCCGGCGCGGCTCCCACGCCGTCCGCCTCCGCCTCGCCCTCGGCGAGCGCCGCCGGGAACGGCTCCGGCGGCTCCCTGGACTCCGTCGGCAAGACCGCGTCCGACACCGTCAAGGACACCACCGGGAAGGTCGTCGACACGGCCGGGGACTCCACCGGGAAGGTCGCCGACACGGTCGAGGACACCGTGAAGGACGCGACCGACAAGGCCCAGGACGCGACCGACAAGGCCCAGGACGCGACCGACAAGGCGTCCGGGGACGCCACCGACAAGGCCGGGGACGCCACCGGCACGGCCACCGCCTCGCCCAGTCCCAGCCCGTCCGCGAGCGCGTCCACCGACGCCGAGGACTGCCCCGCCGCCACCGACGCCGAGGGCGGCGTCGACAACACGATGCCCCTGGCGGACGACCCCTGGTACCTGAACGCCAGCTCGCTGACGCTCAAGGGCGCCAGCTACAAGGGCATCGTCGAGGTCAAGACCGCCAACGGCACCGTCAAGAAGGTGCTGAAGTACGTCATCTCGGGCGGCACCGACATCGTCGACCTGCACCAGACGGTGCAGGACAAGCAGGCCGGCAGGACGTACCACGTGCAGGCGGCCAAGGGCTCGACGTCCAAGATCACCGGTGGCGACACGGTGATGTACACCGAGTCCATCTCCGGCAACCTGCTCGGACTGATCCCGATCACCTTCAGCCCGGACAACCCGCCCCCGCTGGACATCCCCCTGATCATCTTCACGAAGGTCAAGGTGGTCCAGGCCGGCCAGTTCGGCGGCAACCTGAACATCCCCGGCATGCACCTGTACACGACCGACGGGGTGTGAGCGGTCGGCCTGAGCCCCACCGGGAGCCGCGACAGCTGAGGGCGCCCCCGCCTCACGAGGCGGGGGCGCCCTCAGCGCCGTACGGGACGGACCCCGGGCGGGGCCGTCAGTCGCGGCCGCCGCCGCCCAGGTGGTGGACGCGGACCATGTTGGTGGTGCCGGGGACGCCGGGCGGGGAGCCGGCGGTGATCACGACGACGTCGCCCTCGTTGAACCGCTTGAGCTTGACGAGCTCCTGGTCGACCAGCTCGACCATCTCGTCGGTGCTGTTGACGAACGGCACGACGTGCGACTCCACGCCCCAGCTCAGCGCGAGCTGGTTGCGGGTGGACTCGTCGGTGGTGAACGCCAGGATCGGCTGGGCCGCGCGGTAGCGGGACAGCCGGCGGGCCGTGTCACCGGACTGGGTGAAGGCCACCAGGCCCTTGCCGCCCAGGAAGTCGGCGATCTCGGCGGCCGCACGGGCCACCGAACCACCCTGCGTGCGGGGCTTCTTGCCCTGCACCAGCGGCTGGAGGCCCTTGGCGAGCAGCTCCTCCTCGGCCGCGGTGACGATCTTCGACATCGTCTTGACCGTCTCGATCGGGTACGCGCCCACGCTGGACTCCGCCGAGAGCATCACCGCGTCGGCGCCGTCCAGGATCGCGTTGGCCACGTCGGAGGCCTCGGCGCGGGTAGGCCGCGAGTTGGTGATCATCGACTCCATCATCTGGGTCGCCACGATCACCGGCTTGGCGTTGCGCCGGCACAGCTCGATCAGGCGCTTCTGCACCATCGGGACCTTCTCGAGCGGGTACTCGACCGCCAGGTCGCCGCGGGCCACCATCACGCCGTCGAACGCCATCACGACGTCCTGCATGTTCTCGACCGCCTGCGGCTTCTCCACCTTGGCGACGACCGGGACGCGACGGCCCTCCTCGTCCATGACGCGGTGGACGTCGGAGACGTCCTTGGCGTCCCGGACGAAGGACAGCGCGACGATGTCGCAGCCCATCCGCAGCGCGAAGCGAAGGTCCTCGATGTCCTTCTCGGACAGCGCGGGCACGTTCACCGCCGCGCCGGGCAGGTTGATGCCCTTGTGGTCGGAGACCACACCGCCCTCGATGACGATCGTCTTCACCCGCGGGCCCTCGACGTCCAGGACCTTCAGCTCGACGTTGCCGTCGTTGATCAGGATCTGGTCGCCGCGCGAGACGTCGCCGGGCAGACCCTTGTACGTCGTGCCGCAGATCTGCTTGTCGCCGGGAACGTCCTCGGTGGTGATGACGAACTCGTCACCCCGCTCCAGCTCGACCGGGCCCTCGGCGAAGGTCTCCAGGCGGATCTTCGGGCCCTGGAGGTCGGCGAGGACGGCGATGGCCCGGCCGGTCTCCTTGGACGCGGCGCGGACGCGGTCGTACCGCCCCTGGTGCTCGGCGTGCGTGCCGTGGCTGAAGTTGAAGCGGGCCACGTTCATGCCGGCCTCGATCAACGCTACGAGCTGCTCGTGGGAGTCGACCGCGGGGCCGAGAGTACAGACGATTTTCGAACGGCGCATGGGGCGATCCTATCGGTTTGTTTCGCTGCGGAATATTCCGTCTGGCGGAAGATACAAATGGGCGCGTTCCCGCTCAGGCGAGTGCCGGGCGAATTCCACGGAAGTTACTCGGCGGTTTTCTCCGCCGGTTCTCCCGGGCTTCCCGGCATCGATCCCGCGCGCCCTCAGTCGTCCTTTCCGACCAGTGCGTAGGTCTGGCTGGCGATCTCCATTTCCTCGTCCGTCGGAACCACGGCCACGGCCACCCGCGCGCCCTCGGGCGAGATCAGCCGCGCCTCCTGGCCGCGGACGGCGTTCCGCGCGCCGTCCACCGCGAGGCCCAGCCCGTCCAGGCCGGCGAGGGCGGCCTCGCGCACGAAGTCCGCGTTCTCGCCGACCCCGGCCGTGAAGGCGACCGCGTCCACCGTGCCGAGTACCGCGTAATAGGCGCCGATGTACTTCTTCAACCGGTGTATGTAGATCTCGAAGGCGAGCCGCGCCTGCTCGTCTCCGTCGTCCATCCGGCGCCGGATCTCCCGCATGTCGTTGTCGCCGCACAGACCGAAGAGACCGCTCCTCTTGTTGAGAAGAGTGTCGGTCTCGTCCATGGACATTCCGCCGACCCGCTGCAAATGGAAGATGACGGCCGGGTCGACATCGCCGGAACGCGTCCCCATCACGAGACCCTCCAGCGGGGTGAGTCCCATGGAGGTGTCCACGCACCTCCCGCCCCGCACCGCGCTGGCGGACGCCCCGTTGCCCAGGTGCAGCACGATCACGTTGACGTCCTCCGGGGCCCTGCCCAGCAGCTCGGCGGTCGCCCGTGAGACGTAGGCGTGCGAGGTGCCGTGGAAGCCGTAGCGCCGCACCCGGTACCGGTCGGCGAGCTTGGTGTCGATCGCGTACCGGGCCGCCGACTCCGGCATGGTGGTGTGGAACGCCGTGTCGAACACGGCGACCTGCGGCAGGTCGGGGCGGAGCGCCATGGCGGTGCGGATGCCGGTGAGGTTGGCCGGGTTGTGCAGCGGCGCGACGGGGATCAGCCGCTCGATCTCGGTGAGCACCGCGTCGTCGATCACGGTCGGCTCGGTGAAGAACATGCCGCCGTGCACCACCCGGTGGCCGATCGCGGCCAGCTCCGGGGAGTCCAGGCCGACCCCGTCCCTGGCGAGCTCCCCGGCGACGGCCTTCAGGGCCGCGTCGTGGTCGGCGATCGGGCCGTTCTGCTCCCGGGTGCCGCCGGTGGAGACGCAGGTGTGCTTGAGCCGTGAGGTCTGTTCGCCGATCCGTTCGACCAGGCCGACGGCGAGCCGGGTCGCGTCGCGCATGTCGAGCAGCTGGTACTTCACCGACGACGAGCCGGAGTTGAGGACGAGGACGCGGGTCGCGGTCACTGTGTACGAAGCCTTCTTCCGAGAGGTCAGCCGGCGGGCGACTGGCCCTGGGCCTGGATCGCCGTGATGGCGACGGTGTTGACGATGTCCTGGACGAGGGCGCCGCGGGAGAGGTCGTTGACCGGCTTGCGCAGCCCCTGGAGCACCGGTCCGACCGCGATCGCGCCGGCCGAGCGCTGCACCGCCTTGTAGGTGTTGTTGCCGGTGTTCAAGTCGGGGAAGATCAGCACGCTGGCCTGCCCGGCGACCTCGGAGTCCGGCAGCTTGGTGGCCGCGACCGAGGGCTCCACGGCCGCGTCGTACTGGATCGGTCCCTCGATCATCAGGTCCGGGCGGCGCAGCCGCACCAGCTCGGTCGCCTGGCGCACCTTGTCCACGTCGGCGCCCGTGCCGGAGGTGCCGGTGGAGTACGACAGCATCGCGATCCGCGGCTCGACGCCGAACTGGGCGGCGGTGGCCGCCGACTGCACGGCGATGTCGGCGAGCTGCTCGGCGCCCGGGTCCGGGTTGACCGCGCAGTCGCCGTAGACGAGCACCTTGTCGGCCAGGCACATGAAGAACACCGACGACACGATCGAGGAGCCCGGCTCGGTCTTGATGATCTCGAAGGCCGGACGGATGGTGGCGGCCGTGGAGTGCACGGAGCCGGACACCATGCCGTCGGCCAGGCCCTCCTGCACCATCAGCGTGCCGAAGTAGTTCACGTCCGAGACCACGTCGTACGCCAGCTCGACCGTGACCCCCTTGTGGGCGCGCAGCCGGGCGTACTGCTCGGCGAAGGAGTCGCGCAGCTCGGAGACGGCCGGGTCGATCAGCCGCGCGTCGCCGAGGTCGATGCCGAGGTCCGCGGCCTTCTTGCGGATCGTGTCCGTCGGCCCGAGCAGCGTCAGGTCGCACACGCCCCGGCGCAGCAGCACCTCCGCCGCGTGCAGCACGCGCTCCTCGGTGCCCTCCGGCAGGACGACCCGGCGCTTGTCGGAGCGGGCCTGTTCGAGCAGCTTGTGCTCGAACATCATCGGGGTGAGGCGGTCGCTGCTCGGCGCGGAGACGCGCTTGTTGAGGTCGGCGGTGTCGACGTACCGCTCGAACAGGCCGAGCGCGGTCTCGGCCTTGCGCGGGGTGGCCGCGTTCAGCTTGCCCTCCAGGGAGAACAGCCGTTCCGCGGTGGGGAAGCTGTTGCCGGTCACCGAGACGACCGGGGTGCCCGGGGCGAGCCGGGCGGCCAGGGTCAGGATCTCCTCGCCCGGCTCCTCGTCCAGGGTGAGCAGCACGCCGGCGATCGGCGGGGTGCCGGCGCTGTGCGCGGCGAGCGAGCCGACGACCAGGTCGGCGCGGTCGCCGGGGGTGACGACCAGGCAGCCCGGGGTCAGCGCCTTGAGCAGGTTGGGCAGCATGGCGCCGCCGAAGACGAAGTCGAGCGCGTCGCGGGCGAGCCCCGAGTCGTCGCCCAGCAGCACCTTGCCGTCGAGGACCTGGGTGATCTGGGCGACGGTCGGCGCGGACAGGGCGGGCTCGTCGGGCACCACGTAGCAGGGGACGGGCAGCCGGCCGGCCAGCAGCCCGGCGATCTCGTCCCGGTCCTCGCGCGCCACCCGGTTGGTGACCATGGCGAGGACGTCGCAGCCCAGGCCGTCGTAGGCGCGGTAGGCGTTGCGCGTCTCGGCGAGCACCGAGTCCACGCCCTGCCCGCGGCCGCCCACGACCGGGAGCACGGAGGCGCCGAACTCGTTGGCGAGCCGGGCGTTGAGGGACAGCTCGTCCGGGAGCTGGGTGTCGGCGAAGTCGGTGCCGAGGACGAGGACCACGTCGTAGTCCCGGGCCACCAGGTGGAAGCGGTCGACCAGGGCGGACACCAGTTCGTCGGTGCCCTGCTCGGCCTGGAGCGCGGACGCCTCGTGGTAGTCCATGCCGTAGACGGTCGTCGGGTCCTGGGACAGCCGGTAGCGGGCGCGCAGCAGTTCGAAGAGCCGGTCCGGACCGTCGTGCACGAGCGGACGGAAGACTCCCACCCGGTCGATCTGCCGGGTCAGCAGCTCCACGACTCCCAGCTCGACGACCTGGCGGCCGTCACCGCGCTCGATGCCGGTCACGTACACGCTGCGCGTCACGCGGGCTCTCCGTTCCGTCGGGGATGTCGGCGGCTGTCTGCGGGTCTGCCACTCGCCTGTGCAAAAAAACGCCCGTCAGGACGAGCGGAACCCTCTTGACAATACCCCCGCCGATAGATAAGGCGCCCGTCAAGACGTAACCGCCCGGCGAGCATGAAACAATCGGACAGGATCACCGGTATCAACAGTGAGCAGGAGACACAGCGCGATGCGTATCGGAGTTCTCACGGCAGGCGGCGACTGTCCGGGGCTGAACGCGGTGATCCGGTCGGTCGTGCACCGAGCGGTCAGCACGTACGGCGACGAGGTCATCGGCTTCGAGGACGGCTACGCGGGCCTGCTCGACGGCCGCTACCGCGAGCTGGACCTCAACGCGGTCGGCGGCATCCTCGCCCGCGGCGGCACCATCCTCGGCTCCTCCCGGCTGGAGCGCGACCGGCTGCGCGAGGCGTGCGAGAACGCCTCCGACATGATCCACCGGTTCGGCATCGACGCGCTCATCCCGATCGGCGGCGAGGGCACGCTGACCGCGGCCCGCATGCTGTCGGACGCCGGGCTGCCGGTGGTCGGCGTGCCGAAGACGATCGACAACGACATCTCCTCCACCGACCGCACCTTCGGCTTCGACACCGCCGTCGGCGTGGCCACCGAGGCCATGGACCGTCTGAAGACCACCGCCGAGTCGCACCAGCGGGTCATGGTCGTGGAGGTCATGGGCCGGCACGCGGGCTGGATCGCCCTGGAGTCCGGGATGGCGGCCGGAGCCCACGGCATCTGCCTGCCCGAGCGCCCGTTCGACCCCGCCGACCTGGTCAAGATGGTCGAGGAGCGCTTCGACCGGGGCAAGAAGTTCGCCGTGATCTGCGTCGCCGAGGGCGCCCACCCCGCCGAGGGCACCATGGACTACGGCAAGGGGGCGATCGACCAGTACGGCCACGAGCGCTTCCAGGGCATCGGCACGGCACTCGCGTACGAACTGGAGAAGCGGCTCGGCAAGGAGGCCAAGCCGGTCATCCTCGGCCACGTCCAGCGCGGCGGCGTGCCCACCGCCTACGACCGCGTCCTCGCCACCCGCTTCGGCTGGCACGCGGTCGAGGCGGCGCACCGCGGCGAGTTCGGCCGCATGACCGCGCTGCGCGGCACCGACATCGTGATGGTGCCGCTGGCGGAGGCGGTGACCGAGCTGAAGACGGTGCCCAAGGACCGCATGGACGAGGCGGAGTCCGTCTTCTAGACGCTCCCGGACGACCTCCCGGACCGCTCAGGGTCCAGGGCGCCCGGCGCCCTGGACCCTGGTCCAGAAGTGTTCCACGATCCGGTCGAGGAAGTCGCGGCCGGCGTCGCCCGCCTGCCTGGCGGCGCTGTTGCCGCCCCAGCTCAGCGAGGCGACCATCTGCCCCTGGTAGTCCTGGTGCAGTCGTTGCAGGGAGTTCTCCAGCTGCCCCCGCTCCAGCGGCACCACCTTGCCGACCGGACGCACATACGCCTGCCACCGGGTGCCGACGGCGCTGCGCAGCAGCTCGGCGAGTTTCCCCTCGCGGCCGGTGACGGCCACGAAGTCGGGCAGGGCCAGGTCGAGCACGTCGGCGAGCGCGGCGGACTGCCGCTCGGTGCCCCGCCAGTCCTCGCCGTCCTCCATCCGGAGATAACGCTCGGGGTCCAGCCCGACGGCACGGGCCACGTCCTCCGCCGGCAGTCCCCGCGCGACCCGGTGCTCGCGCAGGGTGCGCGGCCTGCCGATCAGTTCGCCCGGGGTGCACCACAGCACACCGGCGAGCGCGGTCAGTTCCGGGCTCGACGGGGCGGCGATCCCGCGCTCCCACGCGGTGACGAGGTCCGGGGTGACGTACGGCAGCCTGTAGGAGACCTGCATGGTGTGGGCCACGTGCTCGGGTCCCATGCCGAGGGCGGCACGGATCCGGCGGGCGGCGGGGGCGTTGAACGGGGGAGTGGAGGCAGCGGACGGGCTGGGCTGGTTCGGTGGAGCTGAGGGTCGGCGCACGGGCACAAGGTAGGGGCCCGGGCCGCCGGTGACCACGGTCCGTTCCACCAGGATCACGGGTTGTGGGAACATACGGTTCCCCGGGTTCCGCGGTGCGTGAAGGTCGGGGACGTGTCACCCGCCGCGCCCGGGCGGTCGCCGGGGCCCGTGTCCTACCGCGTCCTGCCCGCCCCGCTGACCCAGCGGTACACCAGTTCCGGCCTGCCCACCTGGCCGTACAGCGGTTTGCGGACGGCCCGGCCGGCCTCCACCAGGTGTTCCAGGTAGCGGCGGGCGGTGATCCGGGATATCCCGGCCGACTCGGCGAGCTGGGCCGCCGTCAGGCCCTCGGCCGCCTCCCGCAGCGCGCCCGTCACCCGCTCCAGGGTCGGCGCGCTCAGGCCCTTCGGCAGCGCGGCCGGACCAGGGGCGCGCAGTGTCGCGAGCGCCCGGTCGACCTCGTCCTGGCCGCTGGCCTCCCCGACCGTCGCACGGAACTCGGCGTACCGGACCAGACGGTCCCGCAGCGTCGCGAACGTGAACGGCTTCAGCACGTACTGGACCACGCCCAGCGAGACCCCTTCGCGCACCACGGCCAGATCCCGAGCGGAGGTCACCGCGATCACGTCCGCGTGGTGGCCGGCGGCCCGCAGCGACCTGGCCAGCTTCAGGCCGTGCACGTCCGGCAGGTGGAGGTCGAGGAGGAGCAGGTCCACCGGGGTGCGCTCCAGCACCCGCCGGGCCTCGGCGCCCGTGTGCGCCTTCCCGACCGCGACGAAGCCCGGCACCCGGCCCACGTACATCACATGGGCGTCCGCCGCGACCGGGTCGTCCTCCACCACCAGGACCCGGATGGGCGTCCGGTCCGCCGTGCCGTGGGTCCCGCCGCCCGCCGTGCCGTCCGGCGCGGCGTTGGTCCCGCCGTTCGTCCCGCCGTTCGTCATGCCGCGCCTCCGGACCGGCCGCCGGCGGTTCCGGCGGCCTCGGCCTCCGCACCGGGCGACGGGTGCCGCACCGTACCGGGGGACGGCTCCGCCTGGGCCGCGCGGGACGGCGGTCCGGCCTCCGGCCGGTCCCCCAGCGGCAGCCTCGCCTCGAACACCGCGCCGCCCTCCTCGGCCTCGGTCACCGTCAGCGTCCCCTCGTGCCGCTGCACCGCCTGCCGTACCAGGGCCAGGCCCAGCCCGCGCCCGCCGGGGCCCGTCGGCTTGGTCGTGAAGCCGCGCTGGAACAGCAGCTCCGAGTGGGACGGGTCCACACCGGGCCCGGTGTCCGCCACCCGCAGCACCAGCTCGGCCTCCCGCGCGCACGCGGTCACCGTCACCGTCACCCGGGAGCGTGCGCTGCCCTGGGCCGCGTCCACCGCGTTGTCGACGAGGTTGCCGAGGATCGTCACCAGGTCCCGGGACGGCAGCGTCTCGGGCAGCAGGCCGTCGTCCAGGCCGCCGTCCTCGGACACCACCAGCTCCACGCCCCGCTCGTTGGCCTGCGCCGTCTTGCCGAGCAGCAGCGCGGCCAGCACCGGCTCGCTCACCGCCGAGACCACCTGGTCGGTCAGGGCCTGGGCCAGCTCCAGCTCCGCCGTGGCGAAGCCGACCGCCTCCTCGGCGCGGCCCAGCTCGATCAGCGACACCACCGTGTGCAGCCGGTTCGCGGCCTCGTGCGCCTGGGAACGCAGCGCCTGTGTGAAGCCGCGCTCGGAGTCCAGCTCGCCCATCAGCGACTGGAGCTCGGTCACATCGCGCAGGGTGACCACCGTGCCCCGGTGCTCGCCGCCGGACACCGGCGAGGTGTTCACCACCAGCACCCGCGACGCCGTCAGGTGGACCTCGTCCAGCCGGGGCCCGGAGGCCAGCAGCGCTCCGGTCAGCGGCGCGGGCAGGCCCAGGTCCGCCACCGACGTCCCCACCACCTCGGCCTCGCTCCCCACGCCCAGCAGCTCCCGGCCGCCGTCGTTGATCAGCGCCACCCGGTAGCGCGCGTCCAGCATCAGCAGTCCCTCGCGCACGGCGTGCAGCGCCGCCTCGTGGTAGTCGTGCATGCGGCTGAGCTCCTCGGCGTTCATCCCATGGGTGTGCCGGCGCAGTCGGGCGTTGATGACATAGGTGCCGAGCGCGCCGAGCGCGAGGATGCCGCCCGCCACTGCGAACAGCGCCGTGACCTGCTCCCGGACCCGCCGGCTGATGGCCTCCACCTTGATGCCGGCGCTGACCAGCCCGACGACGCGGCCGTTCTCCTCGACGGGCGTGACCGCGCGGACCGACGGGCCGAGGGTGCCGGTGTAGGTCTCGGTGAAGGTCCCGCCGTGCTGGGCGGGCGTGATGGTGCCGATGAAGCGCCTGCCGATCTGCCGCTGTTCGGGATGGGTCCAGCGGATGCCCTCGGGTGTCATGATCGTGACGAAGTCGACCCCGGTGTCCCGCTGGACCCTCAGCGCGTACGGCTGGAGTTCCGCCGTGGGGTGCGCGGAGCGGATCGCCGACCGCACCGAGGGGGAGTCGGCGATCGAGCGGGCCACCGCCGTGGCCTGCCGGCGCGCCGCGTCCTCGGCCTGGCCGCGGTCGCTGACGAAGGTGAACAGCGCGTATCCGGCCACCACGAGCGCCAGCAGCACGGCCTGCATGGCGAAGAGCTGGCCCGCCAGGCTGCGCGGTCTCGGGAGGGCGGGTATGCGCATGCCGTCAGTCTGCCTCCCCGTTCCGGCGTGAACTAAATGAACGGAAGGGTGACCGCTCCCACACGGCGGGAGATAGTCACGGCATTCCCCTTTAACCCCCGGACGTGAGCCGCACGCCGGTGATGCCGACGACGTCGTCAAGGAGGGCCGCCGTGACCAGCGCAGCCGATACGGCTCCTGCCGCCCCCGCCGCAGGACCCGGACCCGCAGCCAAGCGGGACCGCACCCACTTCCTCTACATGGCGGTGATCGCCGCGGTGGTCCTCGGCGTGGTCGTCGGGTTCGCCGCGCCGGACTTCGCCAAGGAGCTCAAGCCGCTCGGCACGGGCTTCGTGAACCTGATCAAGATGATGATCTCCCCGATCATCTTCTGCACGATCGTGCTCGGCGTCGGTTCGGTGCGCAAGGCCGCCAAGGTCGGCAAGGTGGGCGGGCTCGCCCTCGGCTACTTCATCGTCATGTCGTTCGTCGCGCTGGCCATCGGCCTGGTGATCGGCAATCTCGTGCACCCGGGCAGCGGGATGCACCTGACCGAGGCCGTCAAGGGTGTCGGCCACGCCCAAGCGGACGCGGCCAAGGAGGGCCCGGTCGACTTCGTGCTGGGGATCATCCCGACCACGCTCGTGTCGTCCTTCACCGAGGGGCAGGTGCTGCAGACCCTGCTCGTCGCGCTGCTCGTCGGATTCGCGCTGCAGGCCATGGGCCGCAAGGGCGAGCCGGTCCTGCGCGGGGTGGAGCACATCCAGCGGCTGGTCTTCCGGGTCCTCGCCATGATCATGTGGGCCGCGCCGATCGGCGCCTTCGGCGCCATGGCCGCCGTCGTCGGCGAGACGGGCGTGGACGCCCTGAAGGCGCTCGCCACGATCATGTTCGGCTTCTACGCCACCTGTCTGCTGTTCGTGATCGTGGTGCTCGGGGCCATGACCCGGCTGGTGGCCGGCGTCAACATCTTCCAGCTGCTGAAGTACCTGGGCCGCGAGTTCCTGCTGATCCTGTCCACCTCGTCGTCCGAGTCCGCGCTGCCCCGGCTGATCGCCAAGATGGAGCACCTGGGCGTGAGCCGTCCGGTCGTCGGCATCACCGTGCCGACCGGCTACTCCTTCAACCTCGACGGCACCATGATCTACCTGACCATGGCCTCGCTCTTCATCGCCGACGCCATGGACCAGCCGCTCTCCATCGGCCAGCAGATCACCCTGCTGCTGTTCATGATGATCGCCTCCAAGGGCGCCGCCGGCGTCACCGGCGCGGGGCTCGCCACCCTCGCCGGAGCCCTCCAGTCCCACAAGCCCGCCCTGGTGGACGGCGTCGGACTGATCGTCGGCATCGACCGCTTCATGAGCGAGGCCCGCGCCCTGACCAACTTCGCGGGCAACGCGGTCGCCACCCTGCTGATCGGCACCTGGACGGGCGAGGTCGACAAGGACCGGGTGCGCCGGGTGCTCGCCGGGGAGCTGCCCTTCGACGAGCGGACGCTGCTCGACGACGGCGAGGGCGACGACGTCCCCGTCGGCCTGCCCGCGCCGCGCGCCGGCGACGAGAAGGAGCTGGCCAAGGCCTGACCCGCGCCCCTTCGCTCCGGACGCCCAGCCCCGCCTGAACCCGGGCCGGGCGTCCGGACACCCCTCAAGCCGCCGAGCGGCCGGAGCCCTTCCCCCGTGGGCCCGGCCGCTCGGCCTTCGCCGTGTCCCGCCCCGCCCCTCCTCTCCCGCGCCCGGACGACCGGTTCCCGGAGTCACCCACCGAGGCGGGTCACCGGGGCCGGTCACTGGGACTGGTCATCGAGCGGGGCTGGTCATCGAGCGGGGCTGGTCATATAGGTGGGGCACGGAGGCCGGTCATCGAAGCGGGTCACAGAGGCCGGTCGCTGAGGCTGCCCACCAGCGCGCTCGCCGGAGCGGCCGGCACGCCGGCCGCCGTCAGTACGGTCACGGCCGCCGAACGGCCCGCCTCGTGCGCCGCCAGCAGGTCCTCGTTCACCGCCTCCATCACGGCGAACAGGATCTGCTCGTGCACATGGGCGAGAGCCGGCGCGGGCAGCGGCGAGCTGAAGACGCCCTCGTCCAGGCCGTACCGGAGCAGTTCCGCGCAGGCGTCGCGGACCGGCGCCAGCCGCTCGCGGATGCCCTGGGTGGTG
This sequence comes from Streptomyces sp. NPDC015220, assembly GCF_043079345.1. Taxonomy (NCBI): domain Bacteria; kingdom Bacillati; phylum Actinomycetota; class Actinomycetes; order Kitasatosporales; family Streptomycetaceae; genus Streptomyces; species Streptomyces sp. NPDC015220. The sequence goes on along the minus strand of NZ_JBIBUK010000002.1, from coordinate 12,777 downwards.
ACCGTCCGCTGGGCGAGCGCCACCAGCAGCCGGTAGCGGTCGGCGATCGGCCAGATCGCCAGCACCGAGCGCGCCAGCGCCTCCGCCGGGTCCTCGACACCCGCGCGGCCCGCCGCGTGCGCGTCGGCGAGCACCCGCACGGCGTCGTCGACGAGCGTGCTGATCAGCGCCTCGCGGCTGGGGAAGTGGCCGTACACCGTGCGCCGTACGACCCCCGCGGCGCGCGCGATCTGGTCCATGGACGCGTCGGGATCGCGCAGCAGCTCGGCGAGGGCGACGTCGAGGATGCGGCGCCGGTTCGCGTCGGCGCGAGTGGTGTTACCCGTGGTCATGGCTGCCATTCTGCCCTCACCTCGAGTTGCACAGTGGTGTGCAGGGACGTACATTGCACATGGTTGTGCAACTGCACAACATTGTGCAAGTCCTGTCGTGCGTCCGAGGAGGGCAACCCCTGCCATGCGACTCGTCGTGAACGAACCGGTCGAGCGGACGGACCGCCCCTACGCCCGGCGCTGGTGGGCGCTCCTGGTCCTCTGCCTGAGCCTGCTGATCATCGTGATGGCCAACACCGCCCTCACGGTCGCCGCCCCCGACATGACCCGGGACCTCGGTCTGTCCAGCGCCGACCTGCAATGGGTCATCGACGGCTACACCGTCCCCTACGCGGCGCTGATGCTGCTGCTCGGGGCGATCGGCGACAAGTACAGCCGGCGCGGAGCCCTCGTCCTCGGTCTGGTCGTGTTCGGCGGCGGCGCCGTCTTCGGCTACCTCGCCGACAGCGCCGCGACCGTCATCGCGGCCCGCGCGGTGATGGGCGTGGGCGCCGCGCTGATCATGCCGGCCACGCTCTCCCTGCTCGCCGCGACCTTCCCGCGCGCCGAACGCGCCAAGGCGATCACCCTGTGGACCGCCACCGCCGGGCTCGCCATCGCGGCCGGCCCGGTCGTCGCCGGCGCGCTGCTCAAGGACCACGGCTGGTCCTCGACCTTCCTGATCAACGTGCCGATCGCGGCCGTGGCGCTGGTCGCCGCCTTCGTCCTGGTCCCGCCGTCCAGGGCCGGCCACCACGACCGGATCGACTACGTCGGCGGCCTGCTCTCGGTCGTCTGGACCGGCTCGCTGGTCTACATGATCATCGAGGGCCCGCACTTCGGCTGGGACGCCAAGGCGATCACCGCCGCGGTGGTCGCGGGCGCCGGCCTGGCGGCCTTCGTCCTGTGGGAGCTGCGCCACCCGCGTCCCATCCTGGACGTGCGCCGCTTCGGCGACCGCCGCTTCGCCGGCTCCAACCTCGCCGTCGCCCTGTTCTTCCTCGCCGTCTTCGGCGCCTTCTACTACCTCACCCAGCACCTGCAGTTCGTCCTCGGCTACGACGCACTGGCCACCGGTCTGCGCATGCTGCCGCTGGCCGGCGCGGTCTTCGTCGGCTCGGCCCTGACCGGCTACCTCACCCCGCGCGTCGGCATGAAGTGGACGGTCACCGCGGGCATGGTCGGCGGCACCGCGGCGCTGGCGCTGCTGACCGGGGTCGACGGCGCGTCCACGTACGCCGACCTCGTCGCCCCGCTGGTCGTCCTGGGCCTGGCGATCGGCCTCGCCCTCTCGCCCTGCACCGACGCGATCATGGGCGCCTTCCCCGAGGCCGAACTGGGCGTCGGCGGCGCCGTCAACGACACCTCGCTGGAGCTGGGCGGCTCGCTCGGCATCGCGCTCCTCGGCTCCCTGCTGTCGACCTCCTACTCCGGCCACCTGTCCGACGCCACCGCCGGCCGCGGGCTCCCGGCCGGCGCCCTGTCCACCGCGCAGGACTCGGTCGGCGCCGGCTACGCCGTGGCCCAGGGCATCGGGGACAAGGCCCGGCAGCTCGCAGCGCAGGCCGCCCGCACGACCGATCCCCAGCAGGCCGCCCAGCTCAAGGAAGAGGCCGGCCGGCTCGCCGGGGGCGCCCGGCAGATGAAGGACGCGGTCGGCTCGGCCTTCTCGGACGCGGTGGCCCACACCAGCCTGACCGGCGCCGTGATCCTGGGCGTGGGCACCCTCGTCGTGGCCCTGCTGCTGCCGCGCGGCACCGCCCCCGAGCCGGAACCCGCGCGGGGCGCGGAGGAGCTGGTGGACAGCCGGGTGAACTGAAGCACCCCGGCCGACGTCTCCCCTCGCGATGCACTACCGTGCCGTGCCGGATCGACCGGCGCGGCACGGCCGCGACAGCACGCATGTGGAGGCACGGGGGATGGCGATCGACTGGGACCGGCGCACCTGCGCGCGCAAGGGTCATGTGACCTACGCGCCGGACGACCCGCGGCTGCGGATCCGGCTGCACGCCGAGACCGCCCTCGGGGAGGTGTGGCGCTGCCTGCGCTGCGGCGACTTCGCGCTCGGCGAGCCGCACGGCTCCGGTCCGGCCGCCAACGCCCCGCTGGTGCCGCGCGGCAAGGTGCTGCGGGACCTGTTCGTCCTGCGCTTCCTCGCCGTCGAACGGGCCGTGCGCGGAGTCTTCATCGTGCTGGTCGCCGTGGCCGTCTGGAAGTTCAGCAACAGCCAGGACGCGGTGCGCCGGCTGTTCGAGGAGTACCTGGACGTCTTCCGTCCGGTCTTCCGGCACTTCCACTACGACCTGGACCACTCGCCGGTCGTCGGCACCATCCAGAAGACCTTCGGCTACAAGCACTCCACGCTGCTGCTGGTGGCCGGGCTGCTGCTGGCGTACGCGCTGGTCGAGATCGTCGAGGCGGTCGGCCTGTGGTACGCCGAACGCTGGGCGGAGTACCTGACGGTGGTCGCCACCGCCGCCTTCCTGCCGCTGGAGATCTACGAACTCACCGAGCACATCAGCGCCCTGAAGATCGCCACCCTGACCCTCAACATCATCGCCGTCCTCTACATCGCCGTCACCAAACGCCTCTTCGGCCTCCGCGGCGGCCGCCGCGCGTTCGACGAGGAACGCCGCAGCGCCTCGCTGCTGGAGGTGGAGGAGTCGGCCGGTCTGATGGTCTGAGCGGCCGAGGCCGGACCCTTTCGCGGAACGCGTCGCGCCGGACCGGCCGGTCCGGCGGCCGGGACGTGCGCTGTTGCCTTGACGCCGACGTCAAGCCGTACGGTCGGGGACATGCGAATCGGCGAGCTGGCCGAACGGGCCGGGACCACGACGCGGGCGCTGCGGTACTACGAGTCGCGTGGGCTGCTGCCCGCGCGGCGGGACGTCCACGGGCACCGCACGTACGACGAGCGCGACCTGAGGCTGCTCCGGCAGATCAGGACGCTGCGGGACTTCGGGTTCGACCTGGAGGAGACCCGGCCGTTCGTGGAGTGTCTGCGGGCCGGGCACCCGGAGGGCGACTCCTGCCCGGCGTCGCTCGCGGTCTACCGGCGCAAGCTCGACGAGCTGGACGCGCTGATCGGCGAGTTGCGGGCGGTGCGGGCGAAGGTCGGCGCGCAGCTCGAGCGGGCCGAGCAGGCGCGGGACGAGCTGGCCGCCGACGCGCTGGTTCCGGGGGGCCCGGAACCCGTGTGCGAACTGGGAGGGCGACAGCGGTGATCAGGCAGATGGCCGGTGTGGGCGAAGTGACGGACGCGGACTTCGAGACGGAGGTGCTCGAAGCGGAGCTGCCGGTGCTGGTGCAGTTCACGGCCGAGTGGTGCGGGCCGTGCCGGCAGCTGGCGCCGGTGCTCGGCGCCATCGCCCACGAGGAGGGCGACCGGTTGAAGATCGTCCAGCTGGACGTGGACCACAACCCGCGGACCACGATCGCGTACGGCGTGCTGGGCACGCCCACCCTCATGGTGTTCCGGGACGGCGAGCCCGTGAAGTCCATGGTGGGAGCACGGCCCAAGCGGCGGCTGCTGGAGGAGCTGTCCGACGTGCTGTGACGGTCGGGCCGTGAACGAAGAAATCCCCCGGGCAATTGCGCCCGGGGGATTTCTTTGCGTATATTCGGTAGTTCGCGACTTATGGATGCGGGGTCGCGAAGAAGTTCACTGAGCACAGTATATCCGGGCGGGAGCGGAATTGTCAAACACCGATTTTCCAGACGATGAATTGCGACAGGAACAGGAATTCATCGACGGGTTGTACACGCGTGTGGACGCCCTGCGCGGTGACACCGAGACCGCCGTCGCGGACGCCCTCGCACAGGGCGACAAGCCCATGCAGGCCAGGCTGGAGCGGGACATCCTCGTCGCGGAACGCTCCGGGCTGCTCGCCGCGCTGAACGCCGTGGACGGCTCGCTCTGCTTCGGCCGGATCGACCTCGTCGACGGCGCCCGCCACCACATCGGCCGCATCGGCCTGCGCGCCGACGACGCCGAGCACACCCCGATCCTGATCGACTGGCGGGCCGCCGTCGCCCGCCCCTTCTACCTGGCCACCGGCCACACCCCGATGGGGCTGCGCCGCCGCCGGCACATCACCACCGACGGGCGCCGGGTCACCGCCCTGCACGACGAGATCCTCGACCTCGGCGACGCCACCCGCACCGGCCACGAGGACCCGACCGGCGACGCGGTGCTGCTCGCCGCGCTCGACTCGGCCCGCACCGGCCGGATGGGCGACATCGTGCGCACCATCCAGGCCGACCAGGACCGCATCATCCGCGCACCGCACCGCGGGGTGCTGGTGGTCGAGGGCGGTCCGGGCACCGGCAAGACCGCCGTCGCCCTGCACCGGGCCGCCTACCTGCTGTACGAGCACCGCGAGCTGCTCGCCCGCCGGGCCGTGCTGATCGTCGGCCCCAACCCGGCGTTCCTCGGCTACATCGGCGAGGTGCTGCCCTCGCTCGGCGAGACCGGCGTGCTCCTCGCGACCGTCGGCGAGCTGTTCCCCGGCGTGCGGGCGACGGCCGCCGACACCCCGGAGGCGGCCGCCGTGAAGGGGCGCGCCGACATGGCCGACGTGCTCGCCGCCGTCGTTCGGGACCGGCAGGCGCTGCCCGACCCGGTGATCGCCATCGAGCACGACCGCGAGGTCCTGATGCTCGACGACGGTCTGGTGAACGTCGCCCGCGAACGCACCCGTGCCGCGGGGCTGCCCCACAACGTGGCCCGCGAACACTTCGAGGGCCACATCCTGAACACGCTCACCGACATGGTCGCCGAGCGCATCGGCACCGACCCCTACGACGGATCCAACCTCCTCGATCCCAGCGACATCACCCAGATCCGCGACGAGCTCGCCGAGAACCCCGAGGTCTGGGCGGCCGTCGACCGGCTGTGGCCGCGGCTGACCCCGCGGCGGCTGGTCGCGGACTTCCTGGCGGAGCCGGAGGGGTACGTCCGCGACGAGGACGCGGCCGCGATCCGCCGCCCGGTGACCCGTGCCTGGACCGTGGCGGACGTCCCGCTCCTCGACGAGGCCGCCGAACTGCTCGGCGAGGACGACCGGACGGCCCGGGCCCGCGCCGAACGCGAGCGCGCGGAACAGATCGCCTACGCCCAGGGCGTCCTCGACGTGTCGTACGCCTCGCGGACGTATGAGTTCGAGGACAAGGAGGACGGCGACCCGGACGCCTCGGAGGTCCTGTCCGCGCACGACGTCATCGACGCCGAGCGGTTCGCCGAGCGGCACGAGGAGGACGACCACCGCAGCGCCGCGGAGCGAGCCGCGGCCGACCGGACCTGGGCCTTCGGGCACATCATCGTCGACGAGGCGCAGGAGCTGTCGCCGATGGCGTGGCGGTTGCTGATGCGGCGCAGCCCGACCCGCTCGATGACCCTGGTCGGCGACCCCGCCCAGACCGCGGAGGCGGCCGGCGTCGGCGCCTGGGCGGACATCCTCCAGCCGTACGTCGAGGACCGCTGGGAGCACACCCGCCTCGGCGTCAACTACCGCACCCCCGCCGAGATCATGGACGTGGCGGCGGCCGTGGTCCGCGCCGAGAACCCGGCCTTCCGGCCGCCGAGCTCGGTCCGCTCCACGGGTGTACGGCCCTGGGCCCGGGCCACCGACGACCTGCCCGGCGCGGTGGAGAAGGCCGTCGCCGAACTCACCCCGGCGGAGGGCCGGCTCGCCGTGATCGCCCCGCGCGACCTGCACCGCCGCCTGGCCGCCCAGCTGGACGGGGTGACGGCCGGCGCCGAGCCCGACCTGACGCACGCGGTGGTCCTGCTGGACCCGCGCCAGGCCAAGGGCCTGGAGTTCGACTCCGTGCTCGTGGTCGAACCCGGCCGCTACGGCACCAGCGATCTGTACGTGGCCCTGACCCGGGCCACCCAGCGGCTCGGCGTGCTGCACACCGGGGCCCTGCCCCCCGCTCTGGCGGAGGCGTTCGCGCGGTAGCGCCCGCGCCCGGACCTCAGGCCGGGCGCAGCCACACCGTCGCCAGCGGCGGCAGGGTCAGCCGGATGCTCGCGGGGAACCCGTGCCAGCCCTGCGGCTCCGGCTTGACCGGGTCCGGCCGGACGACGTCGCTGCCGCCGTAGCGGGCCGCGTCCGTGTTGAGCACCTCCAGCCAGGCGGGCACGTCGTCGGGGACGCCGAGGCGGTAGTCGGGGCGGACGACCGGGGCGAGGTTCGACACCGCCAGCAGCGGGGAGCCGTCGGCGGCGCAGCGCAGGAAGGCGAACACGTTGTCGTCCGCCGCGTCGCCGACGACCCACCGGAAGCCGTCGGGGTGGACGTCGCGCGCCCACAGGGCGGGGGTGGCGCGGTAGACGGAGTTGAGGTCGCGCACCAGGTCCAGAACGCCGCGGTGGTCGGCCGCCGCGCCGTAGGCCGGATCGATCAGCCACCAGTCCGGTCCGCGCTCCTCGGACCACTCGGCGCCCTGGGCGAACTCCTGCCCCATGAAGAGGAGTTGCTTGCCGGGGTGCGACCACATGAAGGCCAGGTAGGCACGCAGGTTGGCACGCTGCTGCCACCAGTCGCCGGGCATCTTCGACACCAGCGAGCCCTTGCCGTGCACCACCTCGTCGTGGGAGATCGGCAGCACGTAGTTCTCGCTGTAGGCGTACACCATCGAGAAGGTCATCTCGCCGTGGTGGTACCTGCGGTGCACCGGATCGTTGCTCATGTAGGCGAGCGAGTCGTGCATCCAGCCCATGTTCCACTTGAGGCCGAAACCGAGACCGCCGAAGCCGCTCGGACCCCGGTGGTGGGTGGCGCGGGTGACCCCGTCCCAGGCCGTCGACTCCTCCGCCACGGTCACCACGCCCGGCACCCTGCGGTACACGGTGGCGTTCATCTCCTGGAGGAACGCCACCGCGTCCAGGTTCTCCCGGCCGCCGTACTCGTTCGGCCGCCACTGCCCCGGCTCGCGCGAGTAGTCCAGGTAGAGCATGGAGGCGACCGCGTCGACCCGCAGCCCGTCGATGTGGAACTCCTCGCACCAGTACAGGGCGTTGGCGACCAGGAAGTTGCGTACCTCGCGGCGGCCGAAGTCGAACTCCAGGGTGCCCCAGTCGGGGTGCGCGGCGCGCAGCGGGTCGGAGTGTTCGTAGAGCGGGCGCCCGTCGAACTCGGCCAGCGCCCACTCGTCGCGCGGGAAGTGCGCCGGCACCCAGTCCATCAGCACGCCGATACCGGCCCGGTGCAGGGCGTCCACCAGGTACTTGAAGTCGTCCGGGGTGCCCAGGCGGGCGGTGGGCGCGTAGAAGCCGGTGACCTGGTAGCCCCAGGAGCCGCCGAAGGGGTGCTCGGCGACCGGCATCAGCTCCACGTGGGTGAAGCCGAGGTCGCGCACATAGGCGGGCAGCTGGTCGGCGAGCTCGCGGTAGGTCAGACCCGGCCGCCAGGAGGGCAGGTGGACCTCGTACACCGAGAACGGCGCCTCGTGCGCGGGCCGTTCGGCGCGGCGGGCGATCCACTCCTCGTCCCGCCACTCGTGGTGCGAGGCGGTGACGACCGACGACGTGGCCGGGGGCACCTCGGTACGGCGGGCCATCGGGTCGGCGCGCAGCGTCTTCGAACCGTCCGGCCGGGTGATCTCGAACTTGTACAGCTCGCCCTCGCCGATCCCGGGCACGAACAGCTCCCACACGCCCGTCGCGCCCAGCGAGCGCATCGGGTACGCGGTGCCGTCCCAGTAGTTGAAGGTGCCGGCGATCCGTACGCCCCGGGCGTTGGGCGCCCACACCGCGAACCGGGTCCCGGCCACCCCCTGGTGGGTCGTCGGGTGCGCCCCGAGCGCCTGCCACAGCTGCTCGTGCCGCCCCTCGCCGATCAGGTACAGGTCCAGCTCGCCCAGCGTGGGCAGGAACCGGTACGCGTCCTCGGTGTCCTGCACCGTCCCCGCGTACGCCACCTCGAGCCGGTACTCCGGTACGTCCTCCAGCGGCAGCAGCCCGGAGAAGAACCCGTCGCCGTCGTGCCTCAGTTCCACCTGGAGGTCCCCGGCGACGACGGCGACGCCCAGCGCGTACGGCCTGAAGGCCCGCACGGCCACCCCGCCGGCCACGGGATGCGCACCGAGTACCGAGTGCGGGTCGTGGTGCGTGCCGCTGAGCAGCCGCTCCCGGTCCAGCGCGTCGACGGCCGCGGAGACGGCGGGCGCCGCGGAGACGGGCGGGGCCGCGACCCGGGGCGCCGCAGCCTTCTTCCCGGCCGCCTTCCCGGCGGGAGCCTTCGCCGCCGCCGCCGCCGTCTTCTTCGCCGCCGTCTTCTTGGCGGCCGCCTTCTCGGCCGAGGTCTTCTTGGCGACCGCCTTCTCCGCGGCCGTCTTCTTCGCCGCCGTCTTCTCGGCCGCTGCCTTCTTGGCCACCGACTTCTCCGTGACCGCCTTTTCCGCGGCGGTCTTCTTCGCCGCCGGGGCCTTCGCGGTCCTCTTCGCCGCCGGGGCCTGCTCGGCGGCGGTCTTCGCGGCGGCCGCCTTCCTGGCCATGGCCGCCTTCGCGGTGCCGGGGGCCCCGACCGCCTTCGTCGCGTCGGCGGTCCTCGTGGCCGCCCTCCTGGCCACCGCCTTCTCCGCGGTGGCCTTCTTGGCGGCCGTCTTCTTCGCCGCCGCCTTCTTAGCGGGGGCCTTCTTAGCGGGGGCCTTCCTCGCGACCGCCGGCTGTTCCGGGCCGGCCGTCTCGGCCGTCTGCTTCGGGTCCGAACCGCTGGACGAAGAGCGGGCAGTCACGGGCAAAGCCTCCTCGGCACAGGGCGGTGCAGGGCGAATGGGGTGGTGCGGGGGGTCAGCGGGCCTCGGCCTCGGCGCCGGCGGCCAGCCGGCGCACCGCCGAGAGCGGCACCGGCAGCCAGTCGGGGCGGTTCCGGGCCTCGTAGAGGACCTCGTAGACCGCCTTGTCCGTCTCGTAGGCCCGCAGCAGGACCGGGTCGGTGCGTGGATCGCTCCCGCTGACCTCGGCGTATCCGGAGCAGTAAGCGGCCCGGCAGGCCGCCGCCCAGCCCGGCGCGGGCGGGCCGCCGGCCGAGTGCGCCGCGTAGTCGAAGGAGCGCAGCATCCCGGCGACGTCCCGCACCACCGGCTGCGCCATCCGCCGCTCGGCCAGCGGTTTCGCGGGCTCCCCCTCGAAGTCGATCAACGACCACCGGCCCGAGGGCGAGCGCAGGCACTGACCGAGGTGGAGGTCGCCGTGGATGCGCTGGGCGGTCCAGGTGTGACCCTCCGCGGACAGGTCGGCCAGGGCCTCGAAGGCGGAGCGCAGGCCGGGCACGTACGGGCCCAGCGCGGGCACCGCCTGCGCCGCCGCCGCCAGGCGCTCGGTCATGCCGTCGACCAGGGACTGGAGCTGGAGGTGGGCCAGGGTGACCGTGGGCAGTGCCCGGGCCAGCGCGGTGTGCACCTCGGCGGTGGCCCGGCCCAGCGCCCGTGCCTGCGAGCTGAAGTCCTCGCCCTTGGCGAGCTGGCGCAGGGCCAGCTCCCAGCCGTCCGCGGCGCCCTGCACGAAGGGCTGGAGCACCCCGAGGACGTACGACTCCTCGGCCACCTCGGCGGTCATCCAGGCCGTCGGCGGGGGCACCCGCGGGCAGCCCTCGCGGGCCAGCGCGAGCGGCAGCTCCAGATCGGGGTTGACCCCGGGCAGGACCCGGCGGAGCAGTTTCAGGATGAAGGTGTCGCCGTAGACGACCGACGAGTTGGACTGCTCGGCGGTCACCACCCGCGGCACCAGGTCGGTGCGTATCTCGTCGCGCCGTTCGAAACGCAGCCCGCCGATCCGGGCCTGGGTGCGCAGCGCCTCCAGAAGCACCTCGGCGGGCCGGGGGTCGTAAAGGGCCTCGTACACCGTGCGTCCGGCGAGCGGGCCGTCGTGCACATGGCCGATCAGCGCGGGCGCCAGCCTCGGCGGCAGCGCCTCGCGCACGCCTATGAGCAGCTGGTAGCAGTCCCCGGGGTGCGGGACCTGCCCCTGCACCGGCGCCAGCGGCTGGTGGGCGCGGAGCAGCAGGTGGTACAGGCCGAGCTTCCCGTCGGACGGCAGCAGCTCGGTGGCCGCGACCAGCGAGAAACCGGTGACCGGGCGTCCCTTGCCCGCGAACCAGCGCTGCCGGGGCAGCCACTCGCGCAGCAGCGGGTCCAGCGAGGCCAGGAGACCTGGGCCGCTGGGCGTGGCGGAGCGGGTGACGGCTTGCGACATGGCTTCCGACATGGCGTCGCGTCCAATCGCTGGTCGGGTGTGACTCACGCGTGCCCACAGGTGGGGCGGCGGAAACCGCCCCACCGCGGAGCGGCTAGACCACGGCGTCCCCGCGGAGCCGGAACCAGTAGAAACCGTGTCCCGCCAGGGTCAGCAGGTACGGCAGCTCCCCGATGGCCGGAAAGCGCACCCCGCCGAACAGCTCGACCGGGTTCCGGCCGCGGAAGGCGCTCAGATCCAGTTCGGTGGGCTGTGCGAAGCGGGAGAAGTTGTGCACGCACAGCACGAGGTCGTCCTCGTACTCGCGGAGGAAGGCGATGACGGCCGGGTTGGAGGACTGCAGTTCGGTGTAGGAGCCGAGTCCGAAGGCGGGGTTCTGCTTGCGGATCTCGATCATGCGGCGGGTCCAGTGCAGCAGCGAGGAGGGCGAGGACATCGACGCCTCGACGTTGGTGACCTGGTAGCCGTAGACCGGGTCCATGATCGTGGGCAGGTAGAGGCGCCCGGGGTCGCTGGAGGAGAAGCCGGCGTTGCGGTCCGGCGTCCACTGCATGGGGGTGCGCACGGCGTCGCGGTCGCCGAGCCAGATGTTGTCGCCCATGCCGATCTCGTCGCCGTAGTACAGGATCGGGCTTCCGGGCAGCGACAGCAGCAGCGCGGTGAACAGCTCGATCTGGTTGCGGTCGTTGTCCAGCAGGGGCGCCAGGCGGCGGCGGATGCCGATGTTGGCGCGCATCCGCGGGTCCTTGGCGTACTCGGCCCACATGTAGTCGCGCTCCTCGTCGGTGACCATCTCCAGGGTCAGCTCGTCGTGGTTGCGCAGGAAGATGCCCCACTGGCAGTTCGAGGGGATCGCCGGGGTCTTGGCGAGGATCTCGGAGACCGGGTAACGCGACTCGCGCCGCACGGCCATGAAGATCCGCGGCATCACCGGGAAGTGGAACGCCATGTGGCACTCGTCGCCGCCGGCGGCGTAGTCGCCGAAGTAGTCGACGACGTCCTCCGGCCACTGGTTCGCCTCCGCCAGCAGCACCGTGTCGGGGTACTGGGCGTCGAGTTCCTTGCGCACCCGCTTGAGGAAGGCGTGGGTGGCGGGCAGGTTCTCGCAGTTGGTGCCCTCCTGCTGGTACAGGTAGGGCACCGCGTCCAGCCGGAAGCCGTCGATGCCGAGATCCAGCCAGAACTTCAGCGCGGAGATCATCTCCTCCTGCACGGCCGGGTTCTCGTAGTTCAGGTCCGGCTGGTGGGAGAAGAACCGGTGCCAGTAGTACTGCTTGCGGACCGGGTCGTACGTCCAGTTGGACGCCTCGGTGTCGACGAAGATGATCCGCGCGTCCTGGTACTGCTTGTCGTCGTCTGCCCACACGTAGTAGTCGCCGTAGGGGCCGTCGGGGTCCTTGCGGGATTCCTGGAACCACGGGTGCTGGTCGCTGGTGTGGTTCATGACGAAGTCGATGATGACCCGCATGCCGCGCTGGTGGGCGGCGTCGACGAATTCCACGAAGTCGGCGAGGTCGCCGAATTCGGGGAGTACGGCGGTGTAGTCGGACACGTCGTAACCGCCGTCCCGCAGAGGGGACTTGAAGAACGGCGGCAGCCACAGGCAGTCCACGCCGAGCCATTGCAGATAGTCGAGTTTGGCGGTCAGGCCCTTCAGGTCGCCGACGCCGTCGCCGTTGCTGTCCTGGAAGGAGCGGACGAGGACCTCGTAGAAGACGGCGCGTTTGAACCACTCCGGGTCGCGGTCCTTGGCGGGGGTGTCCTCGAAGGTGTCCGGAACGGGCTCATTGACGATCATGTTGTGGGTGACCCTCCGATCTGCGGGGTGGACGGTCGCAGGACGGTGAGGACGTGCGCCGGCCGGTGACCCGGTTCGAGACGCACATAGTTGGCCCTGCCCCAGTGGTAGGTCTCACCGGTGAGCTCGTCGCGCACCGGCACCGACTCGTGCCAGTCCAGGCCGAGTTGCGGCATGTCCAACGAGACCGTGGCCTCCTGGGTGTGGTGCGGGTCGAGGTTGGCCACCACCAGGACCGTGTTCGATCCGCTCCGCTTCGAGTAGGCGATCACCTGGTCCTTGTCGGCGTGGTGGAAGTGGATGTCGCGCAGCTGCCGGAGGGCCGGACTGCGGCGGCGGATGGCGTTGAGGCGGGTGATCAGCGGGGCGATGGTCCGGCCCTCGCGTTCGGCGGCGGCCCAGTCGCGGGGTTTGAGCTGGTACTTCTCCGAGTCCAGGTATTCCTCGCCGCCCTCTCTGAGCGGGGTGTT